>NZ_AVBF01000015.1 GCF_000770635.1 Pontibacillus yanchengensis Y32
ATCACTTTCTTAGTTATACACAAGCATTGAATTTTATAATTTCCTATACGATGAAAAAAATGAAACATTTACACCAAATGACCCGTATAGCCTTATATACTTATAAGAAAGGGAGGGAGTATTCATGAGTAAAGAGAAGCTTAGTAATATTGTAATAGGACTCGTTTTAATTATTATTGGAAGTTATATCTTTTTAGAAAACTTTGGACTCATTCAATTTGAATTTGGTTTTATTTCATGGCCTATCGCATTATTGTTACCAGCACTAGGGTTTCATATTGCATTCTTTTTATCAGGTATGCGCAAAGATCTAGCTGGACTGCTGGTTCCAGGCGGTATTTTACTAGTATTAAGTCTCCATTTTTATTTAGAAATTTTAACGAATTTTCAATACTCGGATTACACATGGCCAACCTTTTTGTTAGCTCCTGCTTTTGGTTTGTTTGAGCTATGGTTTTTTGGCTATCGAAATCGTGGGTTATTAATACCAGTAGGAATTCTAACTATATTAGCTCTCATTTTCTTTGCACAGGCGTGGCTTTCATTCGCAGCGAAACTCTGGCCACTCGTACTTATTTTTGTAGGGATTTTTATCCTATTCAATCGCAATAAGGATTCAAAAGATCCTACTATATCTTCGGATTAAGAAACCATAGACTTGTTGGGTTGCTATAATAGTACAATTCAATTAGAGGAAAACACATAAAATGATAGAAATTGAGAAAAACACATAAATGGTTATCTAATAAGCACTACTATTCTAGCGAAATGGTATCAAATAGGAAGTTTAAGATGTACTAGATTAAAGGAAAGATAACATTTCCCTTGTTATTTGTCGTATAATGAAAGGGACTACACTCGAAAGGATGGGATTCCTACAATGGGTGAACATATCAAAACCGTACAAGACTTATTGACCAAATGGTATAGTGATGAAAAGGTGTCGGATGAGGAACTTCGCTCTCTAGAAACCGCACTAGATAAAACCAAAGAGGAAGTTAGTGAGACCTTAGCAATGCGAGCTAAAGACCGGACAGAATGGGGACTATCCGATGAGCAAATCCGAGATAAAGTTAACGAGTATATGTCTTACCATAGGGTGTATTTACCAGGGCCTAGAATACAGCAAATCGTAACCTATCTGGCTCGCTTTCGAGACGATGAAGAAAAACTAAAACAAGAAATGAAAAACGAAATATTCGATTAAAAGGATCCTTTTTGGGTCCTTTTTTGTATTATTTATGCATTTGATGATAACTTGATCCATTTTCTGATTGAGGATAAAATTTGCACACAAATAGTTCAGGAAAAGCTAAATAGTTGCTTTTTTTCCATTATCGATAAATAAATCTTTCCATTTACTACTCCACCTTTCATTACTAAGACAGAATTTTTTCTATCCATTTCACTAAAAAAGTACTAACTAAAGCCTTTCTTACATGTACTAATAGAGACAAGCTATAGTATAGAAAGGTATTTGCTCATGATTACATTAGTTATTGGATATATTGTACTGGGATTATCGATTGCCGCTCCTGTAGGCCCCATCAATATTGAAATCATTAAGCGGGGGCTACTTTATGGATTTTGGCCATCTTTTTGTGTAGGGCTAGGAGGCATGTCCTCTGACCTCTTACTTATGGTAGGTATGTTTTTTGGACTTGCTCAATTACTCACCATAGTTTGGGTGAAAATTTCTCTAATGATACTTGGCTGTATTATACTAATTCACTCTGGCATTACGAATATGGGTTCAATTACCTCCGTACACGAATCAAATGAAAGGGTCACAACGAACAATAAGCGTCTGCCCATCAAATCCTATTTAACCGGAGCTACAATCGCGGGCACGAACCCTATGAACCTATTATTCTGGCTCGGCATATATGGTTCTGTTCTTAGCACTGCCCTGCAAGAAGGTAACACGATTCACTCTTTTTTGTTAAGTAGTTTAGTGTTTATCGGCATTGGTATTTGGAACCTAAACCTCTCTTTCACCGTACATTTTGGTCGGTTGCTCATGACACCCTTTGTTATGAAAATAGTAAATGGTATCGCAAGTATTGTGCTAATTGGGTTTGGAGTAAAGTTTGGAATAGATGCAGTTTTAGAATTAGCAAAAATTGTGTAGATAAATTTTTGTTCCATAATAAAATATAGAATGCATTTCATTTGTACATTTTTCTATTTTTGTCCAAATGCTTTATAATAGGAAAAGACTAGGAGGTGAACCTGTTCGTGCTTTTTTATAAAATATATCATAACAATAAAAAAGACTGGGTTGTTTGTTTACATGCCGTATGTACAGGGCATTTTATTTTTGATGGACAAGTGGATGAGCTCAGCAAGCACTATAATGTACTTCTTATTGATTTACCAGGACACTATCAATCAAAAGATCAACCTGTCAATTTACAGGAACCATTTGATCACACCATTCGAGAAGTAACAAAAGTCATGAATCATGTAGGAATTCAAGATGCATATTTTGTTGGGGTTTCCTTAGGAACGGTGGTCATCCATCAACTTATTTTACAAGAACCTTGGCGTGTAAAAAAAGCAGTACTTGGTGGGGCTGCTATTGCATTTACTCCTGAGGCAATGCGTTTTTTAAGGATTGCAAAGAGGTGGATTAAATTTTTCCCTTATAAATGGTATATGCGGAAGCTAATGGTCTACATGATGCCTAATGAGAACCACCAGCCATCCAATCACATCATTATGGAAAAAGGAAGTACACTGGGAAGATTGAATTTCATCAATTGGCTACATGCTATTGCAAGAATTGAACAAATGTATGATGAACAAATTAGTGAGACAAATGTACCACGGTTATACATATCTGGCGAAGAAGATCACACATTGCTTCCTTCCCTATTAGAAAAGATTGAAGAATCTCAAACCACCTCTGTACAAATTATGAAACGTTGTGGTCACATGGTAAATATGGAACGTCCTGAGGAATTTAACCAACACATGATTGCATTTCTTGAGTCTGCTTAAAGATAATTATTGGTATGGTATTATTCTCCATACTATTCTTTTTGCAAAAAGTATTCCTTTTATACTCATAGTAAGCTATCATTTCATTGGAATCTCTCTTTCTTTTTAAAACTTCTTTAAGGAGTACGATTATGGGTTTATTAGCAGGTCTAGCGATATTTGTCACATTCGTAAACGTACTATTAGGCATTACGATTATCTTTCTAGAACGAAAGCAAGTAAGTACAACTTGGGCTTGGTTAATGGTCTTATTCTTTATCCCTATTTTCGGATTTATATTATATTTATTTTTAGGTCAGAATTTAAGCAAAGCAAAATTATTCAGGGTTTCCAGTGAAGCCTCAGAATTTTTTACAAGTTTGAAACAACGACAGAAGAAGCTGTTTGATCATCACCATGAATCAAATTATGAATATCAAGGTCTTATGTATATGAATCTAGTTAACAATGATTCTATTTTTTCAAATGATAACCATGTAGAAGTGTTTACAGATGGTCATAAGAAAATGGACGATCTTATAAGAGAAATAGAAGGAGCTAAAGAATTCATTCATATTCAATATTATATTGTGCGGAATGATGACACTGGACAACGATTGATTAACGCCTTAACCAAAAAGGCTTATGAAGGTGTTGAAGTCCGCTTCTTATATGACGATATGGGCTCATTAAGCTTACGTAGATCTGCTTTGGCTCCACTTATTAAAGCAGGAGGTCACGTAGCAGCTTTTTTCCCTTCTCGAATTCCTTATATTAACTTGCGTCTAAACTATCGTAATCATAGGAAGATTGCTGTTGTTGATGGCGTAATCGGTTATATCGGTGGCTTTAATATTGGTAATGAATACCTTGGAATGGTGAGGAAGTTTGGCTATTGGAGAGACACCCACCTTAAGGTGAATGGAAGTACTGTTTATTCTCTGCAAACTCGATTTTACCTGGACTGGAACCATGCCTCTAAGTATAAAATGGCTCCTTCCCCTAAATATTTTCCTGACATTCAACCACAGGGAAACAGTGGAATGCAAATTATCACTTCTGGACCAGACTCGGAGTGGCAACAGATTAAGAATGCATATATCAAATTGATTTTATCCGCCAAAGAAAGCGTCTATATTCAAACCCCTTACTTCATCCCAGATGATAGTTTAATGGATGCCATTAAGATTGCATCCCTAAGTGGTGTTGATGTAAAAATCATGATTCCAAACAAGCCGGATCATATGTTTGTGTACTGGGCTACTTATGCTCACATTGGCCAATTGATTGATGCAGGAGTAAGAAGCTTCACCTATGAGAATGGGTTTCTGCACGCTAAAACGCTTGTGGTGGATGGAAAAGTTGCCTCAGTTGGAACAGCAAACATCGATGTAAGAAGCTTTAAACTTAACTTTGAAGTGAATGCTATTGTTTATGATCCTATCTTATCCAATGAGCTGCAACAAATCTTTATCGAAGACTTGGCCCACTCCTATGAAATCACCGAAGAAGTGTACCGTAACCGAACTAACTTAATCAAAATAAAGGAATCTGTATCAAGACTTTTGTCGCCAATATTATAAAACTACAAAAAGCTCGGGATTTCATTCCGAGCTTTTTTTAAAAGTAAAGAAAGTAAATTTATGGAACTTATGTGACTAGCTTCAGCGACTAGTGTGCTTCCCTCACCTACGTTCGATAAGTCTCAACATCGAACTGACCTACATCCTGTAGGTCCACATCACGCAACAACATCCCCCCAAGGGTCGTAGCATATACGTCGATAGCAGGGCGCTTGCACTTTTCTTGTGAATTATATTATAAAGGGGATTGTTATTAAGGTTAATGCTAAGCTTAATAACAATGAGATAATCCAATCTTTCTTTTGTGTCATTTTTAACATTATATTGGCAATTGTGCTTATCGTAAGAAAAAACAACAAAACGAACAGGAACATATACACTCCTATGATATCCTCCTTAAAGATTCACATTTTAAACAACCTCTCCCCCCATATCTAAACGTTGTTATATTATAAAAGTAAAAAGTACAGGGGCTGGCAAATGTAACAAATGAGCCACATGACAATAGGGGACTTAGTAGTACAAGATAAATATATAGAGATAGATAGCTGGTACGGAGGGGTGAAAATGGTCGTAGCATTGACAGATGAACTATTAATTAAAGCCTATAAAGAGGCGAAAGAGAACAAGGATGTTGAAACATCTTTTCTTGCTATGCTTGAGGAAGAATTAGGTAAAAGAAATATTCACATTAAAGAATAAACGAAATATCTACTGCAGCAGTTGCTACCCCCACTATATTATTACTCTTATTATACAGTGGTTTAGCGTATATTAAGTACTCACGTTCTTTATTATAAAAAGAGAACGTGACCACCTCTTTTTTTATTTCCCTTGTTTCTATAACCTCCTTCTTTAAATTAACCAATTTCTCACAAAACGTTTCCTCCATTATATCGTTAATTTGCTTACCAATAAGCCAATTATCATCAAAATCAAACTGAGGATTAAAAACCCATGTATATTTCAAATCTAAATCACAATGGGTAAAGGTGATAGGTATGTCGGACAAAGATGCTTGTAATGGTTCAATAAAATAATCCACATAAAGTTTTGAGCTATTGAATGACAAAGTATCAGCTATTTTTTCAGCTACTTGTACACTAGGTGTTCGTTTTCCGTTTTCTATTTGTGCATAATAAGCTCGATCGATATGACACAAGGAAGCAACATATTCCTGGGTGAATCCTTTTTCTTTTCTTAAAACTTTCAACCATTCTCTCATCTTTTTCACTTCCCTAGTTAGCTAAATCATGATTGATTCAATACTATATATTATTCTTTATCTGTACCATAAATCCTTTTGGAACTTCATGGATAGTTTAACTATTTTATGAACAGGAATATAAATAGAGAGAAGTCTATACCTAACAAGGAGGATTACCATGAGTACTCTATCTCAAACAGAAATTAAACAAAAACATGAGGATATTCCTCAATGGGAAGTAAAAGACGAAGTGGAAATTGAGAGGGTTTACACGTTTGCACAATATAAAGATGGTCTAGAATTCGTACAACAAATTGGCACCATCGCAGACGAAAAAGATCATCATCCATCTATCAGGTTAGAATACAAAGAAGTTATCGTTGCCCTTACTTCACATGATGTTGGAGGTCTAACAAACCGAGATTTTGACTTAGCACAGCGTTTTGATGAAGTTTATGAAAATCGAAAATAAATTACATTAGCCATTGAGGGGGGTACCTTAATGGCTTTTTTATGACATGAATTGAATCCTTTGGTGACTTAGGAGCTACTAGTCGGAATTTCAGAGCAAGGTTTGGGTTTTGGGAGCAACTTTTCGAATTTCGGAGCAAAATTTGAAATTTCGGAGCAACTTTTCATATTTCAGAGCAAAATTCAAGATTTCAGAGCAACTCCCACCTCCCTCCCTATCCTACTCAACCAAAGTAAGATAGTTTTAAATTTTCTAAAATCAATCATTGCGTAACATCCTTTAATGCTGTATGGTAGTAATTAAATAAATTACCAATCGCATAACACATTCTTATTCAGAGAAGCTGAGGGATCTGGTCCGTCGAAGCTTCAGCAACCGGCCTGTTTAGGTGAGGTGCTACCTCCAGCAAGTGGGATGAATGTCCACTTGAAAGATAAGAAGAAGGATAAACTTGAATCGATCAAGCTCTTCTTCGGAAGGGCTTTTTTTAATATCATCTATACCATCCAAAAGGAGTCGATCGACATGTGTAGTCATCATTTAGATACAAAACTAGCTCAAACAGGAAACCGCAGTGAGTCCACAACAGGGGCTGTTAACCCACCACTCCACCTCTCTACCGCTTACCGTCATCCAGGGATTGGACAGTCAACTGGTTATGATTATATACGTACTGGAAATCCAACTCGCGATTTACTAGAGCAATCCATTGCCACACTTGAAGCAGGTCGAGATGGATTTGCATTCAGTTCTGGAATGGCTGCCATTCAAACGGTCTTCTCCATGTTCACACCAGGGGATGAGTTCGTGGTTACCCAGGATGTGTATGGTGGATCTTATCGTTTATTCGAAAATCACTTTCAAAAATTCGGGCTTGGATTCACTTATGTGAATAGCACAGAACCAGATGATTTCGAACAAGTCATAACAGAAAAGACAAAAGGGCTATTTATTGAAACTCCGACAAATCCTCTCATGACACAAATTGATATCGAAGCCATGGCAACATTAGCTAAAAAACATAACCTACTCCTTATCGTGGATAACACTTTCTTCACACCTTACTTACAGCAACCACTACAATTAGGTGCAGACATTGTTATTCACTCGGCAACGAAGTACCTTGGGGGTCACAATGATGTACTCGCCGGACTCGTTGTTGCCAATGATGAATCCATCTGTGAAAGTCTAGCTGGTGAACAGAACGCATCTGGTGCCGTCCTTTCTCCTTTTGATTGTTGGTTATTAATGAGAGGTATGAAAACACTAGGTCTTCGCATGAAGCAGCATGAGACGAATGCAAAACGAATCGCTGAGTTCCTTGAGAACGATCCCAATGTAACAGATGTTCTTTACCCTGGTCAGGGAGGGATGCTTTCCTTCCGTGTTCAACAAGAAGAGTTCGTTCCTTATTTGCTAGAGAGCTTTGAGCTTATCTCCTTCGCCGAAAGCCTTGGTGGCGTGGAAACATTTATAACGTACCCAGCCACCCAAACCCATGCTGATATACCAGAAGAGGTTCGTTCTAGTTATGGTGTAGATAATCGTTTACTGCGCTTATCTGTAGGGATTGAAGATGATCGAGATCTAACGAAGGATTTACAACAAGCACTTGAAAAAGCACAAACGGAGGTTCAGCAGCATGTCTAATTATTCTGTTCAAACCAAGCTACTTCACAATGATTACTCTGTAGACAAAACATCCAATGGAGTTAGTGTCCCGATTCAACATGCTTCTACGTTTCACCAAGAAGATATCAGTGAATTTGGTCAGTACGATTATGCACGCTCAGGTAATCCCACTCGCGATGCACTAGAAACCACCATCGCTGACCTTGAAGGTGGGACGCATGGGTTCGCTTTTGCATCTGGAATGGCTGCTGTTTCTAGCTCTCTGATGCTTTTGTCGAAAGGTGATCACCTACTCATAACGGAGGATGTGTACGGAGGTACGTTCCGTTTTGTCACTCAAGTGCTTTCACGTTTTGGCATTGAGCATACCTTTGTTGATATGACAAAGCTCGATGAAGTAAAAGCAGCCTTCCAATCGAACACGAAGGCAGTTTTTATCGAGACACCATCGAACCCTCTTTTAAAAGTAACGGACATTGAAGCAGTTACACAACTTGCTAAAGAACATGACTGCATATCGTATATTGATAATACGTTCTTAACCCCTTTGTTACAAAAACCATTTGATCTTGGTGTGGATATTATTATTCACAGTGCCACCAAGTTCTTAGCAGGTCACAGTGACGTGGTTGCTGGTTTAGTAGTGGTAAATGATGAAGAATTAGCCCAACAAATTGGTTTTTTACAAAATTCATGTGGCGCCATTCTAGGACCTCAAGATTGCTGGCTGGTCCTAAGGGGCCTCAAAACACTACATGCCAGAATGCGTCAGTCTGTTGAATCAGCAGAGAAACTAGCCAATTATTTAGAAGGTCATTCCCTTATTACAAAAGTCTACTATCCTGGATTGATTTCGAACTCCTATTATGATGTTCAACAAAAACAAGCCAAAAATGGCGGTGCTGTTCTGTCATTCGAACTCGCCAATGAACAGGCCGTAGAGCAATTCGTGGAGCGATTAAAGTTACCCGTTTTCGCTGTTAGCCTTGGAGCAGTTGAGTCCATCCTCTCTTATCCAAGGAATATGTCACACGGTTCTATGCCTGATCATGACTGTGACCAGCGAGGTATTACAAAAGGGTTACTCCGCTTATCTGTAGGACTGGAAGATGTCGATGAACTTATTGCCGACTTCGAGCAAGCACTCGCTTATACAAATCAACCTGCAAATACAATATAAGCGCCACAATATAAGTGCCAGACCCCCACCACTTTATAGCGTGAACGCGCTACTGCAGTGGGGGTCTGGCACTTTTTTTAGCACTTTTTTTACTCTTTACTACTTACCTAAAAATGCATCAATCTCCCGAAGAGCTTTCTCAACTCCTCCACTCTCCTTAAAACTTTGATTGATTTTCTCTATATTTTGCTTATATTGCTCATCATTTATTACCTCTTGTACTGCACCTTGAAGGGTTGCTGTCGTAATTGAGTCCTTTGAGATTGGATATCCTGCTCCTAATTCTTCCAAACGCTGGGCCACCATAGGCTGATCCTTGTCATGTGGCACTACGACCATTGGAACATTATGATGAATCGCTTCATTCACACTGTTCATCCCACCATGTGTGATGAACACATTCGCTTTTTGTAACACTTCAAGCTGAGGTACATAGGAAGCGATTAGAAAATGATCTGGTGCGGACTTTAATTTTGACTCATCCGTATAATTTCCGGTAGAGATTACTACTTTTCCATCAAAATTTGCGAATGCATCTATACAGGCGTTTATAAACGCTTCTTGGTCACTTAGCACGGTCCCCATGGATATATATAGTACTAGTTCATCAACTAATTGCTCTACTGGGAAATCATGAGCACCTTTTCTATCAGGAAAGCTCGGTCCAATGAAAATATTGTGGTCTCCAAAATGTTCGCTGTATGGTTGAAAGTAACGACTAGTGTACACGATTTGACACTCACCACGATTCATCATGAATTGAGCTAGGGATTTCGGTTTCACTCCATACGTTTTTTCTATATTGTGTAACTGGGTCTTCGCTTCCTGATCAGGTTCAAAAGAAGCTTCTGATTGTGGATGGAAGGGAAGTTCCTTTAATGCCATATCAGGCATCAAGAACGAGGATGAAGACGATATACCCGGAATATCTAAGTAATCTCTAACTAATTCACCAGCACCGAAGTTGTCAAAAAACACAAGGTCAAAGGTATAAAGCTCTTTTAAATTCTTTGTAATAGCTAACGTCTCTAGCGATGTTTGAATATGTACTTTCAGGAAAGTATTCATGCCCTCAAACGTATATAAATCTGGAGTTATGGTACGTAACCAATCGTTATGAAGGTGAACATTCGCACCAACTCCTTCTAAGCGTTCTTTATATTTTTCAGTTGTAATATAATGAACTTCATCTCCTCTATCAGTAAAAGCCTTTACCATTCCGATAGTAGGATTAACATGACCCTCAGCAGGAAAATTTATCATTAAAATATTCATAGAGTTATCTCCTTTCTGTTGGGTAACCCTAGAATATCATGTTGATTACGTATATGTTTGAAACATGCTTATTTCTTAACGCCCTCTATTAAAATGCATCTATAAGAAACCATCTCACCTATTCGATGGCGGTGGTGGTGGGTTTCGGTGCCGTGAGCGATTACGGTGCCAGACCCCCACCTCACTACAGTATCACCGTATTATCAGAGTGGGGGTCTGGCACCTCAATCAGACACCTTAATAAATTCGGTGACAAAAGGTGTCACCCCCCCCAACATTATACAGTAGTAAAGGTTCACTATAATTTAGATGTTAGTAACCTAGGTATTTCTCCATTAATATGTGTGTGACAGGTAGGTATTCGTAATAAAAGTGCCAGACCCCTACCACTTTTTAGCATTAACGCATTACCGTGGCGGGGGTCTGGCACCTTGTATGGCACCTTGTATTAGGTATTCAAATCAAATCGTTCACCTTTCACTAAATAGAAGACATTCTCTCCGATATTTGTAACATGGTCAGCAAAACGTTCTATATATCTAGAAATAAAAGCAAATTCCATCATCGTTTCTAAACTACATTCTTTGTTTTGCGCAATATTTTCAGAGATTCTCATGTAATTATCTCTATGAAGAACATCCAATTCCTCATCCATTTCTTTCAATTGTTTCGCTAACCTAACATCCTCATTCTCGTAAGAGGCCATAGAAATGTTCAACATTTTTATCGCAAGATCACTCATAATATTAATATTAGATTTAACTTGGTTAGGTGGCTCATGTTTCATTCGAAGAATGCTCTTACAAATGTTAACCCCATGATCACCCATTCTTTCTAAATCATTGGCCATTTTCATTGCTATGATTATCCTTCTTAAATCGGATGCTACAGGTTGTTGTTGCGCGATTAATTTATTTACCTTTTGTATAACTGCATATTCCATCTCATTTATTTTTTTATCGTGATTTATAATCGTTTCTACACGAAACTTATCTTGTTCATGCAAGGCTTCAATTGAGTCTTGAAATAGCTTAGAAACACTCGTTGCCATGGCTAGCACTGATTTCTGCAGTTCGTCTAAATCTGTTTGAAATTGACCACGATACAACATTAAAAACAACCTTTCATCTATCAGAAAACCGTAATCTATCCGAAAACCGTATATTGGTAACACTATATCAGATATATAAAATGGATGATAGATTAATTTATCAGATTGTTCAGAAAAAATATGGCATTTTTCCACGACTTCTATATCACTTAACTCGAAGCTCCTTACCATTAAAATTATGCTTTCTTAGATATAAAAAATAGAAATTGATTCTTGCTCTTTTATATCTAAATCAATTCTAGCAACGCTTCCGGAACTAGACGTAACTGGTTGTTTTGAAACGATTGTTTTGGCTTCCAGAACACTTTGAAAGTTTCACCATTATCTTCTATTCCTTCAAAAGAATCTACAGAATAAAAGGAAAAATCCTCAAAGGATGCGTCATACACCTGAACAATCTCATGTCCTACTTCCCCGTTAAAAGTAAAAATATTCTCAATGGTACCCAGGAATTCTATGTCTGTTATTTCTGCCGATATCTCTTCTCTCACCTCTCTTTTCAATGTATCGGAGCTCTTCTCTCCGTACTCTATGCCACCACCAACTGGTCGATAAAAGTAATCGCCTTTTACGTTATCGTACCCTTCTGCAACTAAAATTTTCTCATCATATTGAAAAATACATATAGCCAATGGTCTAATGATTTGGTTATTCAGCCTAGTTCCCTCCTTTTACTTAAGACGTTTTTAGAATTTTAGGTAAATAAAGTAGGGATCCATTCGGAAGAAATCCTAAATAAAATACACCATATTATACATAACTAATACACCCAAAAATAGTATTACCAGTGTAATAATATATTATTTTGAATCTCGTATATATTTCCATTGAATGAATGCTTCAAACCCTAACAATATCGACAAATATCCTATCCAAAACCATCTCATCATAAGATCATTTAGTGTAATCGCATAAGGGAGACAACATAGAAAAACGACTACTATAACTCCTTTCCCCCAATGGTACACTTTTTTACCTGGAGTATTAGAAATTTTTTGCTTTTGAATACCTAGCCTTTTCCTAAGTAATTTCTCTAAGGAAATAAAGAAAACAAGCACTATGATAAGAAAGATAATAAAGTCCATATAAATCTCCTAACTACTAGCATTCTGAAACTCATAACCTCAATTTTATGGGTACACAAACTTCTTCGATCATACCCATTAGCTTCTTCTCTTCCAATACACCAATCTTTGGTTTCATAATAGCTATCCCCTATTCCCCATTTCCCACTAGCATGTTAGTCCATATAAGTATTAGGATACCCTTATAATTGTTCATACTACTTTTTTGAGAACGCTACTACATGAAATTTACTACTACTCCATCATTTTATTTAACAGGAAAAAAGCAGAAATAAAAGGTTAGTTCTGACTGGCATAATATACACTCGTATATACTAGTGTCATACAAAAAAAGCAGTTCAACTTTTTAATAGTTGAACCACTACATCTTCCTACTTAAATTCCATCTCCGCCTCCGCCTGGATTATGATAATGATATGAAGCATATGCTTTAGCTTGGGCTTCTGCCTCTCGTTGATGCTGACTGTAATGAGGTCGTTTCATTTTATATTTCACTTGCAAACCTACACTAATTCCCACCAGCGTTAAAATTGCTCCCCAAAAGATCCAGCCAATTATAGACATTAACTAACTCTCCTTTATATTGAAGTAGTTAAAACCTCCACCCTAAAAACATATACGCAACTATTCCAATCACAGCAGCAACAAGGCCAATGAGGAATATGACCTTGTTTGTTCTTCTGTTTTTTCTGAAGAGAACACTCATGACAGCTATTAGAGCAACTACTAAGCCAATCCAAAAACCATCCATTCTATCCCCCTCCTTTGCGAAGTAACAGAAACCTCTTTTTTACTATTAATATTTCTCAACTTCCCACTCATCTTAACTAATGTATACGGCTAGAAAGGTATTTTGTTTCACACCATTCTATGTAATAAGATATTTACTTTTAGCAATTATCCAGAAAAAGGTTGTAAATCGACATCGATGTCGTTATAATAAGAGTAACAAAACGACATCATTGTCGTTATAAATGGAGTGATTTTATATGGAGAGTACATTATTACGAAACAAACCGTTTATGACCCTAATGACAGCACAATTGATTTCTAGTTTAGGTGATTGGTTAAGTATTGTTGCCATAATAACGATGGTTGGCATGAAGTGGAATGCTACACCTATGGAAGTTTCGTTTGTTATATTATGCTTAGCACTTCCCATGGCTTTACTAGGCCCATTTACAGGAACGGTTGCGGATCGAGTTAATCGAAAATGGTTAATGATTGTTTCCGATTTGGTAAGAGCAGGACTTATTTTGGTTTTAGCGATAGCTAGTTCGATTTGGGTGGTGTATGTATGTCTATTCCTAATTGGATTGCTTTCAGCGGTGTTCATTCCCGCTAAAAATGGAAAATTAAAAGAACTTGTTAAACAAGAAGATATGAAGAGTGCCATGTCTATTTCATCCATGATTGGTTCCACGACCAAGGTGCTTGGGCCATTATTAAGTGGGATGTTGGTGACGGTGTTCGGTGCCCAACTAGTCTTTATGATTGACTCAGCTACATTTTTTCTATCAGCTTTACTGATAATAGCTATACCTAAATCCGTAATCATTTTAGAGGACGATGGAAACGAAGACGAGGAAGAAAGCCATACGTTTAAAGATGACTTTAAGACGGGGTTACACTTCATTAAGCAAAGTCGTTATTTAGTAGTCGGGATGTTTGTTTTAGGGTTAAGCTTAATGATTCTCCAGTTATCTGACTCACAAATTATTGTCTTAGTTCGAGAGTTATCAAATGCTTCTCCTAATTTATTCGGGCTAATAGTAACTGGGTCAGGACTTGGTATGTTTTTGGCAGGATTGGTACTTACAAAGAAAACGGATTACAATGCACTTCTTTTAATGTTTCTTGGTGTTTGTGGTATTGGTGTTAGCTTTGGTATGATGGGATTATTAACAAGCTTAGATTTATCCTTTTCCTCCATTTGGGGACCAGTACTTGGCTTTTTGGCAGGAATTTCTGCTGGACTGATCTTCATTCCTTTCCAAGCTTCTGTTCAAACAGAAACACCAGCACGCATGACAGGTCGAGTGTTTGGTGTTATTAATAGTGTAACCACAAGTGCTACAATAGTGGGACCATTATTAGGTGGTTGGCTTGCAACATGGTTAGGAATTCTCCCAACATTTATGATAACGGCCTCACTGTTAATCGTTGTCTCCCTAATTGGACTAATAAGTAGAGAAAAAATAGAACGGGGGAAAAAGCATGTCTCCGAAAGTAAGCAAGCAGCACAAGGAACAACGCCGGGCTAATATATTAGAAGCAGCAAAAGACGTATTTATCGAACATGGTTACGAGAAAGCTACCATGAAACATATTTTAGAAGCTGCAAATGTGAGTCGTGGTGGATTGTATCAATATTTCAAAAATAAAGAGGATGTATACGAAGCTCTTCTTGAGGAATCAATTAATGAATCCATGCACCATACATTAGATCAACTTGACGAGGAAGTATCTTCTTACTGGGACTTATTACTCACTCGCATCTTTGGAAAAGGTCAACAGCCTGACGACGAAATGGACCCTATGGCTCCATCTAATTTGGAGTTCTTTATTACGGGAAGAAATGATCAACGCAGAAGAGAATATGGAAAAACACGTTATTACACTGGCTTAAAAATCTACAAAAGTATTATTGAAAAAGGTCAGGAGAATGGAGAATTCTCAAAAAAATTCGATAGCGATATTCTGGCAAGGTCCATTATTTCCTTCATAGATGGTCTCGCCCTTGACTACTCCATCCTTCCTCCAGAGGACGTAAAACTAAAAGAACAATCCATTATGTTTGTAGATTATTTAAAGATGGCTCTGGGAGTAGACCAAGGTTAAAAAGACAGTTTTTCTCTTAGGATTCTTTAGGAAGTATGCTATTATTCTTATAAGTATTATCTGCTAACTAAACCTTTTTTTAATACTAACTATCATTCTTTTCTTTAAGACTATCTAAAACAATATAACCAAAAATAATACCTGCTATTGTAGATAATGGAGATTCAATATTTCTCATAAGTGCTCCACTGAATGGTAGAGGTACACTGTGTGGTAATGAAGAGAACAAAATTATAATTTGGGAAACATATAACGTCGGGATGCCCATTGCACATAATTTAACCCAATCAATAGACCACTTTCTTTTCTCATTAACTTCTTTGATAAATTTTGGTAAACGTAATAGTATTCCGATTAAAGTTGGAAAAAGAAAAGTAAAAATTACAACGAGTATATACAAGCCTTCTAATCGTCCTTCAAACATTAATGCTTCTCTAGCCAAATCAGGTAACTGGTACCCCCAGAAGACTAAAGCAATAAATGTGACTGTCGATATAAAATACAATAAAAATCGTTTCAAATAAATTTCCTCCTTTAACTAACTATGCTACTAGAATTTTTGGTTAGCTAAAGCCTTTTCTACAAAATGTTAAACAATCCAACTCATAAATGAAGTGGATTGTTAGTAGATACGATTAACTTCTTTTTTCTTCATGCTCCAATAACCATCTTTTTCGATGCATTCCACCACCATATCCAGCAAGATTACCATCCTCTCTAATCACTCTGTGACACGGAACGATGATAGCAAGTTGGTTTGTTCCATTAGCATTTGCTACAGCTCGAAAAGCAGTTGGTTTTCCAATCTGTTCTGCTACTTTAGTATAAGTTATCTTGTCACCAAAGGCTATGTTTCTTAACTGTTCCCAAACTCTCTTTTGAAAAGGAGTACCAATGAAATGAACAGGAGTAGTAAATGCCTTAAGACTTCCTGTGAAATATTCCTTCAATTCCTGTTCGATTAAACGAATGGGTTCTGTTTCACCTGGAACAATAGCCGAGTTATTTCTAAATCTAAGCCGTTCAATTTCTTTTTCTAGCCCTCTACGGTCGACAAATTCTAATAAGTACAGAGCATGTTCATCTGCTATAGCAATCATAGGACCTAGTTCTGTATCCAACCAAGAAGCGTACAACACCTGAGTTTGCTTATTAGAAGTAGGTGGTTCTCCCATTATGCGAGAGAAGGCATCACGGAAACCACTGCTTGATTCATAACCAGTTGAAATTTGAGTGTCAATCACTTTGTCACCAGCCCTGATGTGCTTCATGGCTACCCCCATTCGTCTCGCTCGGGCATACTCCACAAAAGTCATACCAAAACGTTTTTTAAAGTGGCGTCTAGCTGTAGAGGGATCAACTGACAGCCCTTGTAAGTCAGCATCCTTCCATCTTTTTTCAGGATTTCCCTCCACTGCATCTACTAACATACGTACAAGCTCTGTTTCATGGTTAGGATGAGAAAGTGGACGACAACGCTGGCATGGGCGATAAGAAGCAAGAAGTGCTTGTTGAGCTGTTTGGTAAAACTCACAGTTCTCCAATTTAGGTTTTCTAGCAGGACATGTTGGTCTACAGAAGATCCCAGTTGTTATCACTCCTACAAAAAACACACCTTCGTATTCAGCGTTACGCTCTAATAATGCCTGATACAATTTTTCTTTAGATTCAGTGGTAATCATAATTCTCCTCCATTTCACACCTTGCTATGATAGTTTCATTATATCGTAGCTAAAAATGTAGCGTAGCCGAATAACAGGCATTGATTTTTCACATGGAGGAATTTTGATAATTATCATAACCTGCCTTTTCTTTTATGTAGTCAGCTTCACCTTTATTAATACGATAATAGCTATCATTTTGGTCTTCTCCTACTGGTCCGATGATTGCCCCCTCATCCGTAAACCACACACTTGAACTAATTAGTCCCACATATTTTTTTGGGCTTTTGACCGTAAGATAAATGTCTGGTTGAGTGCTATTAACTTGAACATTCGTTATTTTTTCTTTTGCCATCAGAATCATCATGATATTGTCGATAGTCGATTGATGCTCAATGTCAGAGTACATTTCCTTTGTATCAATGCGATTTTCTTGCTCTGGATGTTGATAGCCAAATTCAATTACTCTAGAAGCTTTATCGCCATTTGCCTTTCCAATAAAAAAGCCTCCTGTAAACATGATTAGCAATAGAGCTAAATAAACAATGGGTTTTATATACTTGATAAATGAGCCTCCTTTCTTCTTTTCACATCATTGTAAAGAGACCTAATAAAATAATCCATGATGTTACAGTTCCCACTAGAAAATGCTTCTTCGCCTGTTTAGGATTATAACATCTACTTATATATGTTCTTACTACCATACCAATAGCAAAGGTTACTGATATCATTATTACAAGAGTTCCTATAAAAGTGGTATTCGGAAAGGAAGGATTCATTGTGGAATAAATCAACGATTGTATAGAGTAGTAGATAACAAGTATTAAACTAATTATATATAGAGATAGTGCGAATAAATATTGTTTTTTCATAAAAATCCACCCCTTTCTCTAATTGATCTCATGGACCACTGTGTCAAAATACTCTCCATCTACATAAAGCAATAGAGCCCAATCCCCTGCTTTAGGAACACTCACCATTGATGGCATATGCACATCAGCTCCGTTATGGGGTGGTCCAAGCTTCTGTGACCAAATCATTTGCTCACTTCCATGGTCAAATAATATTGGATGGATCTCATTGGATTCAGGTTGATAACCTAAGACTGTTAATGTTGCGTTTTGAATATCTTCTCCCCACAAGTGCCACATCCATTTTTGTTCATTCGTATTAGGTTGATTAGCACCAATAATGCCTACTTTATGTTTATTGCCAATCATCCCATCATTAAATTTCACCGCTTTGTTTTCCCAATTGATAGACTCAATATCCGATTTTTTCACAAATTCAGGCGCATCCTCAGGTATCGTTACCTTATTTTCTTCCAATGAACACGCTCCGAGTACCAATGTAAAACAAATATATACTATCGAGCTGATCCATATTTTCAAAAAGACCACCCTCTTCATTCATATATTCACCTACATTTTACAATATTTAGATAAGAAATACACTCATAACTAAAAAGCTCAGGCGTCCTCTTAATGCCTACAGGTGAAAAAGTAACCCCATCTCCAGAAAGAAGTAATGGACCGAATATAGAAAAAACAATATGATATTATCAATTCCTTTATCAACGGATAACCTAAGTATTAAATTAATAGATAATAAAATAAGGCGAAATCATTAAGATTTCGCCTTAAAACTTCATTCTTGCTTTAATACTGGCTTACGGTACTTTTACCTACCTAACCAACCACCATCAACAGCTAGTTGGTGGCCATGAATATAGTTGGAAGCATCTGAAGCTAAAAATAACACAGTACCTTTGAAGTCTTCAGGATTTCCCCATCTTCCAGCTGGAATTCGATCAAGAATTTGTTGATTTCTTGAATCATCGTTGATTAAAGCAGTATTCATATCCGTAGCTATGTAACCCGGCACTATCGCATTGACATTTACGTTATGTTTAGCCCATTCATTGGACAAAGCTTTCGTTAATTGAGTTACGCCACCTTTAGCAGCAGCATACGCCGGAACATTTATACCACCTTGGAATGATAATAACGAACCTAAGTTAATTATTTTTCCGCCTTTTTGTTCAGTCATATAACGACCTGCTTGTTGGCATAAAAGCCATACCGTCTTTAGATTAACATGGAGCACATCATCCCAGTCTTCTTCAGGAAAATCAACGGAAGGAGAACGGCGTTGAATCCCAGCACAGTTTACTAGAATATCAATCTTACCAAATGTAGATACAACAGTAGGAACAGACTCTTTGACTTGATGCGAATCATCTAAATCGCAAGGAATAATTTCGCATTTTCTCCCTAAGGCCTTTATTTCCTCCTGAACGTCCGTTTTTTCTACATTACGTTGGAGTAATGCAATATCAGCCCCTGCTTCAGCCAATGCTAAGGCCATTGAATAGCCAATCCCGCGAGTAGCTCCTGATATTGCTGCTGTTTTTCCTTCTAGGTTAAATAGGTTTGTACTCATCTCATATCCCATCCTTATTGGAAGATTAGATTCCTTTATTTTGGTATAGCGCTTTCAAAAACACTTCCACCTATAAAGGTTATTGTTACCTATTATAGTAGTTCGTCACCAAAAAAGAAAATCCTTTTCACCATATTCATTATTTATGAAAATAATTTTCATAACTTCCATAAAAGTAATGGGAGATTAATATCTTTGTTCTAAGAAACAAAATTTATATTAATCCATTTAAAAGTAATTTGTCGGTATAAGAAACTAGTTACTTTAGACGTAAAATATTCTCAAACCTTAAGGTATCTTTTAATAAATATTCTTTCATTTACCATCTTGTTGCACGACTTATATCTCGAACACAGTGCTGAAATGACTGCCTTAGTGTGAGCAATTCCCCATGTTCTTCGTAATAATCTGCCATGACACGTATTAACGGAAAACCATATAGTTTTTTCTCCCTTATATCAGGTGGAATCGACTCCCCTTTTTGAGCTATACGCTTAGCATTATTAAATTCATGCTCATAAGATAGAACTCTGGCTGGTTTTTTTCCAATTAAATATTTAAAAATGATATCCCTCCTTATTTCACTCTTAAAAGCTTTACCCTTATGGTAATTAAAACGAAACAAAGGAGGATGAAATCATTTTGATTCCATCCTCCAAATAATAATTATTACCTTAGGGTAACTTATTCTTTATAATTACTTAGGCAAACCCATAATTGCTTTTGTTTCGAGGTATTCTTCAATACCATAATCGCCCCATTCTCTTCCTATACCAGATTGCTTATAGCCACCGAATGGTGCAGAGAAATCTAAGTCAGCGTTGTTTACGCCAATACGTCCAGCGCGAATACTAGTTGCTACTTTACGAACGGTATCACGATCTTTACCAATAACGTAACCCGCAAGTCCATAAACGACATCATTGGAAATTTCAATGGCTTCATCAACTGTATCATAAGTAATAATGGACATTACTGGTCCAAAGATTTCCTCTTGAGCAATTACCATGTCATTTTGTACATCTGTGAAAATGGTTGGTCTAGCATAGAACCCTGTATCAAGTCCTTCTGGTTTACCTGTTCCACCAGCTAGAAGTGTAGCACCTTCTTCGATACCTTTTTCAATGTAAGATTGTACTCTATCCCATTGTTTTTGAGCTACTAGTGGACCGACATAATTACCGCCTCTTGGGTCTCCTACTGGAAACTCTGGTAGTACATTTTTTACTTCTTGTTCAAACTCTTCCTTAAGAGAGGAAGGGACTAAGATTCTTGTTGCAGCTGAACAAACCTGACCGGAGTTCATCGCAATGTGATTCACAGCAGATTTTGCAGCTGTATTTAAATCAGCATCTTCAAGCACTACTAGTGGTGATTTTCCTCCTAGTTCAAGGGCTACATTGGTAATCGTTTCAGATGCATTCTCCATGATTTTTTGACCAACACCAGCTGATCCAGTAAAGGAAACAAAATCAATGTCAGGATGACTGCTAATACCATTTCCAATAACCCAACCTGAACCATTTACAAGGTTAAAAGCTCCTTTTGGCACGCCAGCAGCATCAAATATTTCTGTTAGAATAATTGCTGCATATGGTGTCAATTCAGCTGGCTTTAAGACAACCGGACTTCCAGCAGCAAACGCACTAGCTATTTTTGTCGATGCTTGATTGGTCGGGAAATTCCATGGTGTAATAAGTCCACTTACACCAACTGTATCCTTAACAATTGTATGACTACCTCGGTCTTCAGTGAATGAGAAATTCCTTAGTGACTCTGCAGCTTGAGCGAAATGAGCACGTCCCATTTTATAATGCACATTCTCTGAAACCGTAAGTGGAGAGCCAAGCTCATCAGTGATCACTTCAATAAGCTCATCTTTACGCTTTTCATATTCTTTTACGATTCTTTCTAACATCTCAATACGTTCTTCCTTACTTGTTTGTGAAAAGGAAGGAAATGCGGCTTTTGCTGCTGAAACTGCTTTATCTAAATCCTCTTGTGTTCCTAAACTAATTTCTCCAAGCTTTTCCTCAGTAGCTGGGTTAATAACAGGCTCTGTCTCAGAACCAGTAGATTCCACCCATTCTCCGTTAATGTAATGTTTCAACTGATTATAGTTACGCATATGATAAACGACTCCTTTATCTAAATCTATTAAAGTAAAACTTCTATTTTATTATTCTTATCAAATGTAACCTTCATTGCTATATTTGAAACATTTTGAGCACATCAACTATAATCACCAGATATTATGATTCTAATATAATGTAAGATGTAAGATCACGGCTCTTTAATTTGAAAATTGTTATTCTTTAAGCCTTTGGAATGATAAACTTTATTCATAGGACTTTTATTGGGGGAATTTGATGACATTGAAAGCAGCACAAGAAACACCTGCAAAAGCTTCTGACCAAAGGAATGACGTCCTAGATTCATTTACACATGTTATTCCAGTTATAAAGAACATGCTTCCGGATATTGCGATAGGCATCACTAACAGAGAAGAGTGGATTGCTTATTATCCAAGTAGAAAAATCGATTTAGGAGTTAAACCCGGGTTGAAAATCAATCCAAAAGAACCATTAGCTGATTGTATTAATCTAAAAAAAGAAATCCGTACAGAAGTTGACCCGGAATTTTTTGGTTTTAGCTTCACTGGCTTAGCCACACCCATTTATGACGGAAATGAGGTTGTAGGTGCAGTCGCAATTCAGCTGCAAGAACAAAATGAGAAAGAGCTTTTAAACATATCAGAACAAATTGTCACATCACTCACGCAGGCAAATAAAGGGGTAGTTTCGATAGCAGAAGGAGCTGAAAATCTGTCCGAATCTAGTAACACCCTATTAGAACAATCAAGAAAAGCAACAGCTGAAGTGAAAAATACTGATGATATATTAGCCTTCATGAAACAAATTGCTGATCGAACAAATCTATTAGGATTAAATGCTTCTATAGAAGCTGCAAGAGCTGGGGAAATGGGCAAAGGGTTTAGTGTCGTTGCCGAGGAAATTAGAAAGTTCTCAAATGAGACAGTTGAATCCACAGAAAAAATACGAAACACACTGGAAAACATACATAAATCAATAAATGACATGTCCACCTCCATTGAAAACATTGTAGCCGTTGGAAAAGAGCAAGCTTCCTCTACAGAAGAAATTTCTGCATTTATTGAAGAAATTGAAGAAAAGAGTAAGCAGTTGAATAAGTACGCTTCAGAATTACTTTAGAATAAGCCCAGCGCTATCGAAATGAAAGGCAAGAAGTTTGCTAACCTTTGAGAGCTGGAAGTGGACACATCACTGCAGTTTTAATTTATCCAAAAACCGCTATCAGTTTAAGATATCCTGGACGACAGAAAGGAGCTTACATTCCTAATAAATGTAAGCTCCTTTCATTTATATAATATCGTTAGAACGCCTCATCAAAGGTAGCTAAAATATGTTGCTTTACTTTTTCCTTTTCTTTTTCCTCAAGTTTTTCACCTGATGGAAAAGTCGCAGATTCGTCTAAAGAAAAGTCTTCAGGCAACAATATTGTTATAGGCCCTTTTTTAACTACTTGCTCCTCATCATTTTTCTTATCGGATGATGATCGTATCAATTTGGTTTTTATGTATGAGCCTTGTTTCGTAAAGTAATCTTTAATTTGTCTTGTTTCTACACTTAAAAGTTCGCCTGAACCACGCATAACAATTTGAGAATTCACTTTCACATAAGATCCTGCCTCATACTCAAGTGATTCAGTAATATAAGCTTCAATTTTTTCCCTAACTTCCTGGTTATTTGATTGTTCACTCGAGCAACCAACCATCATAATCGTTATAGACATAAAGACCAACCCAAAGATTCGTTTTCTAATAAGGTCTCCCCCCATTTTCTAGCTCAAAAAAGATACTAAACCAATACGATTTAGCCCTTGCTAATTATTTGATTAGGTTCGTACAACCAGGAGGGAATACATTATCTAACAAAGGTGCAATGCACTCGATTTCCTCCTCGGTAATAGGGTGTGGAAAGGTGATTTTTGCTGCGTGTAATGCTTGTCTTGGTGCTTGCTTCTTGCCACCATACAACACATCCCCAACTAATGGGTGACCAATGTGGCTCATATGCACGCGGATTTGATGGGTTCGCCCTGTTTCAAGATCAATTTTTACGACCGATTGATTATTTTTAGCATCATATTTTACTACTTCATAATGTGTTATCGCTTCTTGCCCTTTTGGTGACACCCTTCTTCTTGAAGGGTGATGCCGATCCTTGCCAATCAGTTCGTTTATGATCCCTTTTTTCTTGGTAACTTTACCTTTTATAAGAGCTATATAAGTTCTTTTAATCTTCTTTTGCTCAAGCAAACGGTCCATATTAGAGCCAGCTAAAGCATGCTTAGCAAAAATAACCGCTCCGGTAGTATCCTGGTCTAATCGATGAATATGCCTAATTTTAGCCTCTAACCCCTGACCTTGAAAATGGAAAGCAACACCATTGGCTAAGGTATCTGTCTGCCCTTCCATATTAGGGTGAACTTTCATTCCGGCTGGTTTATTGACAACTAGCACATGATCATCCTCAAATAGAACTTTTACATCCATATATGTAGGTTGAACATCTAACTCTTCTTTAGGGAATAGATGAATTTGAAGCTTGTCCCCTTTTTGTAATTCAGTTGACCATGCGACATCCTCGCCATTTCGTTTTGCACCTTTTTCCATTCGTAATTGATGCAATTGTTTTTTAGGAACATGTAAGAGATTCTTTAATATGTACTCGATTGAATTTCCTATCCAATGCTCCGGTACCTGTATCTCGAGCCATTCCCCTTTTTTACTCATTTTCATTTATGCGCCTACTTTCATTTTAAAACAATTACTTTATTCTGCGGTTACCATCTACACATAATGTATTTACTTAATGTGTAATTTTCGAATTATATAACAATCCTAGTCAAATCTCCACCTATTACACCCATTGGTAAAAAATCAACTTATTCCCGAATGGATCTGTAAGTTGCATTTCCTTGGTTCCCCATGGTTTTGATTCAATGGCGGGGTTAGCATATGCATAGGCCTTCGACTCTAATGCATTATGCAATGCTTTAAGACCTTCTACTTCGACGCGAACCGCCGCTCCTGGAGAACAGTCCCCATGATGTTCCGATAGATGAAGCGTAATCCCTCCAGAGGAAACTTGCATATACAAAGGGAAATGTTCTTCAAACCGATGCTCCCAATCTAATGAGAACCCTAAATACGTAATATAAAATTCCTTGGCCTTTTCTACATCAAAAATACGAAATATGGGAATAGATTGCTTTATATTACTATTCGTTGATTGCATATAGTCCCCCAAAAATAATTAGATTTCTTTCAAATGCTTTTCAGCTATTCTATTTACTTTTTCCACACGACGTTTATACTTTTCTTCTTCATGAAAAGCAGTATTCAACCAGACGTCAACGGTTTTCAAGGCTATAGCTGAACCAATAATCTTCCCACCAATACATAACACATTCGTATTGGAGTGAGACCTTGCTAACTCTGCACAAAATGGGTCCTGACAAACCGCTGCATTCAGACCATAGATTTTATTGGCAATCATCGCACTTCCGTAACCAACTCCATCTACGAATATCCCTCGTTCTACTTCTCCCTTTGCTACCGCTAGAGATGCAGGATATATGAAATCAGGTAAATCGCAAGACTCCTCGTCATGCGTTCCAAAATCTACAACCTCATGCCCCTCTTCTTCTACCAATTGTTTAATTTCTTCTTTTAATGCGAAACCAGCATGATCATTTGCCAAGGCAATTTTCATAATACTAAACTCCCTTACTAGTTTATATTTGTTCGTCTCAACTAAAGTGTAACGGCATTCTCTTTTTATTACAATTATCACGATAATAGTTTAAAATAGAATTGGAAGGTATTAGAATTTATCACCTCGCAACCATAGTTTGCGACGAATGATTTGAAAAGATAACGACTAATTAAGATGAGAGGTACATAATGGAAACTGTACATAAAAAAGCAAATTGGAAGAATCTTGTCCAATTAATTAGAGCAACAAATCCACCTAAATTTTTATTTGGTTTTTCTCTATTTTTAAGTGTTCTTACTACGATGGCAGGTTTAAGCATTCCCTTACTGGCGAGTCGATTAATTGATAATTTCGATTTAGAGAACCTGAATACTACCGTCATTGTTGGCATTGTGATCGCCTTTTTGATACAGGCGATAGCAGGCGGAGTGTCCGTGTACATCCTGGCTAGAGTTGGCCAACATATCATAGCTGCCCTACGTGAAAGATTGTGGGAGAAGCTTCTCGCTCTTCCCATTTCATACTATGATTCACATGAGACTGGTGATTCTGTTAGCAGAATGACAAATGATACAGGGGTTATTAAAGACTTAATCACTGACAATTTCACAGGTTTTGTGACAGGAATCATATCTGTTACAGGTGCCATCATTATTTTGTTTTTTCTAGATTGGCCCCTTACATTAGTTATGTTTTCCATTATCCCAATAGCCCTATTATTCCTTATACCAATCGGCAAGAAGAGCGCTCAAATTTCAAGAAGCTTACAATCGAAGACAGCAAAATTCTCTGCCCATTTAACAAGAGTGATTTCAGAAATACGGTTAGTGAAAGCTTCTAATGCAGAGGAACGAGAATATAGAAGTGGAAAATCAGGAATCCATAACCTTTATCAACTTGGGCTAAAAGAGGGAATGATTCAAGCGATTATGTCGCCTCTTGTCTCCTCCCTTATCATTGTGGTCCTTGTTCTTATTATTGGATTTGGTGGAATAAGAGTATCTTCTGGAGCAATGACTGCAGGGGAATTGGCTGCTTTTTTCATTTATCTGTTTCAAATTATTATGCCACTCACTCAAATCGTGGTGTTCTTCACAAAGTTTCAAAAAACAATCGGCGCTACGGAGAAAGTATTATACATCCTTGATTTAGAAGAAGAGGATTTTACAGAAGGAAAATGGATTGAACACGATAATGAACTCGTTCTTGATGGCGTGACCTTTGGATATGATGATTCTGAGAAAGTAGTATATGACGTATCTTTCACCGCCAAAAGTGGGGATGTTACAGCCATTGTCGGCCCAAGTGGAAGTGGAAAAACAACATTATTTTCACTCATTGAACAATTCTATAAACCTCAACAAGGTGAAATTCGCTATGGTGATACGAAAATTTATGAATTCTCGTTGATGTCATGGCGGAAAATGCTTGGCTATGTCTCTCAAGAAAGCCCTATTTATGCTGGTAGCATTGTCGAAAATTTAACCTATGGACTAGATGAAGATATTCCAGAAGAGAAAATCATAGCTGCTGCAAAAATGGCTTATGCGCATGATTTCATATTAGAATTCCCAAATGGGTATCAAACGGAGGTAGGAGAACGTGGCATTAAATTGTCAGGTGGTCAAAGACAAAGAATAGCAATAGCACGAGCTTTCTTACGAGATCCTGAAATCCTTATGCTAGACGAAGCAACGTCAAGCCTCGATAGTCACTCGGAAATCGTCGTCCAGGAAGCACTAAAGAACTTGATGAAAGGTAGAACAACGCTAGTCATTGCCCATCGATTATCGACCATAGTTGATGCAGAGAAAATTGTTTTCTTAGAAAAAGGGATTGTTACTGGCACAGGAACACATCAGGAGCTCTTTTCAACTCATACGTTATACCAAAATTTCGCTAAACAACAATTACGTATCCAAGACCAGTCTTATCAGTAGTAGGGAATAACCCTACTACTGATGTTATATCCTTGTATCTTCCGACTATGCTGCACTTAAAATGACCGTTAATGAAATACCTTGTAAGATTTAAAAAGCTTTACCGAAATTTTTAATACTTTTATTGTTATTCCAACCTCTATTAACGATATGTACATTTTCACACTACAATCATTCTTCAATTATTTCAATCTTACCTAATTCAGCCTGCATTGGAAAGGAATCATCAACTATCCCATCTACCCAAATACGGACCTTTTGTCCCACCTCATAGTCGAAGGTGAAATCCCAAAACTTATCTACATTTACATAATACGCCTCAATATCTTTCCCACTATATTGATCGAGTTTGAAATCCATGGCTTGCTCTTTATTAATTTGGTTAACAACAAGGATCTCTTGTTCATCGGGGTTGGTTTCTACGATATACCCTACTACTGTAGGCCCACTAGTATATTCTTTGGAACATCCCGCTACCAATATTAGCGAAATGAATATAATGATAGAAC
Organism: Pontibacillus yanchengensis Y32; assembly: GCF_000770635.1. Lineage (GTDB taxonomy): Bacteria > Bacillota > Bacilli > Bacillales > BH030062 > Pontibacillus > Pontibacillus yanchengensis. Next base: position 27,743 of record NZ_AVBF01000015.1, read on the forward strand.
AATATTTTAAGATTTTTACACCTCCCTAAAAATCATTAATTCTAGTTTTCACTCAATTGTAACAATTATTTTTTAGTTGAGAGACAGCATACGCCACTCTTTCTAGGCACACATCAAGACAAATATCATAAGCTACAATGTACGATGTGTTAAAGGGGGTACAATCATGCATCATCACTATTTCCATGTTCCTAACTCGCAACATGGTGAAGATGAACGATTTATTAGTCCCCTCATGCTAACAGCAGGAGGGTTTTTACTGAATAAAGCATTGAACGGAAATAATAATCCTCAAGGTTTTGGTCCACCGAATAATGGTTTTGGACCAGGTTTTGGAGGACCAGGAAACCCAGGGTTTAATCAAGGATATGGACCTGGGCCTGGCTATGGTGGATTTAACCCTGGATTCGGTCCCAATTACGGAAATGGGTATGGGTTTAAACCAGGTAATGGACCTGTTTATGGAAATGGATACAATCCAGAATATGGCGGGGGTTTCGGACCTGGACCTGGGTATGGACCTGGATACGGTCAAGGCCCAGGCTTTTATAACGGAGGATTCGGACCAGGATATGGAGGACCTAATAGTGGTACCGGTTTTGGAAATATGTTAGGTCAACTCTTCGGATCAAACCAAGGATATGGAGGATTTCCATTTTAAGTTTACATCAAGAACAAAAGCTCAGGGCGCCCGACTAGCGACGTATATGCTGGACTGAGCCGTAGGAGATAAAGGCAACACGAAGAACGAAGTGATTCGATGTTAACTTATCGTACGGAGGCGAGGGAAGCATACTAGTCGCTGGGCGCTGGAGCTGGACGTGGCCGCATCACTTTCTTAGTTATACACAAGCATTGAATTTTATAATTTCCTATACAAGAACAAGTTACAACCGGTCCAGCATAGGGCGGTGCAATCTCAACGGTAGATATTACTCACTGAAAAGCAGGTTAATTGATACCGAGAGCAGTAGCGCTCCGATGATAACTTATTGTATGAAGATCCAAGTTACTAAACAGCAGCTTACCATCAAAGCCCTTCAATTTTCTTATTTCTTTACCTACAAAAAAAGAGACTCCCTTATTTTAGGGAGTCTCTTTTTACTAGTATTCACTTATTTTTGAACATTAGCTGCTTGTGGGCCACGGTTACCTTCAACAATGTCGAATGTAACAGTTTGATTTTCTTCTAATGTTTTGAAGCCTTCTTCTTGAATAGCAGAGAAATGAACGAATACATCGTCTTGACCTTCTACTTCAATAAAACCGAATCCTTTTTCTGCGTTAAACCATTTCACGTTTCCTTGTAACATAATTGTTACCTCCTGCGTGGATCAAAATCCACAATGTATTACTATTAATGCTCTGCATATTCATTCCAGACTAAAGTGACTTACTAGAAACTTTCTCTTTCATAACTTGCAAACGAACAAGAATAATTAATTATTAATATAACATTATATAGGACAGCGTGTCAAGAAACGAGAAAATACTTTTGCTTATAAAGAAAAAGTATTTTTTCTGAAGAGGAACAATTTTTCCTATACTCTACTGCCACATCTGTGAAGCCATAAGCCTATAGATGGTGACCCTATTAAATCTAACAAAGCACATGGATTTGGATATAGCATTGAAAAGGAGAAAACAATAGAATACAAGAAGAAGAGACAAAAACAATGGGAATTTATGTTCAAAGTCCACACCATAATTAAATTCAAGCATTTAGTGGAGGATCACAAGAGGAAATTCAAGAGCTGCTCGATGATAATCACACTATACAAATGCTAAAGATAAGAGTGAAAGAACGAGATGGTCTCCCTCATGAATGATTTCGATTGTCAATCCGCTTAATCCCGTAAATCACCTCATTAGTTGCGATGGCTATTAAAATAATCGATGCTACTTGACCTATACCTTGTTCATAGTAATTGGAGAAAACAGCCATTGCAAGACCAGCATATAGAATTATTTTTACTATAGTGTACATCAATTCAGCCATCTTCATCTTTCTCAACCTCAATTAACTGAATGCCTTTACGTTCCTTTGCCCATTTAATGACACCTGGCATGGAAGTTCTTAATTGATTTACAGGAACAACACTCGCCTGTTGTTCAGTCACCGTCACAACGTAATACGAATCCTTCTTATGTACGATACACACATGTTCGTATGGCGTATGGATTAGTTTCATATGTTTTGCTGGTGTATCTTCAAAAAGATCATATACTTTTTGTTTGTCCTTTTCTGTTAGGGGGTGGATTGTATAGAAGTTTCCTTCACCTATATCCGTTGCTTGTTTCTGTTCTATAAACTCCTCCCCTCTCGTATAAAGAACAAGATCCACATGAATTTTTTGTAACAAATGAATAATTTCAGCAAAACCAAGAAACAACATGAGTACTACAAAAGCTAAATAAAAGAACAGGATACTCTCAGCAATAAATGCAATAATGATCCCCATTAGGAAGAATAATACACCAATAATTTGAAGTATGGTGGCAATTCTATTTCGTTGATTCACAGATACCTACCCCCTTCTAATAACATCAATAAAGGTAGGAGCTATCACTAGAATTATAGAAATAACTAATAACATTCTAGTAACTAGAGTCGATAGTTTCTCTCTCCCCTTTCCTTTATACCAACCACTGAATTGCCAATGATTTCGATAGTGTACAAATAAAAAGACAAGGATGGCTACAAAACCCAACCATCGATAAGCCGTTGTTTCAGGACCAACAAAGTTATCATAAAAAACATCTAAAATTCCGCCTAACACACCGCCTAATATACCAAAAATACATATGATTCGTAACAGTTCCAATAACACTCTCATGGAGATGCTCCCTTCATCAAGAATCTTTCTTGATTATTGCATAACAATTACTTACTTTTATGATGGATGGCTTCTAATGCTTTTCCCTCATCTTGTTTGGCTACGTAAAACTTGTATTCATTCCCAAGATCGCTATAGGAACCACCAGGTGCTGAGGAAAAATCAGCTGTTGAAGCTACTCGATACTTAACAGACACAGCTTTCAACTTCGATACAATCAGGTAATATTCCTTCTTACTAAACGTGGTATAAATCAATGTTTTCTTACTTGAGAATACATATTCAATAAGGTTAGCTAAAAAGTGCAAGCCATCTCCCCCTATTTTAATGATAAGAGATTACCTAATCAATTTAACATTAATTCCCAACTATGTATCAGGCTCACTCGCTATTGTGAGCACTGTGAAAATCCGATTTGCTCGGAAAACTCAATTTTTGCTCTGAAATTGAAAAAGTTGCTCTGAAATCTAAAATTTTGCTCGCAAATTTGAAAAGTTGCTCTCAAATCAAATTTTTTGCTCGCAAACCCCGCCAGCAAGATCCTATCAATGAAAAAGCCTAAGTCAACTGTGACTTAGGCTTTAACTTAATATCTATTCATTACTGCTTGGAATCATCCCGAAGTTTTCCCTTATAAAGAGCTTTCTTATGAAGGGGAACGTTTAATTTCTTTGCATACTTGTGTAATTCTTTCTCTTCCTCTTTTGTTGTAAGGGATAATACTGTACCCTGCTCGGATCCAAGTCTACCCGTTCGCCCTGAGCGGTGAATGTACTGGTCAAGTTCGTCTGGTACATCGACATGAATGACATGGGTAATATCGGATATATCTAGTCCACGTCCTGCCACGTCTGTTGCTAGTAAAAGCGGAGCTTCGCCTGAACGGAAGGCTTGAATAGCTTTAGCGCGGTCTTGTTTCTTTGTATCTCCATGGAGTACTGCGACGGAAAGACCTCTGTATGCTAATTTCTCTGCCATCACTTGAAGATTTCCAACATCACGCACAAATGCAAGAGCCTTTCCATCAATTGCATGAATCACTTTACGAAGTGTATCAACTTTTTCACGTGCCTCACATGGAATATAAGCATGTTCCACTTCTGGTTGATTTCCTTCGCCTTGTTGCACATTTATTATTTCAGGGTCGTCCATCATTTCTTTCGCTTTCCTTTGTACATGTTCAGATACAGTTGCTGAGAACAGTAACAATTGACGCTCACGTAGGGTACTTTTTACAATTCGTTCGATTGTATCTTGATGTTCTGGAATGAGTAATTGATCGCCTTCATCAAAAACGACTGTTTTCACTTCATGCATTTTAAGTTTCTTTTGGTTAATTAGCTCTAGAACACGTCCTGGTGTACCGATAACGACTTGTGGTTTCTTTTTTAGCTTTTCAATTTGGCGCTTCACATTAGCTCCACCAATAAGGGTTGTACTTTTGATGTTTGATCCTTCTGTCCATTTTTGTACTTCTTGATGGATTTGCATAACTAGTTCATGAGAAGAAGCCAAAATAACGATTTGTACTTGTTTTTGATTAAAATCAATTTTATCTAATAGTGGAAGCAGATAAGCTAACGTCTTACCACTTCCTGTAGGTGCTTCCGCTAACACATCTCTTCCTTCCATAATAAAAGGGGTAGCTTGTTGTTGGATAGCTGTTGGTTCTGTAAATTGAGCTTTCTCCCATGCGTTTTTTAGGAAGGGTGGAAGTGCTGCATAAAAATCTGTATTTGAATGAGCATTTGTCATAATAGAAAAATCCTTTCTCTTCTTTACGGCTAATCGCTTGTACTAGTATACCTCATTTTTCGCTTGTTGTAACAATTCCTTTTTCGGATGTCTCACCTAGTATTATCAGAAAATTATTTTTTTTCATTTTTTTTAATTGTATTTTCCCTCAACTGACTTTACAATAATTTTTATATTCTAAAATCGTTATTTCGAAAGGAGGCTGTCACGATGGTTACATTTGTTGCATCCATCTTATTACTAATTTTAGGTTACGTTGTTTATGGAAAGGTGGTTGAGCGAATTTTTGGCATTAATGATCAAACCAGTACACCTGCCTATACCTATCAGGATGGTTTTGACTATATGCCAATGAGCTGGTGGAAAGCTAGTTTAATACAACTCTTGAATATTGCAGGACTTGGCCCTATTTTTGGTGCTATTTTAGGCGCTTTATATGGTCCTGTTGCTTTTATTTGGATTGTAATTGGATCTATATTTGGTGGAGCAGTGCACGATTACTTCTCTGGAATGCTTTCAATCCGTCATAATGGGGCCCAATATCCTACTATCGTCGGAAAATACTTAGGTAAACCTGTTCGCTCTGTTATCAATGTGTTATCTATTGCCTTAATGGTTCTAGTGGCAGCTGCCTTTACAGCTGGTCCAGCACAATTGATGGCGGAAGTGACCCCTTTAACTTTTATGGCTTCTTTACTTGTTATTTTCGCTTACTTCTTAATCGCTGTACTGTTACCTGTGAATAAGATAATCGGTAAAATCTATCCTATTTTTGGGGCTATTTTAATATTTATGGCTGTTTCCATTGGTGTGGGAATCTTTTTCTTTGATAACCCGATACCAAATTTAACGTTCAGTAATTTACATCCTGAAGCTAAAGATACTCCCATATGGCCACTATTAATGGTAACCATTTCTTGTGGTGCTATCTCAGGATTTCATAGTACACAAAGTCCTATTCTTGCTCGCACACTAAAAAAAGAAAGCGAAGGTCGTAAGGTGTTCTATGGAGCCATGATTGCAGAAGGTATTATTGCCTTGATATGGGCAGCAGCAGGTATGACGTTCTTTGGATCTACAGAGGGACTTTTTGAAGCACTTGATGCTGGTGGTCCAGCTGGTGTTGTTAATGAAATTAGCACGTCTACTCTTGGTGCCTTTGGAGGGGTGCTCGCCGTCATTGGTGTTATTATTTTACCTGTTACTACTGGTGATACAGCACTTCGTTCCTCACGGATGATGTTAGGAGATTTAATTACGCAATTACGTAAAAAAGAGCTGACAGGGAAATGGACTCCTCTATGGTTGTCGATTCCTGTAGCCCTTCCAACGTTCCTATTAACACAAATAGATTATTCCTTTCTTTGGAGATATGTCGGATGGTCCAACCAGGTCGTAGCTACCGTTATGCTATGGACCGCAGCGATGTACCTCTTAAGAGAAGGAAAATTCCACTGGATTGCCAGCATCCCAGCTCTCGCAATGACAGCTGTCGTGAGCACGTATATATTTTATGCACCTGAAGGGTTTGGATTAGCCTACACCACTTCCATGATATTAGGTGGCATTATCTGGTTGCTAGTAGCAGGCTGGTTTGTGAAGCAATTAGTTCGACCTAATCTTTCTCAAGGTGAAATACCTAGAGCGAGAGCGAGTTAACGATTAATATTCAAATAAAACGCTTGGATAACTAATATAGTTGTCCAAGCGTTTTTTATATCGTTTATGCATTCATATAATTGGCCATTACTTTCGGTACATAAGCTTTTGTCTCTTCAAATGGAGGAATCCCACCATACTTGTCTACATTACCAGGCCCAGCATTATAAGCTGCCAGTGCTAGTTCTGTATCTCCGTTGTATTTATCTAGCATCTGCCGTAGATACTTTGCTCCCCCATTGATATTTTCGATAGGGTCCATAATGTTCTCTACCCCTAATCCTTGCGCTGTAGCAGGCATCAGCTGCATTAATCCTTTTGCCCCTGCATTACTTACTGCATTTGGATTAAAATCTGATTCTTGTTTAATAACGGCATTTAGTAGCTTGGGATCTATATTATGCTCTTGAGCAGCAGCCTCTATTTGAGGTTTGAACGAGTTAGAAGATGTCATCACCTGATTCATAGACCCCATAGAAAGAGGAGGCATGGAAGATGTCATGCTTCTAGCTTGTTTAGATGCTGTTGGAACATCAAACGACGCCATTTCATTTTGCAATAACTGCGTAAAAAACGATGACGTATTCATAGAAGACGATGCCGAATTTCCCGACCCCATCGTACGAATTGCCTGTAATTGCGCCATTTGTTGAAACAATTGGATATTCAACTGACAATCACCTCTTATATATTTTTTTATAATAATGACTGGTTTTTCCCTTTACTAACAATATTACATTTCTATCATCAAGAAATACTAGTTCTTTTTACTATAGTTTAATAAATGCATGTTGCTCATTTGAAAAGTCCATCGCTTACTTTTTTGTAATTCTTTTTTGGTAAAGACAAACATAGCCATTTGTTCTGACTTACCTTCACTATCTCCAAAGCCACTTCCATAATCCCCTTCATCACCATTTTCTCCATACGCTCTTAATCGAATTGTATTTGTTCTTGTTTGATTTTTGTTTAACCGAAACAAGCTTAACATTTTTCCACCGTCTGCATGGTAATGGCTATTAAATCCCACAATAATTAAATATTCTTTTTTTTCTTTCAAATCATTCATTTTTTCTTTTACTTCTTCTACATAAATATCTGTATCGTACACTTGATTTATATGTATAGGTTCGCTCAGGCCATTTAGAATTTGTTTTGTTGTTAGTGTGAAGGTAATATCATTTTGATAAGGTACTGTTTCTGCCTGATGCATATCTAAGTTACGCCTTACATACGAAATTCCTTTTTCATTAGAAGTCAATATCAAAGTTGTTATTAGAAGAGCAGTTAGAGATATTAGAGCTGCTCTATTCTTAGTAATCTTTATACCCTTCAAATCGTTCACCTCGAATATGAGTGTACGAATACCAACTATTTACGAAATACAGAGAAAAGAGACTCCCAAAACCCTTTTGGTTTTTGAAATGATTCCTGTAATTGCTTATTAAAATCATTTTGTACACGCCATTCTTTCTGCTGTTCTTCACGCATCTGCTTTATTTCTTCTTGTAAGAGTTCACTTTTTTGCTTTTCTTGTTCCAGTAATTGTTCATAATGGTTTTGTTGTTGTTCTACTAATTTTTCAATTTTTGTGTTTGTCTTTTGCGAGAAATTTCCCACTCCTGAACTAATTACATGGTGATCTTGCTGGAGTTGCGATACGGTTGATTTAAGATGTGACATATCATTTTGCAGTTGAACATTCATTTCACGTGTAGCAGCTAATTCACTAGAGAGGAATTTTATAAATTCATGTAATTGATTGGGGTCTTGGAGTGAAAAATCATATGTATCTTGAGTTGCTGGTTTTGTTTCCATTGCTTCCTGTTTTTCTTCTAATCTCTCTTTTTGCTGGGCTACTATCTCTATTGCTGTATCGTCTCTATTCTTAGCTGTGTCGCGTATCGCTATAAGCGCTTTAATATCTGAACGGACAAATATACGACGATCTCCATCTTTAAAAAACTCATAGCCGTTTCTCTCTAGAATTTGACCATACTTCCTTACAGTTGTTGTAGCAATGCCAAGTTCATCCGCTACTGCCTTGGACGAAAAGGCACGTTCATTTGGCTCTATATCGTGTCGCATACCGTTCCTCCTTTTATTACAAATATGAAATTTATAACGTGATTTTGCAATTCATATCGCCTACCGATACGGTACGCAAATTAGCAACAAGATGTACCTTTAAGATGCTAAGTGTATTTTTAACACAATCATTCCAACCATTTTTTCTCTGTAGCGGAAAGCGATATGAGCGATATACTATAATGTTTCGTATAAAAAATAGTATAAGTGTCCAATCCTTTATATATTTTTTATTTCTAAGCGTCAATTTTTATAGAATTTTATTATATTGTCCTTTATCTGCAACGATACCATAAGACATATTCTCGAGATAGTGCGTATTTTCATTTAATGATTCTTTCTTAACTTCTATTATACTTGTATTCATAGAGTTCATCTTCTAATTCTAGGATTCTTTTTCTATTAGATTGAGTTGTCCATATCATGCCCACAATTGCACCTATCACAAAACCCTCAGAACCAAAAAACAACAACCCTATAAAACCAATCAATCCAATATAAACAAAAGACATATAACCATATTTCCTCCAATAGTTGCTTTAAAGTAAGTTATATTATAGCAGAACAAAAGCGCAAGCGCCCGGTAGCGACGTACAAACTGTCCTGTGGTAATGGAAGTTCGATTAGACCCGCTGCGTCACGCAGCAACATCGAACCAACCTACGTCGTGTAGACCGAAAGGAAACACGAAGAGCGATAGCGATTCGATGTTGACTTATCGTAAGAAGGTGCAGGAAGTTTGCTAGTCGCTGGGCGCTGGAGCTGGACGTGGCTACTTCACTTTTTCAGTTATACACAAGAATTGAATTTTATAATTTCCTGGACAGCGAAAAAGAACGAGCATATTAGCTCGTTCTTATAGCTATCATTATTCCCATTTTCCAACAGGTCCAGCTTGTGCTAGTAAGTCTACCAAATGCACAGCTTCCATGTCTTCACTTGCTCCTTCCCGTTCAATTCCTAGTTTCATTTGTAACAGGCAACCAGGATTCGTCGTTACTATTCCCTCAGGTTGTGTTGAGCAGACGTCCTTCATTTTTACATCCAGTACATCCATGGAATCTTCGTAGTTTAGAATGTTATAAATACCTGCCGAACCACAACAGAAATCTGGACGATCGAGTTCTTTTAATGTCAAACCAGGTATTTTATCCATTAGTTGACGTGGAGGCTGTTTAACCTTTTGAACATTGCTCATATGGCAAGAAGGTTGATAGGTTACCGTTTTCTCTACAGGTTTTGTATAGTTTATTTGATCAAGCTCTGCGAGAACTTCGGTTATATCTTTAACCTTTGCAACAAATTGCTTGGCACGCTCATACCACTCTGTACCTTCTTCAAAGAGATGATGGTATTCTATTAATCTAGCGCCACATCCCCCAGCATTGTTCACAATATAATCTACTTGCTCTTCTTCAAAGGCTTTAATGTTTTCTTTCGCTAGTTCTCTCGATTGATCAATTTTACCCGAATGTGCATGCAAAGCTCCACAGCACGTTTGTTGCTCAGGAAGTACAACCTCTGTGCCGCTCCTTAGTAATAGTTCTATCGTATTTTGGTTCGTATCAAAAAACATACTATCCATCACGCAGCCTGTAAAAAAGGCTACTTTTGCTGTAGCAGGACGCTTGCGAATAAAACGTTTGGCACGTCGTTTGCGCTCTTTAGGTGACGGTAAATCTGGTAGCACCTTTTCAAATTGATCGAGGTTCATTGGGGCTACCTTCGTTAAATGAAAGGATCTGGCTATTTTTTGCACGCCTGTTTTTTGATACAACCATGTGGCATTTCCTAGTGTGTCCATCCACCCTTTAGAAGGAAAGAAAGATTCAAACAAAAACTGTTCTGTTTTTTGTTGGGTCTTCGATTTCACTTGATTGTCTTCAATAACTTCTTTGGCACCTTCTAAAATTTCACCATATTGCACATCCGTTGGGCACACTGTTGTACATGCCATACATCCAAGACATTTCTCTATAGGCTCTTGTAAATCTTCAATAGCAGCTTTTCCTTCCGCAACCATTTTCACTAAATTGATGCGCCCCCGAGGGGAATGGGTTTCCCTCTCCATTGTTTCATAGGTTGGACATGCCGGAAGACAATAGCCACATTGGACACAATCAAAGGTCTTGTCATAATTAATCTTTTCCTGAAGCGTTTTAACACTACTCACTACGCAACACCAGCTTCTGGCCTTTTTCCGGAAAGATTTTACCTGGATTCATAATACCATTTGGATCCCAGGCGTCCTTGATTCGACGCATCATGTCTAGCCCAACTTCTCCGAGTTCATTTTCCATAAATGGAGCCTTCATCGTACCTATGCCATGCTCTCCTGACAGAGTCCCTCCAAGATCAATAGCCGCTTGGAAAATTTCTTCTACAGCTAATTCAACGCGCCCCATTTCTTCTTGATCACGTTTATCACAAAGAACATTAGGGTGAAGGTTGCCATCACCTGCGTGACCAAATACAACAATCTCGACGTTGTGGCGTTCTTTTATCTCCTTAAGGCGATCCATCATATCAGGAATTTTACTTCTTGGTACGGTAGCATCCTCGGAGACTTTGGTTGGCTTTATTTTGGCAATGGCTGGTGATACTTGTTTACGAGAGTGCCAAATTTTTGCTGCATCTTCTTGTGACTCAGGAATGACGGTATCCCTTGCTCCGATATTTTTCATAATATCCTGGATAAGCTCTTTTTCAATGCTTAGCGTTTCCGGATGGCCGTCCAATTCGATAATGACAATAGCAGCAGCATCGGTAGGTAATCCTGCTGGTTGAAAATTTTCTACCGCTCTAATACATGCTTGATCCATAAATTCCATCTTAGATGGGAGAATGCCTGAAGTTAATGTCCTCGAAATAGCCTGGCCAGCAAGACGCACATCATCGAAAACCGCCATTAGCGTCTGAACGGCAGGTGGTTTCGGAACTAATTTTAACGTTGCTTCTGTAATGACTCCAAGCGTTCCTTCCGATCCAACGAGCAATTTCGTCAAATCGATACCTGTAACATTTTTAATTGTCTTTCCACCTGTACGAATGATTTCTCCTTCTGGTGTAACCAGTTCAAGGCCAAGTACGAAATCCTTTGTCACCCCATATTTCAAGCCTCGAGGTCCTCCAGAGTTCTCGGCAAGATTGCCTCCTATGGTTGCTACATGGGCACTGCTTGGATCTGGAGCATACATCAAGCCATGTTCTCGTGCAGCTTTATCAATATTTGCTGTTAACACACTTGGTGAGACAGTAACGGTTAAATCATCAGCACTAACGTCGATTTCTTCAGGCCATTGCGATAAATCCAAGACAATTCCACCATTTACAGGTAACGGTCCACCACTTAAGCATGTTCCCTGTCCGCGAGGGTAAATGGGAATCTGGTGTTCATTTGCGATTTTTACAATCTGAACAACCTCCCCCTTGTTTTTCGCCTGGACCACAATTTCAGGTAAATATTCTCCAAACGAAGCATCAAAGCTATAACTGTGCCGATCTGCTAAATCAGTCATGATTTGCTTTTCAGGGAGGTGCTTTTGTAGTGCTTCTATCCATTCGTTCACGTATGTGACCTCCTTTACATGATATCAACCTAATAAGGATTTTGGGTTAGTCGACACCATTTCCGTTATTTCATCTTCTTTTATTCCCGCTACTAACAATTTCTCGATAAATTCTTCTAATCCTTTTATTGGAGTCGAATTATGCGGTTGACCATAATCGGTAACTAATACACAAGATGCTGTTCCTATTGTCCGGATTGTATGTGCCATTTCTGGAACGGATAAATTATTGAAATCATTCCCACATGCAAGAAAGCACTTCTCAATCATGCACCCCTTCTCTGCTAGTTCCACTTGCATATCAAGTGGAATTTGGGCAATACCTAAATCAGCATGTTGGATTAAAATACGTTCTACTCCAATATGAATCGCTTCATCAACTAAGGCGCCCACTTCATCAGGAGAAAGATGACCTGTTGCTAGCACAGCATCATGAGAAGCAATAAGAGAGAGGATTTGTCTTACTTCTTCCTTTACTTCACCCTGGTCGTTCCATATCGTTAATACAGAAGCTGAATAATCCAGCGACTTTTTACTATTAAAAAAATTTCCCTGGGAATGATTTTGAAAGTAATCAGCGTGCTGTTTTGCTGATATGGTGGGCATCCAAATTATTTTTGCCCCCATTTGCAGAGCTGTATCTACAGCATGAGGAGAAAGCCCTCCTGTAAACAAATTACATACAAGACCACCTTGCACATCGATATCTGGTATCTTTTCTCGAATTAAATACGCACGATCATAGGAGTTTCCTTCATGTGCTTTAATGACCAATCCTTTCATGCCAGCTTTCTTCCCCTCTTCAACAAGTTCCCAATCCGTTTGTTTTCTCGGAAAAAGGCTAGGGGAGCTATGAACGTGAAGATCATAAGCTCCCTGTAAAAGAGGATGGTAGTATTCTTTCATTGTAATGCCTCCCTTTTATGCCAATGCCTCGTTAAAAAAGGTTTCCAATTCATTCATTAGAGCGATATATTCATTATGTTCGCTATACATGAAGTCATTATGTTTTCCTTCAATGCGGTAGAACTGCTTTGGTTCTGCAGCCTGTTCATATAAAGCAATAGCTTCTTCAAAAGGATGAAGGATATTTTCTACTCCATGACCAACAAACAGTGGAATGTCATCAAGATTTTGTGCAGCTCGATCTGCATCAAGCTCTAGTATAGATTCAGTAAACTGAATGCGCGTCTTCCCACCAAATCCTTTTCGATCTGCCAATTCTTTCTCAACATAATCTCTTGTAGCAGGATCTAGTGGATAATGAAGGAATGGTTCCTCTTCCTTTGATTCTCCTTCAACCACCCGTCGAATGCGATCTTGTTCTACTGTTTCTAGCACTTTCATCCAATCCTCGTAAGAATGAACCGTCTTCAACCAGCGTTCTCCATGATAAAAGCCATTTAATGCCGCAACAGCACTAACATTATTATTGGTTTCTGTAACCCGAATGACATTCGAACCACCCATGCCCCAACCAATAAGCCCTATACGTTCATGGTCCACTTCCTCTTGCAGCTGAAGAAACGTAACGGCATTATGAATGTCCTGAACTTGTTCCTCTAATAAAACCCTAGCAGGATCCCCTTCACTATCTGCAAATCCCCTATAATCAAATCCTAAGCAAATATAGCCTTTATCTGTCATCGATTGAGCGAACATCCGAGGATAGAATTCATTAACCCCTTGATAGCCAGAGTTTGGAATAATAGCAGGAAGCTTTTCCCCTTCTTGATAGTTGTCTGGAAAATATAATGTCCCTTGTAGTAGGAGTCCTTCACTGTAGAATTGCACTGGTTTTTCGATCATTATTATCTCTCCCTTTTATGAATTAGCTGCTTGATTAAGTTCTTCTTCAAATTTCTTTCGCGCATTCGATAGATGGTTTTGCATTTCTTCTTTCGCTTTTGGACCATTTCCCTGGCTAATTGCTGCATAAATACGCTCATGCTCACTTAATACTTGAGCTCTCTTCTCTGAAATACCCATATTTTTCATAAGAGAGAAACGAATTGCTTTTTCATACAAATTCGTTACTCCTTCTATGGTTTGATTTAAAATAGGGTTGTGAGAGGCTTTTACGATTGCATTGTGAAACGCAATATCCTCCTTGTACCCAATTTGGTTTTCATCCTGTGATAATCGAATTGCATCTAAATTTTGTTTGATTTCATCTAGCTCTTCGGGAGTTCTTCGTTCAGCTGCTAGCCTTGCAGCTTCTGTTTCTAAAATGATTCTTGTTTCAAGGAGATTCAGTACTTCCTCTGGATCTACAAACTCAAACTGCGTTTCCTCCATCAGATTGCTCAGAGAAGTTGCTTGAATGACACTTCCTCCTCCTTGTTTGGAAGTTGTAAGACCACTCGCCTCGAGAACACTTAACGCTTCCCTAACTGGCGTCCTACTAACTCCAAACATTTCTGAGAGTTGCTTCTCAGTTGGAAGCTTGTCTCCAGGCTTCATTTTTTCTTGTTGAATCATTTCTTTTATGCGATCGAATACTTGCATGGATACTTTCTTTCGTTCTATTTTCATTTCAATCATTGAGCCTCCTCATAGGAATAAACAGGTTTGCTATTTCGATAATCGACTGTTTCTTTTGAGACTAGCCAACCTGACTTTGCTGCTATGAATAAGATAACCACACTACCTCCTAGTAAAATAAGTGGGAATACTCCACCAAGTCCTGACATCATCATGATCGGACCAAAGGTAATGATTAGAATCTCGACTGGAACCATACCAACATAGCTTAATGCATAGTCATCTAAAGTTGAGCTTTTCATTTTTGGATCAACAATGCGTAATAGCGCTATCCCCATTGCTACTGTTCCAGTACTCCATCCCCATCCAAAGATACCGTTTTCAAACCAGTGTTGATGAAATACTCGTGGTGCAATGAAATGGAAAATGCAATACGCCCAAATAATACCGAAGATAAACAATGCAATAAGTGGCCAAGCATAGGCTGCTACAACAGCTAGATTAATAGATGTAATCCCAAATGCAACAATTAAATCTGTAGCCGTGCCACTAATACGATCAATAATCCGCTTATCTACGTAGTCATTTGCCTTGGTGGCGTTCAGAACGAATTGGACAATCAATCCAACTACAAATGATAGACTTAACAGTGGAACACTAATACTTGGGAAGACGGACTCAACCCAAGATTGTAGAAAGTAACTTCCCATTACCACTAAGGATATAATCGCAATATGAAAAAATAAGGGATCTACTGTGTTACTAGAAACAGTATCATCGCCAAAGCTTTTACGATTGTCTTGAGGCACAAGGCCTGTCCTAAGTTCATTTGGTAGATCTTTAAAGTCTGAGATGAAATTAGTCTGGTTGTTTCTAGCACTTTTCTTGATTAAAAATAGGCCACCTAATATGGCGCAAATTAAACCGATCGTTGCCGATGTGTAGCCAAGAGCTGTCGCTTCCTCCCAGCCAAGTCCACTAAACGCTTCTCCAACTGCAGCCGCTGTTCCGTGACCTCCAAGGAAACCTGCTCCTAGGACCAAGCCAAATCCAGTAGGAATGTCCCATACTCTTTCAAGCAATAAATATGTAATCATTGCTCCGCCGCCCCACATCAACAGAGTCAACATCATAGAATAAACCCACATGTTACGAATACGTCCAAACGTTTGCTTCCAATTCACTTTCGCAGCCCCGATTGGAATAGCACCAAAAATGACAGCTATTAAAATCGTAGGATAATGACTAACCAGATCAGAAAATGGTAATAGATTGAACCCATTTGGACCTAAAGTTAGTCCAGCCAACCCAGCAATAATACTCGCAGGAATAAATACTTTTTGAATGCCAGTCACTTTCGCTCGAAGCACAACCCCTACCAACAACAACATCGAAATCAATCCTAAATCAACAGCTAAATCCCATACAGACAATGAATACCCTCCCAAACACCGCAATTATGTAAGCGGTATCATTTAATTTGTATGACAATTATACAATACGATAAATTTCGCTGTGAAGCATAATTTTTAGAAAATTTAAAACTGTGTAAAAAGTCCTTTGATAAATTATCCAACATGTATAAGATATTTTCTCTTACCTCATTAAAAAGAGGCTGCCCCTTAGGAGAGACAGCCTTTTGAAATTAAGGTAACGTATTAAATTGATATTTTTGTGTCTAAAGACAGAATTCAGTAACCTGTTTTTCTTTGTTAAACATTAATCAAACTTGCATGTTCTGCTCTTGCTTAAGCTTCGCTTCATTACTCGCTTTCAACTTGAATAGAACGTTGTAAGCAAATACTAAAACGGCAATTGCTAACAAATTACTACCGACAATAATACCAGGAACAAAGCTTAGATTTCCTATCAGAACAAAGCTTAAAGACACCATGAATATTGGCATAGCAATGTTATACAACCAAAAATGCACTTTTGCTAAAGAATTATCAATACTTTGAAAATAGTGATAAATAATTCCAAATAAAGCCATAGAAGCCCAGCCAGCTAAATTAATATGGGCATGAGCACCCTTTAATGCAAAATCCTGCGTCATATCCATATAAATTCCATACCCAATCCCCACCAAAAAGTAGACAACAGCCATTTTTAAGAACGGTATCCCCACTTAATTACCCCCTTCTTTTGTCATAGTATCCTTTATCTTATACTTACAAAAAGTATTCAGAAAATATGTATAATGATGTAAAAAGAGTGGGATGAGGGGACAGGTCCCTCATCCCACTGTATCCTGAAGTTGGGACGAGGGACCTGTCCCTCCGTCTCAATTAATTTACTACTTAATTTAACAAAAAAAACACCTGCTCAAGCAAAAGCAGGTGTTCTAGAATGGGATGAGGGACCTGTCCCCTCATCCCATCTCTCTCATTTCATATCTCACTGAAATGGGACAACGTACCTGTCCCCCCGTCCCATTGTGCCTAGCTCATCTCCACTTCAATAGAAGTTACGGCACCATTACGTATGTCGTAAGCGATATCTCCCACTATGATAGCATCATGTAACGTTTCTGACCTTCCATCACTGTACATTACTTTCATAGATGTAACTTCCGCTTTATTTGATCCATACGTATTACGTTTCTCCTTGTTTTTATACGTAATGGTTGTACTGCCTAAAAATGTAGCTGATACCTCACCATTCTCATTAAATAGCCATCCAGGTAAAATCGGTTTTAACGCGAATGCTAGTTCTCCATTTACCTGAGTGAAAGGGTAATGCCCAAACATCATTTCTTTCCACATGCTTAAAAACTCTGCTGTAGATCCACTTAGTCTTGCCACAAAACCTTGTCCATGAACAGCTGGGTCTGGATTCACAGATGTAGCAATAAACGAGACATTTTCAAGTGTACTTCTTCCATACTTCTCAGCATCTAAAAATGGAATAAGAGATGTGTTCATTTCCTCAAAAAACTCATCATATAAGGAAGATTTAATCAACCCTAGTAAATACTTATAGGACATATGGAGAAATACAGATTCTCTCTCTAACCAACCTGGTGTAAATGCTTTAATTCTACCAATCTCGTAGGATTCATTTGTTAGATCAACAGAGGTTTTATACATTTTTAACTCTTCATCAAATAAAGCTGTTTCCTTTACAGTGTTATACATAGATAAGGATGATTCTTTATTTTCAGAAGTCTTCAAAGCCCTTGCAGGCGCTTCTAAAAAGTGATTAAGAGGTTTCACCGTAAACTCTTTAACTTGTACTGGTGGCAAACCTTCAAATGTAGATAATTGTTCAGCTTCGTCTAAATCTATGACATCATAATCGCTTGCTTCATAGGAAAAGTAAGTTGGTGAAAGTCCATCGCCTAATTCGATGGCACGTTCAATGCCTTGGTTGATTTTATTTAAAAACGTTTCATACATAACCTTTAGTTCAGCTAATGGTACAGATTCTTCCTTCCCAGTTATCCCGAAACGAACGTTGTCTCTGAATGTCTCCCTAATGGTGGATACATTATCCCAGTACGTAAATTCATTGATATGGCCAGCGTAGTACTCCTGAACTTGAGTATTCACATCGTTAAGAAAGCTTGTCATTTCCTCAGGAAGATAAATAGATTTATTCTCATACTTAGACAAATTTGTCAGCATAAATTGAATCAATCGTTTCAACTCAAATGTTTCACTCATACCTGATCCTATTAAACCTGGCAAACCATTTAAGGCATCATTCCAACCTGGCTTATTTGCTTCCATTTCAATGCCCATCCCATATGGATCTAAGGTAGAGAATTTAACTAAGGATAGCGAAATTAATTTTGCAAATAAACTGGTTTGATAAATGTCACCCTCACCCGATCTTGATCGAAGCCAATTCGTATCCTGCAGACCAATACTAAGTTTCTTCATTTTCTGCTCGTCTTCTTGAATTGCTCCATACTGCCGTACCGTACCGTTAGAGAGAACATGCTTTTGCTTTCTAGGAAGCACACGTACAGGACTATCAAAAAACGCATACGTACGATCATCAAATAAGAAAGCTTCAATTTGATCTGGATAAATAGCCAAATAACTTTCAATGTGATCAAGGTTATACGTCCAATGATCCGTCCAAAACCCTTCTCCGAAACTAGCTTCTATTTGTTGAGTACTATAGGATAAAATGTTTGCTAAGAATTCATCATCATCCCCTTTTACGTTTACCTGATGAAGAGCGATATAATGCATGAGTTTACCAGGAGTGAAACGGGAAGAAAGCAATTGCATAATTTCTTCTTGATGGGAAGATAAATGGGTTTCTATAACTTGTCTCACCTTATCTAGGTGTGCTTGTGGGATTTCAAACGTGCATCCCTCTACCGAAAGTGGGTTATAGCCGTCAATTTGAATTAAGCTCATAAACATTTTGACATTGAAGCTACCAATCTTAGGATTAAAGAAGATATCATTTCGTCTATTTTGATTAGCATCACGGAAGTTCCCATTACCTTGTGAATAATATTCCGGTGCTATACGGAAGAAATTATAATCCCTTTCCATATCACCATGCTTTCTAGAAAAAACGTGATAAACAAAGTTATCTTCTCCATTTTCTAACAATAATGGAACGCCTCCACGTAACACATTGTCTAAATACGTTTGACGACAATATTGGTCAAAAACAGCTGAATTCGTTTCAGTTTGAATGGAATCTGTAAGTTGATGAACGAGATCATCAGCTTCTTGCTGCTTTTCTTGTATGTAATTCAACCTTGTCAGATCATTGACTCTAGTATTTATTACATCAATATCTTCTACATGGCCTATAATACTAGAGATAGTAAAAGATTCTTGTGAATCTAGATACTTTTTGACAGGAGTAAAAGCACAAGGTACTTTATTGGCTGTAACTTGTGAAAAAGTAGCTATCTCATCCAAGGAATGTTGCATAAAAACTTCTGGAAAACGAAGCGAGCTTTCTGTACCAAATAAGATATCTGCATCCACTATAGGTGACTGTAGCTGCTTATCATCTGTGAAAGATAGATAAAAATGCCCTTTGGTCACTTCCTCTACCTTTGCTTCATCGCCTATACTTGCTCGAACATGATAAAAGGGAATGTTATTCTCTCGATTGTACACTTCCATCCAACTTCTTAATAGATTGCCTACTTCCTTATAAGCCATATTTTCTACTCCATAAGGAAGAACTTCTGGCATACCATCTACGACTTCCAAATCCAATGGTGTGTCATTTAAGTTGGTAATCTCCACATTACGTACGAGTCCTGCGAATTGGTCATGAGGAATTTGAAAATAGTTCACAGTAACGCTCATTCCGACTTCTTCATTTATTTCTTCAATTGTTAGTCGGTTTTCTTTGATATACATGTTTCGTTGAATGTGTTCCGAATCTACGTCAGGACTGAAAGCCTCTATTATGCGCTCCTGATTTTTCACTTTAATAAACGTTCTAAAGCCGTTTTTCGAAACATTGCGATAGGCAATACTCGCCGGTGAAAATTCCATGATTGGGGAATTTTTATTCTCAATTCCAAAGCTACAAATTCCTTGCCCTCTATTTACGTAGAACGTCCACATTGGGATTCCTTTCACCCCTGCTATCCCAGGTAGAAAACTAGAAAATGTCTTTGCCTTATCAAAATTTTCAATAACAAACCCTTTTTGCGCATCATAATAATAGTGGCTGTTTCTCATAAATATGATACCTCCTTATCCATAATAAATTATTCGGTAACAATATACGTAGCGATAGAATGGGCAGGTAGTTCAAGATTTACTTGATAACTATGGTCTCCTAAAGAAAATACTTGGTTCTTCTCAGACTCATTCATAACGACTACAGGAATACTTCCGTCCTTGTTTACAAATGCCGTGATTTGTAAGTCGCTATGATGATTCGTAACGCCAATTCGCTGAGCTCCAGGACGAATAAACTTACTAAAATGTCCTATATAATAGTACGAACTGTTGTAATGAAGTTCATTGGTTTTGGTATCGGCAATGATTGGAGCGTCGCAAAGGTTTTGTACATGGTTAGGCCCACCCTGTTCATTGAGAACCATGTTCCAATCCAAGTAACCTTCTGTCCAATTATTTAAATCACCAATCATGTTTCTTCCATATCGTTCACCTGTAAACCATTCACCCAGCTTTACTCCACCTTCTTGGCATCCTTCCGTGAACAAGAGATGTTTATCAGGGAATCGGTTATGAACCTCCCCAACCTGATCGAAATCTTCACTTACATACCAATGAAACCCAGTCCCCCATACATATTTTGCTGCTTCAGGGTCAGACAAAACAGTGGAAGCTCTGTCAACGATTTGATCCCTGTTATGATCCCAGATAATGATATTAATATCCTCTAGTCCATTCTCATGCAGAGTAGGTCCGAGATAATTTTTCACAAAATCTCGTTCTTCCTCAGCAGAATAAATACAAGAGTCCCAGACTTGAACAGCGGCTGGTTCGTTTTGAACTGAAACGCCCCATATGTCCATTCCCTCACGTTGGTATTCCTGAATAAATCTTGCATAATAGTTCGACCATGCTTGTTGGTACTCTGGCAAAAGCTTTCCACCATTATTCATATCTTGATTCGTTTTCATCCAAGCAGGAGGACTCCATGGAGATGCAAGGAGTGGGATTGGGCTTCCCTTTACTTTCATAGCATCTTTTAGAAGCGGTAGTACCCATTTATGATCACGAGAAATATCGAATGTTGCTAAGTCAACATCTTCTTCTTGAACGTACGTATAATTCTCTAGCGCGAAATCGCAGCTATGAATATGAACACGACCAATGTTGTACCCAATTCCCTCTTCTTGATCAAAATATTTATGCAGTACTTCTGCACGTTTATCCTCTGACATTTGACTAAGCGTGTAAGCTGCAGCTTCTGTAAAAGCGCCTCCAAAACCAAAGATAGATTGATAGGTTATGGACGGATCAATACAAACATCCACCTTCTGACTATCCGACTCAAACAACACTGTTTCCTTTTCTGTTAGTCGATCTTCTGTGTCTCGTGCAGTTATGAATTGTTTTACTGTTCTCATACTTTCACTCCTTCCATGAACGAAACCGGTTTCTATTTTACCTAAAGTTGTCTACTATGCACAATCTCTGCATATCGTTTTGCGCTGTCTTTCATATATCTTTTTTGCGTCTGAAAATCCACATAAGTGATTCCAAACCGTTTATCATAGCCAAATGCCCACTCAAAATTATCAAGCAAAGACCATAAATAATACCCTCGAATGTTCATACCTTCCTCATTTAAAAAAGCTATGGCTTCAATATGTTGCTCCATATATTCTCTTCGTTCTACATCCTTCACCGTTCCATCTTCTTCAAGAACATCTTGAAATGCTGCACCATTCTCCGTAATGTACATAGGTAGGTCAGTAAAATCCCTTCTAAGCGTGCGAATTAGTTCTTTAAATTCATTCGGTGATACATCCCACCCCATACCAGTTTTAGGATAATCTGATTCTGCTGGCTCAAAAAGAAGTGGTGAGGTAGTAGAATAACGGATCAGTGCTCGGTTATAAAAGTTAATTCCAAAGAAGTCACAAGAAGTTGCAATAGTACCCATATCCCCTTCTTGAATAAAATCAAAGCTTGAAACTTGCTTGGAGTATAAGTTCATCATATCTTTTGGATAACTAGCCTTGAATACCGGATCTAAAAACCAACGATTCAGATACCCATCATAATTGTTAGCCGCAAGCTCATCTTCTACACGTTCACTAGCAGGATAAACAGGAGATAGATTCAATGTAATTCCAATCGGTTTTGTTAAGTGAAGTTGATTTTTATAGAGTTCTACAGCTTTGCCATGAGATAACAACAAATGATGAGAAACTCTTACAGCTTCGTCCAAGTTCATATGACCTGGTGCATGAACGCCTTCATAATACCCCAGAAGTGCTGCACACCATGGTTCATTATGCGTAATCCACATAGAGACTAAATCATCTAACTCTTCAAAACATTTTTCTGCATAATCTAAAAACCATTGTACAGAATCTCTATTCACCCATCCACCTTTATCATACGCCCATTTCGGCATATCCCAGTGATATAAGGTTACAAACGGCTTAATCCCTGCATCATTTAATTTTTTCGCCAGCTTCTTGTAGAACTCCATCCCTTCCGGATTATATTGCCCTTCACTAGGAAATATCCTTGGCCATGCAATGGAAAATCTATAAGAGTCAACTCCAAGCGCCTTAATAATCTCGATGTCTTCTTCAAAACGATGATAATGATCACAAGCTACATCACCAGTATCCCCGTTCCACACTTTTCCTGGTGTTTTTGAAAACTCATCCCATATGGAGGGTGTTCTTCCTCCTTCATTAGCCGCCCCCTCAATCTGATAGGAAGACGTTGCTGTTCCAAAAATAAAATCCTTTGAAAATGTTTGCATACTCTACACCTCTTCTATTATTCTTTTACAGATCCAGCTGAAATACTGCTTATGATATATTTAGAGAAGAACAAGAAGGCTACCATAATTGGCACAACCGAAATTGCAATTCCTATATACATTGAGCCTAAATTCTGTGCAACTTGCGAACCTTTTAAGAAACCCATTAATACAGGTAACGTGAATTTCTCTGGTGAAAACAGAACAACCAATGGAACAATATAGTTATTCCAAGATCCGATAAACGTAAAGATAGACATGGTAGCTACTGCCGGCATCATAATTGGAAGTGCAATCGTATGGAAAATTTTCAATTCACTCGCCCCATCCATACGAGCTGCCTCTAATAGTGTTGGATGCAAGGTGGTCGCTAAATACTGTCTTAAGAAGAACACTACAAACGGACTTGCAATGGCTGGAACTATTAATGGAATAAATGTATCAAGAGTCCCAATAAATTTATTTAGTTCATAAAAACCAATTAACCCTAACTGGCCTGGTACCATCATCATCAATAGCATAAAAATGAATAGCGGGTTTTTACCCTTAAAGTTATAAACCGCGAAACCAAATGCAGTTAAGGCGGAGAAATACCCACTTAGAACCGTCACAGAAACAGAAACAATTAAGCTATTCTTGAACCCAAGCCAAATATTCACGTAATCCATCATTGTTTCATAGTTCTCCACTAAGGAACTTCCTGGTATAAAGGAGAAGCCTGATAAAATTTCTTTTGTGTCACGTGTGGCATTTACAATCATCATATAAAAAGGCAGGGCACTGATTACAGCCAATAAAGCTAAGAACACATAGACAATCAGTTTGATATATTGCTTTCTAGTCATCTTAAGACCCCCCTATTCTTTGACACTTTTACGATACATAGATTTAAATGTAATTGCTGAAAAGATTACTGTAATAAGGAATAATGCATATGCAATGGTCGCCGCATAGCCATAATTGTTGTAACGGAATGCTTGGTTGTATAAATACAAAACCATCGTATTTAGTGAACCTTCTGGTGCTCCTAAACCATCTGTAATAAGCATTGGTAAGTCAAATAATTGAAGACCACCAATCAACGAAGTAATCATGACATATAACATTATTGGTTTTAGAAGAGGTAGCGTTATATGTACAAAGGTTTGCCAGCGGTTAGCCCCATCAATTAGTGCTGCTTCATATAATTCTCCCGGGATACCGGAAACCCCAGCCATTAATACAATAAATGTGTATCCGAACCACATCCAGGTGAGAATAAGCGCAACAGAAACCTGAGCAGTTACAGGTTGATTTAGCCAGTTTATTGGTTCTGAAATGATTCCTATCTGTTGAAGGAACATATTCACAGAACCGTGACGCCAATCTAGCATAATACTAAATAGAATAGCGACAGAACTGATAGTTATTAAGTTTGGTAGATAGAAAATGGCTCTAAAAAACCCAAGCCCCTTAATTTTAAATCGTAGATCAGAAAACAATGCTGCTAATAGCAATGCAATCCCTAGCTGGAGGGCAAAGTTTAATCCCCATATTTTCCAAGTGTTGAAAAATGCTTCATAAAAATAAGTATCTGAAAAAATGCGAATATAATTAGTAAGCCCAATAAATTCAGGTGTTCCGTATCCCTCATAACTAGTAAAAGTGTAGTAAAAGGTAAGTAGAACCGGATAGATATTAAATACCAGAAAGATTGCAAAAAACGGGGCTATAAAGAAGTATCCTTTGTAATCTAATTTTTTCATATAGCACTCCTTCTTTCTCTTAGGCTAAAGAAATGCTACAAGCAACTTTCTCCTCCATTAGTTATTAAGACAAACCTTAACGTATCCAATGTGTTCTCATTATGACAATTTGCCTTAAATATCATATTGGGGGAAAGAAGCTTGAGCTAGAAGTTCCTTAGTTAGGATGAAATGTTTTATACCTTTATAAAAATGTTGGGATAAAAGCATTTGCTTATATCCCAACTTGTGTCCATATTTAGTGCACTTATTGAGGCATTTTTAATTCTGGATATGCGTTTTTAACTTGCTTGTAAAACTCATTAACAGCCTCTTCTTTTGTTTTCTTACCATCAACGTATTCTAGTACTTGAGCCCCCAACAACGTATCAATTTGCTGGTCGTATTTCGTTACGATTCCAGATTCGATTTTTTGTGCTTGTTCTAGGAAGAAAGTATAGTTATTTTGACCATCCAAGAATGGCTCGCTAAAATCATCTTTAATCTTCTCTGTTACAGGAAGATAAGACAGTACGTCTCCTGTTTCTTTAGCCCAATCTGTTAAGAATTCTTCTTCGTGAGTCATCATTTTCACAAAATCCCATGCTAGATCTTTGTTCTTTGATCCACTATAGATACCTAACCAAGTACCACCCCAGAAATAAGGAGAAGGACCATTCGTAACTCCCCAATCTCCAGCTGTATCTTCAGCGTTTATTTTTAGAACACTGTGTAAGCCCCAAGTTGGAAGAGCGTAAGAGAACACTTCTGTTTCGCCAGTTGCTTCTTGTTCGCCTTCTTCACCATCTTTATCAATACCAATTGGACCGTTCATTGATTCAATCCATGAAGGAGACCATTCCGGTGCAAAAGCAGTGTATTCTTTATCACGTAATTTTTTAGCATGATCAAAGTAATTTAATTTCGCATCTGTCATGATTAATTCATCATTCTCATTCACCCATGGCTGAGGGTCTTCCCCTTTGGAGAACCAACGAATAGCTCCTTCATCTGGGAATAAGCTATACCCTTTTTCCTTCATTTTCTCGCCTACTTCGAACACACCATCCCAAGAAGACATCATTTCGCCCACTTCATTAGGATCATCTGTTCCTAGTACTTCGTTTGCGATACTTCTACGATAGAAAATACCACCAGGTGTGGTTTGCCATGAAAGCGCTTTAACATTACCTTCAGAATCTTTACCTAAATCAAATACATAATCAACATAATCATCTGATAATTGATCAGCATTATAAGGTTCTTCAGACAGGTTTTCCCAATAATTTCGATCTGTCCATTGCTTTAAGAAAGCAATCTCACCAGTAAAGACATCAGGTGCTCCTACTCCACTTTCTAAAACTGGCTTCAGCTTAGTAGGGTAATCGGCAATAGGTACAATCGTTAGCTCAACCTTAACGCCGTTTCTTTCTTCAAATGTCTTGATTGGCTCTTTTAATTCATCGGTGAAAGACCAAACCTTAAGTACATCATCCTTTGAATCTGAACCAGAATTAGCATTTGTGTCAGACGAACAAGCAGCAGAAATAAGTAACATTAGCACTAACATGAAATACAAACCAAACCTTTTTTTCACAAGGAAAACCTCCTAGTATTTTTTTAATGTATTAGAAAGGCAATCACGCCTTAAACTAATCAACTTAATTGAAACCGGTTTCGTTTCATTCTAAAAAAAATGGCATATACATGTGACCATCCGAAATCGGTTTCGAAATTATTGAAAAAAATTATAAGCTACTACAAGAATGTCTTTCCACTAATTCTACTGGTATTATATGATGTTCTATACATTTCTCTTTTTCATTAATTTGTTTAACTAATAGTTTTGCAGATTCATTTCCTATTAAGTCTGTCTTTTGTCTAATAGTAGTTAACGGTGGATGAACATATTGTGATAATTCAATGTCATCATATCCAATAACCGATATATCTTCTGGGACACGTAAACCACGATTGCGTATAGCTTCAATGGCACCAATCGCCATACTATCCCCAGCTGCATAAACTGCAGTCGGACGATTCTTTAAAGTGAGTAATTTCTCCATTGCTTCATATCCACCATCTCTTGAAAAATACTTCCCATTCTCAATGTATTCTTCTCGAATAGGTATCCCTAGGCTTTTTAAAGTCTGTTTATACCCAAGTAATCTTTGTTCCCCAGCATGAGTGGATTGGTGTCCGCTAATGTGTGCGATTGCACGGTGACCAAGACCATATAAATACTCTACTGCTTGTTTACTGCCATCTAAATTATCTGAATAGACTGCGCTTGATTCTTTACTATTAAGATCAATAACGACACTTGGAATGGAATTTTCTATTAATTCTTGCACTTGTTCATCATCATACGTTGAACAAACAATAACCACCCCATCCACACCTCTATAACGAAAGTGGTCTAAATAACTTTTCTTTTGATTACTAATGCTTCTAGAGGCAAAAAGTAAATCATATCCCAATAGTTCGACCTGCTTTCGGAAGCTCTCGATGACAGCGTTGAAGAAAGGGTGCTTCATACCAATACCTAATGATTCAATAAATACGACACCTATTGTCCAGGATTTTTTAGTAGTCAGTGATCTAGCATGAGAGTTAGGTAAATATCCCATTTCTTCCATGGCTAATTGGATGGCTTTTTTGGTTTTTTCACTGACATCTTGATAATTATTAATGACTTTGGATACAGTTGTAACAGAGTAACCTGTCTTTTTCGCTATATCATAAATAGTAACCATAGCATCCACCTCATCACTTCGAAAGCGCTTTCGTTAAATTTATTATAGTTTCAATTCAAAGAGATTACAAGAAAAATTTTCAAAAAATTTGACTATATTTTCATTTTGTGAATTTATTGTGAAAACGGGTATTGGAGCTAGATGTGGGCACAACTCTCTAGCAAAATAAACACGCTTATACAAGGAACAAAAGCGCAAGCGCCCGGGTAGCGACGTATGTGCTGGACTGAACCGTAGGAGATAAAGGAAACACGAAGAGCCATAGCGATTCGATGTTGACTTATCGTACAGAGGTGAGGGAAGCACACTAGTCGCTGGGCGCTGGAGCTGGACGTGGCCACTTTACTTTTTTAGTTATACACAAGCACTGAATTTTATAATTTCCAAGACGATAAAAAAGCTCTCCCTTAGAAGGGAGAGCTTGATTTCTACAACTTCATCGATACCTTTGTGGTAAGGTGGCACACAAACTGTTCTTTATCAATTGCAATTTCGTTCCCGGATTTCAAGTTAGAATCAACATCACTCCACTGCTTAATCATAGAGGATGAGAAATTCACTACTCCTAGACCAACTTCAACATTGGCTTCATCTAAAATACGCACCACAGCCTCTTTCTCAAAACTACCTCGAACTGCCTCTATATCTGCAGGATATATATGAACCTCCTCCTCGATGACTTCGCCAACACGGCTGTTTTTAAGCACTAATTCACCTTCTGGACCAGAATTGAACGCTATCCATTGCTGTTTCTTATCCAGATTAAGTGACTCAGGATTGGGATCAAAATACGTTCCTCTTGCTTGTAAGTGAACTGCATCATAAATAATATTAGAAACGGTAGCTCTGCCTAGAAATGCTGAGATACCAGAAGCCATGGCAATTTTAAAAGCATCAATTTTCGATTTCATACCACCAGTTCCTACACTGCTTCCAGACCCTCCGGCTACGCTTTCTATTTCCTCGGTAATATCATAGACGTGTTCAATAAGCTTTGAGTCACTAGATTTAGGATCCCCATCATAAAGCCCATCTACATCAGAAAGTACAATTAACTGATGTGCATCTACTAGTGCAGCCACTTTTGCAGATAACGTATCATTATCACCAAATTTCAGTTCATCCGTGGTGACGGAATCGTTCTCATTTACAATTGGGATTACACCGCGTTCTAATAGTACATTTATAGTATTTTGAGCATTATTGTATCGCTCTTCGTTCGCGAGATCACTGCGAGTTAATAAAATTTGCGATGCGATATAACCGTGCGACACAAATAGTTCAGAGTAAGTCTCCATTAGCAAGCCTTGGCCAATAGATGCTGCAGCCTGACGTTCGGGTAAGGAGTCAGGCCTTGTTAAACATCCTAACTTCCGATAACCCGCAGCAACCGCTCCGGATGATACGAGTAACACTTCGTATCCTTCATCTTTCAATAACACTACTTCGTTAATTAACTTTTCTAGCTTTCGTCGACTTAATTCTCCTTGAGAGCTAGTTAACGAACTGCTACCAATTTTTACGACAACCCGTTTGTTTTCTTTGTCGTGTATCATCCACTCACTCCTTTTCTATGGCATGTACCTTACATATTTTCATGATAAGAATATGTATTCTTCATATGAATGAATATTCCTGTTATTGAATATTACGAAGAATTAAATATCTTTCATCATATCAAACAAAACATTTTTAGCAAGGGGTTTGCTTTATTTTCTCAATAAAAAATTTGAAGAATTACCGTATAACATTGTATTAATATAAGTAATCAGAGATGAAGTAACAATATTTATGCAAACTTTTGTAGGACAGCAGAATCTTTTTCTTGCGCATACCGTCTGACAAGAACAAAAGCTCGGGGCGCCCTGCTAGCGACGTATATGCTGCGGCCCACACGACGTGGGTTGGTTCGATGTTGCTGCACGATGGAGCTGGACGTGGCCGCATCAGTACGCTAAGCAATAAAAAATGCCTCTCCTTATCTCCGGGAGAGGCATCATTTTGGTATTTATCTTACTTGACCTGTTCCAGTCATCATATATTTAATCGTTGTAAGTGCTGGTAGTCCCATTGGACCACGAGCGTGAAGCTTTTGGGTGGAAATACCAATTTCCGCTCCAAATCCAAGTGCCCCTCCATCAGTGAAACGAGTAGACGCATTATGGTAAAGAGCTGCTGCATCGACAAGTTTCATAAATGTGTCAGCATTCTTTTGGTTTTCCGTAACAATCGCTTCAGAGTGTTTCGTACCATAAAGTTCAATATGCTCTATAGCTTCTAGTACATCTGTTACAGTCTTCACGGCAATATCTCTGCTAAGATATTCATTCGCCCAATCTTCTTCTGTTGCAGCATCAGCTCCTGGAAGAAGAGCTTGTGCATATTCATCCGCATGAGCATGAATGCCATGTTCTGCTAGTGCGTTTTTGAATGCTTCTTGATGCTCTTGTAGCCAGTCTTGATGTACGATTACCGTTTCAGCTGCATTACAAACGGCTGGCCGGTCCGTTTTCGCATTAATAAGAATACTAATTGCTTTCTCCACATCCGCTTCCTTATCAATGTAGATATGGCAATTTCCTACACCTGTTTCCAGTACAGGAACAGTTGCATTATCTACCACTGCATTAATTAAGGATTCGCCACCACGCGGAATTAATACATCAATATGTTCCTTCATCGTAAATAGTTGCTGTGTTGCTTCCCGATCAGTACTATCGATGAATTGAATCGCATCCTCTGAAATTCTCGTTTCCGCTAACGCTGAACGCATTACTTCTACAATAGCTTTGTTGGAGGCAATGGCAGAAGAGCCACCTTTAAGCACAATGGCATTACCTGATTTCAGTGCAAGTCCTGTCGCATCAACCGTTACATTAGGACGTGCCTCATAAATCATTCCGATAACACCTAGTGGAACAGTAACTTGTTGTACATCAAGGCCATTGTCTAGTGTCCACTGAGATTTAACGATTCCATTTGGGTCTTCCAGTTCAGCTACATCACGAAGTCCTTGTGCAAATTCCAACACACGTTCTTTAGATAAGGCTAGACGATCCATAAAAGCATCATCAAAGTTCTTTTTACGGCCTTCTTCTAAATCAACTTCATTTGCCTTTAGAATCAATTCATATTCTGATTCTAGACGAGATGCAATCTGATGTAAGGCTTCATTTTTTTCTTCTGTGGAAAGAATAGCTAATAGCTTAGAAGCTTTCTGTGCTTTCATGGCTTGCTCTTTGACAGTTAATGATTGTTTAATAGTAGTCATGACATCCTCCTTTATGATTTACACGCTAGCAGGTACTGAAATTTCGAGATGACATACGAGATGCTCACTCTCGACTGCTGCTTCTTGACCAGCCTCAAACTGAGTATCTTCTTGATACTCTCTGAACGTTTCCGAAGAATAATTGACAACACCAAGTCCAACTTCTTTTCCGCTCACATCAATGATACGGACTACGGCGCCTTTGTCAAAATCTCCTTTAACACTGTGAACACTTGCTGGCGAGAGACTTTCTTTCCCGTCTACAATCATTTCAACAGTGCTATCTTCAATAATCAGTTCACCTTCTGGTCCTGAGTTAAAAGCAATCCACTGTTGCTTTTGATCAAGGTTATTTGTCTCTTCTTTCGGTTCAAAATACGTGCCATTTGCTTTTTGGTACACAGCGTCATAGACGATATTTGGAACACTTGCTTTTCCAATAAAAGATGTAATACCCGATGCCATTGCAATTTTGAAGGCATCGATTTTCGATCTCATTCCTCCTGTACCCACTGAACTACCAGCATCTCCGGCGACTGCTTCAATTTCTGGTGTAATCTCATGAACTCGTTCAATTAGGCTCGCATCAGGGTTAGTGTTTGGGTTATCATCATACAATCCTTCAATATCTGAAAGGATAACCAGCTGGTCTGCATCTACTAATCCAGCAACCTTTGCAGATAGTGTATCATTATCACCAAACTTAAGAAAATCCATAGTTATCGTATCATTTTCGTTAACAATTGGAATAATTCCTCTTTCCAATAGAACATTTATTGTATTCCTGGCATTGTTATAACGGCTTTCATCAGAAAAATCACTACGTGTGATTAATATTTGGGACGCAATGTATCCGTGAGAAATAAATAAATCAGAGTAGGATTCTATGAGTAATCCTTGACCTATGGACGCTGCAGCTTGTTTTTCAGGAAGTTTTGTTGGGCGAGATAAGCAGCCTAGTTTGCGATAACCTGCTGCAACAGCACCTGATGAAACAAGTAGTACTTCATGGCCTTCATCTTTTAACTGAACGACCTCATCTACTAATTTCTCTAACTTTCTACGACTAATTTCCCCGTGTAAGCTCGTTAATGAACTACTTCCAATTTTAATGACTATACGTTTCTTATTCATATCTGACATAATCCATTCACTCCTTATCGTTCCTTATCCTTGTTTATTTTTTGTTCTTATCTTTATTGAATTGTGTAATGAGCTTTCTATGAATGGACGATAGTTTGTTGTTGTAGTTGCTCGCTTAATTGTTTCGAACGTCTCGCTGCACCTTTAACGGCAGCACTGATTGCTTCTCCCCCACCATGAGCATTTAAAGCGTCAAGACCAGCTGCTGTCGTTCCATTTGGAGACGTTACTTTTTCACGTAATTCTGTAGGCGTATCCTCTTGTTCTAGCATCATTTTGGCTGCACCTAAAATCGTTTGTGCACCAATATTCCGTGCCATATCTTTGCTAAGGCCTTGCTCGTAACCAACTTGTTCTATGTGTTCCATTAAGTTATAAAAATAAGCTGGTCCGCTACCTGCGATTCCCGTGAAGACATCCATTTGTTCTTCATCAATAATATAAGTTTCACCAATGCTTTCCATAAGGGATCTTACAAGCTTAACTTGTTGAAAAGGAGTATGATTTCCAGGAGATATAGCGGTTGCAGATTCTCTCAACGTGCTTGATGTATTAGGCATTACACGTATAACCTGTTGTGGCTTTTGAAGATGTTCTTCCATATAAGAAGTGGAGATACCAGCTAATACCGAAACGAGTACCTGATCAGTACGTACTTTCGGCTCTAAGTCTGTTAACACAGATTCAATATCCTTTGGTTTCATAGCCAGGATAAAGACATCAACGTTATCGTACTGTAAGTCATCTCGATGTACTGGTTTTATACCGTATTTGACTTTTAATTCTTGCAGACGATTATGATTACTGCGATTACTAACTATGATTTGTTTCGGAGACAGCGTACCAGATTGCACAATACCAGCAATCATAGCTTCAGCCATCGATCCGGCACCTAAAAAGGCAATGGTTTGATTCAAAGCGTGTTCACTCTCCTGTTGATTTCCAAATTTTAAATAGTGTTTATTTCAATGTTATTAATCGTAACAAACAACCAAAAATAATCAACAGCATTTCCATAAGTCATAAGGAATAAGTCCAAATAGTAAGGGAAAGCGGTTACATCGAAAGATATATACTCCACAGCCATTCTCATCAGCTATTCCACTATCTCATCCCTTTATTTGGACAGTAAACTTTCCCCAAAAACGTAAAAAAGCCTGTCCCACCAGCACTTTAACGCTTTGTTTTAGTAAAATACATTCTTTATGAAAGTTGATACTTTACAGGTTATCCTACAAGTTAATTAGATATTGATTGTGGTTTTATGTGTGTGTTACTTATTCAACACAAAAAGCTAACCTCTGTCTCCTGACAGAAGTTAGCTCTCTATAGTTTATTAAAACATGTTTGGATTAAGTTGTTTTGGTAAATAGACCGCTAAATCTGGGAAAAAGGCTACTAATAATAACACCACTACGATGACCGCGATGTAGGGCATAACTGCACCAAATGATCGTTCTATCGACAAGTCCCCTATTTTTGCCGCCAATAGTAAACAAAGTCCATATGGAGGAGTCACCAATCCTACTGCAAGGGTCATAATGGTAACAATACCTAAAAGAACAGGACTAATATCAAAGGACATAGCTATTGGTAGAATAACAGGGATAAATAAAATCATTGCTGGGATGGCATCCATAAATGTTCCAACAAATAAGAAGAAACCAATAACAATAAGCATAAATATCCATTTGTTATCAATATTACTTGTGAAGAATTCTTGGGCCCAACTTGCTAGTTTGTAATAACTCATTAACTCTCCAAGGGCATTAGCAGCTGCCAGTGCAAATAAGGACAGAGAACTTAGTAATAATGTATCAATTAAAATTTGAGGAATATCTTTTAATTTCAACGTCTTATAATAGAACATTGCTACAGCAACTGTGTACAAGGAAGCAAAAGCTGCCGCTTCTGTAGCTGTAAATATACCGGTAACGATACCCCCAATAAGAATGATAGGAGTAAATAACGCTGGAATGGTTTCTAGAAACTGCTTCATAAAATTACTCCATGAAGCTTTTTGGTAAGTAGGATACCCTCTTTTCATTGCTAAGATGTACACGATAATCATCATACCCAAACCCACTAAAATACCAGGGATAATACCAACTAAGAATAGCGCTCCAACAGACACATTGGTAAGACCGGCGTAAATAATCATTGGAATACTTGGCGGAATAATAACACCTATAGTAGAGGAGGCTGCTGTGATCCCTACTGCATTTTCTTTATCATAACCTTGATTCTTCATATTTGGTATTAGAATTTTTCCAACACCAGCTGTATCTGCCTGTGATGCTCCGGAAACCCCTGCAAAAATCATAGAAACAAGTATATTAGCATGAGCAAGTCCACCGCGAATATGTCCTACAATTGATAAAGAGAAATCTATTAGCTTTTGAGAGATTTTACCACTATTCATCAAGTTAGCTGCTAAAATGAATAAAGGCACAGCCAGTAACACGAATGAATCTAGTCCGTTAAACATTTTTACTGGAACAGTGACATTAGGGATATACTCCACATTCATTATTCCCAATAATGCTACTATTCCAATGACAAATGCTATCGGAATGCCTATAACCATTAATAAGATAAATAACCCAACTAATATCGGACCAATCATGACGAAGTCGCCTCCTCTCTATTAAAATGTTTAATCGTATTGATTAAATGACCAATCATATATATGATCATTGTCCCACCCATGATGGGAACAGAAATCCATACATATCCCATCTTCATTTCGGATAGAGATACCCACGTATAATTCCAGAAATTTTGTACAGCAATAATTCCATAGTAAAAAATAGCAAAGCTAAAGGCTAACAAAATCAGGTCGTTAATTAGTACCAACGTACTTTTGGCCTTCCCTTTTAGCTTCTTCAATAGTAAGTCAAATTTAAAATGCTCTCGTCGATTGAGCATGACGGCCGCTCCCATGAAAACAGCCCAAATAAATGAATAATTTGCTACTTCCTCTGTCCATATGGCTGAAATACTAATCATTCTTGTTGTAACCTGTATAACAATGGTAATAAAAAAGACAGACAGAAAAATAGCACCAATGGTCAGTTGTATTTTTTCTAATAGTTTAATAAACATGCTCTTACTTACCCTCCTTTAAAGAAGATAAAAGGGAAGGGCACAAGTTGTGCCCAATCCTTTATCTCACAGTTAAGCAATTTTTATTTCATGTCACGAATTTGTTTCAGCATATCTTCTAACCCAATCTCTTCAGCTACTTTATCTTGAAGAGGCTTAGCGAGTTCGATGAATGGCTGACGATCAATTTGATTGATTTTAGCTCCATCTTCTTTGGCTTGTTTTTTATACTCTTCTTCTTGGGAATAAAGCGCTTCCCGTTCTTTTTTTACAGCTGCTTCTGCCGCTTTCATAATGGTATCCTTTTGTTCCTGAGAGAAGTTTTCAAATTTCTTACCATTGATTAGTAGAAAACGAGTTGTGTAGTCATGACCTGTTTCAGTAATATATTTACCATTCTTTGTTTTGTGGTGGTTTTGTTGTACGAAGTATGGATACGCATTTTCTGCCGCGTCCACAACTCCCTGTTGTAGTGCTTGATATAGTTCGCCCCATGCTACTGAAGTTGGTACCGCACCTGTCTTTTTCCAATACTCTGCAATTGCACCTGAAGTTTGAGTTCTTAATTTCATTCCTTTTAAATCGTCCACGGACTTTATAGGCTTTTTACCATAATAGTGGCGTACACCTGCTGTCCAATAACCTAGCAATTTAAAGTCATTGTTGGACTTTTCTTTGATGATGTCAGCCATTTTGTCTCCAATCTCACCATCTACTACTTTCTCCCAATGATCGTAACTATCGAACATATATGGTAAAGCAAATAAATCAATTTCATCGATACCAGTCTTAGACATGAACCCTGGGGATACTAGAACAACATCCGCAGCTCCAAGCTTTAATTTTTCTACTAATTCAGACTCGCTTGTCCCTAATGTACCAGCATGGACTTCAACATTGACCTTCCCATTGGACTCTTCTTCAGCTACCTTCTTGAATTCTTTCATTCCAATTTGATAAGGGTTTTCTGGAGACGTTTGGTTATGGGCAGCAACAATTTTCAGACCGTCACCACTATTGCTACTATCACCATTATCAGAACTTCCCTCTTCACCATTAGCAGAGCTTCCGCCACCACTACAACCTGCTAAAGCAAAAACTACAATTATAAAAAGCAACGATAGATATTTTTTCATGACTACATGTCTCCCTTCGTTTAGTTAAGAATTGTATTCGCTTACAAAGCACTTTGCTACTTCAGTAACACGTTCAAGGTCCTCGTCCGTATTAACTTTATCGGGTTTAACTAATTGACCACCTATACCTACGACTTCGGCTCCTGATAAAACGTACTGGTTTATATTCTCCTCATGAATCCCCCCTGTTACCATTAATGGTATATGTGGTAATGGCCCTTTCAGAGCTTTAATATACTCTGGCCCAGACACATTAGCTGGAAATACCTTTACTATATCTGCTCCGCTTTCATATGCAGTTAGAATCTCTGTTGGTGTTAAGGCACCTGGAATACTTGTTACACCATATCTCTTAGTCATCCGAATCGTCTCTTGATTTACAGTAGGGGATACAATAAACTTTGCTCCCGCCATGATCATTAATCTAGCAGTTTCTGAATCTAGTACAGTTCCTGCACCTACTAGAATGTCATCAGATCCATGTTCAACTAGCTTTTGTATAATAGAAGAAGCATTCGGTGTTTCTGCAGTGATCTCTACAGCATTTACTCCACCTTTTTGCAATGCATGAACAATTGGTACAATATTTTTCACATTCGTATTTCGAAGTACAGCAACAATCTTTTCTTTTTTCAATCGTTCAATAACCTCCATTGAATCCCACCTTTATTCTAAATTCGCATGTCGGTTTGTCATTTGATCATAATCAGTTTGTCCTATTTCATGGATAGTAGAAATGATAACTGCATCTAGGAGTAAATGTACCGATTGATCAAATTGATTTCCTAGTGGCTGCACCGTTTCGGGTTCTTGAGGCAAACGTTTTTTTGTAGCAGCCGGTACTTCTAATACACCATCCGCAATCTCACCTATTTTTGAGTTAGGATTGGTTGTTACCAAATACACCTTTGCTCCGGATTCTTGAGCTTTAATAGCATATTGGTAAATTGATGGTGTAGATCCTGATCCAGAAATCGCTATCATTAAATCATCCTTAGCAATGCTCGGCGTGATAGTCTCTCCTGTTACATAAACGTCAAAACCAGCGTGCATGAGACGCATAGCAATCGCTTTGCCCATATAACCTGATCGCCCTTCACCTGAAATAAAAACACGTCTACTTTCCAGAATCGCATGGGATAAATCAACTGCTTGCTTTTCCTCAACACGGTTTAATACACCTGATACCTCATTTGCTACGGTTTGAATAATGTCTTTCATAATCACGAATCACCTCCCTGATTTGTTCGGAAACTTTCCCTTTATGTTCTTGCTTTGTAATTGCACTTCCAACAATGACGGTATCAGGATTATGCTTTACTACATTCGGCAAGGAATCCACTGTAATTCCACCTGCAACAGCAACTTCCAAATCCTCTTGACCCTTTAAGATGGAGAAATACTCATCCTCTAATTCTCCTGATTGCTGCATGTCCTTCCCAAAATGAAGACTTACTAAATCTACTTCAATTGCTTGTAATTCCATTATTCGGTTAGTGTCTGAAACGCCAAGCAAATCAACCATGACACGTGATCCATATTCTTGTGCAACCTTAAGCATATCTTTAATAGTTTGATTCGTTGCAAAAGCCATTACAGTGGTTATGTCAGCCCCAGCATCAAATGCTTGTTTCGCCTCGTGTTTACCGGCATCGCAAGTCTTCATATCTGCAACAAGTGTTTTTTCAGGAAAGCGATTTTTCATATCTCTTACAAAGTTCATTCCATATTCCTTAATGACCCCAGTTCCAATTTCTATCCAGTCAATTTGCTCCCTTGTTTCATTTACTACATCTATACACTCTTCCTTTGTTAACCGATCAAGCGCTAGTTGAATATTCATTTACAGACACCTCCTTTATCGCTCGATTAATTCCTTTTCTCCTAAGTGTGTCAACACCTCATCAAGATAAGGTAGGCCTTCATTGTCTCCATAAACACTTACAACCATTGAACCTATTGTATTTGCAAATCGGAGAGTTTTATCTAATGGAAACCCTTCCAAAAATCCATAAATAAAACCTGCATCAAACCCGTCTCCTGCCCCTACTGTGTCAACTACTTTCTTGGGAGGAACAGGTGTTGCTTTATACCATTCGCCTTGATGATAGCCTATGGCACCTTTTTCTCCCTCTTTAATGGCTACGGTTTCAATCCCATGTACTTTGGATTGCTCTACAATCTGACTAGGCTCTGATGTGTCAAAAAGCACCTCAGCTTCATCTACACCTGTAAGTAAAATATCCACATAGGGTAAAAATTCTACTAATGTTTCTCTCGCTTGTTCTTTAGTCCAAAGCTTGAGACGAATGTTTGGATCTAACGAAACAATTACACCATTATTTTTTGCTATTTCTACGGCTCTTTTAATGAGAAGTTTATTTTTCTTATAATCAATAGCCGTAAACACACCAGTAATGTGAAGAACTTTTGAATCTTTTATATAAGCTTCATCAAGATCCTTATCTGTTAATGTGCTAACTGGAGAGTTTTCCCGATAATAGAACGTTCTCCCTGTTCCGTCTTCCATTACCTCTTTAAAATTCAATGAAGTTGGGTAGCCATTCATTAAGTGAACTGCACTCATATC
Source organism: Pontibacillus yanchengensis Y32 (assembly GCF_000770635.1). Taxonomy (GTDB): domain Bacteria; phylum Bacillota; class Bacilli; order Bacillales; family BH030062; genus Pontibacillus; species Pontibacillus yanchengensis. The sequence continues at coordinate 66,272 of NZ_AVBF01000015.1, forward strand.
AATCCCTTCACCTCTAGCAAAGTTAAAAATATATCGACCAAACTCATCATTGCCTAGCCGGCTTATCCATCCAGTGCGTAATCCCAATCTAGAACAGCCTATTGCGAAATTAAATTCTGCTCCCCCTGCTTTACGCTCAAAAGAGGAAGAATATCTCATCGGCCCTTTGTGAGATGGATCCAATGTAATCATTGCATCTCCTATCGTAATGATATCTTTCATTTTTCGACCTCCTCTGCTTCATTGCGGTTATTTATACTGAATCTCTACATACTAGTTCTGGTTCAAATCTATAATCAGGACCATCATCTTTGGATTCCTCTTTTTGTATTTTGCTAAGTAACACTTCTGCAGCTTTTTTTCCCATTTTAAATGTCGGCTGAGCGATAGTTGTAATCGTTGGACTATAAAAGCTAGCAAATGAAACATCATCAATGCCTATTACAGCTATATCAGTAGGCATCTTGAGCTTATGCTTCTTAACAAATTTCAAAATCTCAATCAGAGCCAGGTCATTCCCAGCTAAAATAGCGTCTGGTGGATTTGGAAGAGTAGCCATCTCACTTAAAGCTTCTTGTATTTCACCTATATTGACACTTTTTATATAATCTTCATTAACCTGCAAACCATGTGCTTCCATAGCTTTCCTATAGCCTTCAACACGCTCTACTCTTGGAGTTACACTTTGTAAAATGGAAGTTGTTACGATTCCAATCCGTTTATAGCCGCTAGATGCGAAATGGTCAATCGCTAATGTTGATGCTTTTTCGTTATCTAACATAATCGACGAAATAGGGATACCATCTACGGACCGGTCAACAAATACAACTGGGTAATTTTCATCAATCATCTTTTGATATAAATCTTTATTTCCTCCTGTAGGGAAGATAATAAGTCCATCTACTTGTTTTGCTCGAAGCATTTCAATGTAGCGCTTTTCTTTTTTAGGTTCATCATCTGCATTACAAATGATTGTGTGAAAGTCATAGTCATTACAAACATCCTCAATAGATCTACTTACCTCAGTTGAAAAGTTGTGTAAAATGTTAGCTACAATGACCCCTATCGTTTTGGTAGATTTTTGTTTCAAACTTCTAGCTACAATATTTGGTTGATAACCTAATTCTTCAATAACTTCTTCAATACGTAGTTTTGTTTTTTCACCCATGTAGTCATAGCGTTGATTCAGGTATTGGGAAACAGTACTCCTAGATACTTTTGCTCGCTCTGCTACATCTGAAATGGTTATATTTTTCATCATCGACTCTCCAAAATCCAATTGATTTAATCGATCAGTGATTACTAAATCGATTTAGTACTATACAAAAAATATATATTCCTTACCTTAACAAGGAACTAAATCGGTTTACTAAAACGATTTAGTGTTATTGTAGATGCTGTGTAAGCGTTTTACAATAGGTTTTTTTAATTTTTAGATAAATTATTTCGAACTATTCTTCTAAATCGGCTCAATGACGCAACTTTCATAAAAGAACACTGTGAAAAAATTATTTCAAGCTCCTTATTATAATTAGTAGAGATAATATCAACGTAAAAAAGCACACCCTACAAAAGGTGTGCTTCTTTTCCGTTATCCTTTTTTATAATACTCCTTAACCATCTCGTCCATCACCCAATTTGTACGTTGAGCAGACTCACCTGTACTTGGGGAGGTACCTTTACCTAATAATTCATCGACAATTTTTTGGATTAATCCTTCTTGTATATGCTTTGGATGTTCAATGTTAAATTCCTGTAATCCACTGTCATTCTCTAATTTTATTGGTGTATGATCAAATGTTGAGAAGGTTATTACTCCTTTAGTTCCTTCAATTCGATTTATATCCTCGTCTTTATAGGAAGAAAAACTCCAAACTCCATTTCCTATTACACCATTTTCAAATTTATAATTGCCACTTACCATATCCTCTGCTGGATAAGCACCAGCTTGATTCGCTGCAAACCCTTTTACTTCTTCAATCGGACTAATTAAGAAATCTAGTAAATCTAACGTATGGGAAGCTAAATCATAGAAAAGTCCACCACCACTAATTTCAGGCTGAACCCTCCATGGCCATTCTCCGTTTTCATCCTTCTCCATTAGGGGTTTTGAGTGACGAGACGTAACAAAACGAATCTCACCAATTTCCCCTTTATCAAGTAATTCCTTCACCTTCAAAAAGCGAGGTAATGCTCTTCGATAGAATGCTACATATAATGGCACTTCTTTTTCCTTACAATATGTAATCATTTCAGAACATTCTTCTACATTTCTCGCCATAGGTTTTTCTACATAGACTGGCTTTCCTGCCTTCGCTGCCTCAATTGTATAGTCTCTATGATTAGAAGGTGGAGTGGCAATATATATCGCATTTACATCTGGATCATGAATAAGATCCTCTGCATTATCATACCACTTAGGTACACCATGTCTTTCTGCATAATCTTTAGCTTTCTCTCCATTTCTTCTCATCACGGCTACTAATGAGCTATTCTCAACCTTGTCAAAAGCTGGTCCACTTTTAACTTCTGTCACATCACCACAACCGATAATTCCCCATTTTACTTCATTCATATACAAGTCCTCCTAGTCCATCACGTTCTACTTTACACTTTCACCATAACCTAATAGTTGTGGTATTCAAACATTTGATTTGTACGTTTATCCTAATTGCTTCCTTTTTCCCATTACGTCTTTTTACTATATCAAAAACAATCACAATAATAATCAAAGGAACAAAAGCTCAGAGCGCCCGGGTAGCGACGTATGTGCTGCGGCCCACACGACGTGGGTTGGT
>NZ_AVBF01000149.1 GCF_000770635.1 Pontibacillus yanchengensis Y32
CCACCTTTACTGTTGTTGGGATGAACGGAAACATGGCCCGATTAGAGTGGGCCTGTTCCGGAATCATGGTATTCACGAAGCGAGGAATGAATTATGACAAAAGATGATGCTATGCTAGCGGACATATAGTATCTTATTCTTCGATTTGAAGGCTATTTTGCATTCGGAACGGACATACAGTTCGCTATTAAGCCAAAAACACCTTAATGTAGTAGGTTTTT
>NZ_AVBF01000016.1 GCF_000770635.1 Pontibacillus yanchengensis Y32
TTTAATGTAGTGTGTTTTTTTCACAAATAAGATACCATATGTCCGCAAGCCTCTCCAAAATAGGGTTTTTACAGTAAATAAGAGATTATATGTCCGCCAAGAAAAGTCGTCCTACGTATTGCCAATTCCACCCATCCCTAACCCTCATTAAGCATCGGATCCTTCCCTTAACCAATAATCATCTCGAATCCAAGTCTTCCAGATTATGCTTCTTATCTTGAATAGAACTATTTAGATTAGTCGATTCCAGAATCAACACCAAACTTTAACGGAGCCTAGAATAAAGAAAACATCCCATCCTTTCTATTAGAACGGGATGCTTACTGTTAGTCGTCTTCGGCTTTCATTACGTTCGTACGATCAACTTCTCGAATCGCTTTTTCACCAGATAATGCTAGTGTTAAGTCGGTATCTGCTAACATATTTTGTAGCACTTCCCTTACACCTCTTTCACCTGCTACCGCTAGTCCATACATACAAGGTCGGCCAACTAGAACCGCCTTTGCGCCTAAAGCTAAAGCTTTTACGACGTCTGCTCCCCTTCTAATGCCACTATCCATTAACACGGGAATCTCTCCTTGGACGATGTCACAGATGTGTGGAAGTGCTTCTAATGCTCCTATAGCTCCATCTACTTGTCGACCACCGTGATTGGAGACAATGATTCCATCTACGCCATAGTGTAGTGCTAATTTTGCGTCCTCAGGGTGGAGTATCCCTTTTAATAAGATAGGGAGATTTGTATGTTCTTTTAAAAAGGAAATATCCTCCCATGTTAACCCTGGATTCCCAAACGTTTGCGTCCAGTGCATAATAGCTGAGGTAGGGTCTTCTTGTGGCGAAGACTCAAGTTTTGAACAAAAGGCAGGGTCTGTAAAATAGTTTCCTAATCCTTCCCCTAGTAAGAAAGGAAGATAAACATTCTTCAAGTCATACTCTCGCCAGGCCATCATGGGAGTGTCTAAGGTGACAACCACAGCAGAATAGCCTGAAGCCTCCGCTCTTCTCAAGAAGCTAGCCGTTACTTCAGGGTCCTTGTTCCAATAAAGTTGAAACCATCTAGGTGCATCACCCATTACTTTTGCTATCTCTTCCAATGGAGCTGATGATGCAGAACTCGTTATAAATGGAACATTCATCGCTGCCGCCGCTTTAGCAGAGGCAATGTCCCCATCTGGATGAATAATAGATTGAACACCGATGGGTGCAACCATCAAAGGCGAAGAATAAGTTGTCCCAAATAAATCAACTGTTAAATCACGGTCTTCTACATTTCGAAGCATTTTAGGAACAATGTTCCATCGATCAAAAGCACGTAAGTTGGAAGACATAGTCTTCTCGCCACCAGCGCCTCCTGCGACATAATAATAAGGACCGTCCTCTAAGACGTGTCGCGCTCGCTCTTCCCACTCTTCATAAACCACTGGCAACCTTTCTGGATCAGGGTTGTGCATGGTCTGATACACCTTTAATTGAACTTGATTACCGTAATTCGACATACAGATTCCCCTTCACGATAAAATTATCTGAATGAAGCCTGGTCATCGAGGTGTGCTTCATCAATAGTTCAATAATAATCGTATATGTAAAGCGCTTCCCCTAATAAGGTCATTACTGCAATAGAGTTATCATCAGATATACTTTTATCGTATCACAATTCTTGTAAACGTTTGCAATATGCGTTCCATAATGTTTGCCCCTTGTTGAGTTTTTCTCTATAACCTTTTCTAAATATCTCTCTTCTCATAATGTCACGAGTTACTAACAAGTTTACAATGCAATACACATAAGATAATGACAAAGGTGTAGATACAGATACGTGCATACATTCTTTCCATAATCAACAGGGGGGATTAATTTGATAAACTTCACATCATTTTCTGGCAGAGTCACCATGATTAGTGATTTTATAACAAGCCAAAACGGCGAAGATGAAGGTTGTTACACCTTGCTATCGGTGGACAATGGTGCTGGTGCCTTGGTTAACTTCGTGATTTCACCTACTACCTATTTTGTAGACCAGGTTATTGTCTCAGTTGGAGATCAAGTCACTGGGTATTATGATGCTAATGCACCTACTCCCCTCATATTCCCACCTCAACTTCGCGCCTTAGTCATGGTAAAGGAAAATGCTTCTCAAAACGTTAAAGTAGACTTCTTTAACAACGAGCTCATCAGTAGAGATGGACAGTTACGATTAAATTTGTCACCTTACACACAAATTGTCCTAGCAAATGGGCAACCATTTAGAAAGAATCCTTCAGAGCGAAACCTTATCGTCATTTATGGGCCTAGTACAAAGAGTATCCCTGCCCAAACTACCCCTTATCGAATAGTGGTCTGGTGTTCTTAAGTAGAAGGATAGTAAATAGGGTATCATTAAATGCTATTCACACTTAAAAATCATATCAAAAAAAAGAACCTTCAATCTCATAAGATTAAAGGTTCTTTGGCATCATATCATTTAGCTAGGAATGTTGAGCGCTTCTATTTAGTTAAAGACGTTTCTTTTTGATTGTCGAAAAGCCCCAGAGTCTGTGATGTTGATTTATGAATCTCTTTAAGAAGCTCCGGGTTTTCCGCTAAGGAAAGACCATAAGAAGGGATCATTTGTTTAATTTTCGGTTCCCAATCCTTCAAATGTTCTGGGAAACATTTCTCGATTACTTCGAGCATCACTTGCACTGCTGTCGAAGCACCTGGAGATGCTCCTAGTAGTGCAGCTACGGAACCATCAGAAGAATGGACAACTTCTGTACCAAACTGAAGCGTTCCTTTCCCACCATTCTCTGTGTCTTTGATTACTTGTACACGCTGACCTGCTGTGACTAAATCCCAGTCATCGCTGTTTGCATCAGGAATAAACTCCCGCAAGTCTTCCATCCGTTTTTCTTTGGAGGAAATTACTTGCTGAATTAAATATTTGGTTAGGGACGCATTTTTCACACCTGCCGCTGACATCGTGAACAGATTATCCGATTTTACCGATGTAAATAAATCCATCAGTGAACCGGTTTTCAAAAACTTTGGCGAAAAGCCGGCAAACGGTCCAAACAATAACGATTTCTTTTGATCAATAAATCTAGTGTCCAGATGTGGCACCGACATTGGAGGAGCTCCAACCTTCGCTTTTCCATACACCTTCGCATGGTGCTTGTCGATTACTTCTTGATTGTTACATACCATAAATAATCCACTCACAGGGAAACCGCCGATATGTTTCGAGTCAGGAATACCGGTTTTTTGTAGCAGATGAAGACTACCGCCTCCACCGCCGATAAATACGAAATCTGTTACATGGTATTCAATCTTTCCATTTTCAATGTCATGTACCTTGATTTCCCATGTTCCATCGCTTTTTTGTTTAATATCTTCAACGCTATGTCTGTAGTTAACCTCGACGTCATTATATTCTAGATGATCGAACATTTTACTAGTAAGGTCTCCGAAGTTAACATCCGTTCCGGAATCCACTTTTGTTGCCGCAACCGGCTCATTTGGATCTCTGTCTTCCATCATAAGTGGAATCCACTTCTTCAGTTGTTCTTGATCATCGGAAAACTCCATGTCTCGGAACAAAGGATGATTCGACATGGTTTGGTAACGCTTTCTTAAGAATTCTACATTTTGCTTCCCTTGTACAAAACTCATGTGAGGCAAAGGCATAATAAAGTCACTTGGATAACCAATTAGCTTATTGTTCACCAAATAAGACCAAAATTGTTGGGAAACCTGGAACTGCTCATTTACTTTAATGGCTTTGGTCATATCAATGGAACCATCTGACTTTTCTTGTGTGTAATTCAATTCACATAAGGCAGCATGTCCTGTTCCAGCATTGTTCCAAACGTTTGAACTCTCCTTACCTGCACTATCCAACTTTTCAAACACTCGAATGTTCCAATCTGGTGCTAATTCCTTCAATAATGAACCTAACGTTGCACTCATAATTCCAGCACCAATTAAGATCGCATCTGTTTTCGTGTAGTTTTTACTCATGTGCTTTTCATTCTCCCTATACATTACAGAAAAGATACAGCTTCCTGTTTTGATATATACTAAAACAAGATTTACCCTAATGTTGTACCTTTTCTAATTATTTTTAATCTACTACTAGTGTATCATTTTTTTCTATAGACTAAAAAAACTTGCGAAAAAACTTTCACATAATTTTACTTTTATAGGTGATTATGTATACGAACAAGAGGTTTATGGGTGTGAAGGTAAATATTTAACATACTAGATTTTTTAATTCACTATGTGTGTTATTACCATTAGAAAAGGAATTTTTAAATGTTTCCATTATAGAATATTATTTATGCTCCTTCAAAAAACAGGAATAATCAGCCCCTTGCACTTTTCATTGAATACTATTAAAGTGTATAATGATGAAATCCAATCTATCTAATGATAGATAACACAAACATGTTTACTTTTAATTTTGGGAATGGCATTTCCCTTAAGGAAAGGGTTCAGATATATATGAAAGATAATTTTTGGCATGAGTTGCCGCGACCGTTTTTTGTTCTGGCACCGATGGAAGCTGTGACGGATGTCGTTTTTCGTCATGTCGTTAGTGAAGCGGCGAGACCGGACGTGTTTTTTACAGAATTTGCGAATACGGAAAGCTACTGCCATCCAAAAGGAAGAGACAGCTTACGGGGTCGTCTGACGTTCACGGAAGATGAACAGCCAATTGTTGCCCACATTTGGGGGGATAAGCCGGAGTACTTCCGACAAATGAGTATTGGTATGGCTGAAATGGGATATCGCGGAATTGATATCAATATGGGTTGCCCTGCACCGAATGTTGCAACGAAAGGAAAAGGATGTGGACTGATTCGTCGCCCAGATGTTGCAGCAGATATCATCCAGGCTGCCAAAGCTGGAGGACTACCAGTAAGTGTGAAGACTCGCCTCGGTTATACGGAAGTGGAGGAATGGCACGACTGGTTGAGACACCTGCTTGAACAGGATATTGTCAATCTTTCCATCCACCTTCGTACGAAAAAAGAGATGAGTAACGTTGAGGCTCATTGGGAGCTTATTCCGGAAATCAAGAAGCTTCGTGATGAAGTTGCCCCTGATACGCTTCTGACAATTAACGGGGACATCCCTGACCGTCAAAAGGGGCTTGAACTCGTAGAAAAATACGGCGTGGATGGTGTGATGATTGGAAGAGGAATTTTTCATAACCCGTTCGCCTTCGAAACCGAAAAGAAAGAGCATACCAGTGAAGAACTGCTCGACCTTCTGCGATTGCAGCTTGATCTTCACGATAAGTACTCCGAAGAATTAGAGCCGCGTCTTTTCAAACCACTTCGCCGCTTCTTTAAGATCTATGTTCGAGGATTCAAAGGAGCAGGTCAATTAAGGAATCGACTGATGGAAACAGAGTCTACCGATGAAGTACGCGCTCTGCTTGATGAATTTGCAGAGCAAGGTGGTGTAAAGGAAGAGAAAGGTTTTTCTGTTTCTAAGTAAAGCCTGTTTTGCTTAACTGAATCATGCTTAGATCTTGATAAGAGAGGAGAGCCTATGAGCTCTCCTCTTTTTTAACAGAAACAGATTGATGTGACTATAAGTGAAGGAGTGCAGATATCCTCCCAAAATTCAGCAAACCAAGCTATGATCTACTTATATCTATTTAATGTTTCTTCCGGAATATGACAATAATCATTTGGACATTTATCTAATCTATCTTGATGTTCTTCTGCACTTCTCACAAAGTTTGTAAGAGGTACTACTTCAACAACGATATGGTCACAATCATTTCTCTCACGAATAAATGCCTTCGCCTCTTCCAAATGGCTTGGCTCTTTGCTATACACTCCTGTCCTGTACTTCTCACCAACATCCTGCCCTTGTTTATTCACGCTATATGGGTCAATGATCTCAAAGAAATACCCCATTAATTCCTTAACCGTAACAACCGCTGGATCAAATTCTGTTTTTACACATTCAGCATATCCATCATAATCACTATGAAGTGTATGACTTGTTCCATTAGCTCTTCCTGCTTCCGTGTTCATAACACCAGGTAACGTCTTTATAAAAGCTTGTACTCCCCACAGACATCCACCTGCAAAATATATGACTTCCATAACCTCTCTCCTTTTATTACTATGTAGACTAAAAAAGAAACCGTCTCTATTTATGGTACGGTTCCCCCCGCATAATCCGGAACGCCCGATACACTTGCTCTAACAACATCAACCGCATCATTTGATGAGGAAACGTCATCTTTGAAAAGCTTAATGCAAAATCGGACCGCTTCTGAACATCTTCACTAATGCCAAGAGACCCTCCGATAACGAAGGCAATTTTACTATTTCCGTATGTTGCGAGCTGATCTAGTTGTTCAGCTAATTTTTCAGAGGTAATCATCTTGCCTTCTATCTCTAATGTTATAACGTAGGTATCCGCTCCAATCTTGCTTAAAATACGCTCACCTTCCTTTTGCTTCACTTCCTCCATCTGGGCTTCACTTAGGTTTTCTGGTGCTTTTTCATCCGAGACTTCCTGGATATCGACTTTTGCGTACGGACCCATTCGTTTGATGTATTCCTCTATACCTTGTTTTAAGTATTTTTCTTTTAACTTGCCAACGGAGATGATGGAAATTTTCATAAAATCGTTCTCCTTTTTATGTATTGTCGGTTATTTCTTCTTTTTCCCCTCATAGATATAGGAAGTGCCTTATTACACTTCTAAATGAGGGAGGAACTTGCTTGTCATTATTAGTACTGATTCATGTGTTGTCTGCGATTATTGGTGTTGGTCCTACGTTTTTTGCACATGTTCTAGTACGACCTGACCAAACACCAGCTCAGCTGCGTGAGTCGCTTGCGTTAGCGAAAAAGCTTGAATTTTTCCCTAAGGTTGGCGGATCCATTGCTGTATTGTCAGGCTTAATACTCGTATGGCTTGGTGATTATGGATCGTTCATGCAAGTTTGGCTATTTGGGTCTTTGATTCTGTATATTCTCATTCAAATCATCGTCGTAGCAATTGTCACACCTAAATCAAGAAGAGTACACTATTGGGTACAATTGGATGAAAACAAACAGGCGACTGCCCTCCCTTTAAAACAAGAACAACTGTTAAAGAGCGTTAACACCTGGTTTTATGTAGCATCCTCCTTAGGTGTTCTTCTTTTCATCTTGATGATACTAAAACCATAACAGGAGACCATACAAAAAGGAAGCGTCTTATTCCGCTTCCTTTTTGGTTTGTATTCTGTACTAGGATGATTGCTTTTGTTCTAGGCTTACATCTTCGATAAATCCCCGTTCTTAATCCATCCTCTAGCTTTTAGAGCAAGGACAAGGTGTTTGATGCCGACCATATAGGCTGCTTGGCGCATACCGCTTTTCTTCTCTTCTTTCATTTCATACACGCGCTTGAATGCACTAATCATTTTTTCTTCTAGCTCTCTATTTACTTTTTCTTCTTTCCAATAATAATTCATTGTGTTCTGTACCCATTCGAAATAAGAAACCGTTACCCCTCCAGCGTTACATAATATATCTGGAATGATAAACACTCCATTTTCCTCTAATATATCATTACCTTCAGGGGTTGATGGACCATTGGCCGCTTCGGCAACGATTTTCGCTTGAATGGTCGGAGCTGTTTCTTTCGTGATTTGATTTTCGATGGCTGCTGGAATAAGAATATCAATCGGTAAAGCAAACATTTTTTCATTGGAAATGGACTCACATTTCTCATAATCGGCAATAACATTTCCTTCTGCTACAAACTCGGTAAGCTCAGGGATATTTATACCATTTTCGTTATAGATGCCCCCTGATTCGTCTGTTATTGCTACCACTTTCACGCCACTTTCGTGTAGAAAATGTGCCGTAGCACTACCCACATTACCGAAGCCTTGGATTGCTGCCGTTGCCTGTGATAAATCCAAATTAATGGCATTGGCTGCCTCACGAATCGTAATGACGACACCTCTTCCGGTTGCTTCCAATCTTCCTTGTGAACCTCCAATAATAATCGGTTTCCCTGTAAGCAGACCAGGTACATTATAGCCATTTAATTTGTCATATTCATCAATCATCCACGCCATGATTTCTGGTGTCGTGTTCATATCAGGGGCTGGGATATCTTTTTTCGGCCCAATAATTGGGGTGATTTTACGGATATAGCTTCTGCTTAATTCTTCTAGTTCCCGCTCATTCAGATCATTCGGATTTACAATAACTCCTCCCTTTCCTCCACCTAGTGGCAGTTGAATAATAGCCGATTTCATTGACATCCATATCGATAATGCCCGTACCTCATCAATATTTACCTCCGGATGAAAACGAATGCCGCCTTTCGTAGGACCTAAGATATCAAGGTGCTGGGAGCGGTAGCCTGTATAATTTACAATGTCTCCATTATCTTTACGAATGGGAATCGATACTTCTAACACTCTCATAGGTTTCTTTAGGATTTGATAGATGCTTTCATCTAACCCTAGTCCATTTACGGATTCTTTTAAGAGTTCTTGGACGATTTCATATGGATTTTTACCATGAGTGGAGATATCTGCCTCCACCTTATGCTGCTCTACTGTCATAGTCATTCCTCCGAGAAAAAAGTTATTACATATAATGTGTGTCTTTTTCTGTTGACTTATGTAACGGAGGACAAGCTTCGCTCATATTTATTCGTAGCTGTGGAATTCTAAACGTAATGATGAGAAATGTGGAAAGGAAGTTAGCGCAATGTCGAAAGCAACTATGAGCATTATCCTTCGTTTAGAAATGATAAAAGAAAAGACCTCATTTGGAGAAATCGCTACGATTGTTAGTAATGCAGGAGGGGATATTGTTGCCATTGATGTCATTAAAGAAGGAAAAACAGTTACCGTCCGTGATATTTCCATCAATGTTAATGATGAAACGAAGCAACAGCGAATCATCCACTCACTTGAACAATTGCCAGGTGTAACAATTAAGCATACATCTGATCGTACTTTTCTTGTGCACTCAGGTGGAAAAATCCATGTAACGTCAAAAATAGAAGTAGATAATAGAGAAGAAATGTCGAGAGTTTATACTCCAGAGGTAGCCAGAGTATGTGAAGCCATTGATGAAGATCCTGAATTGGCTTACCAATTTACGATTAAGAAGAACAGTGTTGCTGTCATTTCTGACGGAACGGCAGTCTTAGGGCTTGGCAACATTAGGCCGGAAGCTGCCATGCCTGTCATGGAAGGAAAAGCGATGCTATTTAAGCAATTTGCGAATGTAGATGCTTTCCCCATATGTATTGAACCCCAATCTGCTGAAGATACCATTAAGTTAATCAAAGCATTAAGCCCTTCATTCGGCGGCATTAACCTGGAGGACATCGCTTCTCCTCAATGCTTTGATATTGAACAGCAATTGAAGAAGGAATTAGATATCCCAGTATTTCACGATGATCAGCACGGAACTGCTATCGTTGCGCTGGCAGGTCTGTTGAATGCATTAAGACTGGTCGACAAAAAGATGGAAGACTGTAAGATCGTCATCTGTGGGATTGGTGCAGCTGGAATAGCCATTACAAATATGGTGTTAAAAGCCGGTGCGAAGAATGTGATAGGCGTGGATATAGAAGGAGCTCTAACTAGTAAGCAAACCTATGATAACGAAAGTTGGAATATCATAGCCGGAAAAACCAACCCCCATCATGAAACAGGTGAATTATGCGATATTATTCAAAACGCTGATGTATTCATTGGTGTCTCAGCTCCAGGTATTTTATCTAAAGACGATGTTAGACAAATGGCGAAAGATCCCATCGTATTCGCACTAGCCAACCCTCATCCTGAAATTACACCAGATGACGCCAAACCGTATGCGAAAGTAATGGCAACAGGTCGCTCAGATTACCCAAATCAGGTAAATAACGTCCTATGTTTTCCGGGTATATTCCGAGGTGCATTAGACTGCCGGGCCTCTGACATTAATGAAGACATGAAACTAGCTGCAGCAAAAGCTATTGCTTCTACGATCGACATGGAAGAATTAAATGAGGATTATATTATACCTAGTGTATTTAATGAAAATATCGTACCTGCCATTCGGGATGCTGTGATAGAAGCTGCCAAATTATCAGGCGTTGCCAGAAAAGAGTAAAATTCACCTTTGTTGAAATGCTACGGATAACATTCTACAATATGACTTATCTGTCTAATCAACAGACATATTTCTATCTAGCCAGGAGGTAACTTATGGACGATCAAGAAAAACAACAACAAAAAGAAGCATCAGAAGCTGTCGGACAAAAAGAAATTAAGCATCTAGAATTTTACGGTGGATCGTTCACTTCTACCCTCCCGCTCATTTTCTTTATTATTTGGGCGATAACACTTAGTGTTATGAAGCTTGTTACAGAGGAAGCACTGGTCCTAGGTATGGTCATCGGAGTTGCGATTGGACTTTTCTTCTGTAAATCGTTATGGAAAGACTACGCACAAGCACTTGTAGCAGGAATGGCACAACCTATTGGTGTTATTGCTGTCATTGCCTGGTTTTGGGCTGGTATGTTTGCAAAATTGTTAGCTGCAGGGGGATTAGTAGATGGACTGATTTGGTTTGGATTCCAAACTGGTCTGGAAGGGGGCTTAGTGGTAGGTCTCACCTTCTTGCTCGCAGCTGTTTTTTCTACCGCAGTCGGTACAGGGTACGGAACCGTTGCGACATTTGGTATTTTAATGTATCCAGCTGGAGTGATTCTTGGAGCTGATCCAGTTGTATTGTTAGCAGCCATCCTTAGTGGTGCTGTATTTGGTGACAACCTTGCTCCTGTTTCTGATACAACGATTGTTTCAGCAACAACGCAAGAAGCTGATGTACCTGGAGTCGTGAAGTCGCGGTTTAAGTACTCCATTTCAGCTGCCATCCCAGCTTTACTACTATTCGTTGTTTTTGGAGGTGGCGGACAGGGAATCGCGAATCAAGATGCACTCCAACAACTTCAAAGCGAAGTGTCCCCTACAGGATTAATTATGTTAATTCCATTTATCCTTGTATTGTATTTGGCTCTATCAGGACGTCACTTATTAACATCTTTAACCCTAGGCATTGTCGCGTCCATTATTGTTATTTTCGCAAAAGGAACACCTCTAACGAAAGTCATTCATATTTATCGAAATGATGCCGGTGAAGCTGCCATTGGAGGCGCTCTTATGAATGGAATCGGCGGCTATTTCAATATGGCTATTTTAATCTTATTCATATTGGCCGCAGCTCATTTAATGGAAGTAGCCGGAACGATGGAAGCCATTAAAGACTTTTTCCTAAAGCTGATCAATGGAGTAGTAAAAAGAGCTGAGCTCTCGATTTTCAGTATCGTTGCTTTCTTAAATATTTTTATTACGATTAATACAGCTGCCGAAATCACAGCAGGTCCATTTGTTCGTAAGTTAGGAAAAGAATTCAATATTCACCCGTACCGACGAGCAAATTTCCTTGATACGGTATCCTCTTCACTCGGATACATATTCCCGTGGAGTGGGGGTGTCCTTCTAGCGTGGGCAACAATCAAGGGTGCAAAAGAAGATTTCCCTTTCCTTCCGATTGCAGGCCCAACAGAAGTAGTCCCTTATGTATTTCAAGGATGGTTCTTATTACTTGTCATGCTCATTTCAGCCCTAACAGGTTGGGGGCTACGTTTCACAGGTAAAAATGGAGAAGAAGTAAAACCTTCAGAAGTGGAGAAATAAGAAAAAGTGCTGGCTCTGAGAGTCAGCATTTTTTTCGTTTATCTCCCCATCTACATCTCAATCTTTGGTAAACTTTGGAGGATGCGATTACTTTAAGAAGGAGAAAGTATATGTCTCTAGCAATAATCTTTGATATGGATGGAACACTATTTCAAACTGAGAAAATTTTAGAATTATCACTAGATGATACATTTGATTATTTACGTTCATTAGACGAATGGAGAGGAGAAACCCCCATAGATACATACCGTAATATCATGGGAATTCCTTTGCCAAAAGTATGGGAAACGTTGTTGCCAAATCATTCTATAGAAGTGAGAAATCAAATGAATGATTATTTTCTAGAACGCTTAATTGAAAACATTACAAAAGGAAAAGGTGCTCTATATCCAAATGTTAAGGAGGTCTTCCAAAGCTTAAAGGAGAATAATCACCCCATCTTTATAGCAAGTAATGGGTTAACAGACTATTTACAAGCAATAGTAAGCTATTACAACTTGGATCATTGGGTAACAGAAACATTTAGTATTCAACAAATACAGACGCTAGATAAAGCTGACTTAGTTCATGAAATTTTGCAGAAATACAACATTTCAAAAGCAGCCGTTGTCGGTGACCGGATTTCAGATATACGCGCAGCCAAACACAATGGATTACTTTCAATTGGATGTAATTTTGATTTTGCAAGAGAGGATGAATTGTCTCAAGCTGAAATTATTATTGAAGATTTACTTGATCTACCAGAACAAATTAGCCAATTGGAAAAATATAAGCAGCTCAGTTCTTACAAATTTAAGTACTTGAGGAAGTTGACGCTTAAGTATTTATGGAAAACATATAAAGTATATTTGTCTCTCTTAGTAAACAAAATACCACAGTTCTTAAGATAACTGTGGTATTTATTATTATTTATCTTTTCATTACTTTTAACACAAACTTAATGGAGTTAGACTTTTTACTACATAATTGCTTGTTATATTAAACATAGGAATAAACCATTTATCCACATCCACTAGGTTGAATTATTAATACATTAAGAAAAATGCATGTATTCACACAATTATCCACAACCGCTTCAAGTATTGCTATATTAACAACTTTTCAGCTTTTGTAAACAGGTTATACACAAAGTTATCCACATATGCACAATTCACTTCCCTTATATGGTAGAAGAACCAGTGTTCGCTACCATATATACAGAACGCTCCCCACAATATTCACATCCTGTGGATAAACTGATGTCTTCATCTACTTTTTCTAACCTCGGAAAAGTTTCATATTCATCTACAACAACATCCATTGCTTTGTCCACATGCTCCTGACAAACATATAATTTCATTCCTATCACTCCTTCTAGATTTCTGTAGTATATTCCATGATTCTATATTGGTCTAGCAAGTCTAACCGCATAATAAAAAGCAGAGGTTCAAACCTCTGCTTTTATTCTAATAACTTTGTGATGCTAATTCCATAGTTGTTTCTTGCTTTTCTCCATTGCGATAAAATGTAATTCTCATTTCCTCGCCGACCTTCTTATCTTCATAAAGATGCTTTCTCAGATCAACGATATTCGTCACCTTTGTA
The DNA here is from genome assembly GCF_000770635.1 of Pontibacillus yanchengensis Y32. Lineage (GTDB taxonomy): Bacteria > Bacillota > Bacilli > Bacillales > BH030062 > Pontibacillus > Pontibacillus yanchengensis. The sequence continues at coordinate 13,298 of NZ_AVBF01000016.1, forward strand.
TCATCAAGTTTCGTAATAACATCATATTGTTCCAAACCTGCCTGATCTGCTGGCGATGTTGGCTCAATACCATTGATGAATACTCCAGATTCTACTTCTTCTGGCAGTTCAAGTGTACTTCTCCATTGATTACTCGTTAATTCAGATAAGGAATAAGCTTCAATTCCCATATATGGACGAGTTACCTCCCCGTCGTTTTCAAGGTCGTCAATGATTGGTTTAGCCAAATCAATGGGGATGGCGAATCCAATTCCTTCTACGGCTGATTTAGCGATTTTCATGGAATTTATTCCGATAAGTTGTCCCTTAATATTGATTAAAGCACCACCACTGTTACCTGGATTGATGGCCGCGTCCGTTTGAATAACCTCTGCTTGCCAATCCATTCTCCCATCTCCATTGAGATCTTGAGGTATTGCCCGTTGCTTTCCGCTAATAATACCTTTTGTCACTGATCCTGCAAACATTAGACCTAACGGATTCCCAATGGCCATTGCGGGCTCTCCCACTTTTACTGTAGAGGATTTTCCAAGTTCAATGGCTTTGTTCACTTTCGTACCATCAACCTCTAAGACAGCTAAATCTGTATATGGATCACTACCAAGCTTTTGTGCTTCTATTCTGGAGCCGTCAATTAGAGCAATCTCTATTTCTGACGCCCCTTGTACAACGTGATGATTGGTTACCACGTAGGCACTTTCACCTTCTTTTTTGTAAATAACACCAGACCCCGTTCCAGTTTGAGCACCCTCTTGCTCTGAAAAGATACTAGAACTACCATCTTGTATGTTTACAACACCGACTACCGTCTCTTGAACATCCTGCACCACTTCTGTAATTTGTGTAGTGACATCTACGTTAACATTTTGGGAGGTTGAGGTTCCTTCATTTGCCTGGGTATTCTCATCCTTATTCCCTTGGGGTTGTTCGTTGTTTTGAATGCTAACGTCATACGGCAAAATATTCGATTGAATTAATGCTGGTAAAGCTAAGATAATAAGTACTGAGCCTAATATAAGCCCTACTACTGTCGGTGCTATCCAACCAGGACGCTTATGTCGATTTCTTGAAGGTGCATGATCGTCATAGTATCCCATTGATTCCCTCACCAATCCTTTCTATTCTTCAATGCAGTCACTTATTACAGAAAGGGGTTGTTCCCCATTCCAAATTATATAGACTGTTTCCTCGAATAGATCGAACTAAAACATCTTAAGGTGTATAAATGGGTGTAGCTGAAGTGGGGTCTGTATCATATAAATGAATCGATTCCCCAATAGGTACACCTCTTTCTTTTAACATATTCCCAACAGACATTCTAGCCAGATCTTTCATGTTATTATCTTGACTTAAATGGGCTAAATAAATACGCTTTGTATCATTTCCAATAATATCTGTAAGGGCTAGCGCACAATCCTCATTGGAAACGTGACCTTTATCTCCTAAGATTCTACGTTTAATGTTCCATGGATAACGACCCATCCGTAGCATTTCTACATCATGGTTTGATTCAAAAATATACGCATCAGCATTCTCCACCGTTTTCTTTATACGTTCGGATACATAACCTAAGTCTGTTACAAGGGCTACTTTTTTTCCTCCCTGCCTAAACACAAAGAACATTGGTTCAGCAGCATCATGGGAGACTCCAAACGATTCAATATCTAAGTCCCCAAATGTTTGGACAGAGGCCATTGGAAAATCAAACTTCTGCTCAATGGAAATCTTCCCAATATAGTCCTCCATGGCCTTCCACGTTTTTTCATTTGCATAAATCGGCAAATGGTATCTACGTGCCATAATCCCTAGACCTTTTATATGATCGCTGTGTTCATGGGTTACTAAAATGCCATCTAATTCATTCGGATCGATTCGCACCTCTGATAGCAATCGCTCCATTTGTTTGCCTGATAAGCCTGCATCCACTAACAGCTTTTGATTGTCTGTACCTACATAAAAGGCGTTTCCAGTACTTCCTGATGCTAACACGCTAAAATGCAAACTCATTTTATTCTCCACTCCAACTTATTGATTCTATCTGCTCTGATAATTTATTTATTGTTTCATTTACAAATTGACTTTCATCCGTTGAAATCAACTGACCTTCCACAGCATTTACAAAGTGATTGCGCTTCTCATTTACGTTGATTTTCCATGTCGGCGAAAACACTTGTACACCATTCGCAAGTGGCACGAGTGTATGATAACCAAGACTCATACCGGATACCTGATCACCGCTATATAATTCATTTTGCGTATATAAGGTTTCCGCTGCATGAATTGGCTTGATTAATTCCTGTGCTTCCCCTGTCGTATGAATATTGTCCAGCATCGTTTGAGCGTAACTAATCATCTCATCGTCTTCATTTAGAAATGCTATGATAATGGCATTCTCGTTAAAATAAATCGGACTATCTTTATAATTTTGGAAGAACAACAATGTTCGTGAGTTCTCGTTCCAACTCCAAAATGTGTACCGATCCCCATACAATACTTGTTCTTTCACTTTATTCGCAAGTTCTTCTTTTGGAGCTTCTAAATCCATTGGAATCGGCTCTTTAAAACTAGAAATCAGAATATCACCATTGAAGACTTCATATTCTTGATTCTCTAAAGTTGATTCCTGTTCCTCTTGCTCTTGAACAGAAAAGGTATGCCTCTTTGCAGAAATATAAGCTTGCTTAATACTCTCTTTGGACAAGTTACCTAATGTTATATCCTCCGCTTCCAGCTGCTCCTCAATGGTTGAGTCATCTAATAAACCGTACTCAGACTGCTTCTGTTTCTGCATAAACTGTTGAGCTAAAAAAATATCTAAGATTAGGAAGCAAACAATAAACAACGTCTTAATTTGTCCCCATTGCATTATTGAACGCCTCCTTGCCCATTAAATCCTTCTTCGCTCAATGGCTTCCAGTCGCCTCCGACTGTTTTAATATACCAGACAGGTTTTAGAGTTAAAACGAGGGAGACTTTATTCGTTTCCTCCATCTTATATCCAATCGCAATGTCCTCTATGAGAAGTGGGAATTGTTTCATCGATTTATTTAAATAATCGAGGACGTCTTGACCTGAAGCGAGCGTAACTTGTTGGGATTCACTTTCAATTAGCGTGGCAAATTGAACCATTGCACGATCATAAGCATATAGTTCTTGCTCGGCCCATGTCTGTTGAATCAGACTCAAGTTATTGTCATCAAATACAGGGTAACCCTTCTTAAAAATTCGATAATCAATAGTACTGCCACTGTCGTTAATCCTGAATAGTTTATAGTTATCCGTCCAACCATTGTGGTCATTAACAAAATCAAGGCTTTGTTTTAAGACTTCCTGCCGTGGAAGAGTTCCTACATTGGATATGGATGGATTAACAAAACGCATATATTTTTGATCTTGATTGATACGTAACTGCCTAGTGGAATCGGTGTAATACGATTGACCGAATGTTGATGAGTTTGGGCGCACCATATTTGGGTCATTAAATAACACATTAATCAATGGCGTTACGCTGATAGGGGTAGTCGTGTACGTATAGACAGGCAACGTTACTTCCCCTTCTGGAATATAAATAGGATTGTCACGCTTTTCATCGATAGTTAAATAATCAACCTGATCATAAGAGTTTACTAAATATTGATCCAATGATTTATACACATCAAAATTTCGAATGACAGCTCGTACAACTTGATCTTCACCATCTGTTACAAAGTAGACAGAGGTGGAAGACTGATTGTTGGATATCTCAACAAACATACGATCTACATTATATTCAGGAAGTTTCTCTTCCTCATTAATGGATAAAGTATTACCCAATAAGTTTAATGGAACAGCAGTTGGAAAAATGACTTCCACTTTTGATTCCCTTTCCACTTGATTACTCGATAACGTTTCAAAGTCTGTCATAGGCCAAGTACGCATTTCATCAAATAAATCAAGGGAGGCTGTTCTAGATGTCAGAGAAAATGTACGATTGTTTTCATGAAACATCAACTGCTTCGGCTCCACAATTTCTTTCATCGTTTTCTGTTGACCATTAATCTTGGTTGCAGCATCTATAATATTTTCATCACCAAGCTCGTCTAAATTAGGCTGATAGTTCCAAATAGCGACCGTTAACAGCAGACTGATGGCGATGAGGGAACTTAATACTATTGTTTTAATATGTTCAACCGTCATTCGTCATCCCTCCGCTGTTCATTCATGAGCGGTAATGTGAAGAGAATGGTCGTACCTTCTCCTTCTTTACTTTCTGCCCAAATATTCCCTTCATGTGCTTCAATCATTTCCCTGGAAATCGCTAAACCTAGCCCTGTACCACCCAGTTTTCTGGATCGGGCCTTATCGACTCGATAAAAACGTTCAAAGATTTTTTCGGTATTTTCTTTCGGAATACCCATACCTTCATCGGCAATTTTGATGTAAAGCTTCTGTTGAGTCGGTTTAACCTCAGCCGTGAACGTAATGGTACCACCTTCTGGTGAATATTTAATGGCGTTTGAGATGATATTATCCATTACTTGGGTCATCTTATCTTTATCTGCCCATACCCATACATCTTTGTCTGGTAAGTTTCTAACAAACTGGATATGGTCTTCTTTATTGAATTCAAATCGATCAATAATATGTTTGAAAAACTTATTAAAGTCCACTCTTTCCTTGTTCAACTGGTAATCTTTGTTATCCATTTTTGATAACTGTAATAAATCATTTACTAGTCGAATCATTCTTTCTGTTTCATTTTGTGTCACGTCTAAGAAACGTGGGGCAATTTCTTTATCTTCCCACGCACCATCTGTTAATGCTTCTAAATAACTCCTCATTGTCGTTAAAGGAGTTCTTAATTCATGTGATACGTTCGCAACAAATTCGCGTCGTTCACGTTCCAGTTTTTCCTGTTCGGTTACGTCACTCAACACGGTTATAAAACCATTCATTTCTTCTGTTTCATATTGAACCATTGAAAAGCTTGCTTTTAGAAGCAATTGTTGATCGCCTTCACTAAAGTCAATGATTATCGAGCCCGTATCCTGTATTTCAGAAATATCTTCCAAACGATCATGTATGTGTAATACATCTAATAAGGATTGACCTTGTACTTTTTCAAAACTCTTTCCTATCAGGCGTGAAGCTGGCTCATTCATAAGGATAATCGTGCCCCGATGGTCAGTAGCAATTACACCTTCTGTCATATTAGCGAGAACGGAGCTTAACTTACGCCGCTCCCCTTCTGTTGTGGCTTGAGAAAGCTTCAGTTTATCATTAAGTTCATTAAAGGACATGGCTAATTGCCCAATCTCATCCCGACCATAGACATTTACTTTTTGAGAGAAGTCACCGGTACCCATTATTTTAGCTTGCTTTCGCATTTCCGTAATTGGCTTGGTTATCGTTCTCGCAATCACAATACCTAGTAATGCCGAAATAGAGATACCTAGAAACGTGCCATTCGCAAAGATTTGGTTGATATCCTGAAGTTGCTCGTACACTCCCTCTAAGGTAGCCTCAAGATAGATGACTCCAACTATATTATCTTTTTGCTCTGTGTTGTTTTGTTGGAAGATCGGAAACGTCATTACAAGCGTACGATCTCCTGTTTCTGTATTAAACACCACATTATCGTCCGCACGACCAATCAACAGTGTTCGATTCACACGTGACTGTGTTGAACGTTTTCCTACTATGCTCTGGTCAAAAGGATTATTTGTACCAATTACTCGACTTTTATTATTAATGACTTGTAATTCTGTAATTTCCTCAGGAAAATTTAATTCTGATAGAATCGATTGAATATCTTCTTGCAGTGTAGGTCCATCTTCCTTACGCTCTTTTGCAAAAGCTTGCTCCAGTTGATAGTTTAAATACTGAGTGTTCTTTACAATCGATTCTCTGAAATTACTAAACAGCTGTTCTTCAAGCTGCTGAGAAAAATATGCTCCTATGACCTGTATGGGAAACAGGAGCAATAAGATTATGGTTATAATAAGTTTTAAGCGTATGGATTGAAAAAACCCAACCTTCTTCATAAAAATTACTCCTGTTCAGGATTCCTTAAATAATAGCCGACCCCTCGTCTTGTAACAATCCACATCGGCGTACTTGGGCTCTCCTCAATTTTTTCTCGAAGTCTTCGAACTGTAACGTCAACCGTACGTACATCGCCGTAGTAATCATATCCCCATACGGTTTCTAAAAGATGCTCCCTGGTCATAACTTGTCCTATACTTCTTGCTAAATAATGAAGCAATTCAAACTCACGGTGTGTTAGTTCAATTTGCTCGCCATCTCTCGTTACGGTGTACGCATCAGGATGGATGACAAGTTTTCCTATTCTAATATCGTTGCTCGCTTTTGATTGGTCTTCAGGCTCATTTTGATGCCTTCTTAAATTAGCTTTAACACGTGCAATAAGCTCACGGTTATTAAATGGCTTGGTCACATAATCATCTGCACCAAGTTCTAAACCGAGCACCTTATCTATTTCTGAATCCTTAGCGGTCAACATGATAATCGGCATATTGTGGTTCTTACGGATTTCACGGCATACTTCCATGCCATCTTTATTCGGAAGCATTATGTCAAGAAGAATAAGGTCTGGCTGCTCTTGATAGGCAAGCTCAATTGCTTCATCCCCATCATACGCACAAACCACTTGATATCCTTCTTTTTCCAAATTAAATTTTAATATATCTGCTATAGGTTTTTCATCATCTACGACTAAAATTTTAAAATTCATCAAGATCCCTCTCTCTATTAAGGACTTTTTCATTGTAATGCGGAAACCATACTACTAATACTTTATTCTAACGTATTTTACGAAAAATGTCTTTTTCTTACCTATGCGTTTACTCACTCTATTCTACTATAGCTGTAATTAATAGAAAAATACGACTAACAACCTAGGAAGAATAAAAGAGAAAGGGCCCGAAATTTTCTCCACTTTCTGAAGAAAGTATCCCTCATCAATAATGTAAAAAAGCCTCTAGCAACTGCTAGAGGCTTACTTTTATTTATTCACATATGTTAGTGGGTTTTGTAATTCCCCATTTTTGTACAATTCAAAATGCAAGTGAGTTCCTGTTGAATGCCCTGTTGAACCCATCACTCCGATAGCCTGGCCTTTCCGAACTGTTTGACCAACGCTTACTTTGATAGAAGACATATGAGCATAAATAGTTTTGTAGCCGTTATTGTGGTTGATGACAACTTTATTGCCATATCCGCCATGCCTACCAGCTTCTACTACTTTACCATTATCTGATGCTTTAATAGTACGATCACTTACCCCTGCAATATCAATGCCTTTGTGATAAGATCCCCATCTCGGTCCTTGTTTGCTAGTAAGAACTCCACCAACCGTTGGCCATGCAAAGTTACCTGTACCACGAGAGGGAATAACTTTCGTACCTTTAATAATGATTTTCTTTTGAGCCTCTTTTGAAACCGTCTCACTTAGTACTTCTTCGCGAATAACTTTACCATTTTTCTTGGTAATCTTATATTCCGTTTCTTTCGTTCCATCAGAACCTTCTTGCTTTACTTTTTGCTCACCTTTATACATATCATCTGATTCTTTAACTTCTGTTTTATATTCAATTGTGCTTTCTTCTTTCTTTTCTTCAACAACTATCACATCAAGATAAGATTGATAATCCGTGACGTTTATTTCTTGTCCTACACTTACGACATCATTTTCACTTAAATTATCGTTTAAATCTAAAATATCTTGGGTAGATAAATTGTAGTCATTCGCTATTTCACCAAGCACTTCACCTTTTTTCACAGTGTGAATTTTATCTTGTTTTGTTCCTTTTTGGAGCAAATTAACAAGTTCATCTGTGGTTAAGACCTTTGTTGGTTTAACTTTCTGGCTAGAATATGAAACCTTCTCCGAAAGTTTTACGTCTACTATAGTAGAATCCCCATTCTTCAAATCTTTTTCTTTTAGATATGTAGGGTCTTCTAGCTTGGTTAGAACGCTTTCAGGTACATATTTCGTTTTTAATTTCTTGATAGCTTTCTCAGCTTCTTGTTGATTTTCCGTGTACCCAACTACTTTGCCATCAACTTCTAGTTTAGTGGCATCTACCATAATGGATAGCTCTTCTTCTAATGAATTTATAACACTATCGTTGTCAAAAGAAGGCCGGAACATTTTTTCAGGTACATAGGAAACATCTTCCCCAACTGTTAGGGCAACATCTTCATGCTTCCCTTCAGCTGTTTGTACTCGTTCTTTTATATATGATTCAACTAGCTTTTGATCATCGACAGTGCCGACATGGTTTCCATCGACATACACATGATACACAGTAGGAATTTGGCTTTCAAAGTTTTGGGCGTAAACTGAGCCCATTGTAATTCCCATTCCCAATACAGTCGTCAATACTACCTTTTTCCAAAGGGAGCTTTGAGTGGGCTTTCTGGTATCAGCTGATGTGTCTGGACTTTTCTGTTTCTTCATCCACATCCTCAATATCCTCCTACCATTTTTACCCTTATAACGTTTATTTTTTTCTCTCTCTATATAAAACGATTTTGGTAATTTATTGTCACTTAGATAATCTATCATACTCTTGTTATTAAAATAAATAGGTTTAGATACGATGTAATACACTTGTATTATTGTTTCCAATAAAGAACCAATAAGGGGTTGTATAATTCATCTTTTAGTGTAATTTTTCATTTTTTGCGAGCGATACATTACAGATTATAGGCGAAATTATTACATTTTTATTACGTTAATAATTTCCCATTAGGTGCCAATATACCTAGTATTTTCCTACCTTTTTGACACTAATTTCCTACAAAACTCACTGATTTTCATGGATATTTGCAATTACATTGTAAAAAGTTACTTTTGTTTTGAGTTTTTGCAAATAACTAAACATCCTAGAGTATCAGGTTTTTATTTAAGGCTGTTAATGTTTAGTGTTGATTTTGGAATTAACTAGTAATAGTAGTCTTATTCAAGATAAGAAGTATAATCTGGAAGACTTGGATTCGAGATATTATTGGTTAGGGCGTGGGTCCGATGCTTAGTGAGGGTTAGGGATGGGTGGGAAACAGCTCGCGTCCTGCGGGCGGCCCTACACGACGTAGGGTCGTTCGACGTTGTCACACGATGTGACGGTCTTAGTCGAACCTCCCCTTCTCAAGCTACCTTCGAGAAAAGCACCCTCAGGGGATCTCGCCTACCTCTTTCTCCCGCGGGAGTCTCCCCGTTTCCCACCCATCCCTGCTAAAATGTTGCGATCGGACTCGTCTCTACGTAGGAACTTTTTTTGACGGACATATAATCTCTTATTTACTGTAAAAAACCTATTTTGTAGAGGCTTGCGGACATATGGTATCTTATTTGTGAAAAAACACACTACATTAAGGTGATTTAGGCCAAATAGCGAACTGAATGTCCGTTACGAATGCAAAATAGCCTGCAAATCGAAGAATAAGAGACTATATGTCCGCGAGCATAGCATAACTATGTGTGTCCTAAACCATTCATCGCTTCGGGGATACTACAATTCAGAAAACTTCCTACTCTAATCAGGCCATGTTTCCGTTCATCTCAATAAAAGCAAAGGTGGCCGTGGAACGACGAGACTCCCGCCGGAGAAAGAGGTAGGCAAGACCCCGGAAAGCCCCGACCTTGGGCTTGAGGAGGCTTGCCAGCTCGCCGGCAGGACGCGAGTTGTTCCACGGCCACCTTTATTCCATTTAAAGAAACGGAAACATCTCTCATCCCCATAATATCTCGAATCCAAGTCTTCAACATAATGGTGCTTACATGGAAAAACATAAAACTATTTCATATTATATCAACAACAAACTTTGACAGAGGCTTATGTAAAGTAATCCTACACAATAAAAAATAGGAATCACCTATGAAGGTGACTCCTATTTAGGATGGCTCAGGACGGAATCGAACCGCCGACACACGGATTTTCAGTCCGTTGCTCTACCGACTGAGCTACTGAGCCGTTTATAATAGTAATGCCGCTTCCTATTACTGAGAGTAAGAAGCTTTTTCAGGATGTTCGTTCTTGCTAATAAAATGGCGGTCCGGACGGGACTCGAACCCGCGACCTCCTGCGTGACAGGCAGGCATTCTAACCAACTGAACTACCGGACCTTTATTTATGTATGAGAACAAGTGACCCGTACGGGATTCGAACCCGTGTTACTGCCGTGAAAGGGCAGTGTCTTAACCACTTGACCAACGGGCCAAAATAAGAAATGCTTTACTAAGTGACAGCAATAATAATATTAGCATGTTGTTGTTCTTTTTACAATAGTTTTTTTGGAAAAACAAATATTCTTTTATTAAATAGTTTCATAGTAACGTAAAAGACTACCATGTAAAACGTACATAGTAGTCTTTTTTTTGTCGTTATACTGATTTTGTTTGGTAAATATCAATCATTACATTTGTTTGGGATCGGTCAGGTCCTACAGAAAATACTGCAAGTGGAATTCCTGTTAATTCTGAAGCTCGCTTCACGTAATGTTGAGCATTTTCCGGTAAATCCTCGAAGTTACGGACATCTGTAATATCTTCTGTCCATCCAGGCATTTCTTCATAAACGGGTTCACATTTTGCCAACTCATTCAAGTTTGCAGGAAACTCTTCTAGAAGTTCACCATTATACATATAAGCCGTACAAATCTTTAATGTTTCAATTCCTGTTAGCACATCGATTGAGTTTAACGATAGGGCAGTGATACCACTAACACGACGTGCATGGCGAACGACTACCGTGTCAAACCAACCCACTCTACGTGGACGGCCTGTAGTTGTACCATATTCACGGCCAACTTCACGTATCTGATTCCCAACCTCACCATGTAGCTCAGTAGGGAATGGGCCATCACCAACACGTGTCGTGTACGCTTTTGATACACCCATGACATGGTGAATTTTCGTTGGTCCTACACCTGCACCCACTGTTACTCCACCTGCAGTTGGATTTGAAGATGTAACGAAAGGATATGTTCCTTGATCAATATCAAGCATTACTCCCTGAGCTCCCTCAAATAAAACAGGCTCATCAGCATCAATAGCATCATTTAATACCTTCGATGCGTCGCAAACATATTTGGCAAGTTGTTGACCATAACTATAGTATTCTTCAAAAATTTCCTCAGCAGACATCACTTCATCGTTATAAATATGTTTAAAGTAAAGGTTTTTCTCTGCTACATTTTGTTGTAATCTCTCACGGAATGTGTCAGCATCCAGTAAATCAGCAATACGAATGCCAACGCGAGCTGCCTTATCCATATAGGCAGGACCAATACCTTTTTTCGTTGTTCCAATCTTTTGATCACCTTTTTGCGCCTCTTGTAGTTCATCTAGTTTTATGTGATAAGGTAAGATGACTTGAGCACGGTTGCTTATGCGCAAATTATCAGTTGATATATTACGATCATGTAAGTAAGTAAGTTCTTTTAACAATGCTTTTGGATTGATAACCATCCCATTTCCCATGACACATTGCTTATCATCATAAAAAATCCCAGAAGGAATTAAATGTAGTTTATACGTTTCGCCTTCGAATTGAATGGTATGACCGGCATTGTCTCCACCCTGGTAACGAGCCACGACATTAGCCTGTTGTGATAAAAAATCTGTAATCTTTCCTTTTCCTTCATCTCCCCATTGCGTTCCAACCACAACTACTGAAGACATATATGGCACCTCCGCCTTTGAAACATTAGCATTTTGTTGACAACATTTGTAGCTTATCAGGATAAGTAAAAAAAGTCAATGCAGAACACGAACATTAAGTCTATGAACTTATTTATTGTTCGATAATACGGTTTTTAACTCCTTAAGAAAAGCGCAAGCGCCTTGGTCACCCCCGACAGGCTTAAGACAAGCCTCGAAGTGGCGCTTTTTTGCCACAGCGAGGCTTGTCTTAAGACCCCGAGGGGGTAGGCGCTGGAGCTAGACATGTATGCGCCAGAAACTTATGCTTTCTTTACTTTTAAAAAAGACCTGCTATATCCTGTATAACAAGTCTTGAAGATACTATATTGATGTTGCTAAGCTGGTGGGATATCACTTTCATCATATCGATGATCCAAGTCTACGAATTTGTTGTACTCTTTTACAAAGGCAAGCTCAACCGTTCCGACTGGACCGTTACGTTGTTTTGCTAGAATAATTTCGATAATATTTTGTCGTTCTGAGTCTTGCTCGTAATAGTCATCACGATACAGGAAACCTACAATATCGGCGTCCTGCTCAATACTTCCCGATTCACGTATATCTGACATCATCGGACGCTTATCCTGACGACTTTCAACACCACGAGATAGCTGAGAAAGAGCGATGAGTGGAACATTTAATTCACGGGCTAACCCTTTTAACGCCCTAGAAATTTCAGAAACTTCTTGTTGTCTGTTTTCTTTAGAATTTCCATCACCTTGAATTAGCTGCAAGTAATCAATCAAGATCATACCAAGACCATGCTCTTGCTTCAGTCTACGACATTTGGAACGAATTTCATTCACTCTAATTCCTGGAGTATCATCTATGAATATACCTGCATTGGACAAGCTTCCCATTGCCATGGTCAGCTTTCCCCAGTCCTCGGTTTCTAAATGACCTGTACGAAGACTTTGGGCATTTATATTACCTTCCGCACATAGCATACGCATTACTAGTTGCTCTGCACCCATCTCTAGAGAGAAGATGGCTACGTTCTCTCCAGTATGTGTAGCTACATTTTGAGCAATATTCAAAGCAAAAGCCGTTTTCCCCACAGAAGGACGTGCTGCGATGATAATAAGATCATTTTTTTGGAATCCTGATGTCATTCCATCTAGGTCCCTAAATCCTGTTGGAACACCTGTCACCTCTTCGTCATGATGGTGCAGTTGTTCAATGTTATCATACACCTCGATCAGAACGTCTTTAATGTTTTTAAAACGACCGGAATCCTTGCGTTGTGCGACCTCTAAAATGGATTTCTCAGCGTCATTTAGGACTGATTCTACTTCTCCCTCATCAGAGAAACCACTCGCCACAATGCTTGTAGCTGTTTTGATTAAACGTCTGAGTATAGATTTTTCTTCTACAATTTTTGTGTAATATTCAATATTAGCTGCAGTAGGCACGGAGTTCGCTAAATCACTTAAATAGGAGACCCCGCCGATCTCGTCCAACGTTTTCATATTAGAAAGTGCCGTTGTAACCGTTACAAGATCAATAGGTTCTCCTTTTTCAGATAAACTCACCATAGCTTCGTAGATCCGTTGATGACTTGCGCGATAGAAGTCATCAGGCATTAAGACTTCTGTAGCTGTAGCGATCGATTGAGGTTCTAAAAAAATAGCACCGAGCACCGCCTGCTCGGCTTCAATATTATGAGGCGGTGTTCGGTCGTTCATAAAGTCAGTCAAGAGCACTTCCTCCTTTTCTTTTTCAGAGGATGGATCTATTATTTTTCTGAAACATGGACTTTAATTGTACCTGTAACATCTTGATGTAATTTAACAGGAACATTCGTATAACCAAGCGTACGAATAGGAGAATCCATCTCAATTTTTCGTTTGTCTATTTTGATGCCGTGAGTCTTATTCAGTTCATCGGCAATATGCTTACTTGTAATGGAACCGAATAGGCTTCCTTTATCTCCTGATTTAGCTTGTAGCTCTACAGTCATATCAGCTAGCGTTTCTTTCAAACGCTTCGCTTCGTCTACTTCTTCTTGTTCCCGTTCTTCTTCTTTCTTCTTCTTTGCGTCTAATGCTTTTAAGTTACCTTTTGTAGCCTCAACTGCAAGGTTATGCTTCAATAAATAGTTGCGGGCATACCCTTCAGAAACATCCTTCACTTCACCTTTTTTACCTTTACCTTTAACGTCTTGATTAAAGATTACCTTCATTATTCCGTTCCCCCTTCTAAATAGTCATCTATAATTTCTTTTAGTTGGTCTTCTGCATCTTCAATAGATGAATCGGATAATTGAGTGGCGGCGTTCGTTAAATGTCCACCACCATTCATGCTTTCCATAATTACCTGGACATTAACATCACCTAGCGAACGAGCACTTATACCGATTCTACCATCTGAGCGTTCCGAAATAACAAAAGATGCTACAATTCCGCTCATTGTCAGCAATGTATCGGCTGCTTGAGCAATGATAACAGGTCCATAGGTTTCACCTGTTTCCGCTTTGGAGATAGCAATGCCTTCACGATATACTTGAGCCCGTTCTATGAGACGGCTGCGCCTTACATAGACATCTAAGTCTTCTTTCATAAACTTCTGGACAAGTACGGTATCTGCCCCTTTTGAGCGCAAGTAACTTGCCGCATCAAAGGTTCTAGAACCCGTTCTCAGTGTGAAGCTCTTTGTATCCACGATAATACCAGCAAGTAATGCAGTTGACTCTAGCATATTTAACTTCAATTTCTTTGGTTGGTATTCTAACATTTCTGTAACCAATTCAGCAGTGGATGAGGCATATGGTTCCATATAAACAAGTGTTGGATCATCAATAAACTCTTCTGCACGCCTGTGGTGGTCAATAACAACAACGTGTTCGGTTCTATTTAATAACCTTTCTTCAATAACAAGAGAAGGCTTATGGGTATCAACGACGACAAGTAACGTATTTTTGCTGACCACTTCATGTGCTTCTTCAGGAGAAACAAACCATGAATACAGTTGTTCATTCTCTTGGATTTCTTCCATTAAACGCTGCACACCCGTATTCATTTCATCAGGGTCATATACGACAAATCCATCTTTATCATTTGCTTGCGCTACTTTTAATATGCCAATACAAGCACCAATGGAATCCATGTCTGGGTTCTTATGTCCCATAACAAGTACCTTGTCCGCTTCTTGAACTAACTGCTTCAAGGCGTGGGAGATAACACGTGCACGAACCCTTGTCCGCTTCTCCATTGGATTCGTCTTCCCGCCATAAAAGCGAACCTTACCATTTTCATCTTTAATTGCCACTTGGTCTCCACCACGCCCTAAGGCTAGATCGAGACTGGATTGAGCTAATTCCCCTAATTCAGGTAAAGATGCTTCTCCGACGCCAATACCAAAGCTTAACGTAAGAGGAACATTTTTATCTGAAATAAGTTCTCTCACTTCGTCTAAAATATCAAATTTGGAACGCTCTAGTTTTGATAATATTTGCTGGTTCATGACTGCAAAAAATTTATCCTGCGAGGAACGCTTTAAATAAACTCCATTTTCTTGGGACCATTGATTTAATATAGATGTTACCTGCGAGTTGATATGACTTTTCGCTGTATCATCCATGGCTTGGGTAATTTCTTCGTAGTTGTCCAAAAATATAATGGCTAATACGGTTCGATCGTTTTGATAGAGGTTCTGTATTTCAGTCTGTTTCGTCCGATCAAACAGATAAAGCAGTCGTTCATTTTTTTTGATGACGGTTTGAAGCTGGTAATTTTCTACGGAAATCCATACTTCTCCTTTATCTTCTTTGATATTTGGAATTAACTTATCCGATATTTCATTTAAAGACTCCCCTACAAGCGTATCTTGAGGATAAAATTTATTCATATAAGGATTCGCCCATTCAATATTAAAATCCTCACTAAATAAGACGATCCCAATCGGCATCTCCATCAACGCTTCTTCTCCCACTTTTTTTACTCGATGAGAGAGGGTGGATATATATTCTTCTGTTTCATTGATTAAATATTGTTCTGTTCGAACACTATAATAGACCGACGCAGCCAAAAATGCGGTCATAACTAAACCGAGCTTCCACTCGAAGTAGAAGATGAGCCCTAGAAATAATACGGAAAGTGTATAAATCACCCATAAGTGACTGCTCAATTTTGGTTTTTTAAAGAAATTCGGCATGACCGTCATCTCCTAAACTAATTATCAATCTTTCTTATTTGAAAGACGCTCTCGTAAAGAAAAGCCTAAATCAATTATACCTAAGATTCGTACAGGATAAAGTAATAAGAATGGTAATAGTAGGGTTATTACTACACCAGTAATCGGAAATGCCTTTGATAATTTCTTTTCATAGGCATAAGCAAACATGAAAGATAGCCCTTGAAGCGTTATAAAAAAGCCCGTAAAGGTATAAGCATTTTGTACTGCTTCCTTCCATATTGTCCCTTGTTCGAAGTCAAACCATGTTGCGATTACAGCTATTAAATAATACCATAATAACACTTTCGGAAAGGACAAGCTTCTAATTGGTGGAAAATAAAATGATTCATTAAACAGTTTATTCATCATTTTAAACCCTAACCAAAGAGTTATAAAGGCTAATCCAACTGCAAAAATCCCCATGAAACTTGGTAATAGGACAGTGACTTGTGAGAATTGTTCCTCTAGTAACTGCAATTGCTCCTCTGAAACAGAACTACCTACAGACTCCATTATTTGTTTGGACGTTTGGATTGATTCTTGTATATAGCCATCTATTTCTTCTATCCAATTGATATTAAACAACCAAAGTGATAATAGATAGAACATTACTATACCAATTACAAAGCCAACCGCTCCTTGAGCCCAGGCTTCGTATGGGTTTTTTCTTTGATGGATAGCTAGTCCAACTGCTACACCACCGAAGACCGCTATTGCTGTGAGGGGTAAGGAGTAGATGGTAGCTACAAACAAGGATATGAAAATGGCTCCTGCAGAAAAGGCTAATGCAGCCTTCCAACCATAACGGCTTGCAAAAAGTACAAACGGTAGAGGGAGTATAAATAGCGTAACGATTTCAATACCAGGTATAAATACGGTTGCCATTAAAATCATTAAATAGATTGCTGCATATAAAACTCCATCTTTCAGTACATTTGATTGTTTCATTGTACACTGCTCTCCTCTTCTAACTCGTACATATCAGTTACGGTTTAAAGATACCAAATGGGCTCTTCCTAATCAATTCCCATCCCTCATAGAAAATAGTCATTTCTCAAGGTAACGTAACAGATATATTAATGAACATGATGAAAGAACACGACTCCTTATTTCACAAGGAAGCCATGTTCTTCCATAAAACTCTTCTAATTATGAGTAGAAACTGCTTTTTGACGTTATGAAAAAAGCACAGCGCTAAATGCTGTGCTTTTCCTATTCTTACAAGCTACCTATTAATCGTTCACGTAAGGCAATAATGCCATTTGACGTGCACGTTTAATCGCTCTTGTAAGTTTACGTTGATATTTTGCAGAAGTTCCTGTTACACGACGAGGAAGAATCTTTCCACGTTCAGAAACAAAACGCTTTAGAAGTTCTACATCTTTGTAATCAATGTGTGTAATTCCATTCGCTGTGAAATAACACACTTTTCTACGTTTCGCGCGACCACGACGAGCCATAGGGTATGACCTCCTTTATATTTAATTAAAACGGTAAATCGTCATCAGATATATCAATCGGTTCCCCATTGTCTGAGAATGGGTCCTCTTGGTTGGATTGGTTATTTTGGTTGTTTTGATTGTTCGAATAATTTTGGTTCTGATTAGACTGCTGGTATCCTTGTGAACCTGCGCCACCTGAAGAAGAGCCTTTCGTTTCCAAGAATTGTACACTATCAGCAACAACTTCTGTAACAAATACTCTTTTTCCTTCTGAGTTATCAAAACTACGGCTTTGCAAGCGTCCATCAACGCCTACCATACTACCTTTTTTCATGAAGTTAGCAAGGTTTTCGGCTGCTCGACGCCACACAACACAGTTAATGAAGTCTGCGTCTTTGCCTCCTTGTTGACTAGTAAAAGGTCTATTTACAGCAATTGTAAAATTCGCAACGGCAACTCCGTTGGGTGTATAGCGCAAATCAGGATCCTTAGTTAATCTGCCGACAAGAACGACACGATTTAACACAGAACCACTCCTTATTGATCATCTTCGCGTACAGCGATATGACGCATAATATCGTCGGAATACTTAGCCAGGCGGTCGAATTCGTTGATTGCTTCACGATCACCTTGGAATTTAATTACCACGTAGAAACCATCACGGAAATCGTTGATTTCGTATGCAAGACGACGCTTGCCCATGTCTTTGGTTTCTTTGATCTCCGCACCATTTTCAGTAAGAACATTATTAAAACGCTCAACTACTGATTTCTGAGATTCCTCATCAATGTTTGGGCGGATGATATACATGATTTCATAATTTCTCATCCGTCTTCACCTCCTTTTGGACTTACGGCCCTTCTCAGGGCAAGGAGTAATTCGTTTCGATTACTCACAATGTTGTATTATATCAAACTCGACAAGAAAATACAATAGGATTCCTGTACACGCTATACATTAAATCGGAAATGAATGACATCTCCATCTTTTACAAGATACTCTTTACCTTCTAATCGAACATTACCTTGCTCTTTTGCAACTGACATTTTACCGGCATTAACTAGGTCATCATACGCTACGGTCTCAGCGCGAATAAAGCCACGTTCGAAATCACTATGAATAATTCCAGCAGCTTGAGGGGCGGTCATTCCCTCTTTAAATGTCCACGCTCTTACTTCTTGTTCACCAGCTGTGAAATAGGTTGCTAGTCCTAGAAGATTATAAGTTGCTTTAATAAGCTGATCTAATCCAGACTCTGCAATGCCTAAATCATCAAGAAATTCTTCCTTTTCTTCCCCTTCAAGTTCAGCAATTTCAGATTCGATTTTTGCACAAACAACAATGACTTGTGCACCTTCATTCGCAGCAAATTCACGTACAGCTTGTACATTCTCGTTGCCACTAGGGTCAGCAATTTCATCTTCTCCAACGTTTGCTACATATAAAATTGGTTTAGATGTTAGTAAATGAAGTCCTTTTACAATCTTAGCTTGATCATCCGTGAATTCAAGTGCTCGTGCTGGAGTTTCATTTTCAAGCGCTTCTTGTAATTTCACTAGTACTTCGTGTTCAGCCATCGCTTCTTTATCTTTTTGGCGGACCATTTTTTGAACACGCTCAATGCGTTTATTAACAGACTCTAGGTCGGCTAAAATAAGCTCAAGGTTAATGGTTTCGATATCGCCAATTGGATCTACTCCACCGGATACGTGCGTAATATTATCATCTTGGAAGCAACGAACCACGTGACAAATGGCATCAACTTGGCGAATGTGAGAAAGAAATTGGTTTCCTAGTCCTTCTCCTTTACTTGCGCCTTTCACAATACCAGCAATATCAGTGAATTCAAATGCTGTTGGGATGGTTTTTTTCGGTTTCACAAGATCTGTTAGTGTGTCTAGACGACTATCTGGCACTTCTACAATGCCAACATTCGGATCTATCGTACAGAATGGGTAGTTCGCCGATTCTGCACCAGCTTGTGTAATTGCATTAAACAATGTTGATTTCCCTACGTTAGGTAGACCTACAATTCCAGCTGTAAGAGACATAAATAGTTACACTCCTTAAAGATTTCCTCTAAATAAACGTTTCGCAGTCATTCCAATTATAGTTACAGTTAACTAAATTGACAAGCTAAGAGAATAGAAAAACAAGGGAAAGATGTCCCCTTGTTTTCAAAAAATTACAAGACAATAAGCTTAAAGTAATTTAATCTTTATGCTTCATAATATAAATTGTGTTTCATGAGGAACAATTAAACCATCTATTCTTCCTCTGCTCTTTCTAACACTTTTTTCATTTTGGATTCAAATCGCCTACGAGGAATAAGAACACTATGACCGCATCCTTCGCATTTTATTCTAATATCCATGCCTAAACGGATAATTCTCCAGCGATTTTCACCACAAGGGTGAGCTTTTTTCATTTGAACAATATCATTTATATTATACGTTTGTTCAGTCACCGTTCTACACTCCCTTCTTTATAGGAATCCAATTGTTCCGTTTCTTCTGTTCGACTATACATGACAAGTCTAGGGAATGGGATTTCAATGCCCCGCTCGTCCATTCGATTTTTAAGCTCTTTGCGAATCATGCGCGCTATATGCCAATGCATCATCGGTTGAGTTTCAGCTATAACACGTAATACTACGTCTGATGATCCAAGGTTTTGTACACCTAATAACTCAGGCATGCTTACAATTTCCTGGTATCGCTCGGGAAGCTCGGTTAATAACTCCTCAATCGTTTCTTCCCCTTTCGCAATATCTCCTTCGTAGGAAATGCTTACATCGACTATGGCTATACTATTATGGATGGAATAGTTTGTTACTTCTTCTATACTCCCATTTGGTATAATATGCAACTTGCCTGTCCAATGCTTGATTTTTGTAGTGCGTAAGCCGATTTCTTCCACAAAGCCTTCTGAATTGGCAGTTTGAATGTAATCCCCAACTGAAAATTGGTCTTCAAATATAATGAAGAATCCAGTAATAACATCTTTAACAAGGTTCTGTGCTCCAAAGCCTATGGCGAGCCCTGCAATACCTGCTCCGGCAAGCATTGCGGATACATTGATACCTATATTTTGTAACACCATAATTGCAGCACCAAAATATACGGCATACGTCAGCGTATTTTCCAGCAATTTCACAAGTGTATTTTCTCGTCGTTCACTTATTTGAAAAGGTCCTCTTTTCCTTTTACGAAATACATTATGAATTATTTTTTTCCCTAATCGAATAATGATAAAGGATAAGAAGAGTATGAGTATAATCGTCGCAAATTTTTGTCCAACAACCAACCATACTTCAGGACCTGTAATGTAATCATAAAATGAATTCCATTCGTTTTTTAACGCATCCAAGCTCAGGCCTCCCCTCCCGTACAACATAATCCATGATACCTCATTTTATCAGGTTTTCAGTCCATTTTGTATCGATTTGTAATTGGATACAACAAAATACAGGATAATACATAAAGGTTTAACAATCCATACAAAGGATACAAGTATGTAATTAATGTTGAAAACCCAAAACTAGTTAATGGAATCATGAGGACAATCGTTATTAATGCCAATAACCAAAGAGGCCCCTTTAACCTTGACCGAAAACGTGTGATCAATCCAAGAACACCAGATGCGGCTGTCGTAAAGATGGCAATCCATAAGAGCATCGAGATGAATAGGAACATCTCATACGGGTAATGTTTAAGTATAGCAAACAGGGGAATTTCATAAAGTAAAATATCATCTGAAATTTGAATTAAGCTATTGTTATAAATGAACGATATACTTCCTAATAAAATACCGCTACCAACACTTGCAATCCACACCTCACCCTTATGTTTCATTTGATTACCAATTGCACCAAGTACTGCAATTAAGGGTAAGATATTTAAGGCGGTAAAAGGGAACGCCGCTGTCCAATTACGTTGTTCACCAAATGTAAATAAGGATAGTTCTTTTTGAACGGAAAACAAAATCAATACGTATAAGAGTCCACCAATTAATAAAGGTAGGATGATGCTATTCATCGATAAAATGCCTTTAATATCCCAAACGAAAACAAGAACTAAAGGGATTGCAATGGCTAAGATGCCAACCCAATAGGAGAAATGAAAAGCTTGCCAGGTCGCACCACTTCCAGCCAACATAATGACTGTTGTTGTAAAGAGGTATAGAATAATCATTCCATCGTAAATAAGAGTTAGCTTCTGTCCCACAATTGTGCGAAGAACAGGAAGGTAGTGCTTGGACTGCTGCTCAAAGCTAATTGATAAAATCACATTACATGATACGGTAAATAACATCGTAAATAAGAGTATAGCCAGTCCACTTTCATGACCAAAAAACTGCCATAATTCTCTTCCAGAAGCATAACCTGCGCCTATCATAGTACCAATGATTAAAAACATCCATTTGAATCCTGCACGAATCATTTCTTTTCCTCCTACCTTCTTTCTTCGAACATGTATAGATTTACGAAAAGCGCTGTATACTAATAACAATATGACTACGGAGGAAAAGCTATGAATCTAAAACGGAGACTTTTTTCTCAAAACCAAGAAGAACGGTATCATTATGAAGACGAAAAAATGCTGTTGAATTTGACGCAAACGTTAAAGGAATGGGTTCCAGCCAATAGAGACATTGTCATTGTTTGTATTGGAACAGACCGCTCTACTGGAGATTCTTTCGGTCCACTAATCGGTAGCTTACTGGAAGAAAAACGTTTACGAAACATCCAAGTGTACGGAACGTTAGATGAGCCTGTCCATGCAGTTAACTTAGCTGAAAAATTAGAGCATATTCATAAAACACATTCTCATCCATACATTATTGGCGTGGATGCATGCTTAGGCAAAGTCTCATCTGTAGGAAACATCATTCTTGGTCAAGGTCCTGTAAAACCAGGAGCAGCTGTCAAAAAGCAGCTACCAGATGTAGGAGAGATTCACCTTACTGGAGTAGTAAACGTAAGTGGATTCATGGAATACTTTGTACTGCAAAACACCCGCCTTCACTTAGTAATGCAAATGGCTAAAAAAGTAGCAAAAACCATTGATTCCTTTGATCGACAAATAACACTTTCTAGTACCCAGTCAACTAACAAAAAGACCGAGACCCTTACGAGGAAATTAGGTAATTGGACTCCAGTAAAAGAATAAAGAAGAGCGCAATCGCCTGAAGAAACTTATTCTTTCGTTGCTTCAAGAAAAGCGCAAGCGCCCGTTAAGCGACGTACAAACTGGACGGCTCCGTATGAGATAAAGGAAACACGAAGAGCGGAAGCGATTCGATGTTGACTTATCGTAAGGAGGGGCAGGAAGTTTGCTAGTCGCTGGGCGCTGGAGCTGGACACGTATGCGCCAGTAATTTATGCTTTCGTTGCTTTTAAAAAAGCCTAGCACTCCAATTAAATGGACTGCTAGGCTTTTGCTTTGTGTTTTTCTTATAGACCCAATTGAATACTACCGTATAATACAACCCCTACTAGTAGCAGGCTTGGTAGAAGGTTTGCGACTCTTATTTTGGT
Organism: Pontibacillus yanchengensis Y32; assembly: GCF_000770635.1. Lineage (GTDB taxonomy): Bacteria > Bacillota > Bacilli > Bacillales > BH030062 > Pontibacillus > Pontibacillus yanchengensis. The sequence goes on from NZ_AVBF01000016.1 coordinate 36,159, forward strand.
TATATGTAATAAGTTCAAGCCAATTGCTACAATAAGTAACCCACCTGTAGCTGTCATTTCTATTATAAAGAGATCCAAAAATGACTGCGGTAACCAACGATCGATTTGTGTAGCTAACAAAGCAATACCACCTTCATATAGCAATACTGGTAAGATGGAAAATAGTACACCAAATCCTAACGTGGTCGTTAATACTAATGCCACGAACCCATCTATAATTGCTTTAGTAATTAAAATATCATGATCGCCTCTTATGCCGCTATCCAACGCCCCAACCACAGCCATAGCTCCGATAACAAAGATGAGAGAAGCGGTCATAAACCCTTGCGAAACACTGTCGTTAGATTCTTTACTAAATCGAGTTTCAACCCAACTCCCCAGTTGTTCAAAACGGTCCTCAATCTTAAGTGCTTCACCTATGAATGCTCCAAACAAAAGACTCAACACCAATACAATAATATCCTCAGATTGAATGGCCATTTGAATGCCTATCAATAACACAGCCAATCCTATTCCATTCATCGTTGTTTCCTTGACTTTCTCAGGTACTTTATGGAGAAAGAGCCCTATAATTCCCCCTATTAAAATACCTACCCCATTCATTAGAGCACCGTACACAACCATTAGCTCATCCCAACCCCCATTACTGTTTTGAATCTAGCAGAAACAGGACTTTTGTTTCACGTGGAACACTATACTACAAATCCCTTCCCACAAATCGTAAAAGCTGCCAATTGGCAAGTCCTGTCTACAAATTTCACTTATACACACTCCTTAAAAGTGAAAAAATCCTGGTATTGTGTGTTACACATACCAGGCTCGTCCTATAAGCTTATTCAAATAGGTGTAGGATTCTCTCTAGGTCTTCATCAGAGAAAAATTCAATTTCAATTTTCCCTTTTCGCTTTCCTTTATGAATCGTAACACCTGTACCTAAACGCTCTTGTAAGACGGATTCTCTCTCTTGGAGGAACACATCTTTTTGTGTTTTTTTCTTCTTTTTCTTTTGCATGTTTTTTTCATTCATTTGTATGATCAATTGTTCGACTTGTCGTACGTTTAATTCTTCATTTCGCACTTTTTCAACTAGCGGCATAAGCTGTTCTTTATTTTTCAAGCCTAGTAACGCTCTTCCATGCCCCATTGATAGCTCCCCATTATTAATGAGGGCACTGACTGGTTCTGGTAAGGAAAGCAGGCGTACTAAATTGGCAATATGAGGCCGACTTTTACCAAGTCGTGCGGCTAGCTGTTCCTGGGTCATGCCAAGTTCTTTCATTAAATTAGAGTATGCTTTTGCCTCTTCAATCGGGGTCAAATCTTCTCGTTGTAAGTTCTCTAATAAGGCAAGTTCCATCATGTTGGTGTCGTCTAATTCACGAATAACGACAGGTACTTTTTCAAATCCTGCTTCTTTCGCTGCTCTAAAACGACGTTCTCCAACAACAATTTCATAGCCTTTAATACTTTTGCGTACAATCAGCGGCTGAAGAATACCATGTTGGATTATGGACTCTTTTAATTCTTCAATCGCCTCTGTATGAAAGGTCTTACGTGGTTGATAAGGATTTGGCCGACATTGATTTATCGAGACCTCTTGAACCGCTTCCTCCTGCTTAGCTTCCATATCTGGAAAAAGCGCGTTAATACCTTTACCCAACCCTCTGGCCATTCACCATCACTTCCTTTGCTAATTCTAAATACACTTCAGCTCCTCGTGATTTTGGATCGTATAAAATAATAGGTTGTCCATGACTTGGGGCTTCCCCAAGACGAATATTACGAGGAATAATAGATTGGTAGACTTTATCTTGGAAGTATTTTTTCACTTCTTCTATAACTTGTATGCCTAAGTTTGTACGAGCATCTAACATAGTAAGTAAAACGCCCTCGATCATTAATTGTTTATTTAAATGCTTTTGAACAAGGCGAATAGTGTTTAAAAGTTGGCTTAATCCTTCCAGGGCATAATACTCACACTGAACTGGTATTAAAACGGCGTCCGATGCTGTTAGAGCATTAATCGTTAGCAATCCTAATGAAGGAGGACAATCAATGATAACAAAGTCATATTGATCTTTAACGGAATCAATAGCTTTTTTCAATCGGACTTCTCTTGATATTGTTGGTACTAATTCTATCTCCGCTCCAGCTAATTGAATCGTAGCTGGAATAGCTTTTAAGTTTTCTACCATGGTCGGAACGGTTACATGCTTAGCTTCCAAGTCCTCTACAAGAACATTATATACACATTGATCCATATCAGCCTTATCAATCCCCACTCCGCTCGTAGCGTTACCTTGAGGATCGATATCTACAAGCAATACCTTATGATTTAAATAGGCCAAGCAAGCGCTTAAATTTACAGCGGTGGTTGTCTTCCCCACACCACCTTTTTGATTGGCAACTGCAATCACTTTGCCCATGATGTCACCTACCTCTTATCCATCAAATCTTACACCTTATATTTTATCATTTTTTTTCAGAAAAACACGACTTTTCACTAAATATTGGTGGAAGTTAGGTCTATTATCGTACATGGTGTTCATGACCGTCTAAAAATCGACCCGGTTATGATTCTACCAATAACGCCATTGTAAAAACTCAACCTATATATAGTGCAAAAATACCCATCTTTTTAGATATGTTCAAAAAGATGGGTAGCAACGATTTAGGATTTGTTTTTTGGAATTTTTACTGTGATTTGGTAGTAATCCTCATAGTCTTCCTCGGCTGTTTCTAGATTGATTCCAGAATCAGATACCATCGTTAAAGATTGGCGTATTGTATTCATAGCAATTCTCGTATCCTTACTAATGCCTTTTAACTTTGGTTTCTTTTTCTTTGGCTCATTATCTTGAGAGAGCATTTTTTCAATGCGTTCCTCTGTTTGCTTGACATTTAAGCTCTTTTCAATGATTTCCTCTAATAACTTTTCTTGTTTCTCTTGCTCTTTTAAAGCTATCAAAGCACGAGCATGACGCTCTGTGATTTTTCGATCTAGGATTGCCTGTCGAACGGATTCTGGTAATTTGAGAAGACGTAATTTATTTGCAATTGTAGATTGGCTCTTTCCTAATCGTTGAGCTAAAGCCTCCTGAGTTAGACCATGAATTTCTAATAGCTTTGAATAGGCCGTTGCTTCTTCAACCACAGACAATTCTTCACGTTGTAGATTCTCTATTAACGCTACTGAGGCTGTTTGCGTATCATCCATTTCCCTTAGAATTGCGGGAACCTGTTCCCAGCCTAATACTTGTACCGCTCTCCACCGTCTCTCGCCGGCTATTAACTCATATCCTTCGTCTTGACCTTCGATTTTTCGAACGACTATTGGCTGAATCATACCGTGAGTATGTATGGTTTGCGCTAATTCTTCTATTTTTTCCGGATTAAAGATAGACCTGGGTTGGTAACGGTTTGGCTGAATTTGTTCAATAGGAATCTGGACGACTTCATCAGGATGGTATTCTTGCTGTTCTTGTTCTTCCGCTTCGGCTCCTGCTTCGGATTTATCTCCTAATCCAAACAAACGGCTGAATGGGTGTTTCATCCTTAGACACCACCTTTTCTACTTTCACACTCTTGTGTATATTTCTTTATGTGTCTTGTTAAAAGGAATGTTTCACGTGAAACAAATAGAAAACTTACCATCGGGCAAGCCTCCAGGGAATATAGAGGCAAAAAGCATCTATAAAAATCAATTTACATATCAGTTATAAAACCATCTAATTAAATAAACACAACCATTCACTATGTGAATATCAATGTTTTTTATACTTTCATTCATCAAATTTGGGATATCTGAAAGTACAAAAAAGCGCATCAGCTGAAATGCTGGCGCGCATCTCGTTCCGTAACAAAATAATCTTCTATTATTCTATCATATTTATCTATAAATTAGCAGTGACTGCTAGAAATCTTTTCAATCTAGTAGACAGGAAAGAACATGCTAGAACCAACATATTCTACGCCTATCAGACAAAATCCTCTTTTCTTTTATCTTAAATGTGCTCAACGCAAACATAATGGTAAAACCCTTGGAATGTATGTAGAAATCCTGCTACACCTAACATTTGTAGCAGGATAATAGGAACATGACATGCTATTCTACGAGTGGGCTTTTGTTTGGTAGTCCAGCTTTTCGTGGATATTTCTTAGGCGTCTTACGTCTTTTATCAATGATGGCAATGCTTCTTTCACTATCTTCTTTAGGAAGGTAAAAGGTATGAAACGTATTTACTTCTCCCCCAAGAAGTTTCACTGCAAAATCAGCATCCTTCATTTCCTCATCAAATTGAGAGCCTTTCATGACTAAGAAAGTCCCACCAACTTTTGTTAGAGGCAAACATAATTCACTTAATACCGACATACGGGCTACCGCTCGAGCTGTCACGACATCAAATTGTTCTCTAAATTTTGCGTTTTTCCCAAAGTTTTCAGCCCGATCGTGGTAAAAGGCTACATCAGATAATCCAAGCTGCGTTGCTAAATGATTCAAAAACGTAATTCGTTTTTTCAATGAATCCACAATAGTAACCTTTAGTTCTGGAAATACAATTTTGAGGGGGATACTAGGAAACCCAGCACCCGCTCCAACATCACATATTTGTAGAGGCTGATTGAAATCCATATAAAAGGCTGCTGATAACGAATCATAGAAATGCTTTAAGTACACATCCTCTTCATCCGTTATCGCTGTTAAATTAATCTTTTCATTCCACTCTACCAGGGTTTGAAAATACGTGTTGAACTGATCCACCTGTTCCTCACTCAATTCAATTCCCTGGTCTTTCAAAGCTTGAAGGAAGGCTTCTATATTCATGCATACAATCCTTTCCGCTTATGCTTCATCTCCTGAAACCTTTGCAATTTTACCTTGCTCGATATATACAAGTAGAATTGAAACATCGGCAGGGTTTACGCCTGAAACTCGCGAAGCTTGCCCTACAGAAAGTGGACGTACTTCTTTCAATCGATCGCGAGCTTCTGAAGCAATACCATGGATATCATCATAGTCGATATCATCTGGAATCTTTTTGTTTTCCATTTTTCTCATGCGTTCAATTTGTTCGTTTGATTTTTGAATGTAACCAGAATACTTGAGATGAATTTCCACTTGTTCTCTTACGTCTTCTGGTAGTTCTTTATCTGGTTTCGTTAGCTCCGCTACTGCATCATATTTCATTTCAGGACGACGAAGTAAATCAGAGGCACGAACAGCTTCCTTCAATGGAGAACCACCTGCTTGTTCAATGGCAGTCTGCACCTCATCAGTCGGTTTCAACATAACACTTTCTAAACGTTTAATTTCTTCTTCGATCAATTGTTTCTTTTCTTGGAATTTGGTATAACGCTCTTCTGAGATTAATCCAATATCATATCCAATATCCGTTAGTCGTAAATCTGCATTATCGTGACGAAGAATCAAACGATATTCAGCACGAGACGTTAACAGACGATATGGTTCATCTGTTCCTTTTGTTACTAGGTCATCCATCATAACTCCAATATAAGCTTGTGACCGATCTAGGATTACTGGTTCAGTACCAAGCACTTTACCTGCTGCATTGATTCCTGCCATTAACCCTTGTGCAGCTGCTTCTTCATACCCAGAAGTTCCGTTGATCTGACCAGCTGTAAACAGACCATTAATAGCTTTCAACTCTAATGTTGGCCATAATTGGGTTGGCGTTACAGAATCGTATTCAATAGCGTATCCAGCACGCATGATTTCTGCGTTTTCAAGTCCAGGTACAGTTTCCATCATCTCTTTTTGCACCCCTTCAGGAAGAGACGTGGATAGTCCTTGCACATACACTTCTTCTGTATTGCGTCCTTCTGGCTCTAAGAAGACCTGGTGACGCGGTTTATCATGGAAGCGTACGATTTTGTCTTCAACTGATGGGCAATAACGAGGTCCTGTCCCTTTAACCATACCTGAATACATAGCTGAGGAACTTAAGTTATCATCAATAATCTTGTGAGTGTGTTCATTCGTGTACGTTAACCAGCACGGAACCTGATCCATAATAAATTCTGTCGTTTCATAGGAAAAGGCACGAGGTACGTCTTCTCCTGGTTGAATTTCCGTTTTGGAATAATCAATCGTATGACTGTTCACACGCATTGGTGTACCCGTTTTAAAACGAACCATTTCAATTCCTAGTTCTTCTAAATGCTCAGATAATTTCGTAGAAGAACGTTGGTTGTTCGGTCCACTTTCATAAGCGAGATCTCCAATAAGAACTTTTCCTCGCATAAAAGTACCAGTAGTAACAATAACATTGTCAGCGTAATAAGCCGCTTTTGTTTCCGTTACAACACCTTTACATTGGCCATCTTCCACGATTAATTCTTTTACCATTCCTTGGCGAAGGGTAAGATTTTCGGTGTTTTCCAATACTTTCTTCATTTCTTGAACATATAGATGCTTATCCGCTTGAGCACGAAGCGCACGTACAGCCGGGCCTTTTCGTGTATTTAATAAACGCATTTGAATATACGTTTTGTCGATTACTTTAGCCATTTCACCGCCTAATGCATCGATTTCACGAACAACGATACCTTTGGCAGGTCCACCTATAGATGGGTTACATGGCATGAATGCAATCATATCCAAATTAAGTGTTAGCATTAATGTCTTTGCTCCTCGACGAGCCGCAGCTAACCCTGCTTCCACACCAGCATGACCAGCACCTATAACGATAACGTCATAATGTCCAGCGTCAAATGTTGACATGATACTCTCTCCTTTATTATAAGTTTATTTCCCTAAGCAGAATTGAGAGAACAATTGATCTAATAGGCTATCACTAACAGAGTCTCCTACGATCTCACCGAGTAGCTCCCAGGTTCTTCTAACGTCTATCTGTACAATATCGATTGGCATATCTTCTTCCATGCCACGCATTGCATCTTCAAGCGCTTCTTTCGCTTGATTTAATAACTGAACGTGACGAACATTGGAGACGTATGTCATATCTCCAGTATCCAAGTCCCCTTCAAAGAAGATTTCTGAAATAGCTGTTTCAAGCTGATCAATTCCTTCTTCTTCGATAATCGCCGTATTAACAATTGTATGCTCACCAGCTATTTCATGGAGTCGATCCATGTCTAGCTTTCTAGGAAGATCCGTCTTATTCACAATCACAATAACATCCATACCTTGGACTGCTTCAAATAATTTTTCATCTTCCTCTGTTAATTCATCCCCATAGTTGAGTACGAGTAAAATAAGGTCTGCTTCTTGAAGAACTTGACGAGACCGTTCCACACCAATTTTTTCAACAAGATCTTCTGTATCGCGAATTCCAGCTGTATCAATCAAGCGAAGCGGTACGCCACGTACGTTTACATATTCCTCAATGACATCCCTTGTTGTACCAGGGACTTCTGTAACGATTGCTTTATTTTCATGCACGAGTGCATTCATTAATGAGGATTTTCCAACGTTAGGTCTTCCAACAATAGCTGTTCCGAGACCTTCTCGTAGTATTTTCCCTTGCTTTGCAGTTTGTAAAAGGCGTTCTATTTCTTGATGGACTTTCTTGGTGTTTTCAATCATTAACTCATTTGTCATTTCTTCGACATCATCATATTCTGGATAATCAATATTCACTTCAACTTGAGCTACTGTCTCCAGTAATTGTTGCCTCAATTGCTGAATAAGCTGAGACAAACGTCCGTCCATTTGTTTTAACGCTACATTCATGGCACGATCCGTTTTCGCTCTGATTAAATCCATTACCGCTTCAGCTTGGGACAAATCAATTCTTCCATTTAAGAAGGCGCGCTTGGTAAATTCACCAGGCTCTGCTAATCGTACCCCTGAGTCTAAAACGAGTTCTAGCACACGATTTACAGAAACAAGACCTCCGTGACAATTAATTTCTACAATATCCTCACGGGTAAATGTTTTGGGAGCACGCATAACAGAGACCATTACTTCCTCAACTAGTTCATTCGATTTTGGATCTATTAATTTTCCATAATGAATCGTATGCGATGCCACCTGTTCTAGCTCTTTCCCGTGAAAAATTTTATTGGCTCTTGCTACAGCCTCAGGACCACTTAAACGAACGATGGCGATGGCTCCTTCTCCAACGGGCGTTGATATCGCACTAATGGTATCCGTATCCATGCCTTCACCCCTTTCTTTTATTTATCGAACTATCTATAGTTATCCACAAGATTAATTTATATAGTCACTAACTAACTAGACTAGCATAAAATGATTTTGTTTGAAAAGATTTTTTTACTCAGTATAGCCATTTTTAACCCACTTCAACCTTATCCACATGTGGATAACCCACATTAATCACCTCTATTATTTTATCATGTTCTTATCCACAATCCAGTTATTCGACCTTATCACAGTGAAATTTATCATAATGGCCTTTTAACTATTCCATACCAAGCCATTTGTATGAAGAAAAAATATAAATCGTTATGAATTTGTACTTTATATTATTCAAATTTAGAGGCATAATTTTGAAGACTTGGATTCGAGATAAATTCAGTTATTTAGCAAATACCTAACAAAAAAGAGGGATGTTTCCGTAGCTTTTGTGAGAATAAAGGTGGCCGTGGAACAACTCGCGTCCTGTCGGCGGCCCTACACGATGTAGGGTCGTTCGACGTTGTCACACGATGTGACGATTTTAGTCGAACCTCCCCTTCCAAGCCTCCTCAAGCCCAAAATCGGGGCTTTCCGGGGGCTCGCCTACCTCTTTCTCCGACCTTGTTCCACGGCCACCTTTGCTATTGTTGGGAGGAACGGAAACATAGTCATGTTGAAAGGTAGAGGTACTTGCATATATTCTGCATTATGATCTACGAACTAATAAATTTTAGTATCGAAATTCAACTTCACACATATAAAGTCTATTTCTCCCAAGGGGGTAACAAGAGAAGGCTTCCACTGAAAATAAGAGCATTTTGACGGTTTGGAGAGGTACTGCATTTAATCGCGGGTCCGATAGCCTTGATTTAACAGGGGGTGAAGGGGGACTGCGAGACTCCCGCGGGAGAAAGAGGTTGGTGAGACCCCGGAGGGAGCGAAGCCAGTGAGAAGGCTCACCAGCTCGCCCACAGGAAAGCGAGTTGTTCCACCGTACCCCCCCTTCCCTTTTATGCATCGGACCCACCACCTTTTAAAATATCTCGATTCCAAGTCTTCAACATAATGGAGCTAAAAAAGAATAAAAAAATCCCTTAACGCATTCATTTCGCGCTAAGGGATTTTTTTTATTCTGGTCTGATCACTACATGTCGATGGGGTTCAGTTCCATCGGAATAGGTAGTAATATTTTTATGATTTTGTAAGGCTGTATGAATAATCTTGCGTTCATAAGAAGGCATTGCTTCTAAAGCGACATCACTATTCGTACGAATTGCTTTCTCTGCCAAACGGTTAGCCAAATTTGTTAACGTGTCCTTCCTTCGTCCACGATAACCTTCCGCATCAACAATTGCCGTATGGTAATTGTCACTACGTTGATTAATAACGAGCTGAGCTAAATACTGCAGTGCATTTAAGGTTTGGCCTCGTTTCCCAATGAGTAAAGCAATTTTACTACCAATCAACTCAAATATGACTTCTTTTCCATTTCGGTGAACCTTCACATCAATCGTAGCTCCCATTCCAGCAGCTACATCTATTAAATATTGTTTCGTTTCTTCAATAGAATCATGTTTTTGAGCCGGTTCAACCACTTTTGTTGCTTCCTCACCAGCAGAAAAGTCTGTTTCTTCCTCTTTAGTGTGGTTAGGAATGGTTGGTTGTTCTTGAATCTGATTGTTTGCTTCATGTTCATCAGAAGGCTCTGTTTGTTCTAGCTGTTGTTCGGAATCTTTTTCTTCTTCTGGTTCCACAATGCTTACCTTCACAATGGCTCGTTTTGTGCCAAAAATTCCAAAGAATCCTTTTTTTCCTTCATCAATGACTTCGACATTGACTTGGTCCTTCGAGGTGTTTAACTGCTCTAACGCTGATTGGACCGCGTCCTCAACTGTTTGTCCAGTAGCAGTTACTTGTCTCACTTACTCGCTCCCCCTGTTTCCGTTTCCTTCATCATTGGTTTACGGATGAAAATGGTTTGGGCAATCATGAAAATGTTACCCACTACCCAGTATAATGCAAGAGCTGCTGGGAAGTTAAGTGCAAACACACCAATCATAATAGGCATGATATATAACATCATTTTCATTTGCGGATTTTGCATAGCCTGTCCAGATCCACCCATCATAAGCTTCTGCTGAATGAAAGTGGTGATAGCTGCTACAATCGGCATAATGAAAAATGGGTCTGGTGCTCCAAGTTCAAACCATAAGAAGTTATGCGTTTGAATTTCTTGAGTACGCATAATAGCGTGATAGAAAGCAATCAAAATCGGCATTTGTAGTAAGATAGGGAAACATCCTGCCAATGGATTTACTCCATGCTTTTGGAAAAGCTGCATCGTTTCCTGTTGTAGTTGTTGCTGTGTTTTTTGGTCTTTTGAGCTATATTTGGAACGTAGCTCTTGTAATTCTGGCTGGATATCTTGCATAGCCTTTGAACTCTTCAATTGCTTCACGTTTAGCGGCAATAGAATGGTACGAATAATAAGTGTAACAACAATGATTGATAGTCCAAAACTTTCGCTAAAGAGACCAGCAAAGTATTTAATTAGCACTGACAGCGGATAAACAAAATATTCATTCCAAATTCCTGTACTTTCAGAGGTAATATCCTGGTTTATTTGAGTACAACCTGAAAGTAAAACAAGAAGTCCTGTCATCACTAACAAGTAAAGGATCTTCTTTTGCAACGTCGTCTCCTCCTTACAAATCCTAATCCATAAATAAATACGTCACTTTGTATTTTACCATTTTTTCTTCATCAGGTTCTATATAAAATCCTCGGCTTCATTTCACATTTGATTTTACCAAAAGATTCGTTTTCGACAATACATGCGTCAGGCTTTTCTTGATTTGAAAGTAATTCATTTGATTGGTCGGCTTACGAGCAATCACTACCAGATCAAATGATGGCTTTATACTTGAATCTAAATCATGAAAAGCCTGACGTAAATAGCGCTTAATTTGATTACGCATGACAGCATTTCCTATTTTCTTGCTTACAGATAACCCCACTCGGAAATGTTCCTGGTTCTCATTTCGAACGTAGTACAGTACAAGCTGTCTATTCGCAAAAGAGGCACCGTTCTTAAATACCCGTTGGAATTCTTCATTCTTTTTAATTCGATTACGTTTTTTCATACTAAAATCCTCACTCCAATATCAAGAAGGAACATAGGTTACATTATGATCATTATATTCCTTACTAATCCTTTCCGAAGTAAGGTGTTTCAATCATCGATAGCTAGAAAAAAGACCACTGATAGTTATTCAGTGGTCTATGCAGATAATACTTTTCTACCTTTACGGCGACGACGTTTTAGAACCTGACGTCCATTCGCATCGCTCATACGAGAACGAAAGCCGTGTACTTTTTTACGCTTACGGTTATTTGGTTGAAATGTGCGTTTCATTTTTATAGACACCTCCCTGAGGAAATAAATAATCGATCTTCAAAAGACAGTCCAATTCATTATAAAAATTCCACACATAAATGTCAACTTCTTTTTCTAATTATGTATTCGATCTAGTTCGAGCTTTTAACACTACTCTTTTTTAAAATTGGATTTTATATAAATTAAGAGAATATAAATCTATGTATCTCCAAATACTTGTTCAATCAACAAGATTTATCTATATAAACACCCCCTGTGAATAATTTTTAGGGAACTCTATTTCTATCCACACCCTTTATCGACAAGATACTCACAAAATGTAGTGTTGTGGATAAAATTTATCTACAACCCGTAGATAATGTGGATAAGTGTCGAAAAAACGTTGCACTATCAGTATTTATTTGGTATTATATTTGTGTTTTAATAATGAATAACTGCTCACACCCAATACTGATATCCACAGAGTGTGGATAAACTGTGGATATGTATTCACAAGTATGTGAGTGTAGTTATCAACAAATATGTGGATTATGCTTACAAGTCGAATGATTACTGTTATAGTAACAGTTTAGCATCCACATCAATAAAAGCATTTAGAGTTTAACAAAAGTTGTACAAGCCACCTCCGGATCTTTCTTTTCTGGAATGCCATCATTCTTGCAAGAGGAAAGAGTACGCGAGGTTTTTTGTTTCCTAAACTATTTTCTATGTCTTAAATATCTGATTTCTTACAGGTAAAAGTAGAAGGATTGCGACCTAATACGTAGTTAAATCCGTCGCATTTTCTATTGATGAAAGGGGTGAAATGACTTGGAAAATATTAAAGAGCTTTGGGACAATACGCTGAGTCAGATAGAAGAAAAAATCAGCAAACCAAGCTTCGAAACATGGTTGAAGAGTACAAAAGCAGATTCTTTGAAGGACGATACACTTGTCATTGTGGCACCAAATGAATTTGCTAGAGATTGGTTGGAAAGTAGATACGCCAATCTGATCGCTGATACTCTTTATGAAGTTACTGGGGCTCAGCTGCGTACAAAATTTATTATTCCTGAAACAAAAGAGGAATCAGTTGATGATGTAAAACCAGCAATTAAACAGTCTTCAAACAATAAAGATAGCGACCAAGAAGAATCACCACAGAGCATGCTTAATTCCAAATATACTTTTGACACATTTGTCATTGGATCAGGTAATCGCTTTGCCCATGCCGCATCTTTAGCAGTTGCAGAAGCACCAGCTAAAGCATACAACCCATTGTTTATTTATGGTGGTGTAGGACTCGGGAAAACGCACTTGATGCATGCCATTGGCCATTATGTCTTGGATCATAACCCGTCAGCTAAGGTAGTTTATCTTTCTTCAGAAAAATTTACGAATGAGTTTATTAATTCAATCCGTGATAACAAAGCCGTGAATTTCCGCAATAAATATCGAAATGTGGACGTGCTTTTAATTGATGATATTCAATTCCTAGCTGGAAAAGAACAAACTCAAGAAGAATTTTTCCATACGTTTAACACATTACACGAAGAAAATAAGCAAATTGTAATTTCTAGTGACCGACCACCAAAGGAAATTCCAACATTAGAAGACAGGCTTCGATCTCGCTTCGAATGGGGACTTATCACAGATATTACCCCACCAGATTTAGAGACAAGGATCGCCATCTTACGTAAAAAAGCAAAAGCAGAAGGATTAGACATTCCTAATGAAGTGATGCTTTATATTGCCAATCAAATCGACACAAACATCCGTGAACTAGAAGGGGCACTTATACGTGTAGTAGCGTACTCCTCTCTTATCAATCGCGATATTGATGCATCCCTGGCAGCTGAAGCATTGAAAGATATCATTCCTAGCTCTAAGCCCAAAATCATTACCATTAAAGGGATTCAAGAGATGGTTGCGGAAAAATACAACATTAAAGTTGAAGATTTCGCAGCAAAGAAACGTACTAAAACCATCGCTCACCCTCGTCAAATAGCTATGTATCTTTCTAGAGAAATGACTGATTTCTCTCTCCCTAAAATAGGTGAAGAATTTGGCGGACGAGATCACACAACAGTCATCCATGCTCATGAGAAAATCTCGAAAGCACTTAGTGAAAATCAGCAACTTCAAAATGAAATTGAAGAATTAAAAGAGGCCTTGAAGTCTGGTTAAGGACTTATCCCCTTGTGAATAAACGTGAAAAACTCCCCAAAGTTACTCACAGTCTATCCACATGTGGATATCCTTATTTGAAAGGGTTGAACTTGAGTTATTCACAAATTCACAGCCTATATTACTACTACGATCATTTAAATAATAATTAAATATAAATATATAAAATCCATTTAGGAGGATTTAAAAGATGAAATTTACAATCCAAAGGGATCAACTTATGGAAAGTATTCAAGATGTGATGAAAGCTATCTCATCAAGAACGACTATTCCAATCCTAACGGGAATGAAAGTAGAAGCTACTGAACAAGGTGTGAAACTTACAGGTAGTGATTCTGATATTTCAATTGAGTCATTTATTCCTAAAGAAGAAGATGGAATCGTATATGTAGAAAACATTCAACCGGGAAGCATCGTATTACAAGCGAAATATTTCCCTGATATTGTACGTAAATTGCCACAGCAGACCGTTGAACTAGAGGTAGATGATCATTTAAACGTCGGCATCCGTTCTGGAAGTGCTGAATTTAACTTGAATGGACAAGATGCTGAAGAATATCCACATCTTCCTCAATTACAGACAGAACAAAGCTTTGAGGTGCCGATTGACCTTTTAAAAGATCTAATCAGACAAACGGTATTCGCGGTGTCCACCTCAGAAACACGCCCCATCTTGACAGGTGTAAACATGATGGTAGAGAACAGTGAACTATACTTTATTGCAACGGATAGCCACCGTTTAGCTTCAAGAAAAATTCCTATGCAGGAACAGCTGCAAAATCTATCGTTCAACAATATTGTTGTTCCAGGCAAAAGTTTAACGGAGCTTAATAAAATACTTGATGACTCTCAAGAAACGATTGAAATAAGCGTGACGGAGAATCAAATTTTATTCCGTACCCAGCACTTATATTTTCTTTCAAGATTACTAGACGGAAACTATCCAGAAACATCTCGTTTGATCCCTGATCAGAGTAAAACGATCATGCACATTGATACGAAAGAATTACTACAATCTATTGATCGTGCTGCTCTTTTAGCAAAGGAAAATCGAAATAGTGTCGTTAAGTTAACGACAAAAGCGGACAATCATATCGAAATAACAAGTAACTCTCCTGAGGTTGGTAAAGTTGTGGAAGAAGTAGAAGCTGAATCGCTTGAAGGGGAAGAACTAAAAATTTCTTTCAGTGCCAAATATATGATGGACGCACTAAAAGTAATCGATACGGAGAAAGTGAACATTCAATTTACTGGTGCGATGCGTCCATTCCTCATTCGTCCAATCGATAATGACCAAATCTTACAGTTAATCTTGCCTGTAAGAACGTATTAATTAAGTTTTTAAAAGAAAAGCGAAAGCCCAGAAATTTATGCTTACTTTTCTAATTAAATAAAATTTCACGAAAAAGCAAGGGTTTTTGCGCCCTTGCTTTTCTTATGAGCTATTCTTTAGTAAAATAGATAGAAGGCCAAGAATATACTATTAGGGTGAAGAAAATGCATAAACGTATTGAGATTCAAACGGATATGATTCAGCTCGGACAATTTTTACAATTAGCTAATGTCATTGAATCAGGTGGAATGGCAAAGGTGTTTTTATCTGAATTCCCAGTTTTTGTAAATGGCGAAAAAGAAGCACGTCGTGGTAGAAAACTAAACGTTGGTGATGTAGTAGAAATTGAAGGAGAGGGAAGCTATACCGTTGTAAAAGAGGAGTAATTCCCGACACGATACAAGGCTTGCCGATTGACGTTTCCCTGAATAAATGTCAAAGGTACCGTTATGCTCTCCCTTTCTCCATAGAAAAGAAACGGGGAGCTGCCGACATTTACTAATTTCGGTGAATAGTCGGTCTTTCTAATTAGGTCAGATTTGATCATAGATCTGGCGTTAGATCTAAAGGGGAATTCCAATGCATATCGAAGACATAGCGTTAAAACAGTATAGAAATTACCAAGATATCCACTTAACCTTTGATGACAAGGTGAATGTAATCATTGGCGAGAATGCGCAGGGTAAAACGAATTTGATGGAGGCAATCTATGTTTTAGCATTTTCTAAATCGCATCGTACCCCACGGGATAAAGAACTTATCATGTGGGATGCAGAATATGCTAAAATAAAAGGGAGTGTGTTTAAAAGAAAACGTAAATTCCCGATGGAAATCGTTGTCTCGACGAAAGGCAAGAAAGCAAAACTAAATCACTTGGAACAGAAGCGCTTGAGTGATTACATCGGAGCGCTTAATGTTGTGATGTTTGCACCTGAAGACTTGAACCTAGTCAAAGGCAGTCCTCAGGTTCGTCGTCGTTTTATCGATATGGAAATTGGTCAAATACAACCTGCATACATTTACCATTTAGGACAATACCAGAAGATCCTAAAGCAGCGGAATCATTTGCTAAAGGACTATCAGCGTAAGCAGAATATGGATCCGACGATGTTGCAGGTGTTAACCGAGCAACTAATTGAACATGCTGCAACCATTGTAGAGCGTCGATTTAAGTTTCTTCACTTGCTTAGACAATGGGCAAAACCTATTCATGAAGGAATTAGCAGACAGCTAGAAAACCTAGAAATTGCATATGATGCCTCTCTAGATGTATCAGAGGATATGGATTTGTCCAAAATGGTAAGGGTATTTCAAGATAAATTTGCGGAAGTAGAACGTAGAGAGATAGAGCGAGGGACAACGCTCGTTGGTCCTCACCGTGATGATTTGATTTTCTATGTGAACGGAAAAGATGTACAAACCTATGGATCTCAGGGGCAACAGCGTACAACCGCTCTATCATTAAAGCTAGCTGAAATTGAATTAATCCATAATGAAGTAGGAGAATATCCAATCCTATTACTAGATGATGTATTAAGTGAATTAGATGATTTCAGGCAGTCTCATCTTTTGCATACGATTCAAGGCAAGGTCCAAACCTTCGTGTCTACGACGAGTGTGGATGGTATTGAACATGAAACACTCCAGCAAGCAGATATATTCTACGTAGATCAAGGTCATGTTACCAAGGGGAAATGAGGTGGCACATTGTTTATCCATATTGGGGAAGATCACGTAATTGAATCGCATGATGTAATATCCATAATTGATTACGAATTATTCTCTTCCTCCTCGATCGTAGAAGAAATGATTATGAACCAAAGAAGTAATCAACGAGTTTTTGAGTCTCCAAATGCCGAAGCAAAATCAATTGTTATTACGAAAGACTATATATATTTCAGTCCGTTATCCGTCCTTACGTTAAAGAAACGTGCCAACATCACGACAACGTTAAACAAGATGGAAGATTTCTCTGATGGTTTTTCTGAATAGATAGTAATTAACCTAGTGAAAGAAGTGTAGGTGAGAGCATGACGATGGAAGATAAATTATCTGAACAACAAGCTTATGATGAAAGCCAAATACAAGTGCTTGAAGGGTTGGAAGCAGTTCGAAAACGACCTGGAATGTATATTGGCTCTACTAACGAAAAAGGTCTCCATCACTTAGTTTGGGAGATCGTCGATAATAGTATTGACGAGGCGTTAGCTGGGTACTGCGATCATATTACCGTGACGATTGAGGAAGACAACAGTATTACAGTTACCGATAATGGCCGTGGTATTCCTGTTGGTATGCACAAAAAAGCGAATCGCCCAGCTGTAGAGGTTATTTTAACCGTTCTTCACGCAGGCGGTAAATTCGGTGGTGGAAGCTACAAAGTCTCAGGTGGCTTACACGGTGTTGGTGCTTCGGTAGTAAACGCCCTCTCCAGCCAACTAGAAGTGTTTGTCCATTTGGATGGTCAAATTTACTATCAAAGTTATCAACGTGGTATTCCTGATGAGGATTTAAAAGTAATTGGAGAAACGGATATCACAGGGACTCGTATTCACTTTAAGCCGGATACAGAAATCTTTACCGAAACGATTGAATACCAATTTGACACATTAGCCAATCGAATTCGTGAACTAGCCTTTTTGAACAAAGGGTTGATGATTTCCATCAGTGACAAGCGCGATAATGAAAATGAAACGAAAGACTTCTACTACGAAGGTGGTATTGTCTCTTACGTTGAACATTTAAATCGTACTCGCGAGGGATTACATGAACCTGTGTACGTAGAGAGTGAAAGCGAGAATATAAGTGTGGAAGTAGCCCTTCAATACAACGATGGATTTGTTAGTAACATCTACTCTTTTGCTAATAATATTCACACCTATGAAGGTGGTACACACGAATCTGGCTTTAAAACGGCTTTAACGAGAGTTATTAACGACTATGCTCGTCGTAACAACATGTTTAAAGAAAATGATCCAAACTTAACAGGAGATGATGTTCGAGAAGGACTTACTGCTATTATCTCGATCAAGCATCCTGATCCACAGTTTGAGGGACAAACGAAGACGAAGTTAGGGAATAGTGAAGCTCGTACTGTTACAGATAATATTTTCAATGAACGCTTTTCGAAATTCTTATTCGAGAATCCGGACACAGCTAAAAAAGTTGTGGAAAAAGGACTAATGGCTTCACGAGCACGAGCTGCAGCCAAGAAGGCAAGAGAACTAACACGTCGTAAAAATGCTCTGGAGATCTCCAATCTACCAGGGAAATTGGCTGACTGTTCGACAAAAGATCCGAACATCGGCGAATTGTACGTCGTTGAGGGAGACTCAGCAGGTGGCTCAGCTAAGCAGGGGCGTGACCGACATTTCCAAGCGATTCTTCCACTACGAGGAAAAATTATTAACGTCGAAAAAGCTCGTCTAGATAAAATCCTATCAAATAATGAGGTTCGCTCTATTATTACCGCTCTTGGGACAGGAATTGGAGACGAGTTTGATATTTCCAAAGCTCGCTATCACAAGATTGTAATTATGACAGATGCCGATGTAGATGGTGCCCATATTCGAACGTTGCTGCTTACATTCTTTTATCGTTATATGCGCCCATTGCTAGAGCATGGCTATGTTTATATTGCGCAGCCACCGTTGTACAAAATTCAACAAGGCAAAGCGATTTATTACGCCTTTAACGACAAAGAGATGGAAACAAAATTAGAAGAATTATCGAAAACGCCAAAGCCTAGCTTACAGCGTTACAAGGGTCTAGGTGAGATGAATCCTGATCAGTTATGGGAAACAACCATGGACCCTAAGACAAGGACTCTACTACAAGTAGAATTAGAAGATGCCATTGAAGCGGATGAAATCTTTGAAATTCTAATGGGGGATAAAGTAGAACCTCGTCGAAACTTTATTCAAGACAATGCCCAATACGTGAAAAATTTAGATGTGTAAAAAGAAGTGCGCAGGTGCCTTTGATTGTTAACAAAGGCATGGAGGTACTCATGTTCAGACTTGTCCATCAGGAAACGAACAAGTCTGAACAGACCTACATCCTGTAGGCCCTCATATTTGATAGGAGGTCGTTATGGTGGATCAACAACGTCCCCAGGTACAAGAAATAAACATTAGCCAAGAAATGAAAACATCCTTTATGGATTATGCGATGAGTGTAATCGTGTCCCGTGCTTTACCTGATGTTCGTGATGGGTTAAAGCCGGTACATAGACGAATTCTCTATGCAATGCATGACCTTGGGATGCATTCGGATAAAGCCTATAAAAAGTCGGCTCGTATCGTAGGTGAAGTAATTGGTAAGTATCACCCACATGGTGACTCTGCTGTGTATGATTCCATGGTACGTATGGCGCAAGATTTCAACTTTCGTTACATGCTCGTAGATGGACATGGAAACTTTGGTTCTGTTGATGGTGATGCTGCAGCAGCCATGCGTTATACAGAAGCTCGTATGTCCAAAATTTCAATGGAAATTTTACGCGATATTAATAAAGATACCATCGATTATGACGATAACTATGATGGCACAGAAAGAGAACCAGTTGTGCTTCCTGCACGTTTTCCAAACTTACTTGTAAACGGAGCAAGTGGTATTGCCGTTGGTATGGCGACAAATATCCCGCCTCATCATTTAGGTGAGGTCATCGACGCTGTGTTAGCTGTGAGTAAGGATGGGGATATTACAATAGATGAATTGATTAGTGATTATATTCATGGACCAGATTTTCCAACAGCTGGCCAGATCCTTGGACGAAGTGGTATAAGAAAAGCCTATGAGACAGGTAAAGGGTCACTGACTGTTCGAGCGAAAGTGGATATTGAAGAACAAGCAAATGGGAAATCTAGATTGCTTGTATCTGAACTTCCTTTCCAGGTGAATAAGGCTAAGTTGATTGAAAAAATTGCCGAGCTTGTTCGTGACAAGAAGATTGAAGGGATTACAGACCTCCGCGACGAGTCCGATCGTGAAGGATTGCGCGTTGTGATTGAACTACGTCGTGATGTAAATCCGAATGTTGTACTAAACAACCTTTATAAACAAACAGCTCTCCAAACCTCTTTTGGTATCAACATGCTTGCTCTGGAGAATGGTCAACCAAAAGTAATGAATTTAAAACAATGTCTTGAGCATTATCTCGATCATCAAAAGGTTGTCATTCGACGTAGAACAGAGTATGAGCTAAGAAAAGCTGAGGCTCGAGCTCATATACTAGAAGGTTTACGAATTGCTCTTGATCATATTGACGAAATTATTACCCTTATTCGCGAGTCTCAAACAACTGATATTGCTAAAGAAGGTTTGATGACAAACTATGAACTAAGCGATAAGCAAGCTCAAGCGATTTTAGACATGCGTTTGCAACGCTTAACCGGATTAGAACGTGAGAAGATTGAAGATGAATATCAAGAATTAGTCAATTTAATTGCGGAGTTGAAAGCAATCCTAGCTGATAATGAAAAAGTGCTCGAAATTATTCGTGAGGAACTAACCGAAATAAAAGAGCGTTTTAACGATACGCGTCGTACGGAAATTGTTACAGGCGGAACAGACTTCATTGAAGATGAAGACTTAATTCCTGAAGAAACAATCGTAGTTACCGTAACGCACCAAGGTTATGTGAAACGTTTACCAGCTTCGACGTATCGTTCGCAGCGACGCGGAGGACGTGGAGTACAAGGTATGGGTACGAATGAAGATGATTTCGTAGAGCATCTTCTTTCCACATCAACGCATAATACGTTGCTGTTCTTTACAAACAAAGGAAAAGTTTACCGAGCTAAAGGATATGAAGTTCCTGAGTTTAGTCGAACTGCGAAAGGAATTCCGATTATTAATCTGTTAGAGGTTGAGAAAGGAGAATGGGTTAACGCTGTTATTGCAGTAGAAGACTTTGTCGATGACTGGTACCTATTCTTCACAACGAAACACGGAATCTCCAAACGTACGACCTTATCTCAGTTTGCCAACATTCGTCGTGGGGGACTTATTGCCCTAGGACTGCGAGAAGATGATGAATTAATATCCGTACGTTTAACGGATGGATCCAAGCATATTATGATTGGAACAAAAGGTGGATATGTCATTCGATTCCCTGAGGAAGATGTTCGTACAATGGGAAGAACCGCAGCCGGTGTGAAAGGTATATCCTTGCGTGAAGGCGATGAAGTGGTTTCCATGGAAATGATTGAAGATGGGCTTCAGGTTCTTAACGTTACAACGAAAGGCTTCGGAAAACGTACACCAGCAAATGAATATCGTATTACCGGTAGAGGAGGAAAAGGGATTCGTTCTTGTAACTTGACCGATAAGAATGGGGAAGTCGTTACCGTTAAATCGGTGACAGGTGATGAGGATATTATGATTATCACAGAAAGTGGAGTCCTTATTCGTATGCCTGTTGAAAGCATCTCCCAAACTGGACGTAATACACAAGGTGTCCGTTTGATTCGTCTTCAAGATGATGAAGAAGTTGCAACAGTAGCACAAATCGAAAACAAAGAAGACGATGAGGAAGAAGATACGGAAGTACACGCTAACGAAACATCAGAAGCAACCGATACGATTACAGACCAACAAGAATCTACAGAAGAAGAGTAAGAAGAAAAGAGGATACACAGTTTTGTGGTCCTCTTTTTTACTTTGAAAGTAAAGAATATATACGTTCTGGCGTTTGCGGTCTAGCTCCAGCCCTGATTCCATCAGGGGCGTAAGTAAAGCCTTTCGGTGGCGACCAAGGCGCTCTGAGCTTTTCTTATACCATAAGTAGAGGAAGTGAAATCATGCGAGTTCATCCCAGCCAATTAGTATCGGGGTGTATGGTCACAACAGATGTTATTGGGAAAACCAACCAACCAATAGTTCCCAAGAACACTGTCATAAAACCAATTCATATTACGGTATTACATAAATTTCTAGTGAACGATGTGGAAGTTGCACCAAAACTAGCGAATGGAGAGGCTTTTTTACCCGAGCATGCTATAGAGGAAGAGGATTACATAGAGCAAGATGATGGTAAGGAAGAACAGCACGTTCCATTTCTGAACCTTTATTTAGAAGCTGTCCAAGAGTATAAAAATATGTTCAAAGACTGGCAATCAGGGGCGCCCATTAATATCGCTAAAGTTCGGACTCTCCTAGTACCATTAATTGAGAAAGCTAATGAAAATAAAGGCAAAGTTTTCATGCTTCATCACTATTCAACAAAGGAAGATTACTTTTATCATCATAGTATTGCAGTAGGATTGTTATCTGCCGTTATAGCTCACCAGCTAAAATATAGCAATGGTGAAGTTATCCAGATAGGGTTAACAGGATTTCTAAGTGATTGTGGTATGGCCAAAATTGATGAACGCATTTTATTTAAAAAAGCCCCTCTCATTACTCAAGAATTTGAAGAGATAAAGAAACACCCTACGTATTCTTATCGACTGGTTGAAAACATCCCGGTATTAAAGAACAATGTTCGGTTAGGCGTTTTACAGCATCATGAACGAATGGACGGAAGTGGTTATCCAATTGGATTAACTAGCTCGAAATTAAATCCATATGGAAAGATTGTAGCCGTTTGTGATATGTATCATGCGATGACTTCAGAACGCTTATACAGGTCCAAGCAATCACCATTTATGGTTCTGGAGGAATTAATGCAGGATCAGTTCGGTAAATTTGATCATACGGTTGTCCAAGCACTCATTACGAGCATGACCAATTTTACGACTGGCACTCATGTAAGATTGTCAAATAACCAAAATGCTGAAATTATATTTATGGAACAAAAGCTTCCAACTCGTCCTATGGTACGACTACAACACAATGAAGAGATTATTCATCTGAAGAATCATTCCTCCTTGTATATAGAGGAAATACTAACGTGAGGATATGAGTAGGAAACAACCAGAGAAATCTGGTTGTTTTTTTAATTGTCTAGCGTACTATAAAATTCAACGCTTGTTTATAACTAAAAAAAGTGATGCGGCCACGTCCAGCTCCAGCGCCCAGCGACGTATGTGCTTCCCTCATCTCTGTACGATAAGTCAACATCGAACGCTTGAGCTCTTCGTGTTTCCTTTCGGCCTACACGATGTAGGTTGGTTCGATGTTGCTGCGTGATGCAGCGGTCTTAATCGAACTTCCTTATAAGGACAGTTTGTACGTCGCTACCCGGGCACTTGCGCTTTTGTTCTTCTAATTTTTATATTGGTCCAACAACGCGTGTCCGATTAGATGCGGAATCTTTTGTTGGGTGAGCTTCAAAAAGGCTTTTATATAAACCAAATCCTCACTAGAAAAGGAATGTATTTGATCCCCCCACCATTCTGTTTCATACCGACAAATCATACTTAAATTATAGAGCAGTAAATAGTGTGTAAGTATTTCAGGAAAAGGTTCTAGATGTTTTCGATGGTTAGATAGGGTGTACCTATCTTCATAACTATCATAATAAAAGTACGGATGGTTTGGATTATCGAGCGGTTTTTCTAGAGAGAGGTGAATATTATTGTCCTTTTGAACAGTGTTCTGAACATTAAGTTGTAGTTTTTTTATTGATTGCGAAAAATATGAAAATGTCCAGTTGTAGTCATCTAATATCAAATCAGGTAGTTGCCATACATGAGGATCAATCTGTTCAAGGTAAGCATGGTTTTGCTTATGAAAGGATAATTTATATATAGAATTTAACTCTGGAATTCTTGATAGTAGATCATTCATCGAATATTTTTCCGTAGTAAATTGTTCCACATGAAACAGGTGATTAGCTAAGTAGGAGAATAATCCTTTATGTTGAATCTTAACTTCATCCTGTAAGAAAGAGTACTGTTGTTTCTTACGTTTTCTTGTCGTTACCCCATGTGCTAGGATACTAGTGGTTTCAGGATAATCAGGTCGTCTTGTTATTAAGAGGGCTTTGAGCAATTGCCCCATTCCATAGAACAAGAGTACAGGTTGAATGGCTAGAGGTGATTGTTTACCTTGTTCATAGTATGTTTGACCGTGTTCGAGATAATAGATGAGTCGGTACGTATTTTCGAAGCTTTTTCGATCAGAGTCACTATAACCAAGATTGTGATAACATTGGGATAAATATGTTTGTGCAAAAGGCGCAGATTGTAACTGCAGGAAAATGGACTGAATATTTTGGATTTTCATTGGCAGTATTTCACTTCCTTAAAACAGTTGAAAATACATGGTTGTTGTCGTATTGTTAGTTAAAATATATATAAAACGGTTAGCCTATGTTTAGTGTAACCAAGATATTCACAAACCATGAACATTATTTTAGGAGGGGTACCCATGCGTGAAGACAAATTTGCCAAAGAAAGCTTAACATTTGATGATGTCTTATTATTGCCGGCCAAGTCAGATGTACTACCTAAAGAAGTACAGGTTAGTACAGAGTTGTCACCTTCATTGAAGCTGAATGTTCCATTATTAAGTGCAGGTATGGACACAGTGACAGAAGCAGAAATGGCAATTGGAATGGCTCGTCAAGGTGGTTTAGGTGTGATTCATAAGAGCATGTCGATTGAGGAGCAAGCCGAACAAGTAGATCGTGTGAAGCGCAGTGAAAGTGGCGTTATTTCCAATCCTTTTTTCTTAACCCCTGAAAATCAAGTATATGACGCAGAGTATCTAATGGGGAAATACCGAATTTCTGGTGTCCCTGTTGTGGATAATGAAACGGACCAGCATTTAGTCGGTATTATCACCAATCGTGATTTACGATTTATACAAGACTATTCTATCCTTATCTCTGAAGTAATGACTAGCGAAGATCTTGTTACATCTCCAGTCGGTACAACACTAGAGCAGGCAGGAAAAATTCTTCAAACTCATAAGATAGAAAAGCTTCCTCTTGTTAATGAACATGGTGTTCTAAAAGGGTTAATTACGATTAAGGACATTGAGAAGGTTATCGAATTTCCTAACTCAGCTAAAGATGCTCAAGGTCGACTTTTAGTGGCAGCAGCAGTAGGGGTTACCGCAGATTCGGATCTTCGAATCGCGAAGCTTGTAGAAGCTGGAGTAGACGCAATAGTCATTGATACCGCTCATGGACATTCCGCAGGCGTACTCAATCAAGTTGCCAAAGTACGTAAGCAATATCCTGAGCTGAATATCATTGCTGGAAATGTCGGAACGCAACAAGGTACTAGAGACTTAATTGAGGCGGGAGCCAATGTTATTAAAGTCGGCATAGGACCTGGTTCCATTTGTACAACACGTGTTGTTGCTGGTGTTGGCATCCCTCAAATATCAGCTGTATATGAATGTGCGCTAGAAGCGAAGCAACATGGTATTCCTGTTATAGCTGATGGAGGTATCAAGTATTCAGGAGATGTTGCCAAAGCATTGGCTGCAGGTGCACATGCAGTTATGTTAGGTAGCATTTTTGCTGGGGTAGCTGAAAGTCCTGGTGAAACGGAAATCTTCCAAGGTCGTCAATTCAAAGTGTATCGTGGCATGGGGTCAGTTAGTGCGATGAAGTCAGGCTCAAAGGATCGTTATTTCCAAGAATCTGCGAACGTAAATAAATTGGTCCCTGAAGGCATTGAAGGACGAGTACCTTATAAAGGACCACTTGTGGACACCGTGCATCAACTAATCGGTGGATTACGCTCAAGCATGGGGTATTGTGGAGCTCAGACATTGGACGTACTACGAAACGAATCCCAATTCACGCGGATTACGAATGCTGGTCTTCGTGAAAGTCATCCACATGACGTACAAATTACGAAAGAATCACCAAACTATTCATTATAATACCTATAAAAATCAGGAGGCGAGGGTTGTTCCCTTGCTTCCTTTTTTTATGGTAATCGCATGTCGACCTCTAAACCTTAGAAGAAGGATTTAACTTTTGTCATACAGGTGTAAAGTCTTGTTTCTATTCTGTGCTTTCCTATGATAAAATAACCTCATGCACATAAACATTTTTTGGAGGTTGAGAGGATTGAAACATAGATTAAGAGCATCCTTTTTACTACTTACGTTGATGCTTGTTACATTTACATCAATGATTGGCACCCCAATCCAAGTATCAGCCGCTTCGGTGGATGTACAAGCAAAATCTGCGATTCTAGTAGATGCAAAGACAGGAAAGATTTTATTCGAGAAAGAAGCTGACTTAGCTCTTCCTCCGGCTAGTATGACGAAAATGATGACTGAGTACCTTGTTCTTGAAGCAATTGAAGAAGGTAAGATTAGTTGGGATACCACGACGCAAATCTCAGACTATCCCTATAGTATTTCGGCAAACCCTAGTTTTTCAGGGGTGGGCTTAAAGCAACAAAAAGATTATACAGTACGAGAGTTATATGAAGCGATGGCCATTAATTCAGATAATGCTACCACGATTGCCTTAGCGCAATTAGTTGCAGGTTCTGAAGGTGAATTCGTCAAAATGATGAATAAAAAGGCAAAAGAAATGGGATTACCAGATTACCAGTTTGTAAACTCTACTGGCCTTTCCAATACTGATTTAGGAGATAATTATCCTGAGGGAACGAAGGCTGATGCAGATAACCTCTTATCAGCTCGTTCAGCAGCTCTTTTGGCATATAACTTAGCAAATGACTACCCTCAAGCGTTAGAAATATCGAGCATTCCGACGACACAATTTGAAGACCAACAAATTCAGAACTGGAACTGGATGCTTCCTGGTATGCCAGGACAGTTAGCTCAATTTGGTTATGAAGGTATGGATGGCATGAAAACCGGTTGGACGGATTTAGCTGGTTATTGCTTTACAGGAACAGCAGAACGTAATGGGCAACGTTTTATTTCTGTTGTTATGAAGACAGAAAGTAAAGAAGCTCGTTTTGAAGAAACACGGAAATTAATGGACTTTGGATTCAACCAATTTGAACAAAAAGAATTATTCCCGGCTAATCATCAGATTGAAGGAAAATCTACATACCCTGTAACAAAAGGGAAAGAAGATTCGGTAGATATTGCATCTGCAGCACCTATCAAAACGATGATTGAAAAAGGAACTGAAGATCAATACAGTGTAACCTATGAACTCGATCAGTCAAAATTCAATAAAGATGAAAAGCTTACGGCTCCAATTGAAAAAGGTGAAAAGATTGGTACGATGAAGCTTCAGAATAGCGGCGATGATTTTGGTTATATTACGGACAACGGAAAACAGGCAGAAGCAGTAGATGTTGTAACGCAATCAGCTGTTGAAAAAGCAAACTGGTTCTCGCTCACGTTACGAGCAATTGGTGGATTTTTCGGAGATATTTTCTCTAGCATTACGGATACCATCACTGGATGGTTTTAAACCATATTTATTTGGTAGGCATTTTGCCTTGAATACGATACAATGAAGGTTAGAAGAAAACGTCCAACATGTCGGATGTGACTTGAATAGAAAGTATTATCGGATTGGGAGGAATATTGAATGTCAAGAACAGGTACAGATCGTGTAAAACGTGGTATGGCAGAAATGCAAAAAGGCGGCGTGATTATGGATGTCGTAAACGCCGAACAAGCAAAAATTGCTGAAGAAGCAGGGGCAGTAGCGGTAATGGCGCTTGAGCGTGTACCAGCTGACATTCGTGCAGCAGGTGGTGTAGCTCGTATGGCTGACCCAACTATTGTGGAAGAAGTGATGAATGCTGTTTCTATTCCAGTTATGGCTAAAGCTCGTATTGGTCATGTGGTGGAAGCTCGTGTACTGGAATCAATGGGAGTAGACTACATTGATGAAAGTGAAGTACTAACACCTGCAGATGAAGTATTCCATATTAAGAAGAATGACTATACAGTACCATTTGTTTGCGGTTGCCGTGATCTTGGTGAAGCTACTCGACGTATCGGCGAAGGTGCATCCATGCTTCGTACGAAAGGGGAACCGGGTACTGGAAATATCGTAGAAGCGGTTCGCCATATGCGTGAAGTTCAATCACAAATTCGTCAGGTATCAAGCATGTCTGAGGACGAGCTTATGACATACGCGAAAAACATTGGCGCACCATATGAGTTGCTTCTTCAAATTCGTGAAGAAGGACGCCTGCCAGTTGTTAACTTTGCAGCAGGTGGTATAGCAACACCAGCTGATGCTGCACTTATGATGCAGTTAGGTGCTGATGGAGTATTTGTAGGCTCTGGTATTTTCAAATCCAATAACCCTCAACAGTTTGCAAGAGCTATTGTAGAAGCTACAACACATTATGATGATTACAAACTAATCGGTGAGCTTTCTAAAGGTCTTGGTACTGCAATGAAGGGAATGGAAATGAATACATTGACTGCTGAAGATCGTATGCAAGATCGTAGTCAGTAAGTTTCCTCATAAGCATATTAGACATTAAAGGAGTATGGCATCATGATTAAAATAGGTGTATTAGGCTTACAAGGTGCTGTACGAGAGCATATTCGCTCCATAGAAGCGAATGGCGTAGAAGGCATAATTGTAAAGCGTATCGAACAGCTAGAAGAGCTAGATGGTCTTATTATCCCTGGTGGAGAAAGCACAACAATGCGCCGCCTTATCGATAAATACGATTTCTTTGAGCCATTAAAGCAGTTTGCTGAAGCAGGTAAACCAATCTTTGGAACATGTGCAGGGTTAATTTTACTTGCTACACGTATTCAAGGTCAGGATAGCAATCACTTAGCGCTAATGGATATGACTGTAGAGCGGAATGCATTTGGCCGTCAACGGGAAAGCTTTGAAGTAGAGCTAGACATTACTGGTGTAGCTGATGGTTATGAAGCTGTATTTATTCGTGCCCCATATATTGTTGATGTAGGCGAGGACACTGAAGTATTAGCGACTTATCAGAGCAAAATTGTAGCTGCTCAACAAGGCAATTTCTTAGCATGTGCATTTCATCCAGAACTAACTGATGATCATCGTTTAACAGGTCATTTTGTGAATATGGTAGAAGAATCCAAGAAATCACTTGCTTCTTCCTGAAAAATTCGCTATTGTATAGACACAACTAGGATAAAAAACGTGATGATAGGAACTAGTAGCAAAACTCCCTTCTTAAGAGAGCTGGTGGTCGCTGTGAACCAGTGAAGGATTTTGTGAATCCATCCTTGAGCTGATATGCCGAAAGATTAGTAAGCATATCCGGTGTAACGCACCGTTACCATTGAAGTGAGCCGGAAGGTACAATGTTTGTACTTTCAATCAGGGTGGCATCGCGGGAATATACAACTCTCGTCCCTTTCGTTAGGGGACGGGAGTTTTTATTTGCTTCATTTTATCACTTACTAATAAAGGAGGTTTCACCATGTTAGATTTGAAGTATTTACGTACGAACTTTCAAGAGGTGAAAGAAAAATTACAAAAACGGGGCGAGGATTTAACGGATTTAGATAAGTTTGAAGAGTTAGACGAACGCCGACGTGAATTAATTAGCGAAACCGAAGAACTGAAGGCGAAGCGTAATGAAGTGTCTAAACAAATCTCTGCTATGAAAAAAGAGAAAAAGGATGCTGATCATCTTATTACAGAGATGCGTGAAGTTGGCGAGCGAATTAAACTGTTAGATGCACAGCTGAAAGAGGTAGAAGAACAGTTGGAAACATTGCTTCTTTCTATCCCAAACATTCCTCATGAAAGTGTTCCGGTTGGGGAAGATGAAGAGGATAATGTGGTCGCTCGTGAGTGGGGGGAACAAAAGGCGTTTAATTTCGAACCTAAAGCTCACTGGGATATTGCAGACCAACTAGATATATTAGATTTTGAACGAGCTTCAAAAGTAACAGGTAGTCGGTTTGTATTCTACAAAAAGCTAGGAGCGCGTTTGGAACGTGCTTTATTAAGCTTTATGATGGATCTTCACTCAGACGAGCACAATTATGAGGAAATGCTAACACCTCAAATGGTGAATCGCAGCAGCATGACAGGCACAGGTCAGTTACCTAAATTTGAAGAGGATGCTTTTAAAATTGAGGATTGGGACTACTTCCTTGTACCAACAGCAGAAGTGCCTGTAACCAATTTCCATCGCGAAGAAATACTATCAGCTGATGACCTTCCAAGAAAGTATGTAGCCTACAGCGCTAACTTCCGTTCTGAGGCAGGATCAGCTGGTCGTGATACGCGCGGGTTAATTCGTCAGCACCAATTTAACAAAGTAGAACTTGTTCAATTTGTGAAGCCTGAAGAGTCTTATGATGTTCTGGAACAACTAACAGGCCATGCGGAAAAAGTATTGCAGCTACTAGAGCTTCCTTATCGTGTGATGAGCATGTGTACAGGAGATCTAGGTTTCACGGCAGCGAAAAAGTATGACATAGAAGTCTGGCTACCAAGTTATGAAACGTACCGCGAGATTTCTTCTTGTTCTAACTTTGAGGATTTCCAGGCTCGCCGAGCTGGCATCCGTTTCCGTCGTGAACAACAAGGGAAGCCAGAGTTTGTGCATACACTAAATGGCTCTGGATTAGCTCTAGGACGTACCGTAGCTGCCATACTTGAGAATTATCAACAAGAAGATGGTACTGTTGTCGTACCAGAAGTATTACGCCCTTACATGGGTGGAAAAGAAGTAATTAAATAAATAGATATGTAAAAAAGCCGTTACACTTTATGAGAAGCGTAACGGCTTCGTTTTGTTTGTGATAAAACAAGAAAAGAGGAACCACCGTTTTAAGTATAAAGAATATTCTTCGGGCAATGGTGTTTTTTAGGATGATAACCCCATATCATCTGTCTTTTCGTAGTCAGGAGACTTCATATAGACTTTTGCATGCCCTTCTCTGTCCCAATATTGAATGGTGTAACGAGACACAGTATCATCTGGTATGTCCACAAACACAATCATTTCTACTTGTTGATTCTGAAAGCCTTCCATATCAATCGAGTCCATCCCGTTAGGGTCTTGGAAGGAGTATCCTTCCGTAGTTTTTAGGTCATACCGAAACATCGGAGTGCCATCTTTTGCACCTTGTACCTTTTGAGAAGGTTCACCTAGCAATTGTTTTACTTCTTTTACAGTCATACCTAAGGATAGGTTTTCTTTTAATGTACTGACAGTGATGTCTTCTTTAGATGGAGTATCCTCAGATGCTTCTTTTTGATCTGATGTTTCATCCTGAGAAGAATTTTCACTTTCTGATTCAATTTGGGATTGATTTGTAGCATTGTTTTCTGTAGAATCATTTGTGGTGTCACTTTTCGATGATTCTTGTTGATTATTGCTTACCTCTTGATTAGATGCTTGTTCTTGTTGGCACGCAACTAATGATAAAGCTGGAATGAGGATGAATAGCAATAGAATTCGGTTTTTCATGAACATCGTCTCCTTCAATTCTTTATGTACTTGTTTATCTTATCGAAAGCTTGTCACAATTTGTAGGGGAAAAAGTAGTGATTTTCATGAATTTTGTAGAAAAAAGTTGAGATTTTGTTGACACTCATAGGGAACCATGATATATTAGTATTTGTCGTCACGGAGGAGTACCCAAGTTCGGCTGAAGGGAGCGGTCTTGAAAACCGCCAGGGGGTTAACGCCCCGCGGGGGTTCGAATCCCTCCTCCTCCGCCATTTTTTATGCGCGTAAAAATTGGAGATTGAAAGTTCGTTACTCTGTAACGTTTTTTCACGTGAGCATAGATAAAACATCCTAACACAGTTAGGGTGTTTTTTTATGCTTTTTTTTTATATCTTCTTTTGTGATAGCCCCATTATGTTGAAGACTTGGAATCGAGATATTATGGATTAGAGAAATGTTTCCGTTG
>NZ_AVBF01000017.1 GCF_000770635.1 Pontibacillus yanchengensis Y32
TTAGATTAGTTGATTCCAAAATCAACACCAAACTTTAACATAGCCTATACAATACTCAATCTACCCGAACTTTTAAATTCGGGTAGATTGATTAATAATAATACCTGTAATAAAAAAAACCACCAAGTACTAACAATAAGATTAACAATACCACAACTAAACCTAAACCGTATCCACCATAGTATGGTCTATACCCACATGCGAGTGGATAGGCTGTATAAGGATATCCAAAATCTCCATAACCGTACATGCACTCTCACCTCATTAACCTGTATTGTTATGATAGGATATGAGCGGAGGGGAAGATTTGTATAGGGAATAGCCTATTTGATTAGTATGAAGATTTATTTTTTTCTTTACGATAGAATTCATGAAAAATTTTCATCAAAGCTCTTTTTTCAATACGTGATACATAACTCCTTGATATACCTAGTTTTTTGGCAATTTCTCGTTGCGTTAATTCATCTTTTAAACCTAAGCCATACCTGCCAATAATGACCTCCTTTTCACGGCTATCTAATATTTGTAAGTATTCTTGAATCTTTTCCACTTCCATATTTAATTGGATTAACTCAACAACATCTGCATTTTCCGCCTTAAGGATATCAATTAAACTAATTTCATTCCCTTCCTTGTCTTGGCCAATAGGGTCTTGTAAAGAAACATCCTTTTTCGTCTTCTTAAGCGCTCTTAAATGCATTAATATTTCATTTTCAATACAGCGAGCAGCATACGTGGCAAGTTTTGTCCCCTTACCTGGAGAAAAGCTTTCTATTCCTTTGATTAACCCGATCGTTCCGATGGAAATTAAATCTTCATTATCCTCGCCTGTATTCTCAAATTTCTTCACAATATGAGCAACAAGACGTAGGTTATGTTCAATCAAACGATTTCGAGCATCTTCATCTCCCTGTTGCATGGCTTCTAGACATTTTGTTTCTTCTTCTGAACTAAGTGGCTGTGGGAAGGCATGATTTTTTACATAAGACACAAAGAATATCGTTTCTTTAACGAGATAAACCAGAGCAGACACCAAGCTAGACAAACGCATGCACCTCCACCATTCATTTAGGCTATAGCCTATATAGTATCCTTATGCAGCACGAATTTGGATTGTGTCTGTCCAGTATAGAAAAGTAATAGCATAGTATTTAGAACAAGTTCTGGAATAGAAAAAGGGAGTACGAAGATAAAAGGTAAACCGATAAAGTAAAAGTAGAAGAGGATTGTTTACCTCCATTGAAATTTGTAAGCCATCATACTTAGCAGCTAACCATCTGTAACATATGTTCACATTAAAAAAGCATTCTACTATTAAAGTAGAATGCTCATTATTTAAGTTACGATTGTTGCTCTTCTGATTTAAATGCTTTATCATAATCATCTTTTATGCTTTTATCCCATAGTCGAACTCCACTACGGTAAGCAGCGCGTGAAATCATGTGACCTGATACAGGTGCTGTTATTAGGACAAAAATGATTCCAAGTATCAGTTTGCCGCTAACAATCCCATTTTCTATATACATAAATAGGAACGACCCAATCATAATTCCAGCTACACCTAATGTTGCGCCTTTTGTTGCAGCATGAAGTCGAGTGTACACATCAGGAAACCGTAGTATTCCAATAGAACTTGAAATAATAAAGAAAGTACCAGATAGAAGGAAAAGCATGATCACGATGTCCCATATGATTTCAATCCATGTCCCGCTCAATGATAACACCCTTTTCCAAGAATTTTGCGATAGCAACAGTTCCTATAAATAATAGGATACCTATTAGTAAAATAATATCATTTAACTTAGTTGTCACAAGATAAATGGCGATTAAACCAGCCAATCCCATAAGATTTATGCCAATTGTATCTAGAGCAACAGCACGATCAGGGTTAGTTGGCCCCTTGATAGCACGGTAAAGTAGAATAAATAACGAAATAGATACCCCAACGATGCAAATTTCGGTGACAATTTCTAATAAAGCTTGTGTCATCTCTAAGGTTTCCATGTTATCTTGTCACCTCCTTAATTGCCTTTTCAAAGGAATCTTTAATGGAGTTAATCTCTTCTTCAACATCCTCTATATTCATAGCATGTACGTAAATATAGGAATGGTCATTTGATACAGCAATGGAAAGTGTACCAGGTGTAAGTGTAATAAGATTTGCCAGTAATGTTATTTCCCAATTGCTTTTTAAATCAATAGGTAATGCAAAGATTCCTGGTTCCATGTCCAAGTTTGGCTTATATACCCATTTTAAGATGGTAACATTAGAAAGCATAAGCTCTTTTATAAAAAGTAATACTAAATAGATAATCTTCATGACGCGCTTCATGTAATATTCATCAGGTATAAATCGCTGTAATAGAAACAGCATAAAGATTCCTATTAGATATCCTACAACGAAATTACTGAATTGATAGCTTTCATTTAAGAACATCCACATGATTGCGATGGTGATATTTAATACAATCTGAAAAGGCATAATAGTCTACTCCTTTAACACGGAATCGATGTATTGAGATGGGTCTAATAAATATGCGGAAATGTCTTCAACCATCGGATACACATATTCAGCTCCAACTCCGAGAAAAACAGAAAAGGCGACAAGGAATGCTATTGGCCAAGCGTATGCTCTTGATTTTACACGATTTGGCGTAATAGTATCGTCTTTTTCTCCCCAGAACGCTTGAATGAAAATACGAATCATCGAGAAGAGAATCAAGAGGCTCGTGATTAAGCCAATTATGACAATAGCAATCTGATCTTGAGCAAGCCCTTCTTGTAATAGCAATAATTTACCTATAAAGCCACTAAACGGAGGGATACCTGCCAAAGTAAGAGAAGCCACAAAGAACAACCATCCTATTACAGGGTAATGATGAATAAGCCCTCCCATCTTTCTTAGATCGCTTGTTCCAGTTAGAGCAACTATAGCACCTACAATAAGGAACAATGTCCCTTTCACAACCATGTCATGCAATAGATAGTATATAGATCCTGAAATAGAAGCTTCCGTGTATAAGCCTATTCCCATAAGCATAAATCCGACTGCTGGAATAATATTATAGGAAATAATCAACTTTATGTTATTGGTGGATAATGCACCAATAACACCTGTAATCATCGTCAGGGCTGCTAACCATAAGAAAAACTGATGTGTGATATCAATCTCATAGACAAAGATAGTTGTAAATACCCTTAGTATAGAGTAAATCCCAACCTTTGTTAGCAATGCTCCAAATAAGGCCGATACTACTGGGTTAGGTACGATATATGATTTAGGTAACCAATAATATAGTGGAAATACTGCTGCTTTAGTAGCAAATACAAAAAACAATAGAATGGCTATCGTCGTTAGAATTCCTTTTTGTTCTACTTCCTGAACACGTTCAGCGATTTGAGCCATGTTAACAGTTCCAACTACAGAGTATAAAAAGGAAACGACCGTAACAAACAGGATAGAGGAGAATAAATTAATTAACACATATTTAATTGATTCTCGTAGCTGAATTTTTCCTCCACCTAGAACGATAAGCGCATAAGACGACATAAGTAATACTTCAAAGAAAACGAACAAGTTGAATAAGTCACCAGTTAAAAATGCTCCAGATACACCAGTAATTAAAAAGAAAAAGAATGTATAGAAGTAGAAGCTTTCTTGTTGCTGACTAAGACTTTTTCTTGCAAAGAAGATACAGGCTACAGCGATTATATTTGTCGTAATCACTAACAGAATGGAGAGCATATCAGCTACTAGGACAATGCCATAAGGTGCTTTCCAACCACCAGTCTCTAAAATAATGGAACCATTTTGAAAGATGGTATATCCAATATAGGAGACAACTATTAAGTTAATAATGGATACCAGTATAGAGAATATACGGACCATTTTGGTTTTCTTGTTTATAAAAGCTGAGAAAATTCCAGCTAACAATGGTATTAAAATTGGTAAGACGGCTAAATTACTCATGATCGCTACCCCTTAATTCTTCCATATTATCTGTTTCGTTTAACAATGAAGCTCTATAAGCTAAAACTAGCAAAAAGCTTGTAACCCCGAAACTTATAACGATGGAGGTTAGAATGAGTGCTTGAGGTAGAGGGTCTACGTAATTCTCCACACCCTCTACCAATATTGGTGGTTTCCCACGTTTTAGCTTCCCCATCGTTAATATAAACAAATGGGCACCATGTGAGAGCAAAGCTGTTCCGATAATGATTCGTAACATTTGTTTTTGCAATAAATTGTACACGCCGGTTGCAAATAGGATACCAGCTAACATTGATGTTATGATTTCCATATTATTTCGCCTCCTTCTTACGGCGAAGTTTAATCATTCCATAAATTCCTAATGCTGCTATTCCTAACACGCAAATTTCAAACAAGGTATCTAATCCACGCATATCAACTAAAATAACGTTAACGACGTTACTTCCTCCACCTAACGATTTAGATGTTTCTAAGAAATAGCCAGAGATAGATTCAAACCATTTGCTCGTATAAGAGGAAATCCCAACGATAGTCATCATAGCTCCAAAGGATATTGCAATAGTAGCATTCATAACGATAGATCCTTTTGATTCATTTCGTTTTTCTAACTTCGGCAGATGCATGAATACTAATAGAAACAGAGCTACTGTTACAGTTTCAATAATCAACTGTGTTAGTGCTAGGTCAGGAGCTCGATATAAAACAAATAATATAGATAATCCATATCCTACTACTCCTAAAATAAGAATAGCGGCAATTCGGTTGTTTGTAAAAATAGTTGCGATAGAGGCTAGAACCATCATCCCTACCACTAATAACTCTGGTAACCTTATTCTTGCCAGGTCGGTTGCTTCTAGGTTTAAGCCATTAGTAATGAGAAGCATGCTAATGGTACCAAGAATAATCGCAATTAAAATCAGCTGTACATAAAGCTTTAATGAACCAGTCATATAGGTTTTCGTAATCTTCGAGGAGAAGAGCTCAGTACGATCAACCAACCAGTCATAAACACGGTTAAAAGTTAGCGTACCTGGAACAACGTTATAAATAGAATTCCAACGTTTACGTGTTATCACAAGAAGTGTTCCTAAAGCTACAACTGCAAGAGACATGTATAACGGAGGTACGAATCCGTGCCAGAATTTAATATGAGCATGACTTTCATGACCGCTAATGGCTTCAGCTGCATGAGCTAAGAAAGAACCATTAACTAAATGTGGGAACAATCCAATGACAATAATTCCAATAACTAAAATCATAGGTGAAATAAGCATTCCAAATGGTGCTTCATGAGGCTTTTGAGGAAGCTCATCCTCTTTATATTCACCTCTAAATGTACCAAATACAAGGTACATAGAATACACGAATGTAAAGATACTACCTAAAACAGCTAAAACTGGCATAGCTGTTGCTAGTGCTTGAACGATTCCACTAGCTTCTTCTAATTCTAGTGACGTTTTAAAGAACTTCTCTTTACTGTAAAAGCCATTTAAGAATGGTAGAGGGACACCGGCCATTGAGAACGTACCAAACAAGGCTAATGTAGCTGTGATTGGCATAAGTGTCATTAATCCACCTAGTTTTCGAATATCCCTTGTTCCTGTTTCATGATCTACTATACCAGCGACCATAAATAGGCTACCTTTAAACGTGGCATGGTTTAGAATGTGAAATACAGCAGCAAAAATAGCAGCATCTGTTCCAAAACCAAGCATAGCCATAATCATACCAAGTTGGCTTATTGTAGAATAAGCTAGAATCCCTTTTAGATCAGTTTGGCGTACAGCTATGAAGGATCCCCAACAAAGGGTGATGATACCTATTCCACTAACAATGAAAAAGAACCATTCACTTAGTGAAACAATAGGTAAGAAACGAGCTACCAAGAAGATACCTGCTTTTACCATCGTTGCAGAGTGCAAGTACGCACTAACTGGTGTTGGAGCTTCCATCGCATCAGGAAGCCAGATGTGGAATGGAAATTGAGCTGATTTTGTAAAGGCTCCTAAGAAAAGAAAGCCTAAAATCCATCCGAAGTAATTACTATTCAAAATAACGTCTTTTTGATCAATCATTGCTTGAATACTTGTTGTATCAGTAACAATTGTTAATAGGATAAGTCCAGCTAGTAAGCTCAAGCCACCAAAAACCGTAATTAACATCGATTTTAACGCGCCGTAACGGGATCCCTTACGATGATTCCAAAATCCAATTAATAAAAAGGATGAAAAAGATGTAAGCTCCCAAAAGGAATATAGAGCATAAACGTTGTCTGAAAATACAACGCCTAACATAGCAGCCATGAACATAAGAAGATATACGTAAAAATGGCTTAATTGTTCAGTCTTATGTAAATAATATATGGAATATAGAACCACTAAGGTGCCAATACCACTAATCAATAGTCCAAACAATAGTCCAAGTCCATCCAAATATAAATCAAAGTTTATATTTAGCGATGGGATCCAAGCATAGGACTGTGAAATGGGTGAAAATTGTTTACCTACTTTAAGAATCAGGAACAAAAATATACTGAAAGGAATAGGTAAAACAAACCATCCTGTATGAACCTTTTGTTTCCATTTACTTAAGAAGGGTATAAGACACGCAAATATGAGTGGCAAAAATACAGCAATTAACATTGAGTCTAAATCCTCCCTCGTTTTGCAAAGCTAGTTGCTTAAGCAAACGATTTTTTCTTGTTGAGATAGTATCCACTCCATTGTAAGCAAAAAAGGGTCTTAGGTTCAACTAATCTTTACTTGCAAAGGCGCTATGATAATTTTTATATTAAATAGGAAAGAATTTAATAATATTAAATCTACATTATCTTTAAGTCTTCCCATCTTTGATAGGGTTGAGTAGGATTATAAAAAAATCTTCATAAAAAAACCTTATCACACTTTTTGTGATAAGGCGCTGAAGGATCTTTAACTAGTTTGCTTAATCGAATGAGAAATAGACCTTCGCTTTAGTTCTTCTTCAATTAGTCTAATAAATTCATCGCTTAAGTTTAATTCAGTAGCTTTTATATAAGCATCAATTAACAATTCATCAGATAAGTGTTCCATAGTACATCGCCAGCATATAATGCAGGCTAACACACCTCCTGCTTGGAATAAACTTATGAGTCAATCCAATGTATTAAGTGCCTTTCTCTTATATCTTAGTGAGTTTAATACGGAGATTAATAAGATCCGGGCGCTTATCCTTTCTTAGATGGCTAGCTTTAATGTCTCCTTCATTCAGCGTATTTTGAAGTCCGATAGCTGAGGTAGACAATTATAGCTTTTCATTAAGGTGTTGTTGTTCGAACATGTAACTCATTTAATGTAAATTAACTTTATCATGAATCCTAATTAGCCACAACAGAGTTGATATCCACAGGATCCTGTATATAACTTGTGGGTAATTGGTTGATAATGGAAAGATAACCTGATGTAATACTGTGAGTTTTGTGGAGTAAGTTATCCACAATAAAATCTTTGTAGGAATTTGTCGAAAAGTTTCTTGCCTAAATAGCAATCATTCACATATAATGATTAGGTTTCTCTAAAAAATTGAAACTTTTTTTTGAAAGGCAACGCTAAATTGTATATCATGAATAAGTGGTAAATGGTTCGGTAATAGGTAGAAATTGAGGTGAATCCGGTGTTAAAAAAGTTTTTACCAAATCAGCACGTTCAATCTGTATTTGAAATCAAACCTTTGGACTTAAAAAATCAAGGGATCAAGGGCATTGTTACAGATTTAGATAATACACTGGTGGCTTGGGATACCAGAGATGCTACTCCAGAAATAGTCGAGTGGTTCAAGTTAATGAAAGAAAATGGGATTCAAGTCACCATTATATCGAATAATAATGAAAAACGAGTAACATCGTTTTCAGAGCCTTTAGATATTCCTTTTATCTATAGTGCTAGAAAACCATTAGGACAAGCATTTAGAAAAGCTCAACATGCAATGGGAATAAGAAAAGATGAGATGGTTGTAATAGGGGATCAGCTGTTGACTGATGTATTGGGTGGGAATCGTGCTGGATTGCATACGATTCTAGTGGTCCCAATTGTGCAAACAGATGGATTTTTAACAAGAATTAACAGAAAGATAGAACGACGTCTTTTAAGCTGGTTTCGTCGTAAAGGTATGATTTCATGGGAGGAACAACAATGGAAAAAATAATATGTCAAGGATGCGGAGCTGAAATTCAAACCCATGATCCAAGTGCAGTTGGATATGCGCCTTCCTCAGCATTAAATCGAGAAGAGGTTATTTGCCAACGTTGCTTCAGGTTGAAGCATTACAATGAAGTTCAAGATGTAGATTTAACAAATGATGATTTCTTGGATATGTTAAATCAAATTGGTGAAGCAAATGGGATAATTGTGAAAATCATCGATATATTTGATTTCAATGGTAGCTTTATTCAAGGTCTACCTCGCTTTACGGGAGATAAACCGATTTTACTAGTAGGAAATAAAGTTGATTTACTACCAAAGTCTGTTAACCCAAATAAAGTAATGCAATGGATGAGGAAATCTGCTAAAGATCAAGGTTTGAAAGTCTCAGATGTGTTTTTAGTGTCTTCTAAAACAGGACAAGGAATGAATGAAGTTGCACAGAAGATGGATCAGATGCGAAAAGGGAACGATGTTTACGTAGTAGGTTGTACAAATGTCGGGAAATCTACATTCATTAATCATTTAATTCATCAATCTACAGGGGAAAAAGAAGCTATAACGACATCATATTTTCCTGGAACAACATTAGGATTTATTGATATTCCTTTAGATGAGAACTCATCCTTGTTTGATACTCCTGGTATTATCAACCATCATCAGATGGCCCATTATGTCTCAGATCAAGATTTAAAAGTGATTACACCAAAGAAGGAAATTAAACCAAGAAATTATCAATTGAATCCAGAACAAACTCTTTATTTTGGTGGTCTAGCCCGTTTAGATTTTGAAAAAGGGGATAGACATTCATTTGTATGCTACTTTTCCAACGAATTAATGATTCATAGAACTAAATTGGAAAAAGCAGATGAGTTATACCAAAATCACGTTGGAGAAATCTTAGTCCCTCCAAATGAAATTACTTTAGCTAAATTACCCCCATTAAAGCCACAATCCTTTTATATAGAAGAAGGTAAAACGGACATTGTGTTTTCTGGTTTAGGATGGGTAACGGTTCCAGAAGGTGGTATAACTGTTACTGCCTATTCACCAGCAGGCGTGCGAGTATCGCTACGGCCATCTCTAATATGATAGGAGGGTGTAACAAAGTATGGGTTATTTATTTGGATTGATTGGGTATCCAGCAAAGCACTCAAGGTCTCCTTGGATACATCATCATTTCCTAGATCAACAACATGAAAGAGGATTATATCGAATTTTTGAAACTTCTCCTGCAGACTTACAGAGTACACTATCATCTATGAAGCAATTACAAGTAGATGGATTTAATGTTACTGTACCTTATAAAGAAGATATCTTGCAGTATGTTGATACGCTTGATCCTTACGCTGAGAAGGTTGGTGCAGTGAATACTGTACTCTATCAAGATGGTGAGTGGATTGGATATAATACAGATGGTAAAGGGTTTGTTCGATCGTTACTGGAAGCCTATCCAGAAGTTGATTTAAGCTCTTGTAAAGCACTATGTATTGGTGCTGGAGGAGCGTCGAGAGGGATTTATACTGCCCTTTTAGAAAAGAATATGACAAGAGTTGATATTGCTAATCGCACACCGGAAAGAGCAAATACGATTGTTGCATTAAATGATCAACACACTCCTTCTTTAGCAATCTCTTTAGAAGAGGCAGAGAAATCACTTGAGCAGTATGATATTATTGTACAAACAACCTCTGTGGGAATGCCCCCTAATGACGATCAACAAATTATTTCCTTGGCAAATGTGAAAAAGGGAGCAATTGTTGCAGATATTGTCTATAAGCCATTTGAGACAGTATTCCTTGAAGATGCGAAACAAAAAGGTGCTCGTGTTTTACACGGCCATGGCATGTTGATTTATCAGGCAGCTTTAGCTTACGAAATATGGACAAATACAACGATTCAAGCCGACGAACTTCTAAGGAAATTTGAACAACAATTGAAAGGTGATGAAACATGTTAACAGGTAAACAAAAGCGATTTTTACGATCAAAAGCACATCATTTAAGCCCAATTTTTCAAGTGGGGAAAACTGGTGTAACAGATAACATGATTACACAAATCGATGAAGCATTAGAGAAGAGAGAATTAATTAAAATTAGCATTTTACAAAATAACTTTGAAAACAAAAATGAGGTAGCTCAAGAATTGGCTGACGGAGCACAAGCTCAAATTGTTCAAATCATTGGAAACACCATCATTCTTTACAAAGAATCTTCCAATAATAAGGAAATCCAACTACCTTAAAAAAAGGAGTATAGCATGAAAAAAATTGGGCTGTTAGGAGGGACATTTGATCCTCCTCATCTCGGGCATCTACTGGTAGCAGAAGAAGTGTATCATGCTCTAGACCTTGATGAAGTATGGTTTATTCCATCAAATGATCCCCCTCATAAAGATTCAACAGATACAAATACAGAAGATCGATTAGAGATGACCCGAATGGCTGTCCAAACAAACCATCATTTCGATGTAAATACCATTGAGATTGAACGATCTGGTACATCATTTACGTTCGATACGGTAAGCTCTCTTGTGAATACCTACCAGGATACGGAGTTTTATTTTATTATGGGCGGAGATATGGTGGAGTATTTACCTAAATGGCATAGAATTGAGGAGTTACTTGAACTAGTATCCTTTGTTGGAGTTCAACGAAAGGGATTTGAACTAGAGTGCGAATATCCCATAATAAAAGTTGAAATTCCTATGTTTGAAGTTTCTTCTACTCTCATCCGTAACCGCGTTCAAGGTGGTGGATCTACAAGGTATTTATTGCCAGAAAGAGTTGAAACCTATATAAAGGAGCGAGGTTTGTATGGAAAGAGATGAAGCACTAGCAATCGTAAAACCAAAGCTTAAACAGGAGCGGTATGATCACACTGTGCGAGTAATGGAAACTGCTATTCAGCTTGCTCAAACATATGGTGTAGATGAAAAAAAAGCTGAAATAGCTGCTATTTTTCATGATTATGCTAAATACCGTCCTATTGATGAGATGAGACGTTGGATTCAAACAACTTATTTGCCAAAGGATTTGCTTCACTATCATCATGAGTTATGGCATGGTCCAGTTGGAGCTAAGCTTGTCGAAAGAGAAGTAGGAATTCATGATCGGGAAATATTAGATTCCATACATTATCATACAACTGGACGATCTCATATGAGTGCTCTTGATAAAGTGATTTTTCTTGCTGATTATATTGAGCCAGGTAGAAAGTTTCCAGGACTCTCAGATGTTCGTGATGCAGCATGGATGGATTTAAATCATGGATGCTGGATGGCAGCAAAAAATACAATCCAATTTCTTATGAGTAAAAACCAACCGATTTATCCTGAAACCTTTAATGCATACAA
This sequence comes from Pontibacillus yanchengensis Y32, assembly GCF_000770635.1. Taxonomy (GTDB): domain Bacteria; phylum Bacillota; class Bacilli; order Bacillales; family BH030062; genus Pontibacillus; species Pontibacillus yanchengensis. The sequence continues at coordinate 11,524 of NZ_AVBF01000017.1, forward strand.
CGCATTAACGAAAGCAAATAAAAACTAGAAAAGCTGGAGGTAATCATAGAATGGAAAGTAAAGAATTGATGGAGCTAGTAGCAAAATCATGTGACGATAAACGGGCTGAGGATATTGTTGTACTAGATATGAAAAACGTATCTCTTATTGCAGATTATTTCCTTATTTGTCATGGCTCGAATGAACGCCAAGTTCAAGCAATAGCGCGTGGTATAAAACAAGATGTGGAAGAAAAAGATATCGAAGTGAAAAGACTAGAAGGCTTTGAGCATTCTAGATGGATTCTTGTAGACTTAGATGACGTTGTATGCCACATTTTCCATGAAGATGAACGTGGTTATTATAACCTTGAACGTCTATGGGGAGATGCACCAACTTATACGTATCAAGAGATTGAACAAGACCAAGGTCAAATGTAATGGTGAGTTACGGACGATTTGCCCAGGTGTATGACGAACTCATGAGTGATGTTCCTTATGATCAGTGGGTAAGCTTCACAAAAAATCGTTTACGTGAGTCGTCAATAGCGGTTAAAAATATAGCTGATTTAGGAGCAGGAACGGGTGAAATTACCCTGCGTTTAGATGAAGAAGGCTTTAACATGACTGGGATTGATGTATCAGAAGAAATGCTTACTATTGCTCACCAAAAATCATTACAAAGTCAATCTACTATACAATGGCTACAGATGGATATTACCAATTTGAATACTAGTGCGACATATGATGCCGTTGTATGCTTTTGTGATGTTGTGAACTATTTAACTGACATTCACCAAGTAGAAGCATTTATGAACAATGCTTATCAATTACTAGCTCCAGGTGGGAAATTAATATTTGATGTACACTCTACAGGCTATGTTCAAGACTTTTTAGCTAACCAGACTTTTGGAGCGGTGACAGATGATATATCTTATATTTGGTTTTGCGAAGAAGGTCTCACTCCGTACACTGTTTCTCATGACTTGACATTTTTTGTTAGAGAAGGCAATAAATATGAGCGATTTGATGAGGTTCATCATCAACGAACATTTTCTGTTGAAACATACGTGGAGAGCGTACAAGAAGCTGGCTTTCAATTATGTAGTGTTCACGGTGATTTTTCGGATGAGGAAGGTTTCGATGAAAAAGAACATGATCGCATTTTCTTTGTATGTGAAAAGCCGTTAAATAAAGAGGAAGCCTAATTTGTGAGGCTTCCTCTTTTTAAAATCTGGACGTTTTTTTATTTTTTTGTGAAATTAAAAAAGGAAATTATGAATGAGGGTAGAATATGTTTGTTAGCCTTCTAGCTGATTTGATATCTCTCGTTTATCCTCATCATATTTATTATGTGTTTTTTGAAAAAGCTGATGAAACATGTCTCCAATTTCCTCTTCCAGTATTTGAATTCCTTCTCCTGTAACACCACCCTTAACACAAACTTTAGCTTGCAGTGTGGATAAAGAATAATACCCCTCTTCAATTAACTTACCAAACCCAATTAACATTTCTGTTATCATGGTAGTCGCTTCTGCATTTGTTATATCTGTTTCTTCACACGCAGCCTGCACGAAACGTTGGATGATATAACTGAAAAAAGCAGGACCGCATGATACGATATCCGATGATACCCTAGTAATGGATTCATTGATCTCAAGTGGTTTCGAATATAGTTTCACACTTTGTTGGAGGTACGCTTTCATTACAGGATCAATACGTGTCCCAAAGGTCATTAAGCTTACTCCAGTTCTTGCTCTATTAGTTATGCTGGGAATGATTCTGGCGACTTGACAAGGAACTAGGTCCTCAAGTTCCTCAACAGAATAAGGACTGGTGATAGATACTAAGCAATGTTTCTCGGTTAACTGTGATTGTATATCAGTTAATAGAGGATATATATCCAATGGTTTTACACAAACAAATAGCAAATCCACTTGTTGAGCTAATGTTGCTGGGTCATTAATCACATTAATACTTGGATAATATTCTTTCACAGATAATGCCTTCTCTAAAGAACGATTGGTAATATACAAGTCAGATTGGTTGATCATTCCAGAATCTAACCAAGCTTCAATTAAAATTCTCCCCATATTACCTGTACCAATTATTCCCCATTTCATCGATGTCCCTCCTTTACTCCAAAGGTCTTCTACATTTTATGTGCCAATATTAAATATATGAAGAAAGGTCGATTGATTATGAATCGAATTACAAAAACTCTTGCTGTGACTGCTGCAGTCATTATTGTTGGCATTATTGTACTGTTTCAGCAAGAAGAACCTCAGGGGCAGGCTGTTACTCCAGATAAATCTATTCCAATCTCCTCTGCAGATTCCTCTGACGAAAACACTCATAAACAAAGCAACGATTTATTGTTTGTTGATGTTAAAGGAGCGGTTGTTCAACCAGATGTCTATCAAATGAAGCAAGGAACAAGAGTGAAAGATGCAATTGAAGAAGCAGGTGGATTACGAGATGATGCGAATCCTCTTTCTGTTAATTTAGCCCAAAAATTAATAGATGAAATGGTTATCTATGTACAAGAAGAAGGATCAACATCCACTGGTTCACCTGAAAATCTCGGAAGCACTGACAAAATTTTTGTGAATCAGGCTACACCAATAGAATTGGAAGCCTTACCTGGCATTGGACAGGCAAAAGCTGAAGCTATTATAGACTATCGAGAACAAAATGGTCCGTTTACGTCTATTGAAGAGTTGATGAAGGTTAAAGGAATAGGAGAGAAAACAGTGGAAAATTTTCAGGATAAAATCCAGATTCCTTAACGATATTGACGAGTTACGAAGCAGAGAGTAAACTGTATAGGAAAATTCAGAAAAAGGTGGTCTACAATGAAGCGTATATCCTGGGATCAATATTTTATGGCACAAAGCCATTTGCTAGCACTGAGAAGCACTTGTGAACGTTTGGCTGTCGGTGCAACAATCGTTCGTGACAAGCGAATTATAGCTGGTGGCTACAACGGAAGTGTATCTGGAGGGGTACATTGTATCGATGAAGGATGCTACGTTATAGATGGTCATTGTGTGCGTACGATTCACGCAGAAATGAATGCGTTATTGCAGTGTGCAAAATTCGGTGTCGCTACAGAGGGGGCAGAGATTTATGTTACCCATTTTCCATGTTTACATTGTTGCAAAGCATTAATACAGGGTGGCATTAAAGCAGTATATTATGCCACGGATTATAAAAACCATCCATATGCATTACAGCTATTCCAAGATGCTGGTGTAAAAACAGAAAAAGTTGAGTTAGAAAACAATTTAATCGATCCACATTCACAAGAAAAGCTACAGTATATACAAAATCTAATTGAGCGTTTAGAACAACAGAAGGTACCCGATGAAGAAATTGATGCATTAAGAAGAGAAGCCGCTTCCTTATTTCAAGTTTAGGTGTGAGTTTTATTACATATTGCTTCCTTTACTTCTCACTTCTAAAAAAGATTCCTGATAGGTTAAAGTATAGTACTATGCGAAGAGGTGAGATGATAAGTGAAAGGAACGTGGCATTTTATAGCAATCTGTGCGTTGCTTGGTCTCTATATTGGCAATACTACCGCCTTTATACTTTTCTTATACACAATCGTTATCGTGTTATTGTTATGGCGGCTTCATCTTTCATGGAGAAACATTTGTGGGAGTGTTCTCGTTTTTTGCTATTTCACATTGACGTTTTCAATAGCTCCCGCTTCATCTATGGAAGTAGTGGATCATAGCTCTGAAAATTGGGAAGGAAGAGTAATTTCAACTCCTATTAATAAGAAAAATTACCTTCAATTTAACCTTAAAGATTTGCATACTGAAGAAAAGTGGAGAGTCACAGCTTTCCATGAATCTATCCATGAGGTGGAGATAGACATAGGCTCAATATGTACGTTTACAGCCACTAAGGAGCCAGTTCAACAAGCTAGAAATCCAGGGTCCTTTGATTTTGCCGAATTTCTGCAGTATAAAGGTTTCTCTGGCTCTCTCCACGCTGATGCACAATCCATCTATTGTCGTGATACCAAAGGGTTATATGCCATCAATCAATTCCGGGGATCGGTAATTGAATCTTTAAACAATACTTATTCTCCCTCCACAGCGAGTTGGGTGATGACCTTAGTGCTTGGCGAAGATAAAGGGATGGATGACAGTATTGTCCAATTGTTCCAACGCTGGAACCTGTCCCACTTGTTGGCGATTTCTGGATTACATGTTGGATTATGTATAGCTTTTTTTACACTTCTCAGTATTCGTACAGGCCTTCTTACAAAAGAAACTATTAGGTGGATGTTAATCGTGTTGTTGCCATTATATAGTATCATCGCTGGAGGTGCACCTTCTGTTGTTCGTGCTGTATGGATGGCAGAAGTAATACTTTTAATGACATGGTTCCATAAACGCTGGCCTGTGACAGATATCATTAGCTTTTTGGTTGTGATTTTTCTTTTAATCGATCCGTTCCTTGCTTTTCAGTTAGGTTTTCAATTCTCCTTCCTTGTTACGTTTTCTTTATTACTTTCCAAAAAACTCCTTCAAAACATCTCTTCTTTTCGCACTCTTCTACATGTAAGCATTATTAGTCAACTCACTCTCATCCCTATACAAGTTCATCACTTTTATATTTTAAATCCGGTTTCCATTGTGGCAAACATTTTCCTTGTCCCTATTTTTTCTTTCATTTTGTTACCTTATTGCATACTATTAGTTATGGTTTATTGGTTACCGTTTCCCATCACCTCCTTATTGGATCAGTTTTTTACTATTCTCAACACTATTCTTATGAGATGTGTCCAAATACTTGATCAATTCCTTTATGTTGAATGGGTTATTGGTGAAATTTCACTAGAGGTTGGAGTTGCCTATTATGTATTATTTGTTGCCTTTATGTACTTTTGGCAGCAACAGATGTATGTGAAGACCTTAGTTGCTAGTACTATGATGGTTGTTGTATTAATGGCCCATTCACTAGTTCCTTATCTATCCCCTGTAGGTAGAGTGACGATGTTGGATGTCGGACAAGGAGATACCATTATTATGGAATGGCCGTACAGGAAGCATGTTCTTATGATAGATGCAGCTGGGAAAACAATTAATGATAATGGTGAATTATTTACTTATGCTATTAAGCCTTATCTTCATTCAAGAGGGATTGGTAAAGTAGACACGCTCTTACTTACACATAAGGATAGAGATCATATGGGAAGTGCAGAACAAGTTCAAAATCAATTTAATGTAGAAACACTTTTATTAAATCCGTTTTACCAACTGGATAATACTCCTGAAAAAATTAATGTGAGACATGTTCAAAAAGGAGACACATTCATAATTGAAGGTACATCCTTTATGGTATTGCATCCTACATACGAGGCAGGAGAAAAAAACGAGAACTCCATCGTACTTTCCACTAAACTTGGGGGTAAAAGCTGGCTTTTTACAGGGGATATTGGAAAAGAAATGGAACTGGAAATTATGCATCAGTACCCTGAATTGACGGCAGATGTACTTAAGGTAGCTCATCACGGCAGTCGCTTTTCAACATCATCATTATTCTTAGAGGAATTAAATCCAAGTGTTGCCTGGATATCTGTAGGAGAGAAAAATGCTTATGGCCATCCTGCCAAAGAGGTGATTGATTTGTTAGTAAAGGAAGAGGTTCACATTATGAGAACAGATCAACAAGGCGCTGTTTTTTATGAATTTAAAGAAGAGACAGGTACGTTTTATCAATATCTTCCATAGGATAGCAATGTAATTACAGCATACGAATCACATACTTTCCAGGAACAACATGTACTTAAAACTAAAAATGTAATAGCTACGCAAATGATCTACAAGAGGTAAAAGGTCGCTAAAACATAAAAAAGAGACTGTAATTACAGTCTCTTTCAAATAAGGTATCAAATGTAAGTAATTGTTCTTTTTATCATCTTTTATAGGATTTCAATCAAGCGAACGCCTACACCAATTGCGAAGATGACGAAAAAGAAAATAAAAGAAAATAGGAATCCTTTAGCAGAATCAACTACATCGTTTGTCGGTGATTGCACTTCTTTTTTAAATTCGTTCACGTTTACCCCTCCTATACCATTTCCTAGTATAAGCGATTATACCAGAAAAATCTATATTACGTACAGAAAATACGTTCCAATTGCCTTCCTTTGTTGACAAGAGTTAACATCCATAGTTTTTGCAAATTAGGCTAGGCTATGAGTACCGGCAAAATATCGTTTAGAAAGTAGTATCCTGGGGCTGCTGTCTAAACGTTTATATAGATCTTAGGGGGGATGGGGTCTCCATTTCCCCTTCTCTTAATAAACTCTTGAAAGCCTTCCGAATTCCATATACCATTACGTTATAGTGAAATGGGGGAAGGAACATGGTTTACTTCGAAGCCTTAAAACAAATAAAACAAAAACAATTTGATTCGGTTTACTTAATTTATGGTACGGAAAGTTATCTTGTTCAAGATATTCAGCAAGCCATTGTCCAATATGGATTAACGGAAGAAGAACAAGAAGTCAATTTATCGGTTTATGACCTTGAAGAGTTTCCGATTCAAGAGGTCGTAATGGATGCAGAAACATTTCCCTTTTTTGGAGAAAGAAAAATTTTATTGTGTAAAAATGCGAGCCTATTTAAGGCCAAGCCAGATAAAATGCAAGTTGAACATGATATGAGCGTGTTGCAACAATATTTAACAGAACCAGTTGATTATTCTGTTCTGGTGTTCATTGCTCCATATGAGAAGGTGGATGAGCGAAAAAAAGTTATTAAGCAAATTAAACAACAAGGAAAAGTGATTCCTTGTCAATCATTAAAAGAGCATGAAATGACAGATTGGATTCAATCTATAGCAAGAGAATTACATATAAACATAGAGTCTCCTGCACTCGATGTATTTATTCAGGAAAATGGGACCAATCTTATGGCGGTACGTAACGAAATTCAGAAGATGGCTTTATATGTAGGAGACGGAGGAACAATTACCAAAGAAATTGCTGAAATGCTTGCTGCCCATAATCCACAAGCTTCAGCGCTAAAGCTCGTAGATGCAGTAATGAACCAAAATGTTGAACGAGCTATTTTACTGTATAAGGATTTAGAAAAACAAAATGAGGAACCTATAGCATTGTTAGCGCTTTTAGCTTCTCAATTCAGATTGATTTACCAATCTAAATTACTGAAACAAAAAGGCTACACTCAAAACCAAATGGCTCAACAAATAAAGGCACACCCATTTGCAATAAAAATGGCTTTAAAGAGGGAGAGAGGATTCTCGGACGGCCAACTTGCTCAAATTACACAACTTCTTACAGAAGCGGATGCTTCTATGAAACAAGGAAGAATGGAAAAAAACCTTTCATTTGAGTTGTTGTTGTATGAATTAATACATGTGAAGAAAAATAAAAAGTAAATTATGAAAAAACTCGGCTAGTGGACCTTAAAGGACCATTAGCCGAGTTTTTCTGGAAACATCGTTTTTAGCTAGATATAGCTTGTTCTTATCCTATTTTAGAGTATAAAAAAACGACCCTTTTAAAGGATCGTTTGTTGGTCATAGTAAATGCAATAGTCTTGTCTTACGCAGAAAGGTTTTGAACTTTCTTATGAAGACGAGATTTGTGGCGATTACCATTGTTTCTATGAATAAGGCCTTTGCTTACAGCTTTATCGATCTTACGGAAAGCTGTTTCAAGAGCATCTTGTGCTTCTTCTTTTTTATCTTCGCTAATAAGACCTTCAACTTTTCTTACAGCAGAACGCATTTCTGTTTTGAAGGAATGGTTCTTAGTACGTTGGAAACTTTGAGTAACAACACGTTTTTTCGCTTGTTTAATATTTGGCATATATCTTTCACCTCCCTGGAGAATTAAGCCTGCTTTATCTAATAAGCAACTTCTCGAACAAGAGACATTTTACCAAAGCAGAAGATAGTTTTCAATAGAGATGTGTATGTAAAGATAAATCTCTTAAAATGTATGAACACCTTCTATCCTGTTTATGCTAATACTAAAACGGAGGTGTCCTTAATGAATATTGATTTAGAGCGATACCAGATACGAACTGATTTAGCTGTAGAAGCAAAAGAATTAATGGATGAAAAAGAAGATCAAAATACGGATTCAAAGCAAGGGGTCACTGTAAAAGAAAGTACGGATGGTGACATTAAAGTAACATATGTAGATATAGATGAAGATGGTGCAGAAAAAACCGGAAAGAAGCCGGGTTCCTATATTACGATTGAATCTCAAGGAATACGTAATCATGATTCTGAGTTACAACATCATACTTCTTCTATCTTCGCTAGAGAGTTAGAGGGTCTTATTAGTAAATCTAACCTTCCAGACGATGCGAGTTGCTTAGTGGTAGGCCTTGGAAACCATAATGTTACTCCGGATGCATTAGGGCCAATGGTCATGCAAAAGCTTTTAGTTACCAAACATTTGTTCGAATTACAACCAGAACGAGTGGACGAAGGGTTTCGCCCTGTATCCTCTCTTACTCCAGGAGTAATGGGTGTAACAGGTATAGAAACAAGCGATATCATTTTTGGAGTGATTAACAAGATTAAACCGGATTTTGTTATCGCTGTTGACGCATTAGCTTCTCGTTCTATTAATCGAGTGAATGCGACGATTCAAATATCTGACACAGGTATCCATCCTGGTTCCGGAGTAGGTAATAAGCGAAAAGAACTAAGTGTAGATACACTAGGCATTCCTGTTATTGCTGTTGGAGTCCCAACTGTTGTAGATGCAGTAACCATAACAAGTGATACAATCGATTACATGCTGAAACACTTTGGAAGAGAATGGAATGAGAAGGGGGATCCATCTAAAGCGTTAACCCCAGCCGGGATGGAGTTTGGTGAGAAGAAACAACTTACAGAAGAGGACTTACCAAACGAAGAGCAACGAGAGGCAGTGCTCGGAATGATTGGTGGTTTGTCTGAACAGGAAAAACGTTCATTGATTCAGGAGGTATTGAATCCATTAGGACATAATCTTATGGTAACCCCTAAAGAGGTAGATGGGTTTATGAAAGACATGGCTCATGTAATTGCAACTGGAATGAATGCTGCGTTGCATGAATCAGTAGACCCTACTAATGATGGTTCGTTTACGAGGTAGTTGAAATTGCTTAAAGAATAAGCGAGCGGCCTGAGCTTTTGTTTAAAAAAGAAAGGTTCTACTTTCTCTTTTTTCTACATAATGTTTACTAGAGTTGCTAGAAAAAGGAGAAAGGGTGGAACCATGAATTCAAAAGGAGTCTCCCTCATTCGTGAAGAGATGAAAAAATGGTATAAACGCAGTAGTTTTTATATGATTGCCATCATAGCATTATTTTTGTTTGCTGGTATTTTAACATCAATCCAACCAGCTTATAGATTATCCTCTTCGACTCTTCATCAGTGGACAAGTCAAATAAATGGTTCTTCCTTCTTACACTTAATGGGGATGGAAAATCGCATATTTAAGACAGCTTATCCGGAAGACCAGGAGGATATTAAAGTCTCTGAAGTTGTATTTCAAATGGCAACTAGTATAAAACCAAATGATCCAAGAACATTATTGGGGCGTGAAATCCCTGGATTTTCTTCATATGATGGAGAAATCATTGTTGCAGGTAAAGGCACTGATTATACCAATATGCCAATCGAATCGTCTCCACCAATGGAAGTATTCGAGACGGAAAAAGAAGCAGTTATCAAAGAAGAAACATCAACAGAGGATAAAGCACCTGATAAGAACCCTGTCCAGACCACCGGTGAGAGGGATGTTGTTTTTATTTACCATACACATAACAGGGAATCTTTCTTACCTTTACTACCAGCCGGAACCGTAGCTGATGAAGCTTTTCATTCAAAAGCAAATATTACGATGGTAGGAGAGAGATTAGCTAAAGGATTAGAAGAAAACGGAATAGGGACGAATGTTGATAAGACGGATATTACGAAAAAGCTTAAAGAGAAGAACATGGAGTATTATCAGTCCTATGCTGCTTCACGTCCAATCATCCAGGAAGCTATTAAACAGGATGGGAATTTACAATTCTTCTTTGACTTACACAGGGATTCCTTAGGAAAAGAACTTACTACTATAGAACTTAACGGAAAGAGTTATGCTAAGACCGTATTTGTCATTGGGGGAGAGTATGCCCGTTACGAACAGAATCTTAAACTTGCTAATGATTTGCATAAGGCAATAGAAAAAAAGTATCCAGGATTGAGTAGAGGAGTCATTACGAAAAAAGGTGCTACAACTAATGGGAAGTTCAATCAGGATTTATCACAAAATGCTGTACTGATAGAGTTTGGTGGAGTAGAAAATAACCTTGATGAATTGTATAGAAGCGCAGATGCCATAGCAGAAGTTTTTAGTGATTTTTATTGGAAGGCTGAAAAAGTGAACGGAAATTAAGGAGTTGACGAAGAATGGTACGCTTCACAGTGACGTTTCTTATCATGGTCATCCTGTTCATGAGCGGAGTATTGTTAGGGATGAATCAAGCAAGTCTTGGGATGATTCAAATGCGAGGTTTTTCCGATACGAATTTTCATGAAGCAATTAAGACCCAACAACCTACTTCAAGCAATTATGAAGTGGAAGTATTAGGCAAAGAGTTCCAACAAGTACCTGTAGAAGAAAAACAACAGGTGTATGCTGATATGCAAATTACACATGGTGTGCAGAAATTAGCATTCACGTTGGAAAAAGGCGTCAAATGGGTGTATAATACCATGATTTTTGTAGTGTACCAGCTCGTCCAAGTCTTTTTTGCATAATAGGAGCGTTTGCCTGTTGGCAAGCGCTTTTTAAGTTGTATAGAAAAACCTCGCTACACTTGCGCCCGCGCTTTTATTTATTGTCTAGCGTAATATAAAATGTTGAATTGTTTTTAAACTTAATTAGTTTAGACGCAACGTCCTGCTCCCAATGATTAATAGACTTCCTGTGAAGTGAACACCAGTTCGCTACTCTTCATGTAAGTTGCAGTATATACGTCGCTAAATAAAAGCCCTGAGCTTTAGTTCTTTCAGTTTTCGTTGAAGTATTGGCTTCACATTGCTATAATCAATGCTAGTGATTGTTGCGGAACCAAAGTAGGAGTGATAAATGTGAGTAACGACATGATTAAACAAGAAAATGTGCGTAATTTTTCGATTATAGCTCATATAGACCACGGTAAATCAACATTAGCAGACCGTATTTTAGAAAAAACAAAGGCTTTAACGGATCGCGAAATGAAAGAACAATTTCTAGATGCGATGGATTTAGAGCGTGAACGTGGAATTACAATTAAATTGAATGCTGTACAGCTTCGATATGAATCTCAACATACTGGGGAAGACTATCTCTTTCACCTTATTGATACACCGGGACACGTAGACTTTACGTATGAAGTATCTCGTAGTTTAGCTGCTTGTGATGGTGTTATTTTAGTGGTAGATGCCGCTCAAGGTATTGAAGCACAAACATTAGCAAATTTATACTTAGCACTTGATAATGACCTTGAAATTATTCCGGTTATTAATAAAGTTGATCTACCGGCAGCTGACCCTGAAGGTGTTTCAAAAGAAATTGAGGACCTTCTTGGTGTCACAAGTGATGAAGTATTGTGGGCTTCTGCAAAAGCTGGCAAAGGCATTAATGAAATTCTTGAAGCTATTGTACATCGAGTACCAGCTCCTGAAGGCAATCCTGATGACCCATTAAAAGCATTGATTTTTGATTCTCTGTATGATCCATATCGCGGGGTTATTGCATCTATCAGTGTTAAAGAAGGAACAGTTAAAGTTGGTCAACGTATTCGTATGATGCAAACAGGTAAGGAATTTGAGGTTAATGAACTTGGAGTATTTAACCCTAAACCTACCGCCAAAGATCAACTAACTGTAGGCGATGTAGGCTTCTTAACTGCCTCTATTAAGAACGTGAGTGATTCACGAGTTGGTGATACGATTACTAGTGCTAATAAACCAGCAGCAGAACCACTACCAGGTTATAAGAAATTGAATCCTATGGTATTCTGCGGTTTATTCCCAGTGGATGCTAGTAATTATAATGACCTGCGTGAGGCATTAGAGCGTCTTGAGTTAAATGACTCGTCTTTACAATATGAAGCAGAGACATCTCAAGCACTTGGTTTCGGTTTCCGTTGTGGTTTCTTAGGTCTCTTGCACATGGAGATTATCCAAGAACGTATTGAGCGTGAATTCGGTATTCAAATGATTACGACAGCACCAAGTGTTATTTATGAAGTTGAATCTGTAGATGGGGAAGAGTTTACTGTTGATAATCCATCTCTAATGCCAGATCCTCAATCCATTAAAGAGGTGCGTGAACCATTTGTAAATGCAACTATTATGGTTCCCAACGAATACGTAGGCTCTGTTATGGAAATTTGCCAGAAAAAACGTGGAACATTCCAAGACATGGAATATTTAGACGATAATCGAGTGAACATTACCTACGAGATTCCGTTATCTGAAATCGTATATGATTTCTTTGATCAATTAAAATCTCAAACAAAAGGGTATGCATCTTTCGATTATGAGTTAGAAGGGTATAAAGCTTCTAATCTTGTGAAAATGGACATCTGGTTGAACGGCGATACGATTGATGCGCTGTCCTTCATTGTCCACCGAGATTTTGCTTTTGAACGTGGTAAAGCCATTACCCATAAATTAAAAGATTTAATTCCAAGACAACAATTTGAGGTACCAGTCCAAGCTGCCATTGGAAATAAGATTGTTGCTCGTTCTACCATTAAGGCAATGCGTAAAAACGTATTAGCAAAATGTTATGGCGGGGATATAACTCGTAAGCGTAAACTTCTAGAGAAGCAAAAAGAAGGTAAAAAACGAATGAAAATGGTAGGATCAGTAGAGGTACCACAAGAAGCGTTTATGGCCGTGCTTGAAATGGATACAGACAACGATTAATGTACTACAAAACCGCAGGAGGAACTTCTTGCGGTTTTTGTAACGTTTGAGGTTGTTTTACTTGCGCAAAGACGCTTACCCAAAACTAAGGCGTTTTTACACTTAGATAAAGGAATGTGACTAGCATGATATCTTCTGTATATATTCATATACCATTCTGCCAACAAATCTGCCATTATTGCGATTTTACTAAGTTTTTCTATAACAAAGAATTAGCTGATCAGTATTTAGATGCATTGGATCGAGAGATAGAAGAAGAAGTTGGTAAGAATCAAATGTATATGCGAACCATCTTTGTGGGTGGAGGAACACCTACAGCATTAAACTATACTCAGCTAGAGCAACTTCTTAAGACCATCTCGGAGTCTTTTGATGTCGAAAATTGCGAAGAGTACACGTTTGAAGCAAATCCTGGAGAGTTTGATGAAAAGAAATTAGCTCTATTAAAGTATTACGGGGTAAATCGAATTTCGTTTGGAGTCCAGGTATTTGATGATCAAATGCTAGAAAAGCTCGGTCGTAATCATCGAGTGAAGGATGTATATGATAATCTACGTCATTTTGAAAAGCTTGATTTTGAAAATGTATCAGTAGATTTAATTTATGGTTTACCTGGTCAAACAGTTGAGCATTTTCAACGAACGGTAGATGAAGCGATTCGTTTGGATTTGCCTCATTATTCTTCTTATTCCTTACAAATTGAGCCTAAAACAGTGTTTTACCAACGGCATAAGAAAGGTAAACTTCATAAGCCAATGGAAGATGATGAAGCTCAGATGTATGAATTACTCGTAAGAGATATGGAGTATAATGGTGTACATCAATATGAGATTAGTAATTTTGCTAAACCAGGTTTTGAAAGTAAGCATAATTTAACCTATTGGAATAATGATTATTATTATGGTTTTGGTTCAGGAGCTCATGGGTATTTACCTGGGAAACGAACTGTAAATATTCGTCCATTGCCTCAATATATTAAGAAGGCAATGGAAGATGGGAAGCCTATTCTTCATGAAGAGCCCATTCATCAGAAGGAAAGAATAGAAGAGCAAATGTTTCTTGGGCTACGAAAAGCTGAAGGTGTTTCCAAGAGCGTGTTTCAGGACCGTTTTGGAAGGTCGTTATCTTCTTTATACCAGGAAGAATTAGATTATTTAAAACAAAAAGAATGGATAGAAGAATCTGGTGATTTCATTCGGATTACTCCACAAGGTAGGCTGTTTGGAAACAATGTGTTTCAAGAATTCCTACTAGAGGATGAAAAGCTTCAAGACTAGCAATGGATAGAAGGTGTTGCTAAAAGAGGGCTCGTTGGAACCTGAGATGCTTTTTCTATGTATGATGTGAATCGAAATATAAAGAAATTCGCATGTTTGCGAATTTCTTGTATTTCTGAAATAAATATCGTTGACAATGGAAAAGGCATTTGATAACTTAATATTAGATTTAGCACTCAGTAACATCGAGTGCTAACAGAGGTGATCATCATGTTGACTGAAAGACAATTACTCATATTGCAAGTGATTATTGATGATTTCATCGACTCAGCGCAGCCTGTTGGTTCTCGGGCTATTTCCAAAAAGGAAAAAGTCTCTTATAGTTCAGCTACTATCCGAAATGAGATGGCTGACTTGGAAGAAATGGGTTTTCTTGAAAAAACACATTCTTCTTCAGGACGTGTTCCTTCAGAGAAAGGGTATCGATTTTATGTGGATCATTTAATGTCACCCTTTCATTTACCAAGGTCAGATATCTCGTTTGTTCAGGAAGCTTTCACCAATCAATTGGTTGAGTTCGAAAGAGTAGTCCAGCAATCAGCACGTGTTTTATCAGATTTAACAAACTATACTTCCATTATTTTAGGTCCTGAAGTTTATGAAACAAGATTAAAGCAGCTTCAGATTATACCGTTATCTAATTATTCTGCAGTTGCGATACTTGTCACGAATACGGGGCATGTTGAACATCGTTCTTTTACGATTCCAGTAGAGATTCATTCTAGTGATTTGGAGAAGATGGTCAACATTTTAAACAAAAAATTGTATGGTGTACCGATTATTCATTTGCATCGCAAATTAAACTCTGAAATTTCAGAGTTGTTACGACAACATACGGATGAATTTGATAAAGCATACAAGTATTTGCAGGCGGCTCTTTTTGAAGAACAGCCAGTTAAACTGTATGTAGGTGGAAAAACTAATATTTTAATGCAGCCTGAATTCAAGGATATTGAAAAAGTTCGTTCTTTATACTCTATGATTGAGGAAGAAGCAGAGATTGCGCATCTTTTAAGACATGAATCAGATGAAATCAAGGTCACAATTGGTCAAGAGAATGAAGTCAAAGCAATGAAAGATTGTAGTCTCATTACAGCGTCTTATTCATTAGGCGATGAGCAGATGGGAACCATTGCATTATTAGGTCCAACAAGGATGGAATATTCAAAAGTTATTTCCCTTTTAAGCCTTTTATCTAACAGAATGTCACAAACATTTCATTCATGGTATCAAAATGGTGAAAATGGGGAATAAATGAAAAAGTTGAAGAAACTTCTTGCAACCTTATAAACGCAGCATAAATAAGTAGCGTCTATAAGGTTTGCGAAATATTCATGTGTCTTCAAGTTTTTATGGTTTAGTTCATAACCATTTTCTGATATATTCGTAAATGGTGCGTAACAACCCCGTTTACTAGAGGAGGTGACAAACATGGACGAGAATAAACAAAGATCCGAAGAAATGGAAGATCAAGAAAACGTTGAACAAGAAGAGGTAATTGATCATCCTGAACAGGAAGTGGTTGAAGAAACCAATCCAGCTAGTAACGAAGTAGAACAGTTAAGGCAAGAAAAAGACGAAACGTACCAACGTTTGTTACGCTTGCAAGCTGATTATGATAATTTCCGTCGTCGTTCTCAAAAAGAACGTGAAAACGACCTAAAATATAAATCTCAGGATTTAGTGGAAGAGCTTTTACCAATTGTTGATAACTTTGAACGTGCTCTACAAACAGACGTTCAAGATGATTCTGCAAAAAGCTTTGTAGAAGGTATGAACATGGTGTACCGTCAGCTTAAAGATGCTTTAAATAAGCAGGGTGTAGAAGAAATTCCTGCTGTAGGAGAAGAATTTGATCCAAATATGCATCAAGCTGTTATGCAAGTTGATGATGAAAATTATGGTTCCAATGTAGTGGTTGAAGAGCTACAAAAAGGGTACAAGCTTAAAGATCGAGTGATTCGTCCTTCAATGGTGAAGGTAAATCAATAAAGAAATCAACACACTACATACGCAATAAGTAAAGGAGGATATTTAGTCATGAGTAAAATTATTGGTATTGACTTAGGAACAACAAACTCTTGTGTCGCTGTCATGGAAGGTGGCGAATCAAAAGTAATTCCAAACCCAGAAGGTAACCGTACTACTCCTTCAGTAGTGGCGTTTAAAAATGGTGAACGTCAAGTAGGTGAGGTTGCGAAGCGTCAGGCTATCACAAACCCTAATACAATCCAATCCATTAAGCGTCATATGGGTACAGACTATAAAGTAGAGATTGAAGGTAAAGAATATACACCGCAAGAAATCTCTGCAATGATTCTACAACACATCAAATCTTATGCAGAAGATTATCTAGGAGAAACTGTTGAAAAAGCAGTAATCACAGTACCTGCATACTTTAACGATGCTGAGCGTCAGGCTACAAAAGACGCTGGTAAGATTGCTGGTTTAGAAGTAGAGCGTATCATTAACGAGCCTACAGCTGCAGCACTTGCTTACGGCATTGATAAAGAAGAAGAAGATCAAACAATCCTAGTTTATGACCTAGGTGGAGGTACTTTTGACGTATCTATCCTAGACATTGGCGAAGGCACGTTTGAAGTTGTAGCTACTGCTGGTGATAACAAACTAGGCGGAGATGACTTCGACCAAGTAATCATCGATCACATGGTTTCTGAATTCAGAAAAGAAAATGGAATTGACCTTTCTCAGGACAAAATGGCACTTCAACGTCTGAAAGATGCTGCTGAGAAAGCGAAGAAGGACCTTTCTGGTGTAGCTCAAACACAAATCTCTCTACCATTTATCACAGCTGGTGAAGCGGGTCCTCTACACTTAGAAATGAACCTAACTCGTGCTAAGTTTGAAGAACTATCTTCTAGCCTAGTAGAGCGTACGATGGAGCCAACACGCCGTGCACTTAAAGATGCAAACATGTCATCAAATGACATTAACAAAGTGCTACTTGTAGGTGGTTCTACACGTATCCCTGCAGTACAAGAAGCTATCAAGAAAGAAGTAGGAAAAGATCCTTCTAAAGGTGTAAACCCTGACGAAGTAGTAGCACTAGGTGCAGCTATCCAAGGTGGCGTACTTCAAGGTGATGTGAAAGACGTTGTACTATTAGACGTTACACCACTATCCCTTGGTATTGAAACAATGGGTGGAGTTACAACGAAGCTAATCGATCGTAACACTACAATTCCTACAAGCCATTCTCAAACGTTCTCTACAGCTGCCGATAACCAAACAGCGGTTGATATCCACGTACTACAAGGTGAACGTGAAATGGCACAGGACAACAAAACGCTTGGTCGTTTCCAACTAACGGATATTCCACCAGCACCTCGTGGCGTACCTCAAATCGAAGTATCCTTCGATATTGACGCTAACGGTATCGTTAACGTACGTGCGAAAGACCTAGGTACTAACAAAGAACAATCCATTACCATTAAATCTTCTTCTGGTCTTTCTGATGATGAAGTAGAGCGCATGGTAAATGAAGCGGAAGAGAACGCTGAAGAAGACAAGAAGAAACGTGAAGAAATTGAACTTCGTAATGAAGCAGATCAACTAATCTTCACAACTGATAAAACAATCAGTGATCTTGGAGAAAGCGTATCTGAAGAAGAAAAACAAAAAGCTGAAGAAGCGAAGCAAGAGCTTCAAACAGCACTTGAAGGCGAAGACATGGAACAAATCCGTGAGAAGAAAGATGCTCTTCAAGAACAAGTACAACAGCTTTCTGTTAAAATGTACGAGCAAGCACAACAGCAAGCAGAAGCACAACAAGGTCAAGAAGGTGCTGAAGACGTAGAAGACGCCGATTACGAAGAAGTAAACGACGACGAAAAGAAACAGTAAGTTGAACTACAGGTAGAAAAAGTCAAAGTCAGGATTTTCTTGACTTTGACTTTTTTACTGAATAACGTAAAATGTTAGTGACCTTTGAAATAGGATAGCCAATCATGTTAATATAAACTTTATGCAGTAAGAGTCGGGAGAGTGATCGTCAATGAGTAAAAAAGACTACTATGAGGTCTTAGGTGTCTCAAAGGACGCATCAAAAGATGAAATCAAAAAAGCTTATCGTAAGCTAGCAAAGAAATACCACCCAGATGTCAGCGAGGAAGAAAATGCTTCTGATAAATTTAAGGAAGCGCAAGAGGCATGGGAAGTATTAGGTGACGAACAAAAACGTCAACAATATGATCAATTTGGCCATGCTGGCATGAATGGAGGCTCCCAAGGATTTGGTGGCTTCGGTGGCGAAGACTTTGGTGGATTTGGTGACATCTTTGATATGTTCTTTGGTGGCGGTGGACGCCGTCGTGATCCAAATGCTCCTCGTAAAGGTGCAGACCTTCAATATACGATGACATTAGGATTTGAAGAAGCTATCTTTGGTAAGGAAACGGATATTCAAATACCAAAAGAAGAAACATGTGATACGTGTGAAGGTAATGGTGCAAAACCAGGCACACAACCTGAAACATGCCCACACTGTAAAGGTGCTGGACAGTTTAACCAAGAGCAAGATACACCATTCGGTCGTATCGTAAACCGCCGTGTATGTCATTATTGCCAGGGTACTGGTCAGTATGTGAAAGACAAATGTAATACATGCGGTGGAGATGGAAAAGTTAAAACACGTAAAACAATCCACATTTCTATTCCAGCAGGCATTGATGAAGGACAACAAATTCGTGTACCTGGTCAAGGTGAGGCTGGCGTAAATGGCGGACCAGCAGGTGACTTGTATGTAGTTGCTCAAATTCGTCCACATGAATTCTATCAGCGTGAAGGCGATCATATTTTCTGCGAGATGCCACTTACGTTTACACAAGCAGCACTAGGTGATGAAATTGAAGTCCCTACTGTACACGGGAAAGTAAAACTTAAGATTCCTGCAGGCACTCAACACGGTAAAACATTCCGCTTGAAGGATAAAGGTGCTCCTGACGTCCGTGGTCGTGGTCATGGTGACCAGCATGTTAAGATTCGTATAGTTACACCAACAAACTTAACAGATCGTCAGAAAGAGCTACTTCGTGAATTCCATGAAATCAGTGGAAACGAAGCTACAGAAGAACAACATGGAAACATTTTCCAACGTGTGAAGCGAGCGTTTAAAGGCGAATAAGAATTAAAAAGTAAAGTGAGTTGATCCCCATTGAAATGGTCAGAACTATGTATTCATACCACAAATGAAGCAATAGAGCCGATTTCGAATATTTTGCATGAAGCAGGAGCAAGTGGTGTCGTAATAGAGGATCCACAAGATTTAGTCAAAGAACGTGACACATTTATGGGTGAAATCTACGAGCTTAATCCAGAAGACTATCCAGAGGAAGGTGTGTATGTTAAAGCATACCTTCCTGTTAATAGCTTCTTAGCGGAGACTGTAGAGGAAATTAAAGAAGCCATCAATAACCTGATCATCCATGAAATTGACCTTGGTCATAATAAGGTTACCATGAGTGAATTGGATGAAGAGGATTGGGCAACGGCTTGGAAAAAATATTATAAGCCTGTAAAGATCTCTGAAACATTTACAATTATTCCAACATGGGAAGACTATCAGCGTGTATCCAGTGATGAGATTATTATGGAATTAGATCCTGGGATGGCTTTTGGTACAGGTACTCACCCTACAACTGTTCTAAGCATCCAAGCAATTGAACAATATATTCAAAAAGATGACACCATTATTGATGTAGGGACTGGATCAGGGGTATTAAGTATTGCTTCTGTTCTACTTGGAGCTAAAGAAGTGTATGCGTATGATTTAGATGATGTGGCAGTGAAAAGTACAACCATTAATTCCGAGTTGAATAGTGTAGAACACAAAGTACATGCCAAACAAAATAATTTATTAGATAATGTAGATTATCAAGCTGATATGATCGTAGCAAATATCTTAGCTGAAATTATTGTTCGTTTCACAGATAAGGCTTATGAAAACTTGAAGTCAGGTGGATACTTTATATCTTCAGGAATTATCCAAAACAAACGCCAAGACGTAAAAGACCAACTAGTAAAATCAGGTTTTGAAGTAGTAGAAACGAATCAAATGGAAGATTGGACATGTATCATAGCAAGAAAACCATAAAAAGTTTTAAAAGGTAACCCCTTTTGAGCTAAAAGGCAGGGACTATCATGCAACGTTATTTTGTATCGTCATCAGGTTGGGAGCATCAACATGTAACTCTAACGGGTGAGGACGTTCATCATATTACCAAAGTAATGCGGATGAAGACAGATGATGAAATTATTTGTTGTACACCTGAAGGACAGGCTGCACTGTGTAAAATCATCGAAATAACTCATGACATGGTAACCTGTTACATAGTAAAATGGTTAGATGAAGACAAGGAACTTCCTGCCCAGGTTACCATCGTTCAAGGTTTACCAAAAGGAGATAAAATGGAGCTTGTGATTCAAAAGGGAACCGAATTAGGTGCTAGTCGTTTTATCCCTTTTGAAGCAGAGCGCTCTATTGTGAAATGGGATGCGAAAAAAGCACAAAAGAAACAAGAACGCTATCAAAAAATAGCTAAAGAGGCTAGTGAACAATCCCATCGCACAATGATACCAACAGTTACACAGCTTTCAAATTTAAAGCAACTGATTGAAGAAGGTCATGATTATGATTGGAAGCTCATTGCGTATGAGGATGAAGCAAAGGCCCCATCTTTTCGTTCTCTAAAAGAAGTAATCCCCTTTATAAAACCGTCAGAACGTGTAATGGTTGTTATAGGGCCAGAAGGTGGATTTAGTGAAAATGAGGTTCATCAGTTAACAGAAGCTTCTTTCTTATCCGTAAGATTAGGTCCAAGAATACTTCGAACTGAAACTGCGCCAGCCTACATTTTATCAGCTATCTCTTACCAACTAGAAGAATTGAGGTGACGATATGTCAACAGTAGCTTTTCATACATTAGGTTGTAAGGTTAACCATTATGAAACTGAAGCGATTTGGAATTTGTTTAAAGAAGAAGGGTACGAGCGTGTTGAATTTGATCATCAAGCGGATGTCTATGTAATCAACACATGTACCGTAACGAATACAGGTGATAAGAAAAGTCGTCAAATGATTCGTCGTGCGATTCGTAAGAATGATAATGCGGTTATATGTGTAACAGGTTGTTATGCTCAAACCTCTCCAGCTGAGATTATGGAAATCCCAGGTGTAGATATTGTGGTTGGTACACAAGATCGTAAAAAGATGTTAGATTATATCGAGCAGTTTAAAGAAGAACGTCAACCTATTAATGGCGTCTCAAATATTATGAAAACACGTATTTTCGAGGAAATGGATGTACCAGCATTTACAGATCGTACCCGTGCATCACTCAAAATACAAGAGGGCTGTAATAACTTCTGTACATTTTGTATTATTCCTTGGGCTCGTGGACTAATGCGTTCAAGAGATCCTGAAGATGTTATTCAACAAGCACAACAACTTGTAGACGCTGGTTACAAAGAGATTGTGTTAACCGGTATTCACACAGGTGGTTATGGTGAAGATATGAAAGAGTATAACTTAGCCAAGCTACTGCGAGAGTTGGATGAGCGTGTCAACGGACTTAAACGAATTCGCATTTCATCTATTGAAGCTAGTCAAATTACCGATGAAGTGATTGAGGTTCTGAATGATTCGGACAAAATTGTTCGCCATTTACACATACCGTTACAGTCAGGTTCTAATACTGTGTTAAAACGTATGCGTCGTAAGTACACAACAGAGTATTATAAAGAACGTATCGATCGAATCAAAAAAGCTCTTCCAGGTTTGGCTATTACATCAGATGTTATTGTAGGTTTTCCTGGTGAAACAGAAGAAGAGTTTATGGAAACGTATCGTTACATTCAAGAAATTGGATATTCTGAGTTGCATGTGTTCCCTTATTCCAAACGTACAGGTACACCAGCAGCGCGTATGAATGACCAAGTAGATGATGAAATTAAAAATGAACGTGTTCATCAGTTAATTGAGCTATCCAATCAACAAGCGAAAGAATATGCTTCCACTTATGAAGGGGAAGTACTGGAAGTAATCCCTGAAGAAAAGTTTAAAGATGATGAAAACGATCGTCGTTACGTAGGTTACACAGATAACTATCTTAAGGTGATATTTGAAGCAGACGAAGAAATGGTTGGAGAAATTGTGCGGGTAAAAATTACACACGCCGGGTATCCTTATAATGCAGGAGAATTTGTACGTGTGTTAGACGCCCCGAAATTAAATGAGAAGTTAAAAATGTCTTCCTAACGTAGAAAACCCCTTGCTGTCATAATCGGTAAGGGGTTTATTAATGGTGAGGATAGCATTGTGTAGGTAATGGTAATAAGAGTTATAGCATTTTTTTTATGAGAATGCTATTATAGAAGAGGTACGTACAACTACGGTTTGAAAGGATGATACAATGGATACAAAAATGGCCAAGATGATTGATCATACTCAATTAAAGCCTGATACTAAACAAGAAAAAATAGAACAAATTTGTAATGAAGCGAAGGAATACGGTTTCGCTTCCGTATGTGTAAATCCATACTGGGTACCACTTTGCTATGATCTTCTTAAAGATACAGACGTTAAAGTGTGTACAGTTATTGGATTTCCATTAGGTGCTACAACAACTGAAATGAAAGCCTATGAAACGAAGCAAGCCATTGAAAATGGTGCAACTGAAGTGGATATGGTTATCAATATCGGAGCACTTAAGAGCGAAGATTATGAAGCTGTAAAAGCAGATATTGAAGCTGTTGTTCGAGCTACAGAAGGAAAAGCTCTTACAAAAGTAATTATCGAAACATCTCTTCTTACAGATGACGAGAAAGTAAAAGCTTGTCAGCTGGCTAAAGAAGCAGAAGCAGATTTTGTTAAAACATCTACTGGTTTCTCTGGTGGCGGCGCTACAGTAGAAGACGTTCGCTTAATGAGAGAAACAGTTGGACCAGATATGGGTGTTAAAGCTTCTGGTGGCGTACGTGACCGCGAAGGTGCAGACGCAGTAATCGAAGCCGGAGCAACTCGTATCGGCGCAAGTGCAGGAATGCAAATCGTTTCAGGTGGACAAGGTACTTCTGATTACTAATATCACACATCATAGAAATATGTTGACTAAAAACGCATGGGATACTCCGATATTGGAGCTCATGCGTTTTTTTTTTTGGAGACTGGAATAAGCGGAAATTTGATGATTGGGAAAAAGTAATGTTAGTACAAACATCATTCAAAATAAGAGGCATAATCTTGAAGACTTGGATTTGAGATAAATTCAGTTTTTTTAGCAATGAATTGGCAAATAAAGAGGGATGTTTCCGTAGCTTTTTGAGAATAAAGGTGGCCGTGGAACAACTCGCGTCCTCCCGGCGAGCTGGCAAGCCTCCTCAAGCCCAAAATCGGGGCTTTCCGGGGTCTCGCCTACCTCTTTCTCCGGCGGGAGTCTCCTTGTTCCACGGCCACCTTTGCTGTTTTGGGAGGGACGGAAACATGGCCGGAAAAGGGAGTTTTAGGTTGTCGCTCCTATTTTGGAAGAGTTGATCTGAATTTGGCGAGAGTTGCTCCAAAAATCAAGAAGTCGATACTTTTTTCAGAAACTCGTTCCTAATTTCGAAAGCTCGCTAAAAAAGGACTTCATGCACCCTAGCGCAAATCCGACATTGGTTGCGACGGCGCATGTCAACAAAATTGTGGTCGCTCCTGATTTTTATAAGTAGCTCCTTAAATCTCGCTCCTAAATTTCGAAAGTTGCTCCTGTTTTTCGAATCTTGCTCCAAAAGTAGGAAAAGTCGCTCCAGATCCATATAGTTAAGGAATAGGTCACTACTACGCATAACAAACTTGATCAATTTTATGGTAATTGAGGTCGCAGGTCCGATCGCAACATATTGGCAGGGTTGGGTGGGAAACGACGAGACTCCCGCGGGAGAAAGAGGTAGGCAAGATCCCCTGAGGGTGATTTCCCCGAAGGTAGCTTGCCAGCTCGCCCGCAGGACGCAAGTTGTTTCCCATCCAACCCTATTCATTTTAAAGTATCGGACCTATCCCAACATATCTCGACTTCAAGTCCTCAATATAATGGGGCGATTATAGAATAAGGATCAATACAATTAAGAAGTGAATGAAGTGCTTCTGTGAAATTTTACCTTATTTCTTTTTTTCCATGAACCAATAACACAAAAGATGTAAATTGTTTAAGAAATGGAAGCACAACAATAGATGAAATAACATTAAACAGTACCGAAATATGTGCTAGTTGTTGCATTGGTGTGTTAGCTAACCAGCCTGAAACCATAGCCATCTCCTCTAAAAATGGTGCAAATATCAAGACACCAATCACGTTTAACCAAATATGGGCCATCGCTACAAGTTTAGCCTCCTGATTGCTTCCAAGAGATGCGAGCCATGCGGTAATACATGTCCCAATATTGGCTCCAAGCATGATTCCTATAGCGGAGGGCATCGTAAATAACCCTTCATTAAGAAATGACATGGCTATACCCGTGGAAGCAGTGGATGATTGTATGATGGCTGTTAAGACCGTGCCTACAGCAATACTTAATGATGGGAAAAGATTTGTGAAGGCTAACATATCTTGAATAATAGGAAGTTGTTGAATAGGCTGTGCAAGTGTGGAGAATCCATGTAAGGCTACAAACATCGTACCTAAGCCAAATAAGATACCACCAGTACCAAATAAAACGGGCTTTCGAAAAAATAGTAGAATACATCCAAGCACTAACATCGGCCATATAGGTATATTATGTGAAAGGGAGAGCAATTCAAGGGTAACTGTTGTACCGATGTTAGCACCTAACATTATTCCAATTGACTGCTTAAACGATAGAGCACCAACGGCTACTAGACCAACTGTAATAATCATGGTACAAGAACTACTCTGTAAAATACCTGTTACGACAATTCCAGTAAGCATTCCTTTGATTGGGTGGTCAGCAAAAAGAGCTAGGAGGCTCTTCATCCTATGATAAGAAAGCTGGTACAACCCTATTCTTAATATAGTCATTCCAAATAAAAACATAATGATAAATACAGTCAAGAGAGTTAGTATATCCCCCATAGTTGTTCTTCACCCCTATATCATCATATGGACAAGGGGGTAAATCATGAGTGAATTTTTTAAACATTTAGCAATTTGTCGTGAGTAGACATATGTAGACATGCGGATATTTAAAATCCCTCTTAATAATCAAATAGAAAAAAGTTGAACTAACCATTGGAATATATTATAATTGCAAAAGGCATATGTCGAGTAAGAACATGTGCAATATTTTGAAACTGTCTTTTTGCTTTGGAGGGAGGGAAATAGCATGTCAAATAATACTCGCGTACGTAAAAACGAGAACCTTGAAGATGCTCTTCGTCGCTTCAAGAAAAGTGTATCTAAGAATGGTACATTAGCTGAGTACAAAAAACGTGAACATTACGAAAAACCAAGTGTTCGTCGTAAGAAGAAGTCTGAAGCTGCTAGAAAGCGTAAATAAGAGGGTGTAAACTCAATGTCATTACTTGAACGTCTTAACCAAGATATGAAACAAGCTTTAAAGAGTAAAGACAAAGAAAAGCTTTCTGTCATTCGAATGGTGAAAGCATCTTTACAAAATGAAGCTTTAAAACTTGGGAAGGGCGATTTATCTGAGGAAGAAGAATTAACTGTTTTATCTCGTGAGTTAAAACAACGAAAAGATTCCCTCCAGGAGTTTAAAGATGCAGGTCGTGAAGATCTAGCTGAAAAACAAGTAAGAGAAATTGAAATTATTGAATCATATATGCCTTCTCAGCTTTCTGAAGACGAGCTTGATGAGATCGTAAAAGAAACGATTAGCGAACTTGGAGCGACTTCTAAGAAAGAC
Organism: Pontibacillus yanchengensis Y32; assembly: GCF_000770635.1. Lineage (GTDB taxonomy): Bacteria > Bacillota > Bacilli > Bacillales > BH030062 > Pontibacillus > Pontibacillus yanchengensis. The sequence goes on from NZ_AVBF01000017.1 coordinate 37,616, forward strand.
ATGGGCAAGGTGATGAGCGCTGTTATGCCTAAAGTGAAAGGTAAAGCGGATGGCTCTCAAGTAAATCAACTTGTACAAAAACATCTATCTTAATAAAAAAACCGCCAGCTTGGCGGTTTTTTTGTATAGGATGGAAATGATAAAATTCAATGCTTGTGTATAACTAAAAAGAGTGAAGTGGCCGCGTCCAGCTCCAGCGCCCAGCGACTAGCAAACTTCCTGCACCTCCTTACGATAAGTCAACATCGAATCGCTGTGGCTCTTCGTGTTTCCTTTATCTCATACGGGCTAAAGGGAAGTTCGATTAGTATCGCTACGTCACGTAGCAACATCGAACCAACCCACGTCGTGTGGGCAGCAGTTTGAGCGTCGCTAGACTGGCGCCCCGAGCTTTTGTTCTATAGGATGGAAAAGATAAACCACTGAGCTATTGTTCACCTTGTGTTAATAATGTGTATATTTGTTATATACAAGTTAATTTTTTGAAACGTTTTCGTATATCCTATCGTATAGAGGGTTAAGAAAGAAAGGAGGGTGGCAATGAAGAGAACAGGTCGCTTCATCTGGATACTATCCTTACTATTACTCGCCTTTCATGTACTAATTTCACATACTATTAGTGCAGAAGGGGAAGGAAAAAGAGTCTATGTTGTCCCTGTAGAACAAGCAGTGGAGAAGGGGTTGGCTTCATTCTTAGAAAGAAGTGTTAAAGAAGCTCGTCAAAGTAATGCGGATCATATTATTTTTTCGATTGATACTCCAGGTGGCGCTGTAGATGCAGCAAGCTCCATTGCTAAACTATTTCAAAATATTGAGATTCCCAACACAGCCTTCGTTGAAAAAAATGCGCTTTCAGCAGGTTCGTACATAGCGCTGAATGCGGATAACATTTATATGACACCAGGTTCTACTATGGGAGCAGCAGGTGTTATTACAGGGGATGGGAATGCCGCTAGTAAAAAGGCTCAGTCTAATTGGATTAAAGCTATGCGAAGCGCTGCAGAGACAGGTGGAAGAGATCCTTTATATGCAGAGGCTATGGCAAATCCAGATATTGACTTACCGAAATACCAGGCAGGCGAAGGGAAATACCTAACCTTAAGTGCTAATGAGGCAGTTGAAGTTGGATACGCTGAAGGTGTTGTTGACGACCGAGAAGCCTTATTAAAGCAATTAAAGCTTGAGGATGCAGAGGTTGTCGAAACTAGCCCGACACTTTCAGAACAAATTGCCAGATTGATTACGAATCCGGTAGTTGTACCAATATTATTATCTATCGCAAGCCTAGGATTTGTTGCTGAACTGTATTCACCTGGTTTTGGTGTAGCTGGCATAATGGGATTATCAGCTTTAGTATTGTTTTTCTATGGACATCTGATTGCTGGGCTAGCAGGTTATGAAACCATTATCTTCTTTGCATTAGGAATCATCTGTATTGTCTTAGAGTTATTTGTTCCAGGGGGAATACTCGGTATCATAGGTGTCGGAGCGGTCATAGGATCGCTGTTTATGACAGGCAATGATATGGGGTATATGGCCATGAGTATCGGGATTGCATTAATGGTTGCTATTATAGCGTCCGTTGTGCTTTTCAAAACGATGGGGTTAGAACGTGGATTTCTTAAGAATATTGTTTTAAATGATTCTACTTCTACTGAGAAGGGTTATATCTCATCAAAAAATAGACTCGATCTTATCGGGTTAGAAGGGACCACCCTAACGCCTCTACGTCCGTCTGGAACTGGTGATTTTGATAATGAGAGAATTGATGTAGTAACAGAAGGTGGGTTTATTGAAAAAGGGAAGCATGTAAAAGTTGTGAAAACGGAAGGAACTCGCGTCATTGTGCGAGAAATTAATGAGGAAGAATAAATAAGGGGGAAAACAGAAATGACTCCAGAACAGTTTATGCCAATTATTTTGGTAGGAATCATTATTATTGCAGTTGCAGTGTTATTCACATTTATTCCAGTAATGCTATGGATTAGTGCACTTGCAGCAGGTGTTAAAATTAGCATTTTTACTCTAATCGGAATGAGATTACGTCGAGTTGTTCCAAACCGCGTTATTAATCCATTAATTAAGGCTCATAAAGCCGGTGTTGATGTTAATACAAACCAATTAGAGAGTCACTACCTGGCCGGTGGTAATGTAGACCGTGTGGTAAATGCTCTAATTGCTGCACAACGTGCAAACATAGAATTGAGCTTTGAACGAGCTGCTGCTATTGACTTAGCTGGTCGAGATGTATTAGAAGCAGTGCAAATGAGTGTAAATCCAAAGGTTATTGAAACGCCATTTATAGCCGGTGTTGCAATGGATGGTATTGAAGTAAAAGCAAAAGCTCGTATTACAGTACGTGCTAACATAGATCGCCTTGTAGGTGGTGCTGGTGAAGATACAGTTATTGCCCGTGTAGGGGAAGGTATTGTTAGTACCATTGGTAGTTCTGAAGATCATAATAAAGTATTAGAAAACCCTGATCGTATTTCTCAGAACGTACTAGGAAAAGGACTGGATGCAGGTACCGCGTTTGAGATTCTATCTATTGATATTGCTGATATTGATATTGGTAAAAACATCGGTGCTATCCTTCAAACGGACCAAGCGGAAGCAGATAAGAATATTGCCCAAGCGAAAGCGGAAGAACGTCGTGCGATGGCTGTGGCAACAGAACAAGAGATGCGTGCTCGTGTACAAGAGATGCAAGCGAAAGTTGTCGAAGCAGAAGCAGAAGTTCCACAAGCAATGGCAGAAGCACTAAGAAGTGGTAATATTGGTGTAATGGATTACTATAACTTGAAGAATATTCAGGCAGACACAGATATGCGTGATGTAATCGGGAAGATGAATAGTGGTGAAAATGAGGAAGAGGATAAATCCTAATGCCTTTTCTAGTAAGTAAGGAGGCTTTTGTATGGGTGACATAATTGAAGTAATCATCAGTAATGCTGTCATCATTGGTGGTGTTATCGCCTTTTTATATAATGCCTTTGCTAACAATAAAAAGGATGAAGAAAAAGGATCAAAACCTTCCAAGACTAAACCGATGCCATCCTTTGGAGGAAGCCAAAACTCAGAACCTTCTACAAATACAAAACAAGAGAAGAAACCTGAATTACAAACGTTTGCGGAAGCCCAACAAGAACGTTACGAGGAAATGAAAAAGAGAAAGCAAGAATCTACTGATCGTTATGCGCATACAGCACAGCCGGCAGGGGAGAATGCAGAACATAATGCACTACCAGACAGACCTAGTGGCAATCAATATAGCCGTGATGCTAATGGTAATCAATACAACCGTGATACATTGCAGCCCTATAAAAAAAGTTCTGCACCCGTTGTGGAAAATATAGATAAGAAATTATCTAGCAAACGATTGATGGAAAGTATTGTCATGGCCGAAGTGCTTGGTTCTCCAAGGGCCAAAAAGCCTTACGGATCAAAAATTAAATAAAAGCAATAAGAAAGCACGAAATGTAGTGATACATTTCGTGCTTTTTTCATACACATGTATGAGAGAGGGGGCGGAGCTGATGAACAAATGGCAGCAAAGGATAGGGAGTTGGATTGCACAGCATTTAGATTTACCATCTGATGTTATTCTTGAACTTCCTAGAATTACGACAATTGGTCAAATTCATGCCTACATAGAAAATCATAAGGGTCTACTCATCTTTTCAGAGCAAGAACTCCGCTTGAAATTAAAACAGGGTCAATTGAAGATAACAGGTAAAAACTTTGTCCTTCGAATGATGCTACCGGAAGAAATCTTACTTGAAGGTACGATAGAACATATATCATTTATTGACCAAAACTAGGGATATCTAGGAGGGCATATATGAAACGGACACAAGGGGTCTTTTTTAATGGGTACACAACGTTTAAGGTAACTGGAAGCTTTCCAGAGTTCTTTTTAAACCGCTGTGTTGAAAATGGTATTGTAATTTGGAATATAAAAAAATTAGACGAGTCTTCCTGTCAGGCAAATATAAAGCTCGAAGATATACCGAAATTAAAAGATTTAAGAAAAAACATGTCTTATAAAATCTCCTTCAGTTCTAGAATTGGATTACCATTTCTCATAAATGCCATATGGAAAAGAAAACCGTTGGTCATTGGTTTCCTGTTAAGCCTTATTTTAATATTTACGTTATCCAATATGGTATGGGATATAGATATCGAGGGAGTAACGCCAGAGATAGAACACAAGATAAAAGAGAATTTAGATGAATATGGGGTACGAAAAGGTGCTTGGAAGTTTAAGCTTGAAACACCTAGTCAAATGCAACAACGACTTCTTAATGATGTTCCGGAACTACTTTGGATTGGAATAACTGAAAAAGGTACAACCTATCATCTACAAGGAGTAGAAAAGACTATTGTGGAAGAGAAAGACGAGGGAGGTCCCCAACACCTTGTTGCTAAGAAAAAAGGCATTATTGTAGACATGTATGTTGAAAAAGGAGAACCTAAAGTCAATGTTAATGATTTCGTACAACCTGGTGACATCTTGGTTTCGGGCTTAATTGGGGGAGAGGATGATCAGCAAGCTGTTCATGCAAAAGGGGAAATCATTGCAGAAACATGGTATGAAAGCGAAGTGTCGATTCCTATAAATGTTGAATATAAAGTCATAACAGGGGAAAAAGAAAAACAATATGCTATATCTCTGTTTAATGCTTCCGTTCCAATTTGGGGGTTTACCAAACCAGATTATAAACAATCTTTTATGGAGGAGAAGGAACATCCTTTATACTTATTCAATTGGAAAATCCCTCTCGCTTTTAAGACTAAGTATATTTGGGAGCAAGAAGTGTTTGAACAAAATAGATCACAGGAGGAAGCAGTGTCAGCAGGTATTGAACAAGCAAAAAGAGAATTAAGCAAGCAATTACCAATTGATGCCAAAATATTAAGGGAAAAAATTTTGCACGAGAAGAAAGAGAATGGTAAAGTAAAATTAATCCTATATATAAAGGTGCAAGAAAATATTGTAAAACCATATCCGATCACTCAAGGAGACTGAAGAATGCAAGAAGAGTTACAAACGATTGACATACAATTAGATAATCCTAACGAAGCTTTAGCTTTATTTGGCAACGGAGACCGCAATCTCAAGCAAATGGAGGAGCAGCTCCAAGTATCGATTGTGACAAGAGGGGAGCATGTAAGTGTTTCTGGAAATAGGGAGCATGTGCTCTTAGTAGAAAGTGTCTTTCACGCGATATTAAAGGTTATTCGTAAAGGATTGACCATCTCAGAACGCGATGTAATCTATGCGATCGATTTGGCTAAAAAGAATAAAATCGAGCAATTTGAAACCTTGTTTGAAGACGAAATCTCAAGGAATACAAAAGGAAAACCAATTCGAGTTAAAACACTTGGTCAACGTAACTATGTTTCTGGAATTAAAAATCATGATTTAGTGTTTGGCATTGGTCCAGCTGGAACAGGTAAAACGTACCTTGCAGTTGTAATGGCAGTACAAGCTTTGAAAAATGGTGAGGTAAAACGGATTATACTAACTCGACCTGCCGTTGAAGCGGGGGAAAGCTTAGGATTTCTTCCAGGAGATCTAAAAGAAAAGGTAGATCCTTATCTACGTCCATTGTACGATGCTCTCCATGATGTTTTAGGCACAGAGCACACAGCGCGTCTAATAGAGAGAGGAACGATTGAGATAGCCCCTCTTGCATACATGAGAGGTAGAACGTTAGATGACGCTTTTGTAATTCTTGATGAAGCTCAAAATACAACACCAGAACAAATGAAAATGTTTATTACTCGTCTTGGATTTGGTTCTAAGATGATTATTACAGGAGATATTACACAAGTAGATTTACCAAAAGGAGTAACCTCAGGACTCAAAACAGCTGAAAAGAGACTTTCCCACATACATGGCGTCGCGTTTCATTATTTAGAACAGTCAGATGTAGTTCGTCATCCAATTGTTCAAAGAGTTATTGATGCTTATGACAAAGGGGAATGATTGATAGTAAGGCCCAAATACAGGGTCTTATTTTCTGTATATACGTCTATAATGGGGTGGAACCATGTATTTGCATTGGCTTAAGAAGCTAACAAAGATTAAAGGTGTTCAAAATACGTCGTTGCAAGTAGGAGTCACTTTACTTATACTTGCGACTGCTTTATTTTTCATGTCTTTTTCCAATGTACAAACTAAAACATATGATGTCGAGCAATTCGAGAAGGCGGAAGAAACGATTCTTTCCCCGATTACAATTGAGGACAAAGCTAAAACAGACGAGAAAAGAAGCCAAGCATTTCAATCTGTAGAAGACATACATACGGTATCCACTGAGGTTATTACAAAGCGAATTAACTATATTAACGATATTTTTAATGCTGTATCTGCAATAGAGTCAAAAGAAAAAAATTCTAAGGTAGAACAAAAAGCAGAACAACTTACCAATATGCTTTCTGATGATATTACAAGTAATCTCAATCAGAAAGTTTTTACTAAACTATTGGCTTCCACACCACAAGAACGTAAATTAGCAGAAGAGCTAATTACGAAAGAAGTAAATGAAATTCTAAAAGATGGGGTCAAAGCTGGTGAAGTTAAAGAAGCCAAGTCAAAAGTACAAAAGCAACTTAATTTTACTAGCTTTAACTCTGATTTAAGAGAAGCTATTCATTCAATTGCTTCTTTTGCAATTATTGAGAGTTCTTTCTTGAATTTATCTAAAACGAATCAAGCTAAAACACAGGCTGCTAATGAAGTTGAGCCTGTTATGATTCGTCAAGGACAAGTGTTGGTTTTTCAGGGTGAAAGAATAACAAGCGACATATATAATCGACTAAAACTAGTGGGGTTGTTAGATAGCAAAAACAATCTTTATCCATACATAGGACTTGTGCTATTCATTGTGCTAGCAATGGGGGTTATCGCATATGAAATACGACATTTACATAAGAGTGGGCGATTAAATCCAGGGAATTTATTAGCTATTGGTGTCATAAGTATGTTAGCTTTTTTGTTTATGGAAATTGGAAGCTTTTTACAAGATACTTGGGACAAATTATACTTTGCTGTACCATTAGCAACCTGTGCATTCTTATTAAAAATTCTAATTCAAGAAAGAATAGCTATAATTCTTTCAGTTATTTATGCTGTTTTTGCTACGATATTCTTTAATCAGCAGATACCTGGTACACTAAACGTTGAAGCGGGATTATTTTTATTATTTTCGCAAATAAGTGCTATTATGTTGCTTAACAACCGAAGAGATCGAATGTATCTTCTTAAATCAGGGTTAGGTGTAACGGTGATAAATGTGGTGTTAGTCATAGTGTTTACATGTTTATCTTATGAGCCTTTGTCTTTTTCTGCTATACTTGTACTTATGCTTTTCGCAGTTCAATCAGCTTTCTTATCCTCTGTACTCACTTTAGGATTGTTACCTTTTTTTGAAGCAGGATTAGGCATTCTTTCAGATACAAAGCTTCTAACGTTAGCAAATCCCAATCACCCTTTATTACGTAAGATATTAACAGAAACTCCAGGGACGTATCATCATAGTATTATGGTGGCGAATTTAAGTGAATCAGCATGTGAAGCGATTGGTGCCAATGGTTTATTGGCGAGAGTGGGTTCTTATTATCATGATTTAGGTAAAACTTATAAACCTCATTATTTTATTGAAAATCAAATGGGAATAAAAAATCCACATGACATGATTGAACCAGAGCAAAGTGCGGAAATAATAATAGAGCACCCTTATTTAGGTGCAGAAACATTGCGAAAGCACAAGATGCCTCAAGAGATTGTTGATATTGCCGAACAGCATCATGGTACTACTTTGTTAAAGTATTTTTATCATAAGGCTAGTGAAGCTAATCCCTCCATATCGGAACACCAATTTCGGTATCCTGGACCAAAGCCTCAAACCAAAGAAGCGGCAATCATTAGCATATGTGATTCTGTAGAAGCTGCTGTGAGATCGTTAAAACAACCAACCACCGAGGATATTGAAGAGATTGTTAGGTCCATTATTACAGATAGGTTGTTAGATGGTCAGTTATCCTCTAGTCCGCTAACAATGAGAGAATTAGATCAAGTACAAATAGCAATATGCGAGACTCTACAAGGTATTTTTCATTCTCGAATCCAATATCCAGAAAGCAAACAAACTATTAAGGAGGCTACATAATGTACATTGATTTCCATGATGAAACAAATTCAGTAGAAGAAAATTTTATCGACCTTATCCAACGTATCTTAAATTTTGCAGCTCAGAAAGAGAACATAACTGATGAAGCGGAAATATCTGTTTCATTTGTAGATAACAAAGAAATTCAAATTATTAACCGCAATTACCGACAAAAAGATGAGCCAACAGATGTCATTTCGTTTGCTATGCAAGAAGAGGGAGAAGATGAAATGAAGATTATTGGTGAGGAAATGCCTGTTTTATTAGGGGATATTGTTATATCTATTGACCGAGCTAAGGAACAAGCAGAGGAATATAATCACTCTCTTGAGAGAGAATTAGGCTTTTTAGCCTTGCATGGTTTCTTACATCTTCTTGGATATGATCATCAATCTAAAGAAGATGAAAGCAATATGTTTACAAGACAAGAGGATATACTAAATGAGTTCGGGCTCAAAAGAAACTAAATCAAGGAAGTGGATTGGGTTTTCCTTTGCTTGGAATGGACTTAAAGAGGTTATCAAGACGGAACGAAATTTTCGAATACATTGCGTGATTACCTTATTTGTGATTGCATTTAGTTTTTTTGTAGGATTATCCCTTATGGAGTGGGGAGTTCTTGTATTAGCTATTACATTCGTTTTAACAATGGAAATGCTTAATTCGGCTATAGAAAGAGTGATGGATTTTCTTTCTCCTGAACATCACCCTCTCGTAGGGAAGATAAAAGATATTACAGCTGGAGCAGTATTTGTTGCTGCACTAGCATCTGTCATTATTGGTTGTATTTTATTTATTCCTAAATTTCTTTAGCCCTGGTATAAGCACCAGGGCTTTTTCGGATATACGCAAGTGTCCACTTATATGTCGAAATCTATACGGAATTACAAAAAAACGTTCTATCTGTAATAGGTTTTGTCGATTACATGAAAAGGCAATGATTTTGTAGTAAAATAGATTAAAATCAAACACTCAACAAAATGAAATATCTACTTGGAGGATACAACATGTCAGCAAGTTTTAAGTCAGGATTCATATCCATTATTGGAAGACCAAATGTAGGGAAATCCACTTTTATGAATCGAGTCATCGGAGAAAAAATAGCAATTATGAGCGACAAAGCTCAGACTACACGAAATAAAATTCAAGGTGTGTACACTAGCGAAGAAGCTCAATTAGTATTCCTTGATACACCAGGTATTCATAAACCTAAGCATAAGCTTGGTAACTTTATGGTTAATACAGCTGAACAAACTTTAAATGAAGTTGACTTAGTATTGTTTATGATTAATGCAAAAGAAGGCTTTGGGCGTGGTGACGAGTTTATCATTAATATGCTTCAAAAAGTAAAGCAGCCTGTTTATCTCATCATAAATAAAATTGATCAGGTGCACCCAGATGAATTACTGCCTATTATTGAGGAGTACAGGACGAAATATGAATTTGAAGAAATAATCCCTATTTCAGCACTAGAAGGTAACAATGTGGACCACCTATTAAACACCATGGTTTCCTTAATGCCAGAGGGTCCTCAATATTACCCTGAAGATCAAATAACTGATCATCCAGAACGTTTCGTAATAGGTGAGTTGATTCGTGAGAAGGCATTGCATTTAACACATGAGGAAATTCCGCACTCTATTGCAGTAGCTATCGATTCTATTGATGAACGTGAAGAAAACGACAAGGTATATGTACAGGCAACAATTGTTACAGAACGACCGAGTCAAAAAGGGATCATTATTGGAAAGCAAGGTAAAATGTTAAAGGAAATTGGTCAAAGAGCTAGGGAAGACATTGAGGCTTTATTAGGAACAAAAATTTATTTAGACCTTTGGGTTAAAGTACAAAAGGATTGGCGGAATCGACCAAGTCAATTACAGGATTTCGGATATGATGAAAGCGAATATTAAGATGGTAAATTTTTAATAACATATCGATAGCGTTTAATGGTCAATCTATAATCAAGTTACCTTAAATTACGGTAAATAAAAGAAAGGTGTGGTTTCTTGTGCTCGACTTTACATGGAAGGTTTTTAGTCAAACAGGGAACATTGAAACCTATTTATTATTAAAAGAACTTGAAACAAGTGATGATGAGCAAAACGTTAAAGAACACAAAGAGTATTTTGCTGAGATGGATTCACAGTTATAGCAGGAGAAAGGTGAACCGAATGTGTTACAAAAGGTAGAGGGGATTGTTATTCGAACAGGTAACTATGGGGAAACGCATAAAATAGTTACCTTGTTCACACGGGAAAGAGGCAAAATAGCAGTAATGGCAAAAGGGGCAAAAAAACCTAAAAGCAAAATGTCTGCCATTACCCAGCCATTTGTCCATGCAAGTTTCTTAATCCAAATTGGCTCTAATATGGGGACGTTATATCAAGGTGAGGTATTGCAATCATTACGGTCTATACGTGAAGATATTATAAAAGCTGCCTACGCTGCCTATATCTCAGAACTCACAGATAAATTAGTAGAAGAAAATCAACCCGACCCATTCTTGTATCAACAGCTACTTCAAACTATGGTTTGGATGACAGAAGATAAGGATTTAGATATCCTTCTGTATATGTACGAACTAAAGATGTACAAAAAAGGTGGGTTTGCTCCTGAGTTAAATCAATGTGTAAACTGCGGGCGCACGGAAGGTCCTTATACTTTTTCTGTTATGGAAGGTGGTCTTTTGTGCCGCTTTTGTAACCATATAGATAATGAATCCTTCACGTTACCTGATACCATCATTAAGCTATTGAGAATGTGTCTTTTAGTGGACGTAACAAGAATCGGGAATATATCTGTTAAAGATGAAAATAAACAACGTATCCGCGAAATATTAGACTTGTATTATGAACGATATGGTGGATATTTTTTGAAGTCAAAAAAATTTCTTAACCAATTGGATTGGTTAAAAGACTAATGTAAAAAACCTTTAAAACTCGCTCATTTATTCTTTAATGGCGAGTTTTTTCTTTTCAATTGAAAGCTTCTTTCTGTTGCATACACTTTCAAAGAACGGTGATATAGTATATAATATTTAAACTAGTATGTCACATATATGAGGGTGATAAAAGGTATGGATTTATCAGATCGGCAACATCAAATTGTTGAAATTGTAAAGGAAAATGGGCCTATTACTGGAGAAAACATTGCAGAACAGTTAAGCTTAACCCGGGCTACACTTCGTCCAGACTTGGCTATATTAACAATGGCAGGATATCTAGATGCAAGACCTAGAGTAGGCTATTTTTATACAGGAAAAACAGGTTCGGAACTCCTTACAGAAAAATTAAAAAAATTTAAGGTCCAGGAGTTTCAATCGATTCCTGTTGTTGTAAGCGAGGATGTATCAGTGTATGATGCTATTTGTACGATGTTTTTAGAGGATGTTGGTACTTTATTTGTTGTAAATGAAGGTGCCTATTTAGTCGGAGTTCTCTCACGGAAAGACTTGTTGAGAGCAAGTCTAGGGAATCAAGATTTACGAGAAATACCAGTTCATATCATCATGACAAGAATGCCGAATGTTACAATTTGCTATAAGGATGATCTTCTTCTTGAAGCAGGACAGATCCTAATTGAGAAACAAATTGATGCACTTCCAGTTGTGAAAGATAGCGAACAAGGCTATGAAGTAATCGGAAGGTTAACAAAGACAAATTTGACAAAAGCATTAGTGGAATTAGGAAGAGACCAAAGGGTATAAAGGTGAGTAGGAGGTACAGAGAGTATGGATAAACCAATTGTATATGTTGTATCTGATTCAGTAGGTGAAACGGCAGAGCTAGTAGTGAAAGCATCTATTAGTCAGTTTAACAATAGTAATTTTGAAATACGGCGTATACCTTATATTGAGGATACTGCTACACTAACAGAGGCTGTCCTTCAGGCAAAAGAACACAAAGCGTTAATTGGTTTTACACTAGTGAAACCAGAATTTAGAACATTTTTGCTTGAAGAAGCAAGAAATCATAACGTGCCGGCAATTGACATAATTGGACCTATAATTGATGAAATGGAAAATCTCTATGGAAAAAAACCACGTTTAGAGCCAGGCTTAGTACATAAATTGGACGAAGATTATTTTAAACGAGTCGAGGCGATAGAATTTGCTGTAAAATATGATGATGGACGGGACCCAAGAGGGATTCTTAAGGCAGACATTGTGTTAATTGGTGTGTCTAGAACCTCAAAGACTCCATTATCTCAGTATCTTGCTCACAAGCGGTTAAAGGTAGCGAATGTACCAATTGTACCGGAAGTGGATCCGCCAGAGGAATTATATAAAGTTAATCCAGAGAAGTGTATAGGTTTAAAAATAAGTGCTGAGAAATTAAATGATATTCGAAAAGAGCGGCTTAAAGCATTAGGCTTAGATGATCAAGCCACCTATGCAAACATGGAACGCATTAAGCAAGAGTTAAACCATTTTCAACAAGTAGTAGACAAGATTGATTGTGATGTCATCGATGTTTCAAATAAAGCTGTAGAAGAAACGGCTAATACAATCATGAATGTAATAAGACGTAAGGAACAATCATAGTATAGTCATTGTATTGATAGAACGAAGAACTAGCGTTAGCTTAGCGTCGTATTAATTTCCTGGACAAGAAAAAAGAAACATCCTAGATGAACTAAGGTATCTAGGATGTTTCTGCATTTATGTGATTACATGAGCATAACCAGTTAATTACTGACATAGAGCACTAATTCTTAATTTTATCTACGTGTTTCTATAAAATAACAGCTTTTTTTTGAAAAAAATCATAGCATTTACAAGTTTTTTGTATTATAATTATTTTTTGTGAAAAAATGTTTATAGTTCGTTTGTCATATCCTGTGGTTTACTTTTCTGAAAGTTTAAACTTATAGCGGAAGGAAGGAATTCAGGTAGTAATGTAGAATTAGAACTATAACATATCTCTAAATCCCACAAATAATGTCGAATTTACCTTAACTACTTAAGAATTAAATGATCTCTTATACAATTAATTTTTGAGAGAATACAATCTTTCAAATAGAGGGGTTTATGTAGTTATGTAATTAGGGAACATGATGTAAGAGCCTTTTCTATATTTCTGTTTAAGTATGTACGTTCTTTAAACTTTATGTAATACTAACAGACGGTCAACAATTTATTGAAAGAATCGAAAAATGTTGTCGAAATATGAAGGTATTGTGTCCTTGATATAGAATAAACAGTAAACACGGTGATAAGAATGTCAACTCGTATCCCAGACAGTATAGTGGAAGAGATCAGGAATGCCAATGACATTGCTGATGTTGTGGGTGAATATGTTCAGCTAACAAAAAAAAGCCGTAATTACTTTGGATTATGTCCTTTCCATAATGAAAAGACTCCTTCGTTTTCCGTTTCCCCAGACAAGCAGATTTTTCATTGCTTTGGATGCGGAAAGGGTGGGAATGTTTTTACCTTTATACGTGAAATGGAAGGGATATCATTTCAAGAGGCTGTACAACTGTTAGGAGAAAAGAGTGGTCATCAACTTCCAGAAGGTACTTCTGGTAACAATGATGCCTCACAATCTAATCCTGAACTACAGAATTTATATGAAGCTCATACTTGGTTAACTAAATTGTACCATCATTTGCTTCGACATACAAAAGAAGGAAAAGATGGGTATGAACTTTTGAAACAAAGAGGGTTAACCGATGAAACCATTGACGAATTTCAATTAGGATTTGCTCCTAATTCAAAAGATTTCACTAAAAAGTTTTTGGAGAATAAAGGATTTCACCCTCAATCAATGGTAAAGGGTGGATTATTATCTTACAACGAAAGTGGCCAGTATGGTGATCGTTTCCGAGGGAGAGTAATTTTTCCAATAAGAAACCATCAAGGAAAAACGGTGGCTTTTGCGGGGCGTAGTGTAAATGGAAATGACCCTAAATACTTAAATAGTCCTGAAACGGATCTTTTCCATAAGGGAAAAATTCTTTACAACTTCGACCTTGCGCGAGCTGAGATTAGAAAGCGTGGAGAAGTAGTCCTGTTTGAAGGGCAGATGGATGTTATATCAGCCTATCAAGCGGGTATTAAAAATGGTATTGCCACTTTAGGAACATCCATTACAGATGCACAAGCAAAATTAATTCGTAGGTATGTAGAGCGTGTTATCATTTGTTATGACTCAGATGATGCAGGCATCGAAGCATCCTACAAGGCTGCTAATGCATTGAAACAAGCTGGTTGCGAAGTCAGAGTAGCTACGGTAAGGGATGGTAAAGATCCTGATGAATATATACATCAATTTGGTAGTGAAAGCTTTCAACAGCAGGTGTTAGATGCTAGCGCTACGTACATGGGATTTATGATTCAATATCTAAAACGTGGTTATAACTTACAACATGAAGGAGATCGCATCACTTATATCGAAAAAGTGTTGGACGAGATTTCTAAAATGGATAAACCACTTGAACGTGATCATTATGTGCGAGAAGTAGCAGCTGATAATAACCTCTCTGTAGAAGTTTTAGAAAAAGAAATCATAGATCGAAGAAAAAAGCAAGGGTTAGATAAGGATAAGAACCAAACGAAAAGCTATACTAATTACCAGGAGCCTACGAATAAAGGGTCAAAGCTACTACCTGCCTTTCATAATGCTGAAAGACAGTTAATTCACTATATGATGCAGGATTTATCTGTAGCGGAGAAAGTTCAAGAGCAGTTAGGTGGAGCTTTTAACCTTCCAGAGCATCAAGTAATAGTAACGTATTTGTATGCTTTTTATGAAGAAGGGTATGCACCTAATTCCAGTCAATTTATTGAGCATATTCCAGACCCTAATGTAAAAAATCTTGTCTCAGAAATTGCAATGATGAAATTGCAACCTGAAATAAGCGATCCTGAGATCCAAGATTATATTCGAGTTATTCAAGCAAAGAAAAATGAACAAGAAAATATTGCATCACTACAAGCCAAGCAAAAAGAAGCAGAGAGGCAACAAGATCCTGTGCGAGCAGCGCAAATTGCAATGCAAATATTAGAATTAAAAAAAAGCTTAAAGTCTTAATAAAGACTTGAGATAGAAGGAAGTTTTGGAAGGAGGGGGACTCATGGCAGAGAAGCCATCTAACTCAAAATCAACTGAGAATGAGCTAACCCTAGAACAGGCAAAAGAACAGGTGCTTGAATTAGGGAAGAAACGTGGTATTTTAGCTTACGAAGAGGTAGCTGAACGTTTATCCGGTTTTGAGCTTGACTCAGAATCAATGGATGAATTTTATGAATATCTAAATGATCAAGGTGTAGAAGTCATTGGAGACTCTGAAGCAGACCCAAGTATGCAACAGCTAAATAAGGAAGAAGAATTTGATCTTAATGACTTAAGTGTTCCGCCAGGAGTAAAAATTAACGACCCTGTGCGCATGTATCTTAAGGAAATAGGTCGTGTAGATCTTCTTTCTGCCGAAGAAGAAATCAATTTGGCTCAACGTATTGAAAATGGAGACGAAGAAGCTAAACGTCGTCTCGCAGAAGCAAACTTACGTCTTGTAGTAAGTATAGCTAAACGTTACGTTGGAAGAGGAATGCTTTTCTTAGACCTTATTCAAGAAGGTAACATGGGACTGATTAAAGCCGTAGAAAAATTTGATTACCGTAAAGGGTACAAATTTAGTACCTATGCCACTTGGTGGATTCGTCAGGCCATTACACGTGCCATTGCAGACCAAGCTAGAACAATCCGGATCCCAGTGCATATGGTGGAAACAATCAATAAGTTAATACGAGTACAACGTCAGCTTCTTCAAGACCTTGGTCGTGAACCATCTCCTGAAGAAATTGCTGAAGACATGGAATTAACTCCGGATAAAGTAAGAGAGATTTTAAAGATTGCCCAAGAGCCAGTCTCCCTTGAAACACCAATTGGTGAAGAAGACGACTCTCATCTAGGCGACTTTATCGAAGACCAGGAAGCTACTTCTCCATCTGATCATGCTGCTTATGAGTTATTAAAAGAGCAACTTGAAGATGTGTTGGACACGTTAACAGACCGAGAAGAGAACGTTTTACGACTTCGTTTTGGACTAGACGATGGACGTACAAGAACATTAGAAGAAGTAGGTAAAGTATTTGGTGTGACTCGTGAACGTATTCGTCAAATTGAAGCGAAAGCACTTCGCAAGCTTCGTCACCCAAGTAGAAGCAAGCGTCTTAAAGACTTCTTAGAATAGTTATTGTCAGTCATTAAGCGTGAGAAGTTTTTACGCTTAATGACTGGTTATTTTTTTAGTTAAAGAAATGTGAGATGTTACTCGATCTACAGACATCTCCAGAGTTACTTTCTAGAGGCTTAAACAAAGCCTTTCTGTTATATATTTTACAATGCTGAGGCTTTGCTTAAGCCTCTAGGGAGTATTTTAGGAGCGCATTGAAATTTCTTTAGCGACACTATTCGAAATCCAATAAAACATAAATTTAAATGCTTTGATTTGGAGTGAAGTCGATGGGAAATGAGCGTAAAAAAGTAATAGTTGATGAAATTCAGTATTGGAGAGCCCATCAATTGCTCCCAAAAGAATATTGTGATTTTTTGTTAGCGCTTTATACAGAAGGAGAAGGTACTGTTAATAATGAATGGAAAGGTGCACCTCAGAAATTAACCTCTAATTTTTTTCAAGTTTTTCTCCTGCTGCTCTTGTTACCAATTTCATTTCTTGTGATATATTTTACTGAATTATCCATACCAATGCAACTTAGTATATTAATTATTTTGTTAGCCTTTTCCTATTGGAGTATTTTACGTTATAAAGAGAAAAATTCCATTAATATACATATCGCAATGATTGTTTTTTTGCTTATATTATTCTTAGTAACTGTTTATGCTACAAAAGAGTTGATTGGTTTGAACTGGCTTTTGCAATCTATGATATTATTTCATTGTGTATTATGGGGATTTATTGGAGTGAAGCGAAAGCTGTATTATCTTACAGCCTCAGGCATTATTGGATGTATCATCTGGTCAATTTACATCTTTTTTTAAGTTTTGACACGTTTTTCCCTTTTCTATCCTTGTTTTTTAAAGTAAAATATATATAGTTTGTCCTAGTGATAGAGAAAAAGGGGATTACATAAGGAGGAAATTAGCATGAAACGTAACCCAGTTATACCGTACGCACTTATAGCGGTATTAGGTATTACCCTTATGATTATTTTATCTTTTGTTGGTTTAAATCAAGTAGATAAGGTACAAGAAGGTCACGGAGAAGGTGGAGAACAACAGCAAGAAGAAGGTGGTGGAGAAGGTGAAGGTGGCGAATCATCTTCAGCTAACCCAGAACAAATCTTCAAGAATAACTGTGCTTCTTGCCATGGTAGTGACTTATCAGGTGGTGCAGGTCCAAATTTACAAAAAGTTGGTAGTAAATTAAACGTAGAAGATATCAAAGGTATCATTACAAATGGTAAAGGGTCCATGCCTCCAAATCTAATTCAAGGCGAAAAGAAAACTGCAGTTGCAAATTGGCTAGCAGAAAAGAAATAAAATGTACATGGAAAGCCTTCTGTTCAAAGGAAGGCTTTTCTTTATGCTCTGGCTACATGATATGTATCAACAACAATTAGCTTCAGCGATCAACCTTCGTTTTATTTTCCTATTAGTACGTTTTAATCTAAAATAGATAGTGTGAGAATGATAAAGTGGTGATAAAAATGAATAGTTTACAGTTGTCAAACCGATTACGTGTAGTTGCCTCCTATTTACCTGATCATGCAAGATTTGCTGATATAGGCTCTGATCATGCGTATTTACCCTGTTATGTTTGTCTGCAAAATCATACAGCTACTGCAATAGCTGGAGAGGTAAATGATGGTCCTTTTCAATCAGCAAAAAGCGAGGTCAGGAAACAAGGGTTACAAGACCGTATCGAAGTTCGAAAAGGGAATGGTCTAGATGTTATTGATGAAGGTGAAGTTTCCCAAATAACCATCGCAGGTATGGGAGCAAGTCTTATTGCTATGATCTTAAATGAGGGTCTATCAAAATTAAATCATGTGTCTAGATTAATTCTGCAACCGAATGTGAATGCTACCCTACTTAGAAAGTGGTTCATTGAGCATGACTATGAATTAACGGATGAACAAATCATAGAAGAAGAGGGACACTACTATGAAATTCTTGTGGCTGATAAGGGTATGCCTAGAAAACCATACACAGAGGATAATTTTGAAAAAGAGCTATACTTTGGCCCATTTTTAATGGAAGAATCCTCTAAAGTATTTCGTGAAAAGTGGTCTTCTGAAGCTGAAAATATTGAAAGAATCTTAAGTGAAATGAAGAAAGCATCACAACCAAATCATGATAAAATAGAGGATTTTACGCGTAAACTAAATTGGATGGAGGAGGTATTACATAATGAGTGATAATATTGCAACAGGACAACAGATTATTAAATGGTTTGAAGAATTTTCGCCTAAACATCTAGCTATGGAGAAAGATCCAATTGGTCTTCATGTGGGAACGTTAAACAAACCCGTCTCAAAAGTTATGGTAACACTCGATGTGTTAGAGAATGTAGTCGATGAAGCAATTGATAATGGTGTTGAGTTAATTATTGCTCACCATCCGTTATTATTTAAACCCCTTCAACAAATAAATCCTGACACAGAAAAAGGTCGTATCGTTCAAAAGTTAATGAAACATGATATCAGCGTTTATGCCGCTCATACCAACCTTGACGTTACAAAGGGTGGTGTTAACGATGCTATGTGTGAAGCATTGGGTCTCGAAGTCGAAGATGTATTGGTAGAGACTAAAAGAGAATCCTTATATAAGCTCGCAGTGTTTGTACCATCTACACACGAGAATCATTTAAGAGAAGCACTTGGTGATGCAGGAGCAGGCCATATAGGAGAATATAGTCATTGTACCTTTCATAGTTCGGGTATTGGGGCATTTAAACCTTCTGAGAACACCAATCCTTATATAGGTACTCAAGGAGAGTTAGAAAAAGTGGATGAAGTGAAAATGGAAACGATTGTTCCACAAAGTCTTCTGTCGAAAGTTCTTTCTGCTATGGAAGATGCTCATCCTTATGAAGAAGTGGCTTACGATCTAATTCCTCTTGAAAATAAAGGGGAAAAACAAGGAGCAGGGCGTGTTGCATCACTTAAGAATCCTATCAGTCTTAAGGATTTTGCTGAGCATGTTAAAACGTCATTTGATGTACCTGCATTACGTGTTGTAGGTGATTTATCTAAGACAATTAAAAAGGTAGCTGTCTTAGGAGGAGATGGAAATAAATTTATATCTCAAGCCAAACGATCTGGTGCCGACGTGTTTATTACTGGTGATTTATACTTTCATGTTGCCCATGACGCTCTAGGTATGGGGTTAAATGTTATTGACCCTGGTCATCACGTAGAAAAAGTAATGAAAAAAGTTGTTCATGATTACTTGCAAACTACTTTTGAAGAAAACAACATTCAAACGGATGTCATGATTTCAAAAGCGAATACAGAACCATTTCAGTTCTTATAAAGAAAAATCCTAGTACACGTGTACTAGGATTTTTGCTTAATCTTTTTATTTTTTCGTTTTTACTTTTGGCAGGATCTTACGTTGTTCTACTTTTGAAGTTCGATCCCACGTATTTTCGTCATTACTATCATAATTTTCGATGAAACGAATAACTTCTTTGACAAGTGGGGTAGGTGTGGAGGCACCAGCTGTAATAGCCACTTTCTCTACATTTTCTAACCACTCATATTCGATTTCGCTTACATCAGCTATACGATAGGCTTTTGTACCGGCTTTTTCTTCAGAAACCTGTTGTAAGCGGCAAGAATTGTTGCTTCGTGGGTCACCTACCACAAGGGTTAAGTCAGCATCTCCAGCTTGTTCAGCAACTGCTTCTTGACGTACTTGGGTCGCCATACAAATTTCTTGATGAATTTCAGTTTGAGGATATTTCTCTTTCACTTTTTCCATTACATCATAAACATCCCATTGACTCATAGTCGTTTGGTTGGTGACCATGATTTTGTCAGATGTAAGATTCAAATCTTTTATATCTTCTTCATATTGGATTAAGTGTACATGATCAGGGGCAACTCCCAATGCACCTTCAGGCTCAGGATGCCCTTTTTTACCAATATATACGATTTCATAGCCTTTTCCAGTCATTTCACGAATTAAATCATGGGTTCTTGTAACATCAGGACAAGTTGCATCTAAAACAGTAAGTCCTTTTTCTTCAGCGCGCTGTTTCACCTCTGGTGATACTCCGTGAGCAGTGAAAATTACAGTACCTTCATGAATATCTTCCAGTAGCTGTGAGCGGTCTTTACCATCTAAGGTAACAACACCTTCGCTTTCAAATGCTTCTGTTACATGGCGATTATGAACAATCATCCCTAAAATGTATAAAGGACGAGGTAAATTCGGATCTTTGGAGGCGTTTCGTGCAATTACCATTGCGTCGACAACTCCATAACAATAACCTCTAGGAGCAATTTTAATTACTTCCATTCTACGGTCCCCCTCTAACTCCTCGAGAGTAAAAAAGTTTCAAGTTTCTCTAACCCATTATAAAGGGAAAATGCTAATTATACAAAACAAGTCGGTTTAAAAACTAAGGAAAGATGGATTAATTGATAGAACTCTACTATAATAAATAAGCAATAGTTGTACGTAAAGGAGAAATATAATGACTGATCAAACATTTAAATCATACGCATTGACGCCGATGATGAATGATATTATAGGAAGATTGGGCTTTCATGAACCTACGCCCATTCAATCGAAAGTTGTACCATCCGTTTTGAGAGGCGAGAGTTTAATTGGGCAATCTCACACGGGCTCAGGTAAAACTCATTCCTATTTAATTCCACTAATCGACAAGATTGATGAAACAAAACAAGAAGTACAAGTCATCATTACAGCACCAACAAGAGAGCTGGCTACACAAATTTACGATGAAGTACGTAAAATGATTCAACACGCAGACAAACAAGAAACCTGGAAAGCCAAGTTGTTTATTGGTGGAACAGATAAGCAAAAAACTATGGAAAACCTTAAAGAGCAACCGCAAATTGTAGTAGGTACTCCAGGACGAATTCTTGATCTAGTTCAAGAAAACGCCTTAGATCCATACACGGCTAAATCCTTTGTTGTGGATGAAGCAGACCTTATGCTTGATTTAGGTTTTATTGAAGAAGTGGATCAAATTTTAGTACGTATGGATGAAGAAGTTCAATTACTCGTTTTCTCTGCTACTATTCCTGAAAAGCTAAGACCATTCTTGAAAAAATATTTAGAGAATCCTGAATTCATCGTAGCAGATGAAAACAAGCCATCACCTGAAAAAATGGAACACCGTCTTATTCCATTACGTCATCGCGATAAATCCGACATGATTATTAATATTTCTAAGCTTATTCAACCGTATCTAGCAATTATTTTTGCGAATCGTAAAGAAAGAGCAGACGAATTGTATAAAGAATTGAACGACAAAGGGTTGGAAACGGGATTATTGCATGGTGGCCTCTCTCCTCGTGAACGCAAGAGAATGGTAAAGGATATAAAAAATCTACGTTTCCAATATATTGTGGCTACAGACTTGGCTGCCAGAGGTATTGATATTCAAGGTGTAAGTCACGTTATTAATGCAGACCTACCAAAAGAAGAGGAGTTTTATATCCACAGGGTAGGTCGAACAGCTCGAGCTGGTTTAGAAGGTACAGCAATAAACCTATATACAGCAGAAGATGAGCAACTAATTAGCAAGCTTGAAAAAAGAGGATTAACCTTTGATCGATATGATATCAAAAAAGGCGATTGGGAGCATCTAAAAGATTGGAATGAGCGCTCAACTCGAAAGCATCAAGAAAGTGAAGCAGACCGTGAAGCATGGAAGCGAGTACGAAAGCCTAAAAAAGTGAAGCCAGGTTATAAGAAAAAAATGAAAAAGCAACAAGATGATATCAAGAAGAAGATGAATCGAAATAATAAAGGTAAGCGATAAACTCTTTAAAATAAACCCTCACTACTGAAAAGTAGTGAGGGTTTCATCATTTCTATTATTATTTTGTGAAAATTTTTCGAGATAAGTTTAGTATCTTAAGAAAAAAGGTAAGGTACAAAAGTATCAGTTGTCCAACATTAAGATTTTGTAGCTTGAAGCAAATTTGGACGCCAGTCTGAGAAGGTTTGGTTTCTTAAGTCATCAATTTCATATTGATATGGAGGCTTTTTGTTTTTCTTATCTTCCCCTACATAAGGAGTTTCGAGAATCTTTGGGATATTCGAAAGCTTTGGATGATGAACAATATAAGATAATGCCTTAAAACCAATATACCCATATCCAATGTTTTCATGTCGGTCTTTTCTAGCACCGCATTCATTTTTACTGTCATTAATGTGCAATACTTTTAATCGATCTAGGCCAATTGTTTTGTCGAAGTGCTCTAATACACCATCAAAATCATTAACTATGTCATATCCTGCATCATGAACGTGGCATGTATCAAGGCAAACAGAAAGCTTGTCGCTCTGTTCTACACCTTCTATGATGGTAGCAATCTCTTCAAAGGTTTTGCCTAGTTCACTACCTTTGCCTGCCATTGTCTCAAGCGCTATCTGGCAATTGGTGTCTGGTTTATTTGCAAATACTTCATTAAGGCCTTCGATGATTTTGTTCAAACCAATTTCTTCACCCTGACTTACATGGGAACCTGGGTGTAATACGATTTGATTTGCTTTTTGTAATGCTTCAACTCGTTCTATTTCATTTGATAAAAAATCCACACCTAACTCAAATACATGAGGTTTTACCGTATTCCCTATATTAATAATATAGGCAGAATGTACAATGATCTCCTCAATATCATGCTTGTCCATATGCTCAATTCCAGCTTCTATATTGAGGTCTTCAATTGCTTTTCGACGAGTGTTTTGAGGTGCGCCTGTATATATCATAAACGTGTTAGCGCCATAAGAAACGGCCTCTTCACTTGCACCTTTTAACATGTTTTTACCACTCATGGATACGTGAGATCCTAATGTAATCATATCGTTCAACTCCTTTGCATGAATCAATTCAACATGGTTGAACTGCTCTCCATACTATAAATAAATTCATGCAAATGGTCAACTGAGACCAAATGAAAAACGCCCTGCAGAAGGACGTTTAAGATTTTTAGAACCAATGAGATAACCCATTGTCTTTAATCATTTGTTGAAAGATGCGATTTACTTTCTGTGCTGTTTGAGGGTCGGTGATTTGAGCAAGTTTTTTTAAAGCTTTTATCCGATCTTTTTCATCTAACGGATTTAAATCTGTCTTTTTTAAGTAGTAAACTATACTAGTAGCCTGTTCTTTTGTTAGATAAATTTGGTATTCCTGACCATAAGCAATTAACGCATTAGGTGTTAAACTCTTAAGCTTTTGGTGAACTACTTGTTTAATCATATTCTTCAAATTCATTCGCCTCATTTCTAAGATACTCTTTATAAGCAATCCTATGATGGGTCTAGGCTGGATGTGCATGTTAGATAAACAGTAAGATCTGTTTATGAAGGATTGGGGAAACATTGAGAGTTATATTAAGAAAGGAGGACGATACGCCATGCAACGTATTAAGTCTTATTCGCAATTATTACTTTTGTTTTTATTCATAACGATAAGTTTTATGTTAATGTTACATTTTTATGGTGAGAAAACAGAAACATTACAGGAAAAAAATGAGCAACTTAGAGAGAAGAATGAGGAATTAAAGTCTGAAAATGATTATATGGCAAATATGGAGACAAGTTTTAAAGAAAAAAATGGGTATCATATTTGGCCTGAGAGGGATAAAGTAGCACAAAAGATGGTTAAAGAAAGTGAAGGACGATTTAAAAAGACCTGGGCTCTGTATTTGGTTCGCGAGGCTAAACGATATGAGATTGATCCATACTTAGCTTATGAGCTACTTAAAGTGGAAACAGGCGGTAAATTTGACCCCACCCTAGTTGGTCCAGAAACGAAATATGGCAGAGCTTATGGCATGTCTCAGTTTATGAAGAACACAGCACCTTGGATTGCTGATATGGGAGGTTTACCATATGAAGAAGAACTTCTATTCGACCCTTATTACTCCATGCAATTATCTTTAATTTATTTAGATTTTCTTCACAATGAATACGGTAACTGGAATGAAGCATTAACTGCTTACCATAGAGGTATGAGTGGAATGGAAACCTACAAAGACGAAAATGGACATGCCAAAAGTTGGTATGCGGAAGAAATACAGGAAAAAGCAAAATCTCACGAAGCACTAGCCTTCGCAGAATAAAAAAACTAGCTCACCTTAATAATAAGGTGAGCTAGTTTTTTGTTTTGTTAAATATTCCAAAATCGCCCCATTATATTGGAGACTTGGATTCGAGATAATCATTGTATAAAGAGTGGGTCCGATACTCGGAAAAACGAAAGGGGGTTACGGCTCACCAACTCGCTTTCCTGCGGGCGAGCTGGTGAGCCTTCTCACTCACTTCGCTCCCTCCGGGGTCTCACCAACCTCTTTCTCCCGCGGGAGTCTCGCAGTTAACCCTTCACCCCATCAGGGTAATGACTATCGGACCCCCGGTTAAATGTAGTCTCCTCCGAACCGAAAAGCTTTTATTTTCAGTGGAAACCTTCTTATGTTACCTCTTGGAGTAATAATATTTTGCATATATCTTACTGTATATGGAAGGGATTCTGATTTAGTACTAATAGTGAGTTTTTCTGAATTACCATTTTGTTATGACTACATTTTGATACTAGAACTTATTAGTTTGGAGAGCATAATCCAGAAGATATGACTCAAATCTGGCCATGTTTCCGTTCCTCTTAACAATAGCAAAGGTGGCCTGGGAACGACGAGACTCCCGCCGGAGAAAGAGGTAGGCAAGATCCCCTGAGGGCGTTCTTCCCGAAGGTAGCTTGCCAGCTCGCCGGCAGGACGCGAGTTGTTCCAAGGCCACCTTTATTCCAATTTAAAGCTAAGGAAACATTCCTCTTCTTATGCCAGTGAATTACTCAGAAATCCAAATTATCTCGAATCCAAGTCTTCAAGATTATGCCTCTTATCTTGAATAACTTTTCTTATTCACTTCTTGAACATATTCCCTTTATAAATAACGCGTTATTTAATAACTGTTAGCAGTCCTCTTGGCTAAATGTACCACGTTAAACTTTGAGGTTTTACCATAAACTAAGCATGCACCTCTAAAGAAAGCGAGGGACAATTTCATGGATGAAAAGAATGAGAATAACCTTGAGGAAAAGGTTGAAGAAGCTCCGCATTATGGGAACGAAAAAGAAAGTGAATTCAAAGAAATCGAAAACCATGATCAGGATGAACGTGTAATAGGGGAAGAAGACACGTTAGCGAATAGTCCAAGCGTTTATCCAGGTACAGATGATGTGGAATTCGCACAAGAAGCTGCGATTGATGAGAACAGTGTGCGAGATCCAATTAAATCTGATGAAAAGGAAACAGATATGGAAAGTGACGTCCAAGCAGGTTTTGGCTGGTTGGCTGTGATTCTTTCTGTACTATCCTTCTTTATATTACCAGTAATCATGGGTGCTGCTGGGATCATTGTTGGTTTTATAGCTAGGCGAAGAGGTGCTGACACATTAGGGAATACAGCAATAATTGCTGGTGCCATTTCTATTGTGTTAACTCTGTTTTTAGCTCCTTTCTAATATAAAAAAAGCAGCTCTTAGTGAGCTGCTTTTTCCATTTATCCCTTTTGTGCTAAATATTCTTCAGCAATCTTGTCTACTTCTTTCTTCAGTTCTTCTACCATTGTTTCCTCAGGAACCTTACGAATGATTTCTCCGTGTCTGAATAGGAGGCCTTCACCACGTGCTCCGGCAATACCAATATCAGCTTCACGGGCTTCACCTGGTCCGTTAACAGCACAACCTAACACTGCGACTTTTATCGGTGCTTTAATGTTTTGAATATATTCTTCAACTTCATTTGCAATTGAAATTAAATCAATCTCAATACGACCGCATGTTGGGCAAGAAATAAGTGTTGCAGCATTGTCGGCTAAGCCAAATGTTTTGAGCAGTTCACGACCAACTTTGACTTCTTCTACAGGATCTGCACTTAATGAAATTCGAAGGGTACTTCCGATTCCCTTGCTTAGGATAGCACCTAAGCCTGCAGCACTTTTTACAGTACCTGCAAATTGAGTTCCTGCTTCTGTAATACCTAAGTGTAACGGATATGAGATATGCTCAGCAGCCTTTTCGTATGCTTCAATAGCTAGGTTAACATCGGAAGCTTTTAATGAAACGATGATATCATGGAAATCAAGTTCCTCTAAAATTTGGATATGATGAAGAGCACTTTCTACCATGGCATCGGCTGTAGGGTAACCATATTTTTCAAGGAGATGACGCTCTAAGGATCCAGCATTTACTCCTATGCGAATAGGGATTCCCTTTTCTTTTGCAGCATTTACAACAGCTTCAACCTTACGTCGTTTACCGATATTTCCTGGATTGATACGAATCTTGTCAGCTCCGCCTTCAATTGCTTTTAACGCCATTTTATAATCAAAATGTATATCGACAACAAGTGGGATATTAATTTGTCTTTTTATGTCTGCAATTGCGTCAGCAGCACGTTCATCTGGGCATGCCACTCGAACGATTTGACAACCAGCCTCTTCTAGACGATGAATTTCTTTTACAGTTGCTTCAACGTCATGTGTTTTAGTTGTTGTCATGGACTGGACGACAACTTTATTACTACCACCAATTACGAGGTCTCCAACACGTACTGGACGTGTGTCTTTACGATTTGTAATAGTCATATAATCGCTCCTTTAACGATTGCGATATTTCAAAGCCAATAAAACTTACCATAATCATTATAAAGGCATTGAAATGAAATATGAAGTAACGAGCATTATTTTTACATATCATTTTCATTTTGTCTATAGACTGGAAAATAATATGGTTCATTTGTTTCGATTTGATGAGGGTTGGTATTAGGGTTTAAATTTTCGAAATCTTTGAGCATTTGTTGAATAGTAACAGGAGTCCCTTGTTTATTTAATCTTTCAATTATAGAGAGTACTGTTTCGCCGGCCTTTACGTTATACTTAATCGTTTCAAACCGTTTGTTTGGTTGATGAGGCTGTGTGTCTATTTTAGTAGTAGCTTTAGCTGTTGTAGAAGTTTGTGTTGATTGATCAGGCTTTGATTCATCCTCATTAGCTGAAGTAGGGAAAGTACCTGTTGTTAAATCTTTTGTTATACTTACAATGAAGAGAAAAACTAAGGTGACAACTAATAACTTTTTTATCAATCGACTCATAACCCTTCTCCTTTAATGTTAATTTCATTTATAATTAATTCTATAAAAAACATAAAATTCTTTCTTTTTTGAAACAATTTACAAAATAAATCGTAAATATGTATAAAAGTGAGGTGTTTACAATGTTTGCTATAGATGCAGCGTGGATTGCTTTACTCATAACCGGGTTTGGAACGATGTTCTTGTTTGGAGAATTGTTTGTCAATATGAAGGGGATATTTGGCGTCCTGGGTTTAGCGTTTATTACATTTTACTTTATGTCGTATCTATCGACGACGATGTTCTTTATCATGATTATTGTATATTTAGTTAGCTTACTTCTTATTATCATAGATGGAAAATTATTAAATGATGGCACTTTATCTACCATTGGGGGCATAAGTATGCTTTTTACTGTAGGTATGAGTGCACCTGATTGGGTAACGGGGATGTATGGAGTAAGTGGTGTCTTATTAGGCGCATTTGGGTCACTGCTGTTTCTAAAGGTATTTCCTAAACGTAAAATGTGGTCAAAGATTGCTTTATTAGATCAGTTAACTTCAGAACAAGGGTATAATTCGATGAATGAATCATATCAACATTTAATTGGAAAAGAAGGGGAGACATTAACAGATCTTAGACCAGTGGGAACGATAAAAGTAAATAGTGATGAATATAGCGCTGTATCAAATGGTCACTGGATTCAAAAAGGGGAAGCCATCCGTGTTGAAAATGTAGATGGGACAAAAATCCTGGTGAAAAAGATCGAAGTTTAATGAAATTTAAGGGTTTATTTACACCTCATTAACAAATGATTGTCATACTCAACTATGGAGCAAGACTAATCATATATAATGGGGTGTTCGTTTTGAAATCACCTAAGCTATTGAAAAAGCTTTTATCAAAGGTGCAAAGTCTACCAGCTGTCTTCAAGAATAATGGGAAATTAATGAATTCCGTCAAAAATAGTACTAAAAAAAGAAAAGCAAATAATAGGCCAACTAGCTCCAAAAACAATTCTGAGAAAAAAAGAAAAAGTCTTGGACTGTCTTTTCAGGCAAGGTTATCTATTCTGATAGGGATTTTATTCCTAGCTTCCATTACAACAGTAGGGTGGTTGTCTTATTCAAAAGCTAAAGAGAGTCAAATGGACCTGGTTCAAGACCGACTTGAACGAGAAATATTTGTAATGAAAGATATTGCAGAACGTATGATGTTTGCATTCGTAGGGGACAAAGATTCTTTTGATGAGCAAATAAAAGAAGTTGTGAACTCTCAAGAAGCTGAAATGAATTATGACGGTTTTTCAGCTAATGTCTTTTTACTTCAGGAAGAACAGATGAAAACATTCCCTGATAAAACACAACCTGAGGCAACATTTAATAGTGCTATTACCAATCAAATAAAAAAAGAAGAAGATGGTTCAATGATTGGTACTTGGAAAGGTGAAGACTACTTATTTTCTTATGCTTCAATACAAGAACTAAAGGGAATTTATGTAATAGGTGTCCCAGCTAAACAGTTCATGAGTTCTGCAAACCAATTGGCTAAATATTCATTAACAGTAGGAATTATTAGTTTTGTATTAATCATTGCGATCATTTTTATTTTCATTCGGAGAATGTTCAAACCATTAACAAATCTACAACATATAATGAGAAATGCACGGGATGGTGATTTCCAGGATTCTTCAGGTATTAAAACTTCCATTCCAGAAATACAATCCTTGGCGGATAGTTACCAAGAGCTGATTGATCAAATCGTACATATGTTATCCAATATAAAGGTTGCGGCCAATCAATTATCTTCTACTAGCGATGAGTTAGCTGTTTCTTCAGACAAACTAGGGGACTCCCAAACGGATATGAAGCAGGAACTGCAGGGAGTTATTAGAGGCACAGAGGAAACAGAAGGTACATTTAATGAGCAAATGAATGTATTTGAAGAATTAAAATATTTTTTACAGAGATTAACTGATTCTTATAATGAAATGTACAGTAGGCAAGATGATATGAACCACTCTATTGATGAAGGTAATGAAAGTGTTTCTTCCATTATGAATGCATTAGAAACCTACCACCAAGGCTTCAAAGATATGACTACAAAGATAGAGGAATTTGAAAAACATACGGTGAATATTGACCATGCTGGGAAGATGATTCAGGATATTGCTGAAAGGACTAAACTTCTAGCCTTAAATGCTACTATTGAAGCTGCCAGAGCAGGTGAGCATGGTAAAGGTTTTGCAGTTGTAGCAAGTGAAGTTCGCAAACTAGCCGAAAACTCTAGAGAGGCAGCACTTGATATAGACGAAAAAATGAAACAAACATTAGATATTAGTCATTATCTTTCACAAGAATTCCACCAAATGTATAGTCAGTTAACCAATCATTTAGATCATGCCCAGTCATCTAAGTCGTCTTTTGATAATTTATCACAGCATATTTATGCATTTAATGAAATTTTAAACCAATCAAAAGAAGAAGTGTCAAAAGCAGGTGACATGATTCCGAAAATGGAAAACGCATTTAATGAATTCCATGAAGTTACTCAAAAAACGCTCTCCTCGGCAAAACAATTGTTTGAAACTGCACAAATGCAAGATATGCAGATGGAGGAAACGGGTGAGGTAAGAAACCAACTTGTGGCCCTTTCACAAGAGCTTACAACATTAACTGATAATGAAAGAGCTATATAGAAAAGAGACTGGGACAAAACTAGTCTCAGATAATTAAAAAGGTTCCAAT
>NZ_AVBF01000018.1 GCF_000770635.1 Pontibacillus yanchengensis Y32
CATAAAACTATTTCATTATTATATCAACAACAAACTTTAACACAGCCAAAAAAATAAAGGAACAGAGACTATTCGGCCTGTTCCTTTACTTATCTTTCTCTACATATGTCCGTGAAATTTCTTATACTTTTTCTGCAAACACAACATGAAGAATTGGATTAAAGGCCAAACATTCTACATGATAGCCATTTTCTTTCAACCAGTTCACTAGCAAGGAGCGATCCGCATAATATTCATCATGGATTGCCTCAAGCGCTTCGTGATTCTCCTCTTCCTTGTACTTAGCTAATTTCAACTTTCGATCGTGCTCATCTTTGAACATAAGATCAGCTATAGCAATACATCCCTCATTTCCTAAAACTCTGTCCATCTCTTTTAGTGCCAATAGCTTTTGTGTATCAGGAATGTGATGAAGAGCATAACTCGTGGTAATAAAATCTGCTTGCCCATCCATTAATGGAAGAGCCAAGAAATGACCATGGCGAACGTCCATCTCAGGATGCTTTTCCTTGCAAACTTTTAGCATCTCTTCGGACTGATCTACTCCAATCATCTCTACGTCCTTTTCCAAGAATAAAGATGCCAGGTTTCCAGTTCCTGTTCCAATATCTACTCCTAGTTGACCAGACATTGGTGATATACATTCCCTCACTTTAGCTAACGCTTCATGATAATGCTCGTGTACGTTAAAACGGTAACCTGTTGTTTTAATATTTTGGTCATAAGCTTGAGCCTGGTTATTGAAATTCCATTTATCTTCCCAATCATTCCGTGTTTGTTTTAACCCTTTTAATTGTTTCGAAAGTTTGAAAAGATCTTCAGCGGCTAATTTGTGTTCTTTTTGTTTTTCAAGCATGTCATCGACTGTTGTAATCATATCTTTCATTTGAAGCCATTCTTCATAAAGGGCAGAACGCTGAACATTTAAATATGTTTCGATCTCTTTTTCATCTTCGAGAGCTTCTTTGATTTGATTTGTAGACATTCCAATTTCACGAAGAGCAAGAATTGCTTGCAACCGCCATAGATCCGCTTCATTATAATATCGATAGTCATTTTCCCCTTTTTCTGGCTCAATGAGTCCCTTTTCTTCGTAAAATCGAATCGTTCTCGGGGTTGTATGTAGCTGGTTAGCTGCTTCTTTTATTTTCAAGTCATTTCCTCCTTTATCTTCTGCCATTATCATAAGGGTTTCCGTAACGTTAAGGTAAAGGAGTTTTTTTATAAAGAATCACTATGAAAATAAAAGTAACTACTCCATGTCTGGAATAACACCTTTCGAAACAACTCGTCTAACTCCGTTGTAATGGTTGTATCATTTGGGGTTACCCCTTCTACATACTCTTGAATGAACGCGAGTTGTTCTTCCATATACCGTTGCAAACGTGGCTGTGGTCCAACTTGTTCTTTTTCACATGCATCTATTTTCAACTCTCTGATTCGTTCAATATTCAAGCGAAGGTTAGCAGGTAGGTTCAGATCCTCTACCATTCTTGCAAACTGCATCGGTGGGATACTCTCATATTGCTTCATCCAGATACACGCCAGTAAAGGTCGTAACACATTAAGGTAGTGCTTCACTGTAACCGTTTGTTTGTTGATAACATCTTTGTAATTGCGTTTAGCCATATGTAAATAATGATACATCACCGGTTTTACGGAAAAAACGTTTGGTAAAAGATCAAATAGCTGAGATATAAAGTCATCATCTTGTTGATATACAATAGAGGATTGAAGCCACTCAAGCATAGAAGGATTTGATTTTCGAAAAAGCTGTAACGCTTTCGTCAGCTCCCATCCACTTAAGTCAATTTGGTCATGTAATGGTTCTTCAATCACATCTCGCTTTTGATCAATCGATAAATACCATTCCGGATGTGCGATATAGATAAAACGAACATCATAGTCGCTTGATTCTGAAGCTAGACCATACGCTCGACTCCCCGCTTCACAAGCATATAAAATACGAATTTGATGTACTCTTTCCAATGTATGGAGGCTATCCAATATTTCTTCCTTCATCTTCCACACCTCCCGATTCTTTTTTCTTATTGTACCATTTGAATCCATATAAAAAACCCCGCAATGACTGCGGGGTTCTTGCTTTCTTATAAATCATCAAATCCATTATCCTGGTAATTCACTTTCGTATACTGGCGAGACTTCTGCTCGAAGAAGTCGGACTTCCCACTGTTCACATCTTCGTATGCTCGGATCCATTTAAGTGGATTCTTTTTGTAATCCTGAAATGGCTTTTCTGCCCCAAGTTCTATGCATCGCTTGTTGGCCATAAATTTAATATAAGCATCTAGCTCTGACATCGAGAGGCCATCAAAGTCATCCCCAATAATGTAAGATGCCCATTTAATCTCAAGCTCAGCTGCTTTACGGAATGTGTCGGTAACAAACTGAAGCATTTCTGCTCGATCAATCTCAGGATGTTCCTCTAACGTTTCCTTGAAAATATGAACAAATAAATTCACATGAAGCTGTTCATCTCGGTTGATATAGTTAATCATCGTACTCGTTGATACCATTTTCTGATTGCGGGCCAGATTGTAGAAAAATGCAAAACCAGCATAAAAGAACAACCCTTCTAGCACTACATCATAAACGACCGACCGAAGAAATGATTCTGGCGTTGGCTTTTCAACAAACTCCTTATATCCATTGGCAATAAACTCATTTCGCTCCAGCAACACCTCATCATGCTTCCAATATTCAAAAATCTCGTCTTGTTCTTGTTTGGAAACAAGTGATGATAATACGTAGGAGTATGATTGATTATGAACAACCTCCTGGAAGGAAAGTACTTGCATAAGCGCTGTTAAGCTAGAGTCGGTCAAGTAGTCGGCAATCTTCCCACTATAATCGGTTTGAATAGAATCAAGAAATGCTAGTAATCCAATAACCTTTTTGAACGTATCTTGTTCCTTTTCACTTAATTGTGGCCACTGCTTCGTATCATTATTCATGTTGATTTCATTTGGGATCCAAAAGTTCGCTAACATATTTTTATACATTGGATAAGCCCACGAAAAGCGTGCATCATCCCAATTTAAAACATTAGAGCTACGTCCATTAATAATGCCTGTTGATTGATTAGGTGCTTTTGTATCATATAAATCTCGTTTTGATAACAATGATTCATTCATGATTATTCCTCCTTCATTAAGATGAGCAACTCTCACAATCTTCTATATCCTCTGTTGAAGTTGATCGCATGTAATAGGTGGTTTTCAATTTGTTACGCCACGCTTCAAGATGAAGTTGTAATAACTCTTTCGCCTGCACGGAATTTTTCACATAGATATTAAAGGAAACAGATTGGTCTATATGTCGTTGGCGTGCTGCATTTTGATGAATACTCCATGTTTGATCAATGTCGTAAGCAGACTTGTAATACCAATAGGTTTGTTCATTTAAATCTGGCGCTGTAACAGGGATTTTGTAATTTTTCTTTTCTTCAGAGTAAAACTTCTTGAAAACAGGGTCGATACTAGCCGTACTCCCTGCAATAATAGACGTCGAGGAGTTCGGTGCTACGGCCATCATGTAGCCATTTCGCACACCATGCTGCTGCACCTCTTGCTGTAAGGAATGCCAAGAGGATTGCGTATAGCCTCTATCTAAAAAGTACTCGCCTGTGTGCCACTTAGAGCCTTCCATATACGGATAAGCGCCTTTTTCTTTAGCTAACTCTTTACTAGCTTCAATCGTAAGATACGAGATGTTCTCATATAGTTCATCTGCAAAGCTAACAGCCTCTTCCGATTCCCAACGAATTCCTTGTACAGCTAATAAATGATGCCACCCAAATGTACCGAGTCCAATGCCTCGATAATGGTTATTCGTAATTTCTGCTTGGACAACTGGGATTTGATTTAAGTCAATTACATTATCAAGCATACGAACTTGAATAGGGATAAGACGTTCTAGAACATCATCCGGTACAGCCTTTCCTAGATTAATACTCGATAGATTACAAACAACAAAGTCTCCAGGATTTTTTACAGTAATGATTTTGCCGTCTTGAGTGTACTCTTCCTCTACCGTTGTTGGACTTTGATTCTGCGTAATCTCTGTACATAAATTGGTACAATACACCATGCCTTTATGTGAATTTGGATTCTTACGATTGACTTCATCTCTGTAAAACATAAATGGCGTTCCTGTTTCGAGTTGACTAATCATAACCCTCTTCATGATATCTATCGCCGGAACAGCACGCTTCGATAGATTTGGATTATCTACACAAGCTTGGTACTTTTCTCGGAAACTACCTGATCCCTCTTTTTCATCATAATGATCCTCTAAACTGAAACCCATTACGGTACGAACTTCGTGAGGATCAAATAGATACCAATCTTCACGGTTCTCTACTGCTTCCATAAATAAATCTGGCAGACTAACACCTGTGAAAAGGTCATGCGTACGTTGGCGCTCATCCCCATTATTTAGTTTTGCATCTAGGAAGGCGAAGATATCCTGATGCCACACATCTAAGTAAACAGCAATCGCACCCTGGCGTTGACCAAGCTGATCGACACTGACAGCAGTATTATTAAGTTGCTTCATCCATGGAATAACACCGGAACTGACACCTTTGTACCCTTTAATATCACTGCCTTTTGAACGAATCTTCCCGAGATAAACCCCAATACCACCACCACTTTTCGATAGATTTGCAATGTCAGTGTTACTATCAAAAATACCTTGCAAGCTATCATCTACCGTGTCTATAAAACAGCTAGATAACTGCCCATAGCTTTTCCCAGCGTTTGATAGAGTAGGTGTCGCGACTGTCATGTACAGATTACTAATCGCCCAGTAGGCTTCCTCTATTAATTGCATGCGTTTGGAGCTAGGTTCCTTGGCCATTAGTGTCATAGCAATAATCATGAACCGCTCCTGCGGAAGTTCATACAGTTCACCATCGTGACCTTTTGCTAAATAACGATCAGCTAATGTTCTTAGGCCGATGTAGTTAAAAAACTCATCCCGCTCTGGTACTAGTTTCTGTCCCAACGTATGTAGTTCCTCATCTGTATAAGAATCCAGAATAAAAGAGCTATACACCCCTTTTTCTTCAAGCAGATAAATAAGTTTTTGGAAAGACGGGTAGTCACCGGTTGGTGAAGGTTCTCGCCTTGTGGCAACATCTTCATATAATTGCTTTGCATAGATACGCGCACAAACATACGTCCAATCAGGCTCTTGCTCATCCATGCGCTCTAGACCTTTTAAAATCAGCTCATTGTACACATGATCTTTAGAACTTTCCCCCTTTTGATACAAGGATGTCATGACCGTTTCAATATAGTCCTCTATCTCAAGGTGTGGAAAAACTCCCGTTAATCCGTATAAATCCTCTTTTAATTCAGCAAACCACGCCTCAAATGATTGGTTCTCTTTTGTTTTAACTGATGTCATTACATTCATCTCCCATACCTCCTATACAAATAAAAAACCGCCATCCCTCGAAGGGAAAGCGGTTATCACGACAGCATCATTTATGAAAAGGATTAGACTAATCCAGTACTCATATGTATGTCTATCGTTTCACCTTCTTGGTCCCCGAAGAATGTTGAAACTACGTACGAGAGAAGGCAGGTCTCCTGACTTGTGCTTCCACCTACTCTGAGCCCTTCCCATATCCATCGATACAGTGGAATGTCTCATTTCGTCACACTTACAGTTGCGGGGACAGTTCTGGCTTTTCACCAGATTCCCTATTATGCTCTGATTGAGCACCTTCAACTCGCTAGTTTTAGCATATATAGTTTTAATTTTATAATTGAAATCTATATGTTGTATTCAACATTACAGAATCCTAAGAGAAAATTCAAGTACAAAATGTATTCTGAGCTACTTGAATTTTGTGTGGATGTATGTAGGTATGGAAGAAAATTCTCTTACTTTTTTTGTTAGAACATGTTTGTTTGGTTATTCTTCGCTTTTCATTCTGTGTACACTCCTTTTGAATTGTTTATCCGTCACTCCTCCTTCTTTATCCGCTCCTTTGAGCCGCTTATCCGTCACTCCTCTTTCTTTATCCGCTCCTTTGAACCGCTTATCCGTCACTCCTCTTTCTTTATCCGCTCCTTTGAACTGCTTATCCGTCACTCCTCTTTCTTTATCCGCTCCTTTGAACCGCTTATCCGTCACTCCTCTTTCTTTATCCGCTCCTTTGAACTGCTTATCCGTCACTCCTCTTTCTTTATCCGCTCCTTTGAACCGCTTATCCGTCACTCCTCTTTCTTTATCCGCTCCTTTGAACTGCTTATCCGTCACTCCTCTTTCTTTATCCGCTCCTTTGAACCGCTTATCCGTCACTCCTCTTTCTTTATCCGCTCCTTTGAACTGCTTATCCGCCACTTCTCCTTCTGTATCCGCTCCTTTGAACCGTTTATCCGTCACTCCTCCTTCTGTATCCGCTTCTTTGATCCGCTTATCCGTCACTCCTCCTTCTTTATCCGCTCCTTTGAGCCGCTTATCCGTCACTCCTTCTCCTGTATCCGCTCCTTCTCTATCTTGAAAGTTTCCTATTTTTTAATTTAACTTTTATCAAACTATTCGTATAATGGAGAGTAAATGTGAGAGGATGGTGCTTATGATGACAATGATAATCGAAACAGTTCAATCTACTAGCCGAAACATATCAAAGAGAGAGAAAGGTAGGAACTTATTATGTTAATCGGAAAAAACGTCGAGCTACGTCCTGTCACAAAACCGGATCTTCAAAATGTTTACCGTTGGAATAACGATGAGGACATCACAAGATTAGGCTCAGGATCAGAATTTGCGTACCAAATCAACAATCCATTAGAAGCAATCGAGGCACATTATGAACAAAATCTTACACAACACAATCTATTAACTCATGGATACGTATTTTCTGTTTATGAAAAAGAATCCTCTCAGCACATTGGTAAGTGCGACTTCCGTGATATTAACGTCATCACCCGTTCTGCTACTATCGGCCTTGTTATCGGAGAGAAGGATTACTGGGGCAAAGGCTACGGCATGGATATCATCATGACACTCGCGAAGCACCTTTTCTACGACTTGAACATGGAACGAATTCAGCTTGATACATGGAGTGGCAACCATCAAGCACTAAGAGTTTATGAAAAATGTGGCTTTCAATTAGAAGGCAGACTAAGAAGCAATGAATTCGTAAATGGAGAATACTACGATACCATTATGATGGGACTTTTAAGAAGTGAGTTCCAGCCAGACCTATACTAATAGACAGGGGGTATCCAAGCTGGGATACCCCTTTTTAATAATAAAAAAACGCCTCTCTAAGGAGACGCTTTTTCTCTATTCCTCTTCTTTCTTCTTCCAAGCACTGTAACTTTGCATCGTGATACCTTTAAATCCTTCTGCTTGGTCTTCCATAAAGTGTCGTCGTACAAGGGAAACTTGTTTTTGAATCTCTGACTTAGAGTGATTGGCAAAGGATACATAGTCAATCTCGTATGGGTTTAACTCGACGCCTACTTCCACTTTTGGTGAGTTAGCATACAGCACTTCAGAGTTTGCAAGAGACGTGATGCTATTTGATCCTAAAGCTGTATCTCGATACGCCATAATGGATACATAGTCTTGGATATCCACCATGTCCTTAAAGAAGTCCTCTTTTACGTCTGTAACTTTTTTGTTGTCTGTCCAAAATGGTAGGGCACTACCTACAATAAATCCTGCATCTTTTGCATGATTAATATACGTCTGAGCAGATGACCACCATTCAGTTAAGACAGTAGCGCGATCCTTATCCCATTGGTCAAGCGTGTATGGTTCTACGTCAAAATGAATCCCTACAAACTGCTCATCCTTGGCAACAGTAGAGTTATACGCTTCAACCATATCCACACGTTTAACAGCATGCTTTGTATAGGATTCTAATCCCCACTTAGGACTCCCCATTAAGGCATGTACCTTCATACCATTGGCTGTAGCTTGCTTAATAAAATAAGCATATACAGACTTCTCAAGGTTTGGCTTATAGTGCAGGTAAATGTGATCAACCTGGTGATCAATAAGGAAATCAATGGTTTCATCTGGATTCTCCGTTATTGGAGAACGTTCCCACAGCCAAACGTTTTTTTGCGTATGATACTCATTCAAAGCATCTTGTATCGCTTGAACATAAGTGTTGTATGTTTTTGTTTTAAATGAATAGCCCTCTGTTACAGTATTCATATTACCGCTCTGAACGAAGGCTTCACTTTGTGCTTTTGTCATCTGTAACTCTACATTCGACTCTGCAGAAGCTTCTGTTACGGAAACACCATTTTGATTTACAGTAAAACCGTGTAACTGTAGATTTTTTTCAATAAGTGCTTTTAACTTCGTGTTGGCACCATTAATTACCGTTTGGGCTTTGTTTCCAGGTTCAATTTGTAACGAAAGATTCGTTTTATTATTCTCATTACTGGAAGGTTGGGATAATTCTGTCACCAACGTAGGTGTTTCGTAGTACACATAAGGGGTTGGGTCTTGTTGCACAGTATAATAGTTATATATTTGACCTGAGATATCTTTTGACATCATCGATGTGAACGACAAATACTCACCTTCAGTTGTCCCATCGACGGTAGTTGAAGACTGATTATTTACAAGGGAAAACTCATGACATTCCACCATACATGAAGCAAATGTCTCCGTTTGCGCTTGTGATACGGTTGGGTTAAATATAGTAGATTGGATATAAAAACTAGCTATGATTATTACTAGAATCATTACTTTATTCTTATCTTGACCCCTCATCTTTTCCTCTCCCTTATTTTCGAACTATTATTTTCGACTCACACATATGAATATCGAACCATACTTATAAAATGTTAAGTATTTTTTCACATTTTTTATTATATTTTTTAATCTATTCCACCTATAACCAGGTAATGCTTTTCAAAACAAGCTATATAACTAGGTTTAAGTACCTTCCTATAAAAAATTCATAATTAAGAGGTCTCTCTCTTTATAGAGTCGAATAAATATAGGGGAATACTGATTTACATAAAGGAGAGATAAGATGAACATCACTTTACAACCTATGTCACAGGAAATTTTTGAGAATTATTATGAACAATCTATAGAGGAGTATGCTGCTGAGCATGTCCAGGCTGGGAATTGGACAGAGGAAGAGGCAATCCCAAATGCACAAGAACAATTTAAACAATTGCTACCAAATGGATTAGATACACTCCAACATGTACTCTTCTCCGTTCAAAATGAGCAGAAGGAATCCATTGGAGTACTTTGGATCAAGATTGAAGATAAGACGGATGAGAGACGTGCCTTTATCTACGATATAAAACTTCATGAAAACCAGCGTGACAAAGGATATGGAAGAGCAACCATGCATGCACTTGAGGAATATGCAGGACAAACAGGGATTAAGCAAATTGGACTACATGTGTTTGCTCACAATAAAAGAGCTTTAGCACTCTATGAAAAATTGGGGTATGAGGTGACAGATCTTGTTATGAAGAAACGTCTATAACATAAGACACACAAAAAAGCTTGGGAAACCAACCCCAAGCTTTTTATGTATTTTTGTATTTCACTATTTCTAATCTAATTTGATTTATTAGTAAACATTTTATTGTTGTAAAACATGCTTTAGACCAGAAGCATTCTTTTTACTAACAATGCCTGAATAGATAAACGTAATAACTGGCATAAGGAGCAGGAATACTGCAAAAGGAGCGTAGGAAAGCACAGGAACTCCGACTATTGTGCTACACAAAATGGCCAATAGGCTCCAAGGGACTAGACCCGCAAACACAACAGTAGAATCCGCTAAAATACGTGACAAATGAGCTTTGGAGAAGTTCTTTTCCCAATAGGGCATAAGGGTTCTTCCTGTTAATATAATCGGAAACGACTGATTAGGTGAAATCAAGGAGGCACCTGCCGCTACGGCAATGGATTGAGCTGTATTTTTTTGTAGAGAACGGTTATCTGTAAATATCTTTTCAATATAAGGTTGAATAATCTTCGTGTCCTCCATAATTTGGCAATAGGCTCCTACAACAAGAATAAACAGAACAAATGGTAGCATGTCTCTTACGCCACTCAGGGCATCCACTCCAAAATAAAGACCTTCCAACCACTCCATAGGAGCCACTCCTCTTACGAACAAAATGACGATAGCAGTTCCTATCCCCAATGAAAAAGAGAATTTCATTTCCTGACCGAACAGGATCATCAATAACAATGTAAATGGAGGAAGCAACGAAACACCTATACTCCCATAATTTAACTGCGAAAATGGTGTTACCTCATTCAATGTAAGTTGCTCTTTCGCAATAACAAAGTCCATCGCAAGGAAAATAAGTATTGATAAAATAACTCCCCATGCTAATGTTGGTGCTATCGACCGAAAATGTGATTTCGTATCTATCTCCACAGACATTCGCAGCAACTGAAATGAGCTTGATATTGGTGAGGAACGATCTCCAACGAAACCACCTGACACTAACGCACCAGCTACGACAGGTACAGGCAATCCAATTTGGTCCGCTGCTGCCATCAGTGGTACGCCGACAATACTTAAACTAGCAATCGATGACCCTACCACCATCGACATCATCGCTACGATAAGAAATGCAAACGTAAAGAAGTAGGAAGGCGATATGAATGATAAAAATAGCTCATTAAGGTCATGGATGGTGCCAGAAAAGTACCATGTTGGAAGAAGAACACCAATAAAAAATAATAACCAAGCAACATCCTTGTTCCGCTTCACACCTTTCCATGAAGAATGAACAAACTGATTCATCGTATAACCATGCTTTATTCCAAACCCACATAACAGTACAATACCAGGAATCATCGCTAAATAAAGAGGTCCATCAAAGGAAATGGCCATCATTAAAAACGAAACCGTAACCGTAAAAATAAGAACAACTTCCAGAAGCGAAAATGACTTGTTCACTTTGAAACCTCCTCTCAACTCGTTTTATTATAACAGAGTAATAATTAAAGACAGCTTATAAAAAAGAGAATTCCCTAGTATTAGAGAATTCTCCTTTCTATCATAACCTCTTACACATTAACCACCTGCTATCATCTTCGCAAGCTGTCCACATAACAATGCTGCATAGGTACCCACTACGTTACCAACAATACCCATTAACAATCCTACTGGCGCAAGGGCTGGTTGAAAAACAGACGCTACGATAGGGGCAGAACTCGTGCCGCCAATATTACCTTGTGATCCAACAGCTACGAAGAATAATGGTGCTTTTAGTAATCTAGCAGCTGTGAAGATACAAATAATGTGGATGATCAACCATACAACACCCATTAATATAAATTGTGGTGCTTGGACGATATCCATTAGATTAGCCTGAGCCCCAATACCCGTTAGGAATAAAAATATACCTAAATAGCCTACTTTACTAGCTCCGTAATATTCTAAATTACGAACTTTGGTAAAGGATAGCGCGATGCCGACTGCTGTAATAATGATGAATGTCCACGTGGATGTGCTCATAACTTCTGTCTTTGGAATGAACTCTAGTTTTGCAAATGCTCGGATTAAATAAGATCCTGCAAAGCCTACCGCTAAAATACCGAATAACTGCGGAAGCTGTAGTGGCTTAGCATTCCTTGCAATATCCGTTGCAATCTCTTCATTCACCTTTTTAATAGTGGAGTTGTCTGCACCATTCCACTTGTTAAAGCGTTCCTGAAAGTTCGCTAGAGAAATCATAATCCCCATCCAACTAATCGCAACGATTGTGTCCGTTAAAATAATGGGGCTTAATATATCTTTTGGTGTGTCAAAGGAGTCAATCATTGCACCCATATTGGCTGTTCCACCAATCCAACTACCAGCAAGGGCACCTACACCTCTCCATGCTTCATCAGGTAAAATACCCTGAAACAAAGCAAACGCAATTGGACCACCAATGACCACTCCGACTGTACCAGCAAGAAACACGAGTATGGCTTTTCCGCCTAGCTTAAACGTAGCAGGTACGTTCGTACTAATCATTAATAGCAATAAACCTGCTGGAAGCATATATGTACTTAAGAAACTGTATAAATCAGAACTTTGTGGAATGATTCCAACTGTAGTAGAAATCATAGGTAAAAAGTACATCCATATCAATGGAGGTAAGTAACGGAAGAATTTTTTAACTCCATTGTTCTCAATTGTAGAAATCATAAACACAACACCAATAATGGCAATCAGATAAGCAAAAATCGCCATTGGGTCTTGTATTAAAGCTTGATTGTTCATGCTAAACCCCTCACTCTTAATCATTAGAATTATCGAAAAATTAACATTCGATATTTTCTCGCTAAAGGAGTTTAGCACATAATCTAATCTCATAAAATGAAAAATTTTAATAAGTTCATCCTTTGAACCAAAATACCTATAACCCCTTTATAATAAGAAAAAAAGCATTGTTAAAGAACAATGCTTTTTCAAAAAATTAATAATTTTAAGTCTTACTATTTACGATACACTTTTGTTTTTTGAACGATCAGCGAAGATGGAAGCATCCTCTGGGATTCCTGCATCTTTCTCATATGCCTGTTGCATTAGACGGGTTATCTTACCTGGAGTACCATTTGCAACGGTTTTTCCATCTACGTTTACAATAGGCATGACTTCTGCTGTACTGCTGGTTAGAAACAGCTCATCCGCTTCCGTAATATCTTCTAAATGGAAAGCTTCTTCATGGAATGGTACACCAGCTTCATTGGCAAATGCTTCGATACGTATTCGCACACATCCGTGTAGTATATTTTTAGTAGCGGGATGAGTATAAATCGCCCCATCCTTCACTAAGTACACGTTGGAGGAACTACATTCTGTTACTTTTCCATCCTTATGCAAAATAGCTTCAAAACAATTATGCTCAGTGGCTGTTTGTTTAGCCATTACATTTGGTAACAGATTTAAACTCTTAATATAGCATAAATCCCAGCGTACATCAGGTTCTGTAATAGTAGAAATTCCTTCTTCCATAAGGTCCAGTTTTCTTGGGACATCACTTACATAGGCATATAAATTCGCCCCAACACCTTTTGGAAAAGCATGGTCACGTGGTGCGGAACCTCTTGTGATTTGCAAATAAACTTTCCCGTCCCCGGTGAAAGC
The DNA here is from genome assembly GCF_000770635.1 of Pontibacillus yanchengensis Y32. Lineage (GTDB taxonomy): Bacteria > Bacillota > Bacilli > Bacillales > BH030062 > Pontibacillus > Pontibacillus yanchengensis. The sequence goes on from NZ_AVBF01000018.1 coordinate 13,130, forward strand.
ATTCAATTGTAGCAACTGATCTAATCGTTTATACATATCCTCTTTCGTGTATGGGACTTCTAACTTTATAGCCGCTGCAGATCGATACAATCGCTCCACATGCTCCTCAATTAAATAATATTCTCCATGATATACTCGGATTACTTCATACACGCCATCGCCGAATTGCAGGCCTCGCTCCTCAAAAGGATACGTTAACTCTTCTTGGTTTACATATTCAGTCTCGGTCAACACATAAGGTTTTATGCTCATGGGGCTCCTCCTCAACATTATAGGTATCATTATCCTATTCATCTCTTCAGTGATTTGGTAAAAGATTCTCTATTCGCACAAGTTTAACAAAGATTCAGAAAAAAGTGTATAGATATATTTTCCTTTAAAGCTTCATCACCTTACTCGGTTGAAGTGAAAGCATTTTTATCCTTCTCCTTATCTATACGTATAAGAAATTCAAAATACTTATACTTCCTCTACATTCGTGCAAGATAATAAGAATATCTACTACGCTCATCAACAAGTTCTGGGTATTGGAGTTGATGCAATGCTATATTTAATTATTACATCAATCATGTTCATCTTCGTCACAATTATGGTTCCAAAACGGCTAACTAAGATAGAGATATATGCCTCTACCTTTTCAGCTTTATATCTGCAGTTGGTTGTTGATGTGTACTTACACATCAAATTGAATTGGTATTATTATTTAACGGAACATACGATTGATTGGGCAACCATGTTTGTCATCCCTATTTTTGTCGGTGTAAATGTTTTATTTTTGAATTATTATCCTTTTGGTAAAAGTGGGAGTATTCAATTTAGCTATATCACTATATGTATCTTCTTTTCGATGATCTATGAGTATTACTCCATACAATTCGGCATGATGCTCTTTAATGAATGGAAGTTGTGGTACTCTGTTTTAGCGTATTACTTCCTTTTTCCCCTATTGGCTTTGAATTTAACCTGGATTCGTCATTTGTTAGAAGAACACAGAGTTTTTAACTCGTCTAACCATAAATAGAGAGAAGGGAGCTCCTCTCTTAATATGACACATCCACTTTACCAGTTTGTGCACGTATATACGTTTTTTCATGGTCCTTTGAAAACTCATGTACCAGTTCATATTGATTCGAAAGTAGCGATGGAATATAGAGCATCCCTTCATATTCAATAGGCATGTCGGGGTGTTGCTCTGTAAATATTTCTGTAGCTTCCTGTTTAGAAATTGGGTCAGACACAGGTTGAATGCTCATATTTTTGTGAATGGAATGGTTGCGGCTATTCATCAATCGCTTACTAACCATTTCTCCCGTACGAGCATCAATATCATACTGATAAGCAATGTGTAATGGGTAATCATTATATGTAGGAGTAACCTTATAAGAGTAACGTTTAATATCCACATTACTTGTGTATTTATGATTCATCCCTAAATAAGTAACTTCATACCCGAAACGACCATCCCCATTTTCATGAAGAAATTTATCCACTATTTGTTCAGCCTTCTCCTTAGATATAACGTCTCCTGATGTCGACTCACTATGGGCACGAAAATGAGGTACCTCTCCCGTATAGGCATTCATTTCACCAGAATAATCGTTCCCTTCAATATCTACATCAAATTGCAAAAAGCCTTTCGCATCTAACTGGTAAGATTCAGAAGAAGATTCAGACAAATGAACATCTGCATCAGGACTAGAAAATAATGTTCTCAACCTTTCTTTCGCCTGTTGTTCAGAAATAACGTTCATCTCAGATGGGAGTTGTTGATACTGGCTATAGCTCATGCTTAATTGATCGATTTGTTGATGAAGGTCCATAATGGTTGGTACCTTCATAGTATGCAAAATGGAAGATAGTTCCCAACCCCAGATACCATTAAGGTGTGTTCGTTCCTCCTGCAAAACTTTCTGATACTGTTCAATATACCCTCTCATATTCTTATATGCTTCTTGATCGACTGAGCCAATAACATCACGACTTTTCTTTATATATAAAACTTCTAAAAAGTCTCCAAAAGATGTATCCAGTCGAAATTGATAAGGGTGCTGCTTAGATTGAAAGGACTCCCACCAGTTAAAGTTTCGCTGCAATAAATTCAAGTGTTCATTGTGCTCAAAGCTCGTGTTTTTTTGGAAATTCCTAGAACCATGCATAGCTGCTTCTAATTCAAATGAAAATTGAGACATGGTATCTTCCGCTTTTGATATATCTTGTAACAGATAGGTTCTCTCTTCGATGTAATTCCGGCTAGCAAACCAAACGATTGTCACAATCATCACAAACAGAATCCTTTTCATACGAAATAATCTTTTATGTAATCCGTGATAATCAAGTTGACTGGATCGAAAAATAGTAATACTCTCACCTCCTTGCACTCACTTATTTTACCAGCTAATAGAGTGAGGTCAATTCGTAAGAAAAGCTTAGGGCACCTTGGTCACCTCCATCAGGCTTAAGTAATGCCTCGAAGTGGTGTGTTTTGCCACAGCGAGGCTTGACTTAAGCCCCCGAGGGAGTAGGAGCTGGAGCTAGATTATGTATGCGCCAGAAACTTATACTTTCTTTACTTTTGAAAAAAAGCTAAAAATGATAGATTCCGTTACAATTAGGACAAACTAGTTCATATAATGAAGGTGGTGTAGAAATTGAATAAAAACTACCTAGAGCAGTTTTATACAATTGATGAAGACGGAGATTATATTATTGAAATTGCGATAGAGGATTATGATGATATTTTTAACACGTGGGATTCATCTGTATATAACGTTCGTGACTTAGATAGTAGCTTGCGTTCGTTTATTGAAGATTGTTCGAGGGATATTGATACGAGTGAAAAAATTGCCCTTCGTTTTAATGTCTCAAAAGAAACGCAAGACAAAGAATTAGAAGAGAAAATAACCGATAGCATTCGTAATTTTTTTGAATATCATTACTTCGTTACGAGTAAACAGGTACATAAGAGAAGAAAAAAGTCACTATGGTTTATTTTGATATCCACGCTATTTACGTTACTTTCCTTTTACTTTCAAAATGCAACAGAATCTGGATTATTTGAACACTTCTTGCTGGAAAGCTTAACAGTTGGAGGGTGGATTTTTATGTGGGAGGCCTTCTCGATCCTATTCATCCAAAGTAGTGATGATCGAAAGAAGAAGCGTGAATACAAAAGATTGATTCATGCTCCCTTGTTATTTAGATACTAACTAAAGCGTAAGCGCCCGTTAAGCGACGTACAAACTGGACGGCTCCGTATGAGATAAAGGAAACACGAAGAGCGGTAGCGATTCGATGTTGACTTATCGTAAGGAGGTGACGGAAGTTTGCTAGTCGCTGGGCGCTGGAGCTGGACGTGGCCACTTCACTTTTTTAGTTATACACAAGCGTTGAATTTTATAGTACGCTAGATAATAAAAAAGGACTTCCCTATGCAGGAAGTCCTTTCTCTATATACAGCTTACTTAGAAACGTTAGCTGCTTGTGGTCCACGGTTGCCTTCAACGATTTCGAAAGAAACTTGCTGACCTTCTTCTAGTGTTTTGAAACCTTCGCCTTGAATAGCTGAGAAGTGAACGAATACATCGTCTTGTCCTTCTACTTCGATGAAACCGAAACCTTTTTCTGCGTTAAACCACTTAACATTACCTTGTAACATGTAGTTACCTCCTGCGTGGAATAATCTCCACATTGTATTACTATTCCTGCTCAACATATTCATTCAAGACGAAATTCCATTTCTTCTTGCTTTCGTACACGAACAACAATAATTAATCTTATTATAGCACATCCCTAGAATAAAGCTACTCTTTTTTAAATATATTTGTAATTTTTTTCTAGAACTATTTACACTAGCACATTGATATATGTAAACCCAAGCACTCCAGCATGTTTTTGAATACTATAATATGAAATTTAATAAAGGAGGAATCACTATAAAGACAATCATCATAGATCCAGGACACGGAGGCAGTGATCCAGGTGCATCCTATAAAGGTTTTTTAGAAAAGAACTATAACTTAACTATCGCACGTAAAGTAAGATCCTATCTATTACATCATTATCAAGTAAATGTAACAATGACGCGCACATCTGACCAAACCATTAGCTTAACAGAACGTACCGATATAGCAAATTCCATAAATGCAGACTACTTTCTTTCCATTCACAATAACGCTAGTGGTGGTCGAGGCTTCGAAACGTTTATTTATAACGGCCAGGTATCCAATCAAACAAAGTCTATACAAAACACAATCCACAACCAAGTTATTACTACGATTAAAGACAAATATAATGTGCCTGACCGAGGAAAAAAACGAGCAAATTTTCATGTACTTCGGGAAACCAAGATGAGTGCCATATTAATAGAGGTACTCTTTGTGGATAACGAACAAGACCTCCAACTACTCAACAACAATAGCTTTATTGACGAAGTATCAGAAGCAATTGCAAAAGGTACTGCATCTGCCTTAAATCTACAAGTGAAATCAAATAACCCCCTCTACAGGGTTATTGCTGGATCATTTAAAGATAGACAAAACGCCTTACAACGTATTCAATTTCTTAAGAAGAACAACATCGACTCATTCATTACGCCTACTACGATTTCAGATGAACGATATTATCGTGTTCAAACGGGAGCTTATTCTAGTGAGAAGAATGCTAAACAACAAGTAGAGGCTTTAAAGGAAATTGGTATTGCAAATCCATTTTTACTAACTACAAGTCCTGCTACACCATCAGACGATAGTCTTAGCATTGAAGGAGCTACTGTATTAGATGCCAATCAACTCGACACATTTGCTCAAGTGGTTAACCCTGAGACTCCTGTATTAGGAGAACTTTATGTGAAATATGGAGAACTTTATGGAGTTCGAGGGGACGTAGCATATGCCCAAGCAATCCATGAGACAAATTATTTTCGATTTACTGGAATCGTCCAGATTAACCAAAACAATTACGCAGGTATTGGGGCAACAGATGTTTTGAATCAAGGAGCTTCCTTTACTACACCTGAAGAAGGAGTACACGCACATATCCAACACTTATATGCCTATGCCTCTCTTAACTCTATTCCGGATGGATTATCGCTCATAGACCCTAGATTTTCTCTAGTTTCACGAGGAAGTGCTGTTACTTGGATTGGATTAAATGGAAAATGGGCTGTACCAGGAGATTTTTATGGACAAAAAATTTTATCGATTTATGAGGATATGATTATATCCACTATAGAAAGGATAGAAACGCAAACTGACGTCCTTCGCTCCCTTCTTAATGAGATTAAGGAATAGTGATGATTTCCTTTTGTTACCATTATATACAAACTAGAGTAAGTACGTTCCATTTATTGTAATAAATTAGTGATATCAGCAGATGACACAGGGTATTAAAAGAGAAAAGCAGCTCTTGAGGCTGCTTTATCCCTTTTTTACATTAGCCCTTTTACTTACAAGAAACAGGAAATCTATATTACAATTAAAATATAATCTTGTTACTGTAGATTTCAAAGGAGAGTTCGCCCCTATATGTCTAGTCAATACAATTTAGCTTCATCAGAATTCCGATCTTTAAAGTCAGCTTCCCAAAAGCTATTCAGTATTATTAGTAAACACTTAAATGTGAATACCGCTTATATTACTAAGCGTGGCGATAACGAAATGACTATACTTAGCTCTTTTAATGAACATGAAGAAATTATTCCAGAAGGTTATTCCGTAGAATATGGTGGTACGTTCTGTCGTTTAATTATTGCTAATGAAAATAATGCAATGACTACTGAAAACTTAATGAAGGATGAGGTAACTCAGCAATTAGAAGTCACCTCCCAATTAGATGTAAAAGGGTTCCTAGGTGTCACATTATCTGATTCAGAGGGGAACGTTTTTGGTACATTATGTGTGTTGGATAAAGAAGAAAAGGAATTTAGTGATGACGATATTAATTACTTAAAATCCATGGCTGATGTCTTATCCCATCTTATAGAGTTAGATCAAACTAAATACAACATGGACTACCTTACTGTTCCTATTATCCCTATCACCAAAGGTATCTCTATTCTTACGATTCAAGGAATAATAGATGAGTCCCGATCTTCTAAACTAATAAATAATGTACTTCAGTATGGTTCGTCTCATCAAATTGAATATTTTGTTATAGATTTATCAGGTCTAGTTATTCTTGATGGACACTTCCCTCAAGTCATTATCCAACTTGTACAATCTTTACAATTAATGGGTATTGAGACCATTATCACTGGCATTTCCCCGGAAATTGCCAAGCATGAGGTCAATAACATTCAATTATTGCAATTAAAAACAAAAACCGTCCAGAACCTTGAAGCAGCGCTGGATTATATCGGGTTCTATTTAGCAGAAAAAGATTAACTTGGTTTGATTTCTATATGTAAAAATCGACCACTAACGGTCTCAAAGGTTCCCCCTAATGTAAAGGGAATAGGGTGTTGAAACACAGGCCCATTAAAAACGAACGTATGAAATTCACCATTTTCTCCACAAGGATCGACACCTTCTGGTAAGTTTTCCAAAAAAGACTGATTATAAGGCTTCCCTACCATCTCAGAGGGAAGCTTTTCAGTATCGATTGTCGTTACGATTGCTTTAAACCCTAGTGAGATGAATTCTTTAGCTACTTCTGACGTATTTCTCCCCCATAGTGGATACTCTCCATTCATACCTGCTTGCGACAATAATTGCTCACGGAATACTTTAATATCCTCTAAAAATAAATCTGCGTATATGATGGTGTACGTCCCATTATTTTTAAAAAAATCAAACTGTTGCTGTAACGTTCTTTCATATATAGCGTTACTGGCATTTGAAGGTAATGCAACCTCAAACAAAGGTAACTCTATGGAGCTCGCTTGTGCATGAATAAGTGTTGTGCTTACTTCGTGCATCGGTAGGCGTTCTGTGTCTTCTGATGTTGTAGACAACAATCCCTTTATATTGTACTCTTGATTTCTCATAAGCTTATATAATACAAACGCACTATCCTTTCCACCGCTCCAAGAAACAATCACATTTTCCATAGTGCTTCCTCCTTCCATATTCCTCATCCATTCATACCACATCTCCACTGTAACATGATGATGATTTATTCCGGTTTATTCTTTATAATGTGAACATAAACGACAGTGTAGCAAATAGAAAAAATAGCCCTCACATATGAAGGCTATAAAATGTATCTCTTATTCAAAGAAATATTCTCCATTACAAGGCTCTATAACGTTCTCCTCACAAGAAGTCGTAATATATGGTGATGCAGTTTCTATGATGGTACCCTCCCCATCATCCGCAATAAATTCCCAAATCACTTGATTAGATAATTCATCAAGCTTTGCCCATATCGTCACTAAATAATCTTTCTGGTTTCCATCATACAACTTACCTTCAACTACCCCATTTACAATGGCAACCTTATAATGGTCTTCACAGTATATAGACTTTCTTTTTTCTTCTTTTAAAGTAAAATGTTCTCCCTTATCCGATTGGAAGTGAATCACAAATCCATTCCCTGTGAAATCACATTCTCCACACTTACCGTTAACATCTAGCTTCATGAAGCCATGATACTCTTTCGATCCTTCATTTTGAATGACCCTGAGCTTTGCGGTGTGATTTCCCTGTGTCTTTAAATGAATCTTACAAGGTACTTTTTTATGTTTAGGACAATACACATTCACATGATTAGGGCCTGCTTCCGCCTCTCGATCCTCTACTGTAACATTCGCAATAACCTTCACTTTTCCAAAAGATCCTTTACTCGGTAGCAAGTTTGCCGAATAAGTTCCATCTTCTCTCGTGATAGCTGGATTAGGTTTAATAGTGACAGTACCTTTACTAGTCACTACTGAAAAAAATACCTTCACATTGGCTAAAGGGGCGTCATCACATGTGACTTTACCATTAATATCAGCCCCCTTACAATCAATTTTGTCTTCTGGTGTATTCAATGTAACAGAAAGGTTTTCACACTGATTACATACTACTTTCACCTCACCCATTTCAGAAACTGGGACACCACTTATTCTTGTAGTTGCGGAGTAGGTTGCTTTTTGTAATGACGTACCTGGTGGCACCGTAACCACACTTGAGAACTCTCCCGAATCATTTGTGACTGGATTAGGTGTTGTAAAGTTTAAAACAGATTCACTACTAAGGTAAACTACCTCATTTTTTACTGGATTCCCGTCACAGGTGACCTTGCCAGAAATGGTTCCTTCACATTTAATAAAGTCTGAATCATCTAATATAATCTTAGGATCCTTACACTTTTTACAATTCACCTTAATATCTTGGGGATCTGTGGAAACCGTTTTCTCTCCGATTGTAACAGATGCAATTACCGAAATTGTCTGATCCACATTCCCTTCAGGAGTTAAGGTTGTAATGTACACCCCATTCTCCTTTGTGATTGCTGGGTTGGGATCTACCTTTACTCTAGCACCTGGAGGCTGAATATTTATAAATACTTCTGCGTTCTCTACTGGCTTTCCATCACACGTTACTTTTCCCTCTAGTTTAGCACCACTACATTCGACTACTTTAGTAAGAACTTTTAAGGTGATATGTGGATTAACACAACTTTCACAAACGATTTCAACCATCCCTGTCTTGGATACGGTTTTTCCATCTACAGTAGCTGTAGCCTTATAAGAAACACTCTGTGAGGCAGTCCCTTCAGGAACTCGAGCGACACTAGAAAATTCACCATTTGCATCCGTTATTGGGTTTGGAGTATCGAATTCCAGAACGGATGTACTTGTAAGATTTACTACGACATTGTTAATAGGTTCACCATCACACGTTAACCGCCCTGATATGGTTCCCTTGCAATTGATTAAACCAGAATCATCTAGCTCTATTTTTGGTTTTTTACATTTTTGACACCTAACCGTGATGTCTTCCAATACTGCTGTTACCTTTTTCCCTCCTACTGTAGCAGAAGCAACAATTGTTATGGTTTCATTGACACCTAGCGTAGGAATCAATGTAGTTGAGTAACTACCGTCTTGTTCAGTTATAGCTGGATTAGGGCTTAGAAAAATATTTCGAGAAGAAGATATAATTTGGAATGAAATAGGTGCATTAGCTATAGGCACACCATCACATAATAGTGAACCCTTAAGCTTCTCCCCCATACATCCTACTTTTCCAACAGGTGAGATTAAGGTTAAGAGAGGTTCCCTACAAAAAACACAGTCTACCGTAATCTGAATAGAATCGGAAATCATTACATTGGCCACTGACGTTTTTGCAGTTATCGTAACTTGCTGAAAAGAAGTTCCTTTAGGGATCGAAACTCTAGTTGTAAACCTTCCAGTCCGATCCGTTATTGGAGTAGTATCTTCAAACATAACAACATCGGAGGAACTTGATAATGTAACCTCAACACCTGAAATCGGAGCAAAATCGCAAAGTACTCGCCCTGTAATAACTCCCTCACAACTTATCGAGGAAATCTGGTCAAGTTGAATCATTGGAGTTTGGCATTGTGTAGTTGGAAAAATGCCTGGGCATCCACTTGGTGGTAATACTACCTGACAGTGTTTCTTAGATGAAGGCTGACTCCTCATTTTTATACACCTCTTCATATTTCGTCTTGATGTATGTATAGTATGAAAATGGTGTTAGGCAGTTCTCTCAAAAACAAGCCCATCTTTTTCATGAAGAGGTGGGAAATTTTTGAAAGATTAAATTTCTACTTCATTGTAAGTGATGGAAATAAACTCAGTACATTGGAAGTATGCTTTGATTTCACCTTAGTTTCTTAATGTTTAACTCCCTACTAATTATTTTTTTCCATACAAAATTCAGCTCTGAAGTAATAACTTCAGTTATCACTCTAGAGCTGAATTGATTATGTCCTCCCTTATAAACTTGATGCTACGTCTAAATAAACTTCCGATTCACTTTCTTCCCTTCATACGTAAACAGAATATTCCGATCCTCTACATACGTATCAATATGAACCGTTCTTCCCCACAATTGATACAGGTAAGGCATCGTCCGTTCCAGATAATCTAGGTCTAGTTCAACTCCTTCAAAATGATGCTTCAGGTACAGCTCTCCATTTTTCAGATAGTCACCATTTTCGACTGTGATGTAAGGGAATCCTCCATTCACCCTCATCGTTACAAGTTGGTCTCTTACCTCTTGATAGTCCTTATCCGTAATTTTGTATTCTCGCCCTTGTTTTTGGAACAAATATAAGTCCTCACGACTGCACAATTCTTTGGTTAGATAGTTGCGAATAAAGGAAATGTCCGATTCAATCTCCCGCACTTCGAACATCTTTTCACGACCAGAACCAGGTTTGACGCCAAGCTTTTTCATCTCTTCGGTTGGATTGTTGTATCGTTCTTCGATATCCTCAAAGATTTTCACGCCAAGATAGTAAGGGTTGATTTGTGTTTTGGATGGCTGCACAACACCTGCGTTCAGCTTAGAAAACTCAATAGCCTCAGAGCTAGTTAGATCCATCTCACGCAATATTCTTGCGTGCCAAAACGAAGCCCAGCCTTCGTTCATGATCTTCGTCTCCAGCTGCGGCCAGAAATACAACATTTCCTCACGCATCATGGTCATAATATCGCGTTGCCATTCTTCAAGGTCCCGGCTATACTCTTCGATAAATAATAAGATGTCTTTCTCAGGCTGTGGAGGGAATTTCTTTTTCTTCTTTTTATCAACTTCTGGTTTCTTCTCTTCCCCTAGTTGCCATAGGTCGTCGTATGGGGTTGGTCGAGGTCCTTCTAGTTCTTCCTCTTCTAGATCTTCTAATGTCCAAGCAAGTTTTGGTCTTTGTAAGGAGGGGTCAATGTGTTCTTGAATAGCCAGCACAGCATCAATAAACTCTTCCACTGTTTTGCGGCCGTGAATTTTTTCATAATAAGAAATACGTTCTGCAGTAGCCGTCATCTTTTCAACCATATCCCGGTCAGTATTCCCGAATCGTACATTGTTTTTAAAGAAATCACAGTGGGCTAGAACGTGTGCGACAATTAATTTATTTTGTATAAGGCTGTTCGTGTTCAATAGAAATGCATAACAAGGATCAGAGTTAATAACAAGCTCGTAAATTTTACTTAATCCAAGGTCATAATGAAGTTTCATTTTGTGATATTGCTTACCAAAGCTCCAGTGGGAGAAACGAGTTGGCATTCCATATGCGCCGAACGTATAAATAATATCAGCAGGACAAACCTCATAACGCATTGGATAAAAATCAAGGCCAAATCCTTCTGCGATGTCAGTAATTTCTTCAATAGCTTTGTGAAGCTCTTTATTACCCTGTATGTTCACGGTCATCTTCCTTTCATACATGTCTTATTACTAGTGTATGAAAGAGAAAGAGTGGCATGACTTGAAGGTTTACTGTTTATTTGTTTAAGAACAAAAACAACCCTCAACTAGAGTGTTCTCTCTACCATCACCGTATTAAATGTAAGCAATCACCATGATTAGCTGCAAGTTCTATGTGATGATGTAGAGGAACCCAAGTCCAGCAAAAAACGAGCCCTCTGTCATTGCCACTCCCTTGAACTTCATGTTCCCATTCATCAGGCACTTGACCTGTCACCTCAAGCCAGAAGACATTTCGCTCGAGTTCTTTATGCTTGGTAGGATGGTAGTAAATATAAGTATGTAAAAACTTCCTCAATTTGATTCTCTTTAGTCCTGCTTCTTCTAGGATTTCCCGAAATAATGTTGTTTCAAGTGATTCCCCTGTTTCTACTGTGCCAGATACAACTTGCATCCCTGCTTCAGGCTGATGTTTATGCTTATGTACGAGTAACTCATGTTGCCCATTTCTCACGCGAGTAATATAGGCAACAATTTTTTGCTTACGTTTCATCTACTTCCTCCTCAAAACCCATTTTCACCATTGTATCAAAGCATAATTACAAATGATAAATGAACGATTTGTCCGGTTCGTACATATTCAGAGGATGAAGACAAACACTATGAAAAATTACATAGAACAGGATGTGAGGCAGATTTGAGCTTTCTTCCCCCACTACTACTTATTTTCATATTGTATATTTTGGTCGTCCGCTTACTTGGAAAATCAGCGCTCGCTCAACTAACTCCTCATGATTTTGCAGCGTTGTTTTTCCTTGCTTATGTCGCCTTTCAACCTATCCAAATCGATACGTACTGGCAAAGTATTATTGGGATTATTGGGATTGCTCTCATTCATTATTTGATCTCTATACTTATGCTCAAAAATGGCATCAAGCACTGGATTATCGGGCAACCCACTGTTCTCGTTCGACATGGTAACATTCTACCGGATAATTTAAAGAAATCGAGATTTTCTTTAGTAGAGCTATTATCAGTCCTTCGCACAGCTGGTCATCCTCAAGTAGGAACCATTGAATATGCTTTTTTAGAGCCAAATGGTGAGGTCAGCGTCATACCCAAAAGAGAATTCGCTCCCCTCACACCAAACGATATCGGTATTCAACCTCCATACGAGGGTATCCCCTTATCCGTTATTGTGGAAGGTGTCATTCAGTATCGAAATCTACGTTTAATTGATAAAAATGAGGAATGGCTTTTGGAGCAACTACATGAGAAGGGATTTCCTAATACGAACCATATTTTCTTTGCGTATTGCATCGACCAAGATCACTCTTTAGAAGTTATTGAGTATCCGTCTTAGCATTTCCTTTACTTGCAGGAGCTCCCCTGACAGATTAAATCAAAGCGTTAGAGTTATATATGTATGCATTTGTAAACAACACACATCCTTCACTTATAAAACAAACTCCCAGCATACCTTATGCTGGGAGTTCATTTTGGTTCAATTTATTGTGCATCAGGGAAAATACGATCAATCATACGACCAAACTCATCTACAAATCCTCTAACAGGGTTTCCATCATTCACATCATTCACATAACCTCTTGTCATGCCGTAGAAGTTTGGATTTGATGATACATATACATTGTCGATTTCTTTATCTGCTGATTTAACAACTTTAGCAATTTCTGATTTTAATGAATCATTCACTTTATCGTTACCCATATTATTGTTCATGTCATTGTTGTTCATGTTGTTGTTATCGTTCGTATTCATTTGGTTAGTGTTGTAGTTATTGTTATCGTTGTTCATGGTATTATTGTTATTATTCATACCATTATTATTGTTATTATTTTCACCTTCAAGTGTAACAGCTACATATGCGTTGTTGCGTGTCTTAAGTACATAAGCGCGATCGACTTCCTCTACTTGCTTAGAAACCTTTTGTGCAACTTCACGTGCTACATTATAACGTCGATCATTATCATTTCTGTCATTCTTATAGGTATCTTCATTACCTACATTTTCCTCATTATAGTCTTGGCCATCCATCATGCCTTGATTCGGACCATTGTCATAATCAACCTTGTTGTAATCATCTTCTTGAGCGGAATAGTTTGTGTTATTTGCACTATCCTCATAATCATTTCCTTTTGTACCCATACGTGCTTCTTTATCGTCTCCCTGACAGCCAAAAAGTATAGCTGCAGAAAGCATAGTAATGCCTACAACTTTGATATTCATTTGTATTTCCTCCTTGGAGAATATTTGGTGTGCTCTTAGTATGTTTTGCTCAAGGATGTTTATTCTCTAAGGAATGATATTTTTAACAAAACACAAATCCAATTGTTACCAATTAGAACAAAAGCGCAAGCGGCCGTTTAGCGACGTACAAACTGTCCTAACTCTGTGGAAGTTCGATTAAAACCGCTACATCACGTAGCAACATCGAACCAACCTACGTCGTGTAGGCCGAAAGGAAACACGAAGAGCGGTAGCGATTCGATGTTGACTTATCGTAAGGAGGTGACGGAAGTTTGCTAGTCGCTGGGCGCTGGTGCTGGACGTGGCAAAAGCGCAAGCGCCCTGCTAGCATCGTACAAACCATAACAAAAAACTACAACTCGACCATACAAGTTGTAGTTTTTATATACTTAATGATTTTGAGGGTTTTTCAGTTGTGATTTACTACCTTTATTAGAACGATACTCTTTTCCTTTATTGTTATCGCCAGCATGGATTTCCTTCGCAAATTCTTCCTTCATCTTGCCACCTGGAAGGTTTCCAGTACGCTTTGGTGAATTTTGATTTTGACTACCTTTACTGCCATTTTTACTCGTCATGATTAACGTCTCTCCTTTACCAAGTCGTTCATGATTAGAGTTTGTAGTCAGAGTAAATACTATTCAAAAGTCACTAAGATCCTCATTTTCACCATAGGATGACCTTATACCTTTACATTGGAAGAACCTTTTTACTGATGTCCCCATACTTTAACAAGTACACCAAAAACGTCATAGCGTGTAAGGTGCCAAACAGGGTTACACTACTATTAACCCTTCGTGAAAGGGGTCGTCGAGAATATGTCTGTTTATATTGCTGATTATGATAAAGCCTTGTATTTCACATTGTGGGGACAATGGGACGATTTGCTAATCTTGATGGTACGTACGAAAGATGATTTTTTATCTAAAAAAATTGAAACATTCCTGCATGCCTATCATTACTCCCCTGAGGATGATCAGGTCGTAACTTCCCACCAAAGCTTAATGCAGTATATCGACCATGCCATGATTCATCTACCCCCAAGTGAACTTGTGGAACAAGGATAAAAAAATTGCCTACTGCTTTAAACCCATCATTAACCCCCTTTTTGTAAAAAGGGGGTTTTTTACTATCTTGTCATGCGTTCTGCGAATTGTTTAAATTCATCTAAATTGGATTGTACTTTTTCTGCTGCTTCTTCCGTTAAACGATTTTCTTCACGAATGAAGCAATGAGGGTCTAGCACCATTTGGTTTGGTACAACATGGGCATACAACGCTCTCCCAATTAGTCTCATTTGGTTTAAGGAATTGATGCCACCTTTTCCTCCACCCGCAACCGAAAAGAGCAATACTGGCTTTTGCTTAAAATGATCCCCATTTAAAAAGTCCAAACAATTTTTTAGTGCACCACTTAAACCTCCATGGTATTCAGGGGATAACCATATAAAAGCATCAGCTTCCCTAGCTGTTTCGTCTAACAATTGAACGTTTGCAAGAGATGACTGGTCCTTATCTCCATTAAACATCGGCAAATCCATCGTGCTTAAATCAATTAAATGAGCATTTAATGTATCAGCCATGTGTTTGGCTGCAATTCTCGTTCTTCCATATTTTCGAGGTGTTCCATTGATTACTACGATTTTCATCCTTATGTCCTCCTTTTTCGTATTCCCTATGTCTATTGTAAAAGGTATGGATGATCATGACATTGACTAGAAGTAGTGATACATGAACCTATATAAGTCGGACAATCTTTTACAACATTAGTCTGATTTATTCTTTCATATATTTTACTGCAAACAGTGCAGCTTGGGTACGGTCGTGAACCTCTAGCTTAGATAGTATATTGGAGACGTGAGTTTTTACCGTTTTCTCTGTAATATAAAGTGTATTGGATATCTCTTTATTACTTTGACCTTTCATCATTTGTTTTAAAACTTCTTTCTCCCGTTTAGTTAAGGAGTCTAGCTTCGCCTTCTCCTCTTGCTCATCTCCACCTGTAACATGGTTCATTAGATGGGAAGCTACTTTGGAGTCAATCATACTCTCTCCCTTGTGAACTCTTCGTATGGCATCCGCTAATTGATCAGGTTCTACATCCTTCAATTGATATCCATTTGCTCCTGCTTGAATGGCTGGAATCACCGAATCATAGTCCGAGAAACTCGTTAACATCAGAATTTTAATCGATTGATTGCGTTCTCGGATAGCTTTAGCTGTCTCTACTCCATCCATTACAGGCATTTGTACATCCAGTAAGGCTACATCAATTTCATGTTCCTCTATCCCTGTAAGAACTTCTTCCCCATTAGCTGCCTCCGCTACCACTTCCAAGTCTTCCTGCGTTCGAAAGAAAAATACAAGTCCTTTTCGAACAACATGGTGGTCATCAGCAATTAAGATGCGTATTGTCATTAGTTATAGTTCCTCCTTTTTAAAAGGAATCGTTATGTGTACAGTCGTTCCTTCCCCAGGTTGGCTCGTTATAGTACAACTTCCTCCCACTAATTCTGCTCTCTCCATCATGCCTTTCACACCATATGAGGGATACATAGCTATGGCTTCCCTTTCGAAACCTCTTCCTTTATCCTCTATCGTCATCACAACTTGGTGCTTTTCTTTTGAGAGGGTTAAAGAAACTTGATGACACATGGAATGCTTTTTCGCGTTATGAAGGGCTTCTTGCCCAATCCTCCAAAGCGTTTCTTCTGTAGTGTACGGAAGCGTTGTCGTTCCAGAGGATTCCAATGATACAGCAAGACCGATCTTTTCAGCATATGACTTCAAACCAGCTAATACGCCTTCTTCTAATCCATGAGGTTTTAACCGTTGGATAAGGGTGCGCATCTCTTGCAGAGCGTCAGAGGTTAGCGTTTGGATGTAACCAAGTTGTTCTTTCACAGGTTCTTCTTTCGTTATCGATTTCGCACCTTTTGCTGTTAATACAACTGAAAAAAGCAACTGATTAACGGAATCGTGGAGATCCTGTGCCAAACGAGCTCGTTCTTGAAATCGAGCCATCTCCTTTTCTCGTTCCTGTAAACGAACATTACGAAAGGATAAATCCACATACTCTACTGCTAATTCGACCATTTCGCTCTCTAGTTCTGACAAATTCCGCTTATATTGAAGGCGTAGCTGTCCATTTTGATCAGAGAAATCAAATACTTGTGCACTTTCAGCAACTAAATTCTCATCCCCAAATACCTCTCCAGTAGTATGAAGTGATATCCCATACAGAGGAAATGCTTTATGTAGACTATTAATGGCGATGCTACTAATTTCTTCTATTGATTGCGCTTCTCTCAAGTTTTTGGATAGTGCATGAAGTTCGTTTAAGAAATAAGCACGTTGCTCTTCTCTTTCAAACTGCTCCATTCGCTGAAGTGCTGTCCCCATTTGGTAAGCAACAGCTTCTATCAAATCTAACTCTGATTGTTCATATGTAGAGGTATGAGGAGTTGCTACATTCAATAACCCAAATGAGCGTTCTGGAGTCTTCAAAGGGACGGTAGCATGATGAGTAATACCTCTTGTATCCCCTTTTCCTGATTGAATGGATTTTTCAATCCGCTTACAATTAATAATGTTTGTAGCACTCATAAGCTTTCCTTGTTTATATTTACTTACACAATAGCAATCCTCTCCGCACATCGGAGCTTTATCATTCATCGTTAAAGCAGGAGGCAACGCTACATCAGCGACAAGGTGGACAGACTCATTCTCCAAAAAAACCCAACCACTCTCAAAATGGGTAATGTTAATCAATTGTTGTAACACATTTTGAATCATATCTTCTTTATGCTGACTTTGATTTAACGTTTCAGCTATTGTTTTCAAAGCTTCTAACCGTTGCTGTTCATCAAGCATACTAATCCAACTTTCCTAACAAGCTTCTATTCAGACATTATATCAAAAAATGCAAACGCCCGTTTAGCAACATATGAGCCCTCTAATATACAGAAGAACTTTTAATTTTTCTTCGTTATTATATATGCACCCATTCAAAATCATAACTATAGAAAAAGCGCAAGTACCATATAAAGGCTACTTGCGCTCTTACAGTTATGGTCTTGGATATTCCTGAATAAGAGGATGAAGATGCATCTCATCTATTAACATATGCTTCGGAGCAGCTGCCATGTAGACTACTGATTCTGCAATATCTTCTACTTTTAACCATTCATTCTTTTCAGGGTCTCCTTGCTTGGATTCAGCAAAGTACGTATCCACCATTCCAGGGTTGATCGTCCCTACTCTTATTTTGTGCTCTCTAACTTCTTGAGCCACAGCTCCCATAAAGCCTTGCACTGCATATTTAGTTGACGTATATAAAGATCCATTTGGAATACTATAACGACCAACATCAGATGAAATGGTAATGATGGTTCCGAACTGTTGTTTTTTCATAGAAGGGATGACAGCTTTCGTGCATAGGAAAACACCTTGTACATTCACTTCATACATTTTAGTCCACTCTTCAACGGTTACTTCCTCTACAGGCTTGAACATTCCTATCCCTGCATTATTGACGAGAATATCAACTGTACCAAACGCATTGGTTGTGGCTTGTACAACATGATCAATCTCATGCTCTTTACTCACATCGGCCTGGAAGGCTAACACGTTTTGGTATCCTTCTTCTTCTAACGAATGTTTTGTCTTAAAAATCTCATCAGAACTACCTAATAAAGATATATTCACCGATTGTGCAGCTAATTGCCGAGCTATTTCTTTTCCAATCCCTCTAGAAGCACCTGTAATAATGGCTGTCTGACCTTGTAGGTTTTGCATGGCTGTGTCCATCCTTTCGAAAATTTTAGGGAATTATTTTCTTCTGTCTCAATCGTTCGTTACAATTTCAGTTGATAACCGCTTATAATTCATTTCAAATAAATCACGTCGACGATCCCTTAGTTGTCTTACTGTTCCAGATTTACGTTGACGACGTAATACCTCTAAGTCCACATCTCCAACAACAATCGTTTCTATATTCGGGTGGCATTCTCCAACAATTCCATCTCTTGCAAATTCAAAATCTGAAGGCGTAAAAATACCTGATTGAGCATATTGGATATCCATATTTTCTACTTGTGTAAGGTTACCTACCGTTCCGGCAATTACCGTATAGACCTGGTTCTCTACTGCACGTGCTTGAGCACAGTAACGCACACGAAGATACCCTTGGCGATCATCTGTACAGAACGGACAGAAAATAATATTTGCACCTTGATCAACTGCGTAACGAGAGAGCTCTGGGAATTGAATATCATAACAAATCTGAATAGCAATCCGTCCACAGTCCGTATCAAACACCTTCACTGTATCTCCTGGCTGAATGCCCCACCATTTCTTTTCGTTCGGTGTAACATGAATCTTATATTGCTTTTCAATCGTTCCATCTCGCCTAAACAAATAGGCAATATTAAATACTTTATGGTTATCCTCTTCTACAAAATGAGAGCCTCCAATGATATTCACATTGTATTTTACAGCCAAGTGCGTAAATAATTCGATATAGTCTTCTGTGTATTCCGATAGTTTTCTAACTGCTTTGGATGGAATCTTCTCATCAATAATAGACATTAGCTGTGTCGTAAATATTTCTGGGAACACAGCAAAATCAGAGCCATAATCACTAGCAACGTCTACATAGTATTCCACTTGGCGCGCAAATTCCTCAAATGACTCTATATTCTTCATCATGTACTGAATTGCCGTTATGCGCACTGGATAGGATGTTTTAAAATACCGTTTAGTAGTTGGGCGATAATCTACGTTATTCCATTCCATTAACGTTGCGTATTTACTAGACGCTTGATCGTCAGGTAAGTAATTCGGATTAACACGCATAACGGTGAATCCATTCATTATTTGAAACGTCAGTACTGGATCATAAATATTTTGATTCATTACCTCCCTGACATATGTACGAGGTGACATTTGATCCTCATACTTGCTATAGTTCGGAATTCTCCCACCAATAATAATACTTTTAAGGTTCAATTGTTGAGCTAATTCCTTACGGGCCTCATATAAGCGCCTCCCAATTTTCATCCCTCGATAATCAGGGTGCACCATAATTTCTATTCCATATAAGTTGTAACCTTCTGGATCGTGATTCGTAATATAACCTTCATCTGTAATGTCATCCCATGTATGTTGATCATCATATTCATCAAAGTTCACCATTAAGCTAGAGCAACTTCCAATAACCTCACCATCTAGTTCAACACAAAACTGCCCTTCTGGGAAAATATCTAAATGACTTTCCAGATGTTCTCTTTTCCATGGATCCATTCCTGGAAAGCACACATTTTGTAAGTCCATGATTTGTTCAATATCCTCGTCGCGTATATTCCTGACTTCAATTTTTTTCTCAAATTGTGATAAATCCAATTTTGACATGTAGTCTAACCCTTTCTTTGTTGAAAGTATTGAAAAGAACAATGTATTTAAAACGGTTTCAAAGAAAACTAAACGAAAAGCATTATCTTTACAAACTACTATCCTTTACTCTAATCGTAATCAATTCCATATGGGTATGTCTAGTCACACCCTCTATGTATAGAGTAACCATTTTTGAAACAAAATAGAAAATATTACTGTCGGGAGGAACCTGTATGTTAGTAGACTGGGATCACATGAGCATAGGCCGTGTATTAACGCTAATTATTGCATTTGGCTTTCTCATGATTTGGATGCAAGTTACCGTTTGGCACCATCGTGGAAAGTTTCATAAATGGCAAATGTGGATTCCTGTCATTGCTCTTCCCTTACTCGCCTTTTCTGGTTTTTTAGTAGTTGTCTATCCAGAGACGTGGACTGGATGGATCCAAACCATTTTGACGAGTATAGGCGTAATAGCTGGGTTGTATGGTGGCATTCTTCACCTAGTTGCTATTAGCAAACGAACAGGTGGGTTCGTTTATGAGAATCTTCAATCAGGCCCTCCCTTCGTTCTACCATTTACCATTGCTGTGTTTTCTATCATGCAGCTGTTTAATCTTTGGTATTAAAGGAGTATTACTATGACAAAAGACAATCATCCTTCTAAGACGTACTACCCTACATATGATGTACTTAGCCAGAAGAATGAATGGGATAACGTAACACAACAAGTCATAGCTGAACGTTTGCATTCTAAAGAAGGCAACGTATTATCAGCTTCGCATAAACGAACGCTTCAGGCATTAGCTAAATGCCTATTCCCTTCACATCTAGGTGAGCAAACGCTTAGCATTTCAATGGTGCTCGACCAGCGAATTACAAACAAAAAATTATCAACATTTCCAAGAGGAGCTCGCTTTACGAAAGAGGAAATTATCATCCAAGGGCTAGAAAATGCGGAGCGAGAGAGTATTTTCCATTATCATCTTCCATTCTCCCAATTGGACAAAAAAGAGCAACTTTCCATTCTTGAGTCTTGGAAGGGAAATGATGGTGAGGAGACGATATGGAACGCTATTAAAAGTCATCTCTTTTATTCAACCTTAACATCTGAGCTGATTAAAATTATATATGCAGATCCACACATATGGTCTACTATAGGCTTCGCTGGACCTGCTTATCCTCGTGGGTATTACGCATTCGGTCCTCATCAATTTGATGAATGGGAGGCTAAGCCTCATGACGAGAACCTCCTGTGATGTATGTATCGTAGGTGCAGGGGCTGCAGGATCTGTTGTAGCAGCTCATTTAGCCAAGGCAGGGCTAAACGTATTCATGTTGGATGCAGGACCGTTTCGTAGTCCGGAAAAAGACTTTGCTAGTGATGAGTTAGAGATGGAGAAACTCTTCTGGGATGAGCCTAGAATAAGTGAGGGGCAAGATCCGCTAGATTTATATCGAAGCACATCTGGAAAAGGGGTTGGTGGTAGTGCAGTGCACTACACCGCTCAACTTTTACGATTTCATCCTTCTGATTTTCAAACAAAAACGAGTGAAGATATTGGAGAAGACTGGCCCATTTCATATGAGGACGTGGAACCTTATTATAAACAAATGACAAAAAGGCTTTCTCTATCTGGACCTTCCACGTTTCCATGGAAGGAATTTGGCGATCACTTCCCCTATCCTGCCCATCATGACTTATCCAATAATACGCTTAAATTTCGAGAGGGACTGGAACGAGCAGGTTATCAACACAGCGTCTCTCCTTTAGCTATATTATCTGCTCCAAAAGCTGATAGACACCCTTGCATCAATAGAGGTTTTTGCGAAGAGGGATGTATGCCCGACGCCAAGACAACACCATTAAATACGTTCATCCCAGAAGGGTTGAAAGCAGGTGTCACGTTAATTTCTGAAGCTACAGCTTACCGTATTACAACAGATGAACATGGAAGAGCAACATCTGTGCTCTATCTTTTAGATGGGAAACAGCATGAAATCGAGGCAACCACGATTGTAATAGCTGCGTACGCTATTGAAACGCCAAGGCTTCTATTAGCCTCTTCATCAGAAACGTTTCCGAACGGTTTAGCCAATTCTTCGGATTTGGTCGGCAAATACCTTCTTACAAATATGAATGACCATGTACTGGCTACATTTCCTGAAGAAATAAGAATGTATCGCGGTAACCCTGTTCAAGCTCTAACGATGGATACATATTTGTGTGGCGTGAAGTACGGATTCAAGAGAGGCTTCATTATGAATAGCTATGGTTTGCGTCCAATTAGATTGGCCACTCTATTCTTTGATAATGATACGAAGTGTGTTGGTGAACGATTGCGGGAGCGCATGCTTGATTATAATCACTATGTAAGTATCGCTATGCTCGGAGAAGTCATTCCACAGCATCAGAATGCGGTAACCCTATCGAATCAAAAAGATCAACATGGACTTCCTATTCCGAAAGTAACATTCTCGCACCATCCGAACGATGAATCAATTCGAGACAAAGCAAAAGATGTAATGAAATCAGTGCTCAAGAAGGCTGGAGGGACGCCACTTTACCATTTAAAGGCACATGCTCATTTAATGGGAGGATGTCGGATGGGATCTAATCCTAGTGATTCAGTCGTTACAAGCTATGGCCAAAGCCATGATGTGGAAAATTTATTTATTGTAGGGTCACCAACATTCGTAACTGCGCCATCTGCAAACCCTACCCTTACTGTTTATAGTCTGGCACAGCGGTCAGCAGAATATATTGAAAGCTACACCAAACGCGCTAAGGGATAAAATGATGGTACTATACAGAGCGATATGAATTGATTCACTCCATAACCCACGGTATGATAAGGGTGAAGAGGTGGCGCTTATGAATGGTTTTGAAAAAAGAACAGAATTAAAAAAGAAAAATATTTTAGATACAGCCTTTGAGCTTTTTTCCACACAAGGCATACAAAAAGTAAGTATTCAAGAAATTGCCAAAAAAGCTGAAGTCTCGCAAGTAACTATATACAACTATTTTGGAAGCAAAGATCAGCTCTTGGTTGAATCAGTAAAATCTTTTGCATTCTCTCGACTTGAAGAAGTAAAATACTTATTGAACGATCCTTCTCTTGCATTTGATGAGAAAATACGTCAACTCATTACTTTAAAGATGGACAACATTTTTCAATTTGACTTGGAATTTATGCAGACGCTGATATCAGACCGACCTGAACTAAAACAATTTATTGATGAATTCTCCCAGTCCCACACTATCCCTATTTTTATGGATCTACTCGAAGAAGGAAAACAAGAAGGCTTCATCCATCATTCCATATCATTGCAAATGATGATGTTTTACGTAGACATGTACTATCAAGCCATGCGAAATCATAAAGAATTTTTTCAATCAGAAGAGTCCATCCAAGAGTTCACAGAACAAATTCTTCATATGTTCTTTTATGGAATTACAGGAAAAAGCGAATAAAACCAGGTGTCGGAAAAGCACACGACATCTGGTTTTTTAACTATTATCAAAGTGGCAATAAATACTTGATTAATTTGCTCTATTCAATCTTAACAGCATATTGGCTTTTGCTTCCATTTTATTCAGAACCTGCTACACATGAACATCTACATCTACCCTCATACTAAAAATACTCTCATCCCAAAGAGAGAAAGAGTTGAAGCATGGCTCAGATTACATTGTAAAGGCCAATACAATGAAGCACCATGACAACCCTTAGCTTTGCTGCAAAGGTTCTAGATGATAAGCAATTGCTTCATTATACGGAATTGAAGTTAAAGCTAGGATTTTGAAAAATTAATTCAAACCTTTTAGCCGTTTGTCCAATTGGGCAGGCGGCTTTTTAAAAATAGCCTTATAAATAGGATATGATTCTTTCCAATTCCTGAGATCCTGTTTGGCTCTTCAAAAGCTGTGATTTTGTATGTTGGAACATTTCTTTGTCATCATGAAATACCACTTGCCCATTCATAAGTACAATGAATTGGTCACTTAATGTATGGAGCTCATATCGATCGTGACTAATGTAAAGAAGTGTTTTCCCTTGCTGATGCAACGCTTTTAACCACGTAAGAATATCTTCCTTTGCTGCAAGATCAATCCCTGCTGTTGGTTCATCTAATAAGCAAATCGATGGATTATGTATGAAACCCACACATAAGTTCAATTTCCTTTTCCAACCACCTGATAGGTTTTGAACCCGCTTGTTAGCTACTTCATCCAAACGAAGAGTTTCTTTCATGCTTTGCACAAAAGCGTCGTCTATTTTTTTCGAAGATATATTCGACCAAAAATCCAGCTGTTCTTTGACTGTCAGTTCTTCGTATAATGCAATTTCTTGAGGAATATATCCAATCGATTGACGCACCTCTTTCACTGATGAGCTGTACGGATTTCCTTGAAAATAGATGGTTCCTTTGGTTGGTCTTTCAAGTGATGCAATGAGCTTTAAGAGTGTGGATTTACCAGCTCCATTGGGACCAACTATCCCGTAAGCTCCACCTTCTTGAATCTCTATAGAGGTAGGAGCTAGTACTTGCTTTTTTTTGTATGATTTTGAAACGTGTTCTAACGTAATCATTCAAGCACTCCTTACGTGATAAATGGATTATGCAGAAGCCAGCTTGGCGGAAAGTATGTGACTACTTTTTCCCCGACCCAAGATACTCCTGATTGATTTAATAAGGTTGCTACAACAGTAACTACTGCTACACCCTCGATAATAAAAAGGGTTGCAGAAGACAACTTAAACATAAGAAAGAACGCATATGTAGCCACAACCGTTCCAGTGAACACAATAATCGTCCACATTCCCCAAGGCAGTAATAACTCCCATGGTACGCTCCACCTCATAGCACATAAGGAAATGACCAGGGTAACAAGAGTAGCAAGCCAGATACTGAAACCTTGGCCCAAATAATAACGAAAAGGGGTTAGCTGTACTAATGAAAGACGATCTAATACGCCACTTTGCTTATCTTTCTTAAGCACTCTACATAGCCATATAGACATAGTCCATGTATAGAAGAAAAAAAGGATTAAGACCGTTTTATGCCAACTGGCCAATATGGGCTTTTCTTGCTGGGGGGAAGTAGGACTTCGCTGCATAAAGTTCATTTCAAATAAAGGGGAAGGCTCCCAAAAGGCAGCTGAATATTGATAAATTTCTTCCCAACTTTTATTTGATTGTGAAGCTTGCATCACTGTATTTGCAGCTTTGGCATTAAGAGCTATACGCATCAATTCTGCACCTAACTGCTCTTTGATGAATACATCAAAAGTTGAGTTGCTTGTCCTCATCCATGTAATAGTATTTTGAATGGAACCTTCACGTACCTTTTCCTCCAAGCCTTCTTGTAGCACAAACCCCGCTTCTACTTCGCCTTTTCGTAATGCCTGTTCCATATCCTTGTGAGAAAGGAGGTGAATAGATAATCGTTGTTGATTGGTTAACCGAGATATGATTCGTTGGCTAGACGTGCTCTCATCCTCATCTACAATCGCAACTGGAATTGTCGCTTCTTCGGTGGTTGTTGTAAGAAACGGCACGAAAAGGAGGAAGCACAGGAAAGGAAGTATCGCGCTGATAAGAGCTATAATTGGTTTTGTTCTCCATCTACGAAGCTGTAATCCTAGATAGGTAAGCATGCCGTCTCTCCTTCCATTGCGTGAGTAAACAACCGAAGCTCCATAATGCGATGGACCATACGAGAAGGATGAAAATCATAGGTGTTATGGAGGAATCGTCCGTTACACAATACTGAAATAACACATAACAGGCCGAGAACGGATTCCACTCAAATAATAGAGCATCTGGTAAATAAATGGCCGGAACCCAAACTCCTGCTACTCCAATACCAAATAACCCCGTAAGTAGTAATGCTCCTCCCCTTATTAAGGAATGTTTAAGAATGGAATAGAAAGCAGATACGAATGTTGCAAGGAATAAGCTACTCAGAATAATCGCAAATCCCATCTTCCATGAAAATGCCGGGGTGCTTTCTATAAAGCTACTCAATAAGAAAAACAGAAGACCAACGATGCTTATGGTAATAAACCACTTCACTGACTTGATCAGATAATCATGTAAGCTTGTAATATTGAAGGAGCGTAATCTTAACTGCATGCTTTTTTTCTCCACACGAGTATCAGCAAGTTGATAGATCGCACTGAATAAAAATAGGAACGTAACCATGACCGATATCATACCGTGTAATTCCCATCCTATGCCTGTGCCAGCTGGAATCAGCTCGGTTTCAAATGCCTCATTTCTAGATAATGCAAAAAGGGTGAACGTCACGATTAATTGCTGCAGCTTCCCTTCTCGCTCCCCTTCTGGTAGAGATTTAATATGTAAGTCATAGACAGTATTCACTGCACTTTGAGAAGCAGATATATAGTTAGCACCACTCTCCAATAAAACGTTAACCAGAGTGGACTGGAGAGGTTGCTCTTGATTCGTAATAACTTTAATCGGATCATTTTCTCCACTACGAAGGCTTTTGGTAAATCCCTTAGGTATCTCAATAATCGCTGTAACTTCTTCGTTAGCAAACATTTCATTTGCTTTGGATTTATTCATTGATGTGAGGTTCATCGCTTCTTTCATTCTTTCATCTTCAGCTAATTGATGAACAAGTGATTTCGTTTCAAATGTTTGATCTTGATCAACAACAGCTGTCTGAATAAGAGTTCTGTCATCTTGAAACAATGAAAAAACAACTGAGATAACCATCAGTAATACAATTATTGGTAATAAAAAAGCTAAAAAAAGAGGGGCAGGCCGACGAATGGTTGCCCTCATCTCATATTTCCATAGCGAGAACACATTCATCAAGCTGCCACCTCCACATCATAAAACGTTCTTATGATTAGAAACCACCTAGGCCTCCTAAGCCGCCCATGAAGTTTCCAATATATTGTTGCAGATTCATTTGGATTTCCTGACTAATTTGCTCAAGTTCCTCATCGGATTTTTCCATCACTTGAACCGCTTCTTCCCCTTCAAGAGTTGGGAAGCTTACGTCATTCGTGAAGGAAACATCTTGTTCTAAATGAAACTCAACCTGGGCTTTTGTATTCCCCATTGAAGGATCATTCATCGCAATATCTAGGCCAAGGTCACTTATTTGTACATATTGATTGTTATCTTCTTTTGTTGTCTTAGATTTAAACGTACCACTAATACCGGGCACTGGTTGATCACCGAGCTTACTTCCACCAAGCTGAAGTTCAAAATCAGTATTTGAGCTTGTTTCTGTGTAATCTGTATTTAATAGTAAATTCGCTGTTAAATCTTCTTGCTGATCCTTATAATCTAAGCCAATATTGTAGTCTACATGTAGACCATCTTTATTTGGCTTCCCATCTTCTTTATAACTAATCTTAAGTTTACTTTCTTCAGATTCGGGAACTAAAGTAACGTTTGCTGATGCTTTATAGCGATTTTTCGCTTCTTTATTATAGTTACTTGTAATAGCAACATTAACAGCATCTTCACCATTTGGTTTTACATCCATGGTCCATGTTTCATGTGCAACAATGTCATCTTTAATATAGGCTTCAATTTTTATTCCATTTGGAAGCTTGACTTGATCAACGTTCTGAATTGCTGTCTCAAGATTTTCTTTTAGCGTTTCTTGCTCCCCTGATGCCATTCCTTGAAGTTTCATTTGCTGATCAAGAACATCCCATATACGCTCGTCATTCTTTAGCTTTTCAAGCATTGTCTTCATCATGGCTTGAGCTTTTTCTTCACTAATATCTATCGTTACCTTGTCATATTTCGTGCCCTCATAGGAAGCACCTTTCGATAATGAAAATTGATCCTGGTCAAAATGCTTTCCTATCGCCTTCACATATTCTTCAGCCATCTCTTTCATTTCATCTACAGTAAATGCTGCACTATTAGACTGAACAAAGTTAGGGATTTCCGTTAACCCCTGTGTAGGCTGATTCATGCGTTCCATGAAAGCACCTAGTTCATTATTTTTCAAAGCAAAATATTTATCATATAGAAATGGTGCTTTTACAGCTGTCTTTTCTTTATTTTGATAAAAGCTCCCTTGTGCTAGACTATTCCCCTGTAATAGAACATCCAGGCTACCGGACATTTCACTAGACTCAGGATCTACTTTTGATGTCATCTTTAGTTCTAAAGTTGATAGAATGCCTTGTATCATAGCTAATTGTGGAACAGCTTGATTCAATTGTCCACCTTGAGCATTTGCATTCATTTTTAAGGAAGCATCTGTTTCATACGCTTCTTGAAGCATGCGTTCTTGTAATGCTAACGTATGTTTATTATATTGTTCCATACGTTCCCATTGTTCTTCCATCGTATTTTTCTCTGCTGTTACATAAAGAGCCATAGGATTATTTTCTTTTAGCACACCATAAGCAGTGGCACCAAAACCGACTACGACGATGATTGATAAAACCACGACTAGCCATTTGCTCATTCCTTTTTTCTTATGTTGGCTCATGTCTCTCTCCCCTTCTAGTAAATAAAAATCCATTCTCCCCCCACTAGGAGATTCAATGTTTCATAGATAATGCTAAGACCTTACTTATTATACTATCTTGTAATGTTTTCGAAAACCTTTTGTAACATAAAAGTCATAAACTCTTATAACTTTTTAATAATCTGTGTTAGTAAATGGTTTAGTAGGAATTATTTGGTTTATCAACACCTAATCTAACTTGGAGATATTTTTCCATAGTTTAATTAGAAAAAAAGCTCAGAACATTACAATCCTCTGCTATCTATCATATGAAAGCTTTGTGAAAATAATCATAGCTTATACCATAAAAGCATCAAATCTAAAAGAGAAGCTTTAACGCCCTGCTAGAGACATATGTACTGCTGCCCACAGGACGCAGGGATTCCATTGCGGATGTTTAAGAAAGTATTTCCAATTTTGATAGAGGTTTTTTAGCGAGATTGCCTTGGTATTTGAACGAGAGTTGGGTTTTTGTGCGAGATTTTAGATATATGAGCGAGAATTGTATTTGAGCGAGATTTCAAATTTATGAGCGACCACCTATGCGCTAAGCATTTGCTTGTAAAAAAATGCCTTCAAATGAAGGTTCATCTGAAGGCATGTTCTTATAACTTATTATATGATTCCGTTATTTCATTCATTCGACTTCGATTCTTTCCTAAATCAGAATATCCTGTACGAGAGGCAGATCGAAAATGTACGTTCTGTTCTTCTTCGTTTAAGTAAAATTCAACATCATCGGTAAACTTAAGCCATTTTGTCTTAAACGTAGCATGAATATAATCTCCACGCTCTGTAACAATTTCAGTTTTCGGATATGCCTCTATAATACTTTTCAGCTTATCCTTTGTAGCTTGTTTACCCCCTTTGAACGCTAATGGTTCCATATGCTTTGACTCATCTTCCGCTTGCGTCGATACACAATTTGGTGAACTTGGACAAGGAGCTAACTTTCCATCACGAACCCCTAAATTTTGCTTAGCCATTTTACATCCCTCCATTTCCTCCTATTGTAACGAAAGAACTAGAGGATTGCACTTTTGGAAGTGTAACAACAAAAGCTCAGTGCGCCCGGTTAGCGACGTACGTGCTGTGGCCCACACGACGTTGGTTGGTTCGAGGTTGCTTCGTTATGTTGCGTTCTTAATCGAACTTCACCTAAGACCCTAGGAGATAAAGGAAACACGGAGAGTGGTAGCGACCAGATGTTGACTTATCGTAAGGAGAGGCAGGAAGTTTGCTAGTCACTGGGCGCTGGAGCTGGACGTGGCCGCATCACTTTTTTAGTTACACACAAGCGTTTAATTTTTATTGTACGTTAGAAGATAAAAAAAACCCTATCTCTGGCACTTGGACAGAAAAAGGGTTTTCCTTATAAGCAGTATAATAGCTATTATTTGTTCTTTTTATTAGAGTTTTCATGCCATTTTTTCTTGTTATTGTGCTTGCCCTTTTGCTTCCACTTATGGTGGTTTGGTTTATTTTTTCCTTTTTTGTCATTCCATTTCTTATCTTTCTCTTGTTTGTGTTTGCTTTTGTTTTTCCAAGATTTATTTTTATCTTTCTTCTTTTTCGCTTGACCAGGTGGTTCTTCCTGCGAGTGTTTTGAATTATTTATTTTCGTCTCTTTTTTTTTATTTGCTTGGTTTTCTTCTTGTTTCGTTTGTAAAAAATCAGACTCCTCCTCAATCCTCTTGCGGAGTAGTGACCGGAACTCATCCATGTTACCAGAGTCCTTTACCTTCTTGACAATACCAGGAGGAAGAGCGTTTAGTATATTATCATCGTGTATGTTTAATTTTTTCGCTTGACCAGGAGGGAGCTTTTCCAACAACTGTTTTGCAGAGTATTGTTGGGCTTCCTTCTTCTGTTCAACGTTTCTCTGCTTAGTTTCAGCAGTTGAATCTTTTTCCTTACTATCTTGTTGTTCGTTCTCTATCTGTTTCGATTCTTTAGATTCAGTCTGTTCTGAATCTGTATTTTGTTTATCTTCTGTAGAATCCGATTGTTCTGAAGGTAAGTTGTTAGAGTTTGATGAATCTGTTTTATTTGAATCACTGGAACTTTTGTAAAAAGATTGTATGATTTCTTGTTCCTTTTGATTCACATTCGATGATGTAGATACAGAGTTAGTTGTCTTCTCAGTAGGTTGCATAACTGATTGAGCATATAATTCATTCATCGATTTTCGTTCTTGTTGGGCTTGCTTTCGGATTTCTTTTGGAACCTCAAACGTGGCAATCGTTACGGCTTGAGGATTTGTTTGTATATATTCATCTATACTTTTTGTAATTTCTTTTCCTTGTGTGCTGTTTCCATCATAGCTTACACCAATCATGACTTGTTTGTTTTGATTCATTAAGCCGGCATCCTGCCCTTTTTGAATAATGGTTACAGTCACTTTTTCAACGGCTTTATTTTTCCAGTCTGACAGTGTTTCAAGAAATGAACTCGCATCATCATTTAATGCCGTCATATCAATGACATTCATATTATGATTGACTTTCAACTCAAGACTAGGGTTCATATCTATATTCACATAAGCATAAGCTTGGTTGGAATCATACCACGAATATAACGGTAGGATGGCAATTAATAACGCCGTTACCATAGCAATAAAACGCACATTGAGTTTTAGATTCCTGGGAAAAAAACCGAATAGTTTATTTCTCTCTGGTAAAGGTTCGAATTGCACTTCGTCACCCGGTATATTTTCAGTCAATGGTTTTGCCTTATGGAACGTGCCATCTCTACCCATAACGACGGAATACCGACGATGTTGCTCCATGATGATTCCTTTTCTCAAAGGCCCACCCCCCTAATATAATCTTTCAGGTAAACGTAATCTTCATGCAAAATGATGAAAATCGCTAAGATGAATTTGCGATTACGTTCTAAGGTTTTTTTACTTACCTCTACTTTGTCAGCCAAAAGTTTCATAGGAAGTTTACGCTTCTCTAGAACAAAGTCTCTAAGTTGGTCATCGTTGTAAATCGTGCGAGCTACTTTGATAGCTGACTCCCGAGCATCTCTATGCTTGGGGGACACAGTAGTAAGCTCTTCAAAAGACAATTTATACGTTTTTAACTTCTCTGTAAAATCATGAATTTCAATACGTCTATACCAGCTCTCCGTTTCAAGATCATAGCGATCTCTAGCTGCTTTAACCTCTTGAGGATTTTCCATTTGTTCCTCGTCATCATATTCTTGATCAATCGAGGCAACTACTGGGTTATTTTGATCATTTCTTATATAATCAATAACCTTCCTCTTCACAACGAGCTTGGCAAAAGAGAGAAAAGAACTCCCTTTCTCTCTTGAATAAGATTGGATGGCTTCGTGAAATGCCATCAAACCTATACTGAATTCATCATCTTTTGAAGGATCGATATATCGTTTGCAAACTTCAGAGACACTTTTGGCGATAAAAGGTTGATATTGTTTGAGGAGATGATTTTGTGCTTCTTCATCGCCATCCTGCGCAAGGGTGACGAGTTCTTCGAGGCTATCATCTCCGTCTTTTTTAAACAGACGTCTGATCAACCTTTATCACCTCCAGCTATTTATAATTTTCGTTTTATTTGAATTATTTTTGGGTGGTGACATTTACTTTTTTTCATTTTTGTTACAAAAAGATTTCACCCATTGTCATATTCAATACATGTTTTTCCTATCATGGCGGGGGTTGAGCCACTTTCAATATGGGTATCATACACCATATAGAAGGTGTTATCTACCGTTTTTTCAATCCATTTATTAACATTGTATATAAGCCTTATATGATAAAGGAAAAGTGGGGTACCTATTTCTATCGTTTCTTTTCCTACCATGTTCTATAATCAATAAAGATTAAAATGTAAAAAAACTACCTGCGAAAGGTAGTTTTTCAGTCTCTATATCTATTCGTTACATCACAAGGAAGTATGTCGTTTGTTAAATATACAAATTTCTAGTGTTACCATTATTTCACACTATTGAATTTCATCTAAGCTCTGATCCTCTAGATTCTCTATTTTTTGATGGTAATACGAAATTGGAATAGCCAATCCGACCTTACCATGTTGTTCACGTTTAATTGTTGCAAAAACAACAGCTATAACCTCTCCTTGCATATTGATCACGGGACTTCCACTATTTCCATGATAAATCGGGGCATCGAGCATGAGAACTTCCTGCTCCCAATCATCCAAACTCGTGTAGCCAATCACTTCTCCTTCGTTCGCAATTCCAGTGAAACGCATTGGATTGCCTATAAAGTACACATGCTCCCTTTTCTCGAATGATGTCTCTTCGGCTAGTGGCAACGAGGGGAGTGCTTCTACTTTTTGACCATCTACTCGCTTAGCTTTCAATAAAGCCAGGTCAACATCTTCAAATTCAGCTACCACTTCACCTTGGAAAAGCCCTGCTTCTGGATAGGCTAGGGAGACCTTTTCCCCATTATCAATCACATGGTGGTTCGTTATGATATACCCATCTTGTGAAATGGAAAAGCCAGTTCCTTTTGACTTTCCTGATTCAACAACAACGATGGACTTTTGATAGGTATTAATATCCGAATTAGTCGACAATTGAGCAGATTTAAAGAGAAAGTCAACAGCAGGTAAGGAAAACGTGTTTGGTATAACGGCTATAACGTTAATAAACATCATAATGGCAATTAACCAAAACGCCCACTTTGGAAAGACAGGTCCTTTTTTCTCCGGTTTAGGCTTACGCTTCTCTTCTTCCAGTAATTCCATTAATTCCTCATCTTCGAACTCTTCATACAAGTCATCATCTATCATATCTGAGTTGTTATTCTTTCTTTCTTCACTCATAGTAATCTCCCTTTAAGCTATATGACATTAGATAAGGCATCATATAATTTTTATTTTACCACCTTTGGTTCAAATGTGAGAAATTTGTTGGCTATTTGATGTAAAAGATATTCTGTAATAGCCCCATTATCTTGAAGACTTGGAATCGAGATATTATGGGGAAAGAGAGATGTTTCCGTTGTTTTAATCAGAGAAAAGATGGGCCGGGAAATAGCTCGCTTTCCTGCGGACGAACGGTCGAGTCTCCTCGGGCCAAAATGCGGCCCTGTGGGGTCTCGACACATCCGTTTTTCCGCGGGAGTCTCGCCATTTCCCGGCCCATCTTTGTGTTCGTTTGGTTTAACGGAAACATCGCCATATGTTGAAGTTCGAACCAAATAGCCAGAAGCTCGTTACTAGGCATAGAAATATCTGAGTGGGAATTCTTAAGAAGTATTCAATATTTAGAGCTAAACTGTGTCATAGCATCATTAATCCTTTGCTCGTACTTATTATGGGGGTTATTGCAGCTACTAAGTAAAATTTGTAGAACCCTTGCAAAATCAGGCTATGTTTTCGTTCCTCCCAACAACAACAAAGGTGGCCTGGGAACGACGAGACTCCCGCCGGAGAAAGAGGTAGGCAAGATCCCCTGAGGACGTTTCCCCCGAAGGTAGCTTGCCAGCTCGCCGGCAGGACGCGAGTTGTTCCCAGGCCACCTTTATACCATCTAAAGCAACGGAAACATCCCTCTAACCCAAATTATCTCGAATCCAAGTCTTCAAGATTATGCCTCTTATCCTGAATAACTCCTTTATTCCAATTACTCTTCATCAAACCTTCCTAACCAAAAAAAGATAGATGCCGAATGCATCTATCTTTTTCATTGTTGTCTAGGAAATTATAAAATTTAATGCTTGTGTATAACTGAAAAAGTGAAGTAGCCACGTCCAGCTCCAGCGCCCAGCGACTAGCAAACTTCCTGCACCTCCTTACGATAAGTCAACATCGAATCGCTTGCGCTCTTCGTGTTTCCTTTATCTCATACGGAGCCGTCCATTTTGTACGTCGCTTAACGGGCGCCCTGAGCTTTTGTTCTGCTATGAAATTGCCGCTTCTTCCAGTCTTCCTTGTTGCATTTGATACATTTGGAAGTAGATGCCGTTTTCTTTAATGAGAGATTCGTGATTTCCTTGTTCTACAATTCTACCGTGATCCAGCACAAATATTTGGTCTGCTTGTTGGATCGTGGATAGGCGGTGTGCGATTACTAGTGTAGTTCTACCTTTTTTAAGAACATTTAATGCCGCTTGAATGATACCTTCTGTTTCTGTATCAATGTTGGCTGTGGCTTCATCCAATATTAATATAGCCGGGTCAAACGCCAATGCTCTAGCAAAGGAAATCAGCTGTCGTTCTCCTGCGGATAAAGTGCTCCCTTTTTCTTTCACAGGTTCATCATATTGATTAGGATATTTCTCTACAAAGCGATCAGCACCAACTTCTTGCAATGCTTTTATTGCTCGTTCTCTTGAGATAGAAGGATCCCCCATCGTTACATTAGATAATATCGTTCCTGTAAAAATAAACGGGTCTTGGAGAACAATTCCCATATGACTTCGTACTTGTTGTCGGGATAAGCTTTGTGTATCCGTTCCATCAATCGAGATAGTACCTTTTTGTGGATCATAAAAGCGGAACAGTAAATTCATAACCGAGCTTTTTCCTGAACCTGTGTGGCCAACAAATGCAACGGTTTCCCCTTCTTTTGTTTGGAAGGAAAGATCTTTTAGTACATAGTCATCTTTTTCATATGCAAAAGAAACATGATCAAACGTAATGTTCCCTCTATAGCGAGGAATGGTTTGATTATTAACTTCTTCCCCTTCATGGTCCATAAGTTCAAATACACGGCTTGAGGCAACTCGTGCTTGCTCAAGTTGAGATAATTGATTGACGACATCAATAACTGGCTGAAACAAACGATTTAAATAATCAACAAATGCATAGAGTAAACCTACTGATACGACGCCACCAACTCCCATGGAAGCTCCTCCAAAATACCAGATAAATGCTACGAAAGCTAAATTTCGTAGAACATTTACTAAATTAAAGGATGTTAGAGAGTTTAAGTTTAATAGTTTATTTTGATAGGTGAAGTGACGCGTGTTCATCTCTTCAAATTCTTCTGTCGTTTGTTTTTGTCTCCGAAATGCTTGAATGATTGGCATACCTTGAATCGCTTCATTGATATTACCATTCAAGTCACTAATCGTTGAACGGATTACATCATTGTACTTACCTGCATATGCCTTATAGAGCTTCATCCAAATCGCCATAATGGGAATAAGCAATAGACAGATTGCAGCTAGCTTCGCGTTGAGTAGAAATAAAGCGATGTAGATTCCAAACATATAAATCAAACTCGTAACGAATGTTGCTAGCACCTTTTCATACAATTCACGAATCGCCTCGGTATCATTTGTTACTCGAGCTACTATTTTACCTGCTGGTCGATTGATGAAGTAATTAATTGGTACTCGTTGAATATGAGCAAATACATCTTTTCTCATCTTCTGTATGATTTTGTTGGAGGATACTTGTAACAAGTAGGTTTGCCAATATTGAAATACAGCTGCAATCAATAGCAACACAACATACAAACCAAGCAACCATTTTATTGCACTTGTTTCCGGTTTAAAGAATGCATACAACTCATTCAATTGTAATGCGGTTGCGTTCACTTCTACTTTCTCATCCGGTGTGGTAATCGTAAGTACCCCATCTGCGAATGATTTATTCCCCTCTGTTGGAGCATCTTCCTCTATAAAGTAATAGCTTTTTCCAGCTTGTAAAATCGTTGCGGTATTTACTTTTTCATCCGTTGAATCGAGGCGATCAGCTCGTTTGTAAGGATCTCCTTGATATAATACGGTGTGAGAGCCTTCTTCCTCTTGAACCTGATACCAATTTGCTTCAATCCCAAGAATATGCTCATCAATCAAGCGCTTTGCTATAAATGGTCCTGTCAGTTCAAGTGCGACGGCAATGGTTAAACAAATCAGTCCGATGAAAATCGTCTTCTTAAACTGCATAGCATATTGAAATAGTCGTTTTTCCGTTGAAGATTTCATTAGCCGCTCACCTCCCCTGAATCCATTTGTTGTGTGGTGAACTGCTCGAAGTACCATCCTTTTTTCTCAATCAACTCTTCATGCGTACCTCGTTCTACAATTTGGCCATCTTCTAACACAATAATTTGATCAGCATGTTGAACAGCAGATAAGCGGTGCGCAGCAATAAAAGTTGTTTTATCCTTGCGCTCTCGTTTTAAATGCTTAATAATATTCGCTTCCGTCTTACCATCGACTGCGGATAAGGAATCATCTAATATCAAAATTTCCGGATTCATAATGAGAGCTCTTGCTAGGGATACACGTTGCTTTTGTCCCCCTGATAAAGTGACTCCACTTTCTCCAACCTTCGTGTCCAATCCTTGCGGTAAGTTATCGATATCGTCCTTCAAATAGGCCAATTCTAAGATTCTTTCAATCTCCGAATCCTCCGCCCCATCTTGACCAAATTGAATATTTTCTCGAACCGTCTTCGAAAATAGAATTTGATCTTGTGGCACATATCCAATCCATCCTCTTGTTACGTCTAAAGCAATGTCATGAATAGATGTATCAGATATCGATAAGTTCCCTTTCATACCAGGGTAATCTCGTAACAATTGTTTAAATAATGTCGTCTTACCTGCTCCTGTTTTACCTACAACCCCAATTGTATCTCCGCGTTGTACCGCTAATTGAATACTTTTGAGCTGTGCTTGCTCTGTATCAGGGTATTGAAACGTCACCTGATCAAAAGCAATCGTTTGAGGAAGAGGAACTTTCCTTGGCTCAGTTGGATCTTCTACATCTGCTTTGTAGCCAAGTGTTTCATTCACCCTATCTAGAGATGCATTCCCTCGCTGCATGACATTGATCAATTCACCTACAGCGAACATTGGCCAAATAAGCATACCAAGATATACATTAAATGAAACAAGCTGTCCGAGTGTAATTACATTCGTAAATACAAGCGATGCCCCGTACCCTAAACCAATCGTATAAGAAATACCTACTAAAACCTTAATCGTTGGTTCGAACATGGCATCAATTTTCGCGACGGCGACATTTTTATCATAGACATCTTCTGTCATCTCATGAAATCGCTTCTCATCCTGCCCTTCTTGGACAAACGCACGAATAACACGCACACCACGTATGGACTCAAGAACATCATCATTCATATCACCAAAAGCATCCTGAGCTTTTGTGAACCGCTCGTGAATCGTTTTTCCATATCGATTCATAATAAGGGCCATTATTGGAAGTGGAATTAGGGCAGCTAACGTTAGTTGCCAGCTTATCGTAATCGCCATAACGCCGATAATCATAATCATGAAAAAAGTAGAATCCACTAGTGTCAAAATACCGAATCCCGTTGTCATGGACAGTGCTTTCAAATCATTGGTGGACCTAGCCATTAGATCTCCCGTACGATATTTCCCAAAAAAAGTTGGCGTCATCGAAAGGAAATGTTGCATTAATTTCGAGCGAACTTTCCGTTCCAAAATAAATGCTCCACCAAAAAGCAAATTCACCCAATAATAAGAAACCACGTAACTTACTACAATAATAAGCCCATACCAGAGCAATAATTCCATTAAACGTCCTGTTGTTAATGTTTCAAACTGAATCGCGTCAATTGCCATCCCGATAATTTTCGGAGGGATAATGTCGATTGCACTTACAAAAATCAACATGATGATTGCTGATGTGTACCGAATCCAATGATCCTTAAAAAACCACTGGAGTTTTCCTAAAACTGAAAACATACGTTCACCTTCTTTTCCCAATATTCATTTGTTATCCGCCTGTTGCCTTCCAATCCTTTACTACCTTTCTTACTGAACAATTGCTCATGTGTAACTCCTCCTTTTAGAATGTTTATATAAAGCTTGAAGCCTTATAACAATAAAAAAACGCATACGTCCGGTGACGTATGCGAGCATAAAAAAGGGTCACGAACATAGGCGTGACCCTTTACGTACAGTTGTAGCTCCTTTTATCCTACTGACACAAGAATAAAGAGGGAAGGTCACTTATATTATTCAATTCATGGCAATCAAACTTTGAAATCAACATAATGTAACCTCCCTTTTATTCGTAAGATGTACAAAGTATATAATTTTCAAAATCTTAAGTCAACAACTTCAGGAAAACTTTTCTACTTTTTTACTATATGAACGTGTAATAAGTTTAGAACGGTAAATGCCTACCCTTTTAAAAATTCTGGGTACACAATATATGCTGTTCTTATAAAGCACAGCACAACAAGTTATTCGAATTTAATGTCCTGACCTAAGAAAATCACGGATAAAAGCGAGGCAACAATAAGCAAAACAAAAATAATCGATAGTGACCTTGATACATTTGCTCGTTGCACTTCTCTCCAACGTACGGGACGAATACCTGTTAATGAAAATACAATTACTGCAGATAACAATATACACATAATATTGACTGTTACGAGTAAAAAGGAACCATACGCTTCAGGCCATAACCCTTTTCCTATTGACATTCCAAGAGCAATATTCGGAGGGAGTAATGCTACAGCTACCATAACCCCTACAAGGTTGCCAGCCTTTCTGTTTAGTGTTGCGATTGATCCTGCTCCACCAGCTGCTAATGCAAGGAAAAAATCTGAAAGCGTTACTTCTGTTCGCGCTACATATTGCCGAGTATTTATATCGATATTAAAGAACATGTTAAATATGATTGCGATTACGATGACAATACCTACGCCTAACAACGATGTAAGTGCAGCTTTTCCTAACAATTTATAATCACCTAATATAGCCGCAAAAGCTGTAGCAATAACTGGTCCTATTAAAGGAGCAATTACCATAGAACCAATCACAACCGCATCACTATCCTTTATAAAACCCATTGTGCCAACCACAGCAGATAAAAAAATCAATAGCGTATAGTTCAAGGTTGTTAAACTGTTTTTCTCTACATACGTTAATAGCTCATGCCGACTTGCACGCAGCAGCATCGTCTTATCATCTTCCTCTTCTTCCTGTTCGCTCTTATCCTTTTCTTCTGTTTCCTCATTTAAAGTAGACCTAGATAAATAAGTCCTTACAGGAATAAGCAACGTTTCAAAACCATCTACCACATTTGATACGCTCTCTAAATAATTTAATATCTCTTCTACTTCATCGGTATTCACGAGTATTCTCACAAGCATCCGCTCTTTAGACTCACTTGATACCCAATAGGAAGTATGAGGATGCTCTCGTAACTTCTCATCTACAGATTCGAAGTGTTTATTCGGAATATAGGCTTCAATTAATTGTAGGCTCATGTTGTTCATCCTTTTAACTAGGGATGGAATATACTAACATTCGGAATTATAAAGACTTGTTTTTGCTTTAGTATTAGTGAAATGCATACTTTTATGTGTGAAATTGGCCAAATCCTCTCTCTTCCTTCAAATAAATGAATGCATCACTTCAATTCTTTTCATAAAAAAAGCTAATGTTCTCATAATCCCACCAATTTCTCTCATACTAAGACTAACTTTCCACAAAGGATGAATCCATCATGAGAAGAAGTAGAAGAAAATCATCTAATAGCAGTTCTAGTAGCAGCTTTCCATATACTATTGAAGAAATTCACCAGAAATTAAAGGATATCTTTCACCAGAGTCCTGATTTAAATATGGTGGAGTACACCATCCAACAGAAAAAGGTAGCTATCTTTTATATCACTTATCAAATCAACAAAGTCCAATTAAACAAGAGTTTACTCCCACCACTCTTAAAGATTCAGCAACAAAACCTTGATCATAAAGTCATATTAAATGAGATTCCCTTAGGTGGGGGTGAGGCGCAAGATAATATAGATAAAATTGCCTCAAATCTAATACATGGTTCAGCATGTGTATATGTAGAACAGGATGAAAAAGCACTCACCTATCTTATTCCTGAACTAGAACAAAGATCAATCAGTCGTGCTGAAAACGAATCACTCGTATTTGGACCTCAAATATCTTTTACAGAGTCACTTGTTTCTAATTTAAATATTATTCGGTGGCGTATGGATACCCCGGATTTAGAAGTAAAGAAAATTATAGTGGGAGAACGAATCCCGACAGAGGTTCGCGTTATTTATCTCAAATCTCTAGCAGATGATGAAAATGTGAACACAGTACAGCAGCGAATAGAAGAGTTAAAAGTTGATGATGTATTGGATAGCTCCGTGCTAGCTCAACTTATTGAGGATAATAGTAGAAGTATATTTCCTCAAATTTTGCAAACCGAATTACCTGACAGGTTATGTTATGCATTAAAAAAAGGGAAAGTGGGAGTCGTCCTTGATAAAAGCCCAAACGTATTAATTGCACCATCTACAGTATTCTCTTTTTTAGAAACAACAGAGGATGTGTATATGAGATGGAACATGGGATCATTTGCACGGATATTGCGACTAACAGCCATGGTTCTTTCTATTTTATTAACGCCTGCGTATGTTGCAGCACTAACTTTCCATTATGAGGTTATTCCATCATCCATGCTTGTGTCGTTAGGACAATCAAGAGCAACAGTACCATTTCCACCTATATTAGAAGCATTACTGTTGGAAATATTAATCGAGCTACTCCGGGAAGCTGGAGCAAGGTTGCCAACGAAGGTAGGACAAACAATGGGTATCGTTGGGGGGATTGTACTTGGGCAAGCGGCAGTTAAAGCAGGCTTTACCAGTAATATCTTAATCATTATCGTGGCTTTAAGCGCCCTGTCTTCTTTCACAGCCCCAAGTTATTTAATGGGTACTGCGATCCGTATCATACGTTTTCCTACGATTATATTCGCAGGTTTATGGGGATTAGTTGGAATGCTTTTTGTATTCGGATTTCTCATTATTCATTTATTACGTTTAACTTCAATAGGAAGACCATATCTCTCTCCTATTTACCCATTAACGATAAAGGACTTTAACGATTCCATTATTCGTTTACCTGCTACAATTGGGAACACTAGACCATTGTCTAACCATCCTAAGGATAAAAAAGCATATTCTGAAAAGAAAGCAAAGAAGAAAAAAGACATAGATGAGTAGGGATTTATATGAATCAAGCACATGTCAAAATCAAACCAAACATCCAAATCACTGCTTTTTACCTGTTCTTCATCATTCATACGATGCAAATTGGGGCAGGTATTATGGGCGTCCCTCAAATCATCTATAAGGAGTCCAAGAATAATGCATGGATTTCTGTGCTTATAGCAGGAGTGTTTTTACATTTAACTATTTTCGTTATGGTTACACTCCTGAAGCAATACAACAATGCTGATCTGTTCGCCATCCAAAAGGACGTGTTCGGAAAATGGATAAGTCGATTTTTAGGCACCTTTTACATCCTTTATGTTTTAACCGTTACGAGTAGTATCTTGTTAAATTATACAGAAGTTGTTCAAGTGTTCATCTTCCCTAAGATGCCATCTCTACAGATTACTTTCTTTCTATTATTTTTGGCCACTTATGCTATAACAGGTGGATTTCGAGTCGTAGTAGGGTCAGCATATCTGTTCTTTTTCCTTACAATTTGGCTTGTTTTCTCCCTTTATGAACCTGTTCGCCATGTGGATTGGGATCATTACTTTCCACTTAGTCAAGCTACTCCTAAAGAATTGATGCTTGGCGCGTATAAAACAACCTTCTCTGTATTAGGACTAGAGGTTTTATTGTTTGTATACCCCTTCATTAGTAATAAAAAGAAAGTTCCTATAGCTGCCCATTTAGCTGTATTACTTACAACAATATTAACCTTTTTAGTGACCTTTATTTCGATTGGCTACTTCAGTGGTCCTCAACTGGAAGAGCAAATCTGGCCAACCTTAGCAATGTTTAAGATTATCCAATTTTCCATTTTAGAGCGATTTGACTTTATTGCTGTTGCATTTTGGGGATTCGTCATTTTACCGAACATCATTTTATTTATTTGGTTAGCAAGCTATGGGGCAAAACGTCTGTACCATGTAAAGCAAAAGCATGCCCTATACGTAATCATCATTCTTCTCTATGCATTTACGAATTTTTTTGAATATCGATTTAACATTAATACCATTACCGATCTTGCAGCTAATGTTGGCTTCTATGCAGTCTTTATTTATCCATATTTCCTTTTGCTGATTGTATTAGTGAAGAAGAAATTCACAAAAGGACAAGGAAGTGGTACCAAATGAAACGATTGACGTTGCTAATGATATGTTCAGTGTTATGTTTAACGAGCTGTGTCGAAAAAAAATATCTAGAGCAAATCGGCATTGTTACTGCGGTAGGCTACGATATGCTTGACGAAGAGGGATGGTTAGAAGGAACTCATGTACTATTTCAATTCGATCCAAATCAAGCAAATGTTTCTCAAATTATTACCACTCGCGCCAAAACAGCTAAAGGATTAATAAATGATGCAAGTTTAAAGACGAGTAAAAAATTAGCATCCGGTCAGCTTCGGTTAGTACTTTTTGGAGATAAAATAGCCAAAGAAGGAGTTATGAGATTGCTGGACACCCTGGCTCGAGATGCGGAGATTGCCGACATGATGTATATCGCTGTAAGTGAAACTACAGCTAATCAAGTTTTACGAGCGAACAACTTCGAAGATGCCGCCAACATTGGGACGTATTTACATCAATTAATTCAAAAAAATATCCAAGACGAAAAAGTTCCTCAAAGTACTTTACATGACTTTCTTCATCACTATTATGATAGGTCATCTGACCCTGTGGTCCCTATTCTGAATGAAGAAAATTCAAAACCTACAATCCGAAACCTTGCTGTATTTAGAGGTGACCAAATGGTAGGAAAAATTTCAGCCAAGGAAGGCTTTCATTTAAAACTGTTAAAGGACAGATTTGAATCGGGTCAATTAGAAATGGTCATCCCCCAAGAGCCATTCATTGATGATAAGGAAAGTGACCGTCATTATGAAGAAGTACAAGGCATTTATATTAATTTAGGGGAACTATCAAGTGATACAGATATTCAAGTTGTTAGTGTGGATAATATAGAATTCAACGTCAACATCAACATTACAGCCAGAGTATTAGAACTCTCCGAAGCGGTTAAGATGGAAGATGACAAAATAATAAAAAAATTAGAAGAAACCATTGATAAGAACCTAGAACAACAGACTGAAGAACTTATTCAAAAATTGCAGGAAATGAACTCCGACCCTGTAGGCTTTGGACTGAAATACCAACGAAAAGTAGGTCCCAAAGCCATGGAGAATGATAAATGGAGAGAATTATATCCTCAAATGAAAGTAAAAATAAACATAAATACGAAAATATTACGTAGTGGTATTATTAATTAAAGAAACGTTTAAGGTTTTCCTCAAGGAGCATATAGAGTACAACCAACATAAATGAAACCCGCCCATTATCATTATTAATGATAATGGGCGGGTTATTTATTTCTTAGGAATTATAGTCAAATTCATCAGGATGGGGGCCGATACGTTTTTCTTTATTTAATGTATCAATTTTGCCCATTTCTACATCCGTTAGTTCGAAATCAAAAATATCAGCATTTTGCGCCTGACGTTCCTTGCTTGAAGATTTCGGGATGGTTACGACTCCATGTTGGAAGTCCCAACGCAAAATAATTTGTGCAGCTGTTTTATTATACTTTTTCGCTAATTCTTGTAAAACTGCATTTTCAAAGTATTTCCCTCGTGCAAGAGGTGACCATGCTTCTAATTGAATTCCATTGTTTTTGCAATATTCCTGAAGCTCAGGAACGCTATTTTGAGGATGGAACTCGACCTGGTCCACCATTGGCTTGATTTCAGCGTCTTTTTGAAGCTCCTCTAGATGATGTGGCAAGAAGTTACTTACACCAATTGCTCTTACCTTCCCATCTTTATAAAGCTTTTCAAGTGCTTTCCATGTGTCTTTGTACTTTCCAGGAACAGGCCAATGAATTAAGTAAAGATCAACATAGTCAAGTCCCAATTTCTCAAGGCTATTTTCAAATGCATTCAACGTTTCTTCATATCCTTGTTCATCGTTCCAAACCTTTGTGGTAATGAATAATTCTTCGCGTGGAACCGATGTTTCTTGAAGAGCCTGTCCAACACCTTCTTCGTTCTTGTAAAACGAAGCTGTGTCAATACTACGATATCCTAACTCTAATGCAGATAATACCGCTTCTTTTGCTTCATTACTTTCTTCGTCCATTTTATAGACACCTAAACCTACCCAAGGCATCTTCACTTCATTATGAAGCGTAGTTGTAGCTGTTAAACTCATTGTATCTGACTCCTTTCCAGTAGTACGGAATCCTTCTTTCACACTTATGATGGTACAGCATTGGAAAACAATAGGACAAATGAAAAGCATTCTTTGAAGCACCTATAGTATTGCATATATTAGAGATTCATTTGATATACGTATAAACAACAAGTAAGAACAAAGTCTTGATAT
Organism: Pontibacillus yanchengensis Y32; assembly: GCF_000770635.1. Taxonomy (GTDB): domain Bacteria; phylum Bacillota; class Bacilli; order Bacillales; family BH030062; genus Pontibacillus; species Pontibacillus yanchengensis. The sequence continues at coordinate 57,972 of NZ_AVBF01000018.1, forward strand.
AATGAGAGTATTTATCTTCTTGTAAAGGTCATTAAACGAATTGCTAGCTCTATATTCAATATAGTATTAAACAGTTACTGAATCCGTATAATCGCTCTCCTGCGACTCTACTTTATCATCTTTTTCTTCCGCAACTAATCCAGATAATACATGCACTCTTAGAATAAATCCTTCTACTCGATTTTCTTCATTTACTACGGCAAGTGGATATTTTGAATCCAAGGCCTTTGGAATAAGTTCGTTTACATACTCATCTTTTGATACGGTTTGAATTACGTCTGTTTTCATAACTTCTTGAAGCGTTTTTTTACTTCTAACGCCTTCTACCGCATCATCAATCGTCACTAATCCTTGCAGATGGCGCTGACGATCAACAACGAACACACTAGATATGCCGTTCTCTTCCATCTCTCTAATTCCTACTTTCAACCCATCTTTATTAGACACTAGAGCATTTGGCTTTATCATGATATGCTCAGCTCGTAATACCTTTGATCGGTCGATATCCGCTATGAAATTAGCTATATAATCGTTAGCTGGTTCTTCTAGAATCTCTTCAGGTGTACCAATTTGAACAACTTTTCCATCTTTCATCACGGCTACACGGTCACCAATCTTGAATGCCTCGTTTACATCATGCGTAATGAAGATGATAGTTTTTTGAAGACGTTCTTGAATATCTAACAGCTCAAGTTGCATTTCTCGACGAATTAATGGATCCAATGCACTAAACGGCTCGTCCATTAGAAGTATATCAGGGTCATTCGCAAGTGCGCGAGCTAAACCTACACGCTGTTGCATACCGCCTGACAGTTCATCAGGGTATTTCTCTTCATACCCTTTAAGACCTACCACTTCAATATTTTTCATAGCTGTTTCATGTCGTTCTTCTTTTGAAATCCCTCGAATTTCCAAACCATACTCTACATTCCCAAGAACGGTACGGTGACTAAATAAACCGAAATGCTGAAAGACCATCGCAATTTTATCTTGTCTAAATTTTTTTAATTGACTGTGGTTGTAATCCAAAATATTTTCATCATCTACATAGATTGACCCCGAAGTGGGTTTATTTAATACATTTAAGCAACGGATTAATGTAGACTTACCACTACCTGAAAGCCCCATAATAACGAAGATTTCTCCCTGATTCACATTCATAGATGCATTATATACCCCAACAGTGTGGCCTGTCTCATCAAGTATTTGATCCTTTTCCTTTCCTTCTTTCACCATAGGAATAATCGATTTTGGCTTCGGTCCAAATATTTTTGATATATTTTCAATTCTCATTTTTTCACTCATTAGTTTGCCCCCCTATGTTTTTGGAAGCGGTCTGCGATACCACCTGTAATACGATCAATTAAAATAGCTAAAAATACAATACTAATTCCCGCTTCGAATCCAAGGGATAAGTCAATACGATTGATGGAAATCAATACTTGTTCTCCAAGTCCTTTTGCACCTACCATTGATGCAATAACTACCATAGCCAATGCCATCATTGTCGTTTGGTTTACTCCAGCCATAATCGTCGGTAATGCTTGTGGAAGTTGCACCTTTTTCAACATTTGCCACCTTGATGACCCAAATGACTCAGCTGACTCAATTACTTCAGCATTTACATTTCGTATTGCTAATTCTGTTAAACGGATAACTGGAGGAATAGCATAGATTAGAGTCGCAAATACAGCGGCCACATTCCCTAACCCAAAAAAGAAGATAGCAGGAATCAAGTAAACGAAACTCGGCATCGTTTGCATGGCATCTAGTACCGGCCTCATTACAAAAGAAAATCCTTTACTAAAGGCCATCCAAACACCTAATGGTATTCCAAATAGTAACGAAATAAACACGGATGTTATTACTATTGCAATCGTCGTCATAAGAACTTCCCATAGTCCAAACGTTCCAACTAAAAATATAAAAAATCCATATAATACACCCGCAGCAATTGATTTAAAACGCCATCCCATTAAAAATACTAAAATGATAAATAACCACCAAGGTAAGAACAACAAACCTTGTTCGATTCCTAGCATCGTTCTAGAGGCAATGAAGAAAATAAAATCAAATAGTGGAGCAAAAACATCATTGATCCACATTATAAAGCTTTCTACATAGTCTCCTAAACTAAGTTGTATATCTGGAAAGTGCTCATTCATTAGCTTTCCCTCTCTCTAATTTAATTTATGGTATAGTTCATGTATAAAAAAAGTAGTTGGCCAGTAGATGTGGTCAACTACTTTTTTTATTGTCATTGTAGAGTGTCACTATTTTCTCAGTTGCTTATCTGATACTCTGTCCTTAATTCTTCAAGCTGTCTCATCCACCATATTGTTACTTATTCTAGTGAAGCATCATACTCTTTTGTGCACTTCAAAGCCTCTACAGTTAATTGATTGCTTGTTTCAAAATTGTATAGAATAGTCTATTACTTCTAGTGTTTGTATAAGCACAACAATGGTGAATTTATTTTGGGGTACTAGACAGTCCTTACTCATCCCTTTTTATAAGGTATGTTAGTAAACGTCGACTTAGTTTTGTTACCAATTAAAACTTACTATACTGTTACTTAATTGCTTCTTTTACTTTAGTAGCAGCTTCTTCTGATACCCACTCAGACCATAAGTCCTCATGTTTTTTCATCCACCAGATAGCTGCCTCATCAGCAGAAGCATCTTCATCTTTCATATATTTTAACGCTTCTCCTGTTAAATCACTGCTTGTTTCATAGTTTGATAGAAAATCAACTACTTCTGGCGCTTGATCTGGTAAATTACTATTCACTGCTACCACAACATCATTAGGAGGGAATTCAGTACCACGATTCTTCTCCCATTGTTCCTCATTAAATTCTGGCTCTTCTAGTAGTGTCATGTCATATTTTGCAGTTACCCAGGTTGGAGACCAGTAGTATCCAACCCAAGGTTCACCAGCTTCATAAGCTGAGGCAAGTGACGTTACAATAGCAGCATCAGAACCTGGGCGGAAATAGTTATATTCTTCTTGTAAGCCATATGTTTCTACTTTAGTTGCTAAGTATTCACTTAGTGCCCAGCCGGATGGTGCTCCAATAATCCTTCCTTTACCTGGTTTCTCAGGGTCTTCAAATACATCTTTATATTGTTCTAGGTCTTTTACTGTCTTTAAATCAGGAGCAGCAGCTTTAATACCACGCTCTTCATCTCCTTCAATAACATAAGTTGGAACCCAAAGTCCTTGTTTATTGTCATCAAAATTAACTGCTACTTTCTCAATATCACCTGATTCAATTGACTCTGTGTATAATTCTTTAATGTTATCTGTCCAAACTTCCATATAAGCGTTAATGTCACCCTGACGTAATCCTTGAATGGTGGCAGCTGTGGAACCATTTGTTACATCAGTCTTATATCCATATCCATTTTCAATAATGGTTTGAGCAACACTATTATGAAAACGGATACTATCCCATCCTGCATCGGCTAATACAATCTTGTCTATTTTCTTTTTATCTGATTCAGAATCAGATCCTGAGCTACTGGCTCCTTCACTTCCACAAGCTGCAAGAATCATTAGTATAAGTGAACTTACTATAATTAATACTTTCTTCATCATCTCTCTCCTTTTTGTTACTACTTTAATAAATCAGGTTGTTCTTTCGTAATCATATCGTATAAAGGCTTGAATTCTTCTCTACCGATTTCAGGTAGCCCCATTTGCTTTTGAGTATGTGCTGCATGTTCTGCATTAATAAGAAGTGGTTTTGACCCAGTTGATTCCACCGTCATTTGTACTTGACACGCTCGCTCCATTGCAATAAACCACCAAGCAGCTTCATCTACGGTCTGACCAGTTGTCAGCAACCCATGATTTTGCAATATAACCGCCTTATTGTTACCAAGAGCTTTGGCAATGCGATCTCCTTCAGAGTCATCATAAACGACGCCAGTATAGTCATTGAAGATTGAGTGGTCATCATAAAATGTACAAGCATCTTGCGTTATTGGATCAAGTGTCCTCCCAAGAGTAGACCAAGCCATGCCATAAGGTGAATGAGCATGTGCCGCAGCATTCACATCGGGTCTTGCTTTGTGAATTGCTGAGTGAATCGCTATAGCAGCACCGTTGATACCGTTCCCATAATCACCTTTAAGAACGTTACCATCTTCGTCTATCAATAATAGTTCGGAAGCTTTTACTTGGCTAAAATGGACCATAAACGGATTCACCCAAAAGTGGTGCTTGTTCTCTGGATCCCGTACTGTAATGTGTCCAGCTGACCCATCATTAAATCCAAATTTTGAAAATAAACGAAAGGACGCAGCCAACTTTTCCTTCACATACTGTCTTTCTTCTTCTACTGAATGAAACGTTCGATTATATGACATTGTTTTACCTCCTAATAGCCTTGTTGAACATTTACAACATACTTCATCGTAGTATTATTTACATAGGCTTTTATATTGTCTGCAAGTTGTTCTATGCAACGATCGAGATACATTGGGGACTTCGCTGCTACATGAGGTGTCACCATTACGTTAGGTAGGTACCAATATGCATGGTCATTGGGCAAAGGCTCTTCCACAAAAACATCTAAAATAGCCTGTCCAATTTTTTTATGTTCCAAAGCATCAATTAGAGCTTTATCATCTATTAGAGGACCCCTACCAATGTTGATCAAACATGAGGATTCTTTCATAATGTTTAATTCTTCATAACCAATACAACATTTAGTGTCATCTGTAATAGGCATTAATAAAATAACGAAGTCACTTTCAGCTAAAGGCTTAAATCGCTCATTTAATTGATACATCTCATCAAAAGGCTCTTTCTTCACTCCGCTTGTATTCACTCCAGCTACGTGTAGCCCTAATGATTTCAAAGCTCTTGCTATATCCACTCCTATTGTACCTGCACCAAAAATCGTAACAGACTTTCGATGGAGTTCTTGAAATTGAGCAGCTTCATCCCAATATCGCTTTTTTTGAAGCTGTTCAAAATTTGATAAATTTCCTGCGGAATAAAACATCATGCTTAACACATATTCCGTCATAGGGATACTATGTATCCCTTTCATATTCGTTAATAGAATAGAACGATTATTAATTTTGCCAAGAGGTAAGTGTTCAACACCTGCTTGGAAAAGTTGAATCCACAAAAGATTCGGCATGTGCTCAAGCCATTCTTCGGTAACATCCTCTCCATATGTAATCCAAATTTGAACATCCTGGTATGGGATGGTTACTATTTCCTCAGGGGATGTGACATGATACACCAACATGTCTTGGGGCAAATATGTAGAAATAGTATCAAGCTGATCTGGTGTAAGATCTTCGATGGATATAAGTAACATAGCTTTTTCCTCCTGCTCTGTTAGCGGCAACGAATACAATTGTATATAAAATCGCCACCACAACTCAAAAGACGCCTCGTCTGAAAAATAAGAGTATTAGCTCAAATTCTTTCAATAAGGTAAACTACCTTCGATCCTTATGGGTTCTTATCATTTCTCTTAGATATCCTTCTTCATAATCGATTTTTGCTATAACAAAAGGAAAGGACTTCCAAATGGAAGTCCTCGTTAGATCGTATTAAGTCTTTTATAAATACTTGGCTTCAGGAATATGGTCTAATAAAAAATCACTATATTGCTTTCCATAAAAGTAAAGATAATGCAATGGACGAGTCATTGCCACATAAAGCAATTTCATATCAAGTTCATGGAAATGATAACCCTCTTGAAAACTCATTAAAGAGACACAATCGAACTCTAAACCTTTTGATAAATAAATTGGTAATACGATAATCTTATCTGTTACCATTTCTTCCTCTTCTCCTAATAATTGAATGGTATCAGGGAAAAAAGGCTGTAAATGGTCATAGATAAGTTGACATTCTTGTTTGGATTTCCCTATAAAAGCAAATGTTTTTACACCTTTCCTTTTAAGGGATTTATATCTTTCCACTAATTCTGTTTCCCAACCTTTTTGCTCCATTGAGTAGAATACGGGCTTGTCGCCATGTCGTACAACTGGCTCTGCTTTAGGAACGGATTCTGTCATATAATTGAGTAACTCATTTGCTACATTCATGATTTCAATGGTCGTACGATACGTTTTTTGAAGTGTTAAGTAATTTGGTGATGTAAAGAGCTTATTTTGTAATAACTGCCATGATGGAAGGCCTCTATATTGATAAATGCCTTGAGCTAAATCTCCTACAATCGTAAATAACTCTGTATTTAGTGCTCGACGTAAACTTACAAATTCCATAAAGGAATAATCTTGAGCTTCATCCATGACTACTTTTTTTGCTTTAAAGTCAGATTCTATTCCAAATAAGATTGCCTGTAAGTACAAAAGAGTTGCTAAATCTTCCGCATCAATGGTTTTGTGCTTCAGATTTGTCATGGTATGATGACGAAGTTTTTGGTTTTGAGGTTTAGATAAAGTTGGATTAACCACTTTCTCAAAGATAGCTTCGTCTTGGTACATTCGCTTAAAATATTGGGTGAGATTATAATTTGGGAACTTCTTCATATGGGCTGATACTACTTTTTTTGCTTCTTTTTCCACTTCTTGAAGTTTTTCTTCCTTTTTATCTAATAAAAAGGTAACTCTTCTTTTTCTTTTATCAGCATCTTTTATTCCATACAAAGCTTTGTCTAACTCATCATCATACTTTTTTGAGAGCTTTTCTATGATTACTTTCTTCTTACGTCGAACATCACTGGTTAAAACCTGTCTTATTTTTTTCTTACGTTTATAAAAAGGAAGATAAGCATAATCCTCAATGAACATCCTCTTAATCTTCTTTCCATTAACGACTCGAAAACCACCTATTGTTATATCTTCCTCGACGAAGAACTCTTTCTTCATTTCATTTACATACCGATCAAGAATACTTTGAAATGAAGCATCTCCTTTTAGCGAAGCAACTTCTAACCTTGCATCATCTTCCGCCCCACTTTCTAGTACATTCATTAATGTTTCATGTTGGGTTCTTACATGGAAGGAGTGCTTAGTTACTAATTTTACAAAATCAATATATGTCGTTGATCTGGCTTTATCGACACCTAGTTCAGGTAGAACTTCTTTCATGTAGTCAATAAATAGTCGGTTTGGGGCGAGGATGAGCATTTCCTCCGGATGAAAAATATCCTTTAGTGTGTACAAAAAGTAAGAAACACGGTGCAATGCAATAGTGGTTTTTCCACTACCAGCAGCACCTTGAACAATAATTGGCTTTCGTAAGTCTGCACGTATGACTCGGTTTTGTTCTTCTTGAATTGTTGAAACTATTTCATTCAGGCGGTGATCTGCATTTTGAGAAAGGGATTCTTGTAGTAAATCATCTTTTGTGGTGATATCGATGTCTCGAAAATCCTGAAGTTCCCCTTCTTCTATAGAATACTGACGTTTTAAAGAGACATTCCCTTCATACGTCTCTCCATGAGCTTCATAGCTCACATCTCCTAACCTCCCCTCATAGTAAACATTAGCAAGAGGAGATCGCCAATCTAAGATGATAGGTTGTTGGGTTTCGCGGTCAAATAACGATACTTTTCCTATGTAGAATATTTCTTCTTCTGGTTTTTCTTTACGATGGTAATTAATGCGGGCAAAATACGGTTTCTTTCGAAGTTTCCTGAGGTTTTCTAGTTGTTCTTTGGACATTTTCATAAAATTGGAATGAGCGAGCATATCTTGGTACTTCAAACTACTATCCTTAAAATCTAACGCTTCCACTGTTTCTTGTTGTCGTTGTTTCAATGTTTCTTGATCTGTTTCCTGAGCGGCAATCACAGAGTCCATATACGCTTTTGTAAATGTTAATCGATCCAACTCTTCTTGATAATCCGGATGGTTTTTCATCTAGTCATTCCCCTTTCTCCTATAGAACGAATGACGAGTCCTAAACCTCTTTACAAATGGTGTATGCATATCGTTTTTCAAAGCAACGTAACTACTCTACCATAATTTGTTTATCGTGACCAGAAAACTTGTTTGGTGACAAAATATAGAAAAAGGAAACCACTATGACAGTCGTTTCCTTTCGTTCACTTATTTTGTTTTTTGTAAATCTGGCACCTTACTTTCAAATAAAAAGTAAGATAATACTCTTAAAATAATGGGATACAAACTTAGTACCCCAATCAAATTCCCAATCTCCCCCAACACATCAGTGAACGCCATCACAGCAGCTAACAAAAGCATCAACACTACGGAGATAGTTCCAGATGGACCGTTTAATGGTTTCCATGTTTTCGTAACAGCAATCGTTTCTTCTTCTACTTTCCCAAAACAACGCCAATGATAAGGTTGAATACGAAAATAATTCGTTGCCGTTACCAACTCATCTCGATCTTTTATCTCTTTTCCACAATATCGACAATAGATAGAACTCATTCAATCATCCTTACTCCACAGTCTATTATCCTTACATTATAATAGATTACTACAAATACGCAATTGGCAATCTGGTGATATATTTTGTTTTGGAGTATAAGAGGTGTTATTCCATATAAGAGGCATAATCTTGAAGACTTGGATTCGAGATAA
>NZ_AVBF01000019.1 GCF_000770635.1 Pontibacillus yanchengensis Y32
TTAGTAAGCAATAGATAAAAATTGGCTCAAGAAATTTCTGATGGCAAGAAAGCTCTTAGACATTTAATTCGAAATAACACTTATTTGTGCTTTCGGGACACAATATTTGGTCGAGGGTCCGATAACCATTACCCGGATGGGGGTGAAGGGGGAACTGCGAGACTCCCGCGGGAGAAAGAGGTTGGTGAGACCCCGGAGCGAGCGAAGCGAGTGAGAAGGCTCACCAGCTCGCCCGCAGGAAAGCGAGTTGTTCCACCGTAACCCCCTCTTCACTTTTAAGCATCGGACCCACCAGTTGCTGAAAATATCTCGACTTCAATTCTTCAACATAATGGGGCAAATATGAAATATCAACAGCATTAGTATATAAAGCCGAGACCTATGCAAACATTGCCACAAGGTCGTGAGGATTACGAGTTAGTTCTAATGAAAGCATAAGTTTTATTCTTGCTTTAGGTCCTGTTAGACCATTTGAGAAAATAACTCCCATATCCTTTAATTGCTTTCCTCCACCATCATAACTATAAATATCCTGAACAATACCTTGATAACATCTAGAAACAAGCACAACTGGTATGCCGGCATTTACGATTTCACGCAGAGGTTGAACTAGAGCAGGAGGGATATTTCCTTGTCCTAAAGCTTCTATAACAAGGCCATCAATATTCGTTTGTCGAATAGCTTCCAAAATAGTATGATCCATTCCTGCATAGGTTTTTAAAAGGGCGACATGTGTTGTGATTGTTTGAATAGGATAGGATTCGTGCTTAGTTAAAGTATGATGGAAAAAGACCCCTCGTTTTGTCACCATACCTATAGGCCCGTATTGAGGACTTTGAAAGGTTGCCACATTACTTGTAGACGTTTTGGTAACGTTTTGGGCTGTATGAATTTCATCGTTCATGACTACAAGGACACCTTTATCTTTAGCTTCTTCTGAACAAGCTACCCTTACAGATGTAATGAGATTATATAGTCCATCAGATCCGATTTCATTAATCGATCTCATTGCTCCTGTTACAATTACAGGTTTACGAGTTTGTAAGTATAAATCTAAGAAGTAAGCCGTTTCTTCTAATGTATCTGTACCATGTGTGACAACAATACCATCATAATCTTCTGTGGCTAATTGTTCATGTATTCTTGAGCCTAGCTGTAGCATGTTTTTTGGTGTCATATGGGGCGATGGAATATGAAATAAAACCTCATCTTTTATTTTTGCAAACTCTGCTAAAGAAGGTACTACTTCATATAACGGATGTTCCGTTGCGGGAGAAACCTCCCCAGTGTTCTTATCTTCTTTCATGGAAATTGTTCCACCGGTATGTATTATTAGAACCTTTTTCATTACGATCACCTACTAGTTAAGTTAGTATTTTATTTCCAATATGTTCATGATACGATGGAATAGATGTGAATGGAAGGGGAGTGACGGTCGTGTTTGCGATTTTATCTGCAGCAGTTGCACCTGGTTTTGCCTTGCTTGCCTTTATCTATTTAAAGGACCGTTTTGATTCTGAGCCCTTTTCCAAAGTATTTCGAACGTTTATATTGGGGGCATTATTGGTTTTTCCTATTATGTTTATACAATACGCTTTCGAACAAGAGGGTGTAGCTCAGACACCAATATTGAAGTCATTTTTATTATCTGGTACATTGGAAGAATTCTTTAAATGGTTTATTTTCTTATATGCTATATATAAACATACAGAATTTGAAGGGCGATATGATGGAATTGTGTATGGAGTTTCCATCAGTCTTGGTTTTGCAACAGTAGAAAATCTATTGTACTTATTAGCAAATGGTATATCACTTGCTTTTCTGAGGGCATTATTCCCAGTTTCTTGTCATGCGCTTTTAGGAGTAATGATGGGATATTATATGGGAAGAGCTAAAGTAGGAGCTGTCAAAAATCAATATAAAGTTCTCACAGTTGCTCTCATAATCCCAGCAATTCTACATGGGTTCTATGATGTAGTGTTGGAAGTTCAGAGTAGTAATGTGATTTATTTATTAATTCCGTTTATGATTATGCTTTGGTTTATGGCACTTCATAAAATAAAGACAACCAACCAAAGAAGAGAAAACGTTATTCCTATGGAAAAACGAAAGTGGAAAGCATAGAAACAGTCTACACGATAGAGTAGGCTGTATTTTTTATGCCTTTTTTAATGTTCTTTTCTGATAATTACGTATTTCTAGCAAAGTTACCTTGTCTCAGTCGAAAAGCGTATTATGTAGAGTTTTAACTAGAGATGTATAAAAGCACCGGAGTTTCAAAAACTAGTTGGGACAACAAGATCATTTATATGCAGGAGGAACAGGAATGAAACTTATTCGGATCATTTCAATTGCACTGTTAGTCGTCGCTTTGTTTGTTTCCATTCCAACTAGTTTTAACAAGGAAACGGAAGCCTTCAGTCAACGTACTGTTCAAAAAGGGGCTACTGGTGATGATGTAATAGAATTGCAAGCAAGGTTACAGTATATCGGTTTTTACAATGGAAACATTGATGGGGTGTTTGGGTGGGGGACCTACTGGGCGCTACGAAATTTTCAAAAGGATTTTGGTTTGAAGATTGATGGGTTACTAGGGGGAGAAACGAAGCAAAAGCTAGTGGCCGCAACGAAGTATGATCCTCAATATGTGAAACAACAAATTCGTTCAGGCAAAGACTTTACCTATTACGGTGGTGTTCCAAAAGAAATTCAGACAGAAGATGGAGCGCAGCCTCAGGATACCCAACAAAAAGCTGAACAGGGAAAGCAACAAGCTGAAGAGAAGTCAGGTGCAACTGCTGTAAATATACCATCAGGCTACTCTCAGAATGATATTCAATTAATGGCTAATGCGGTTCATGGTGAGGCACGTGGAGAACCTTATGTAGGGAAAGTAGCGGTAGCGGCAGTTATACTGAATAGAGTGGAAAACACATCTTTTCCAAATTCTGTTTCAGGAGTTATTTTTGAGCCAAGAGCATTCACAGCTGTGGCAGATGGTCAAATCTGGTTAACTCCAGACGAGGAGTCTAAGGAAGCTGTAGTGGATGCCCTAAATGGTTGGGACCCTTCTGGGCAAGCTATCTATTACTTTAACCCAAATACAGCAACGTCCGATTGGATTTGGAGTAGACCTCAAATTAAGCAAATAGGAAAGCACATTTTTGCAAAATAAATAAAGAAAGGAAGTGGAGCTATGATTCGTTGGTTACTAATAGGAGTGCTGGCAATTGGGGTAGTCGGAACGGGAGTTTGGGGTTATCAGGAACATAAAGAAAAAAATGCGATACTTGTTCAAGCGGAAAATTCGTATCAAAGAGCCTTCCATGATTTAACGTATCAAATGGAGTTACTACATGACAAGATGGGGACCGTTCTAGCGATGAATTCACAAAAACAGCTTTCACCACAGCTAGCAGATATTTGGAGATTAACATCAGAAGCTCATAATGATGTAGGTCAACTTCCATTAGTACTACTACCGTTTAATAAAACGGAAGAATTCTTAGCAAACATAGGAGAGTTTAGTTATAGAACTGCAATTCGAGACCTAAACAAAAAACCTTTGTCAGATGATGAGGTTTCTATGCTTAATAAGCTATACAAGCAATCAGCAGAAATAAAAAATGAGTTAAGGAATGTTCAACATACCGTTTTGGATGAAAATTTAAAGTGGATGGATGTTGAGCTAGCTTTAGCCACAGAAGATAAAAGTGATAACAAAATCATTGATGGGTTTAAAACAGTTGAAAAAAATGTACAAGGATATTCTGAAGGTGATTTAGGACCAATGTTTACTGGAGCTACAAACGAAAACCATGAATTTAGGTTTGTGAAGGGCGAAAATATGTCGGAAGAAGAAGCAAAAGAAAAATCAAAAAATATCTTTTCTATTCCTGAAGGTGCAAAAATTACGATGACTAAGAGTGGGAAAGGTGCTGAAATTCCAACCTATAGTCTTTCCTATCGTGGAGACGGGAAAAATGGTTATATGGATATGACGGTTAAAGGTGGTAACCCAATCGATATCATGGTTGACCGAAAAGTAAACGAACAGGAATTGAGTCTTTATAAAGGGCTTAATAAAGCAGAAGAATTTTTGAAAAAACATAAATATAATGGGATGGAAGCTTTTCAAAGCAGCCAATACGATAACGTAGGTGTGTATAGCTTTTTGTACGTACAAGATGAAGTAAGGATTTATCCTGATTCGATGCAAGTTAAGGTAGCTCTAGATAATGGTGATATATTAGGGCTCTCGGCAAGAGAGTTTTTGAGAAATCATGAAGAACGAGCTTTCCCTAAACCAGCTCTATCCGAAGAAAAAGCTAAAGAAAATGTAAATCCAAATGTTAAAATCCAGGAACATCATTTAGCTCTTATCGAAAATGATTTAAATGAAGAAGTCCTTTGTTATGAATTTGTTGGGACTATGGGAGAAAGTACCTACCGAATATTCATAAATGCGAAAGATGGCACGGAAGAAAAAGTGGAGAAACTAAAGCAATCTGAAATGAAATTTGGTCAAACTACCTAGGGAAAGATGAAACTTGTCTTTCCCTTTTTTGATTTTTTTGCCATAATAATGAATAGATGCTCACAGTTATAGGGAGAGAGGGAAAGAGCTTGATTAAAATCGGAATGCCTATTACATTAGAACTAAAACATGCAGATGACGATCATCTTGAAACCTACCGCTCAAAAGTCGTTGAAGAAGATGAAGGTGTGCTCTATATTGATTACCCAATTAATGAACAGTCAGGAAGAACCGGTTTCTTTCTAGAAGGCACCCAATTCAAAGTAACATTTGTTGGAACGGATGGTTCAGTCTATGTCTTTCATACGGACGTTCGTGGAAGAAAGAAACTCACCATTCCAGTTTTAACGCTTCACTTCCCTGAAAAAGAAGAAATGCTTCGAATACAACGTAGAAAATATGTAAGAGTGGAGACGTCTGTTGACACAAGCGTCCACGGTGTAAATGAAAAGATTACACCTTTTACAACCGTTACTGCAGATATTAGCGGCGGAGGAGCTGCTATCATTTCACCTTATGCTCACACGATTGAACAAAATCAACTTCTTGAAGTATGGTTTGTGATCCCACTATCCTCTGGTGATATGCATTATATCTGTACAAGTTCCAGAGTGATTCGCGTGTGGAAAGAAAACAAAAATCATAATGAAAAAGTGTCTTTAGAATTTGAAGCCATTGATGAAAATGATCGTCAAACCATTATTCGGTATTGTTTTGAGAAACAATTATCTTTAAGAAAAAGGGGAATTCGTTAAACTGAATAGATGATGCATAGAAGGATACAATAGAGGATAAAAAAGGTAGCGGATTTATAGTGAAACGTATAGAGCAATGGCTAGTTATCCTTGTGTTCTTTCATGCAATATTTCTTATTGGTGTACAATGGTTGTTACTACATACTGATATGGGCTATTACATTCATCCAATTTATGAATATTTTGGTGTAAACCGCGAGTATCAAGGAGAAATTCTTGAAACAATAGACCGAATCTTTCAAGATGTGTTATCATTTTGAGGAATAAAGACTGTACAGCATAAACAAGCAGGAACCCCTGCTTGTTTACTTTTTGATTGGAATAAGAGAGGGATGCACAATGAATCATAACTTAGCAATTGCAATAGATGGTCCAGCCGCTGCGGGGAAAAGTACTGTAGCCAAACGAGTAGCAGCTAAGCTATCTTATATTTATATTGATACAGGTGCTATGTACCGAGCACTGACATTGAAAGCATTAAGAGAGAATATATCTTTAGAGAATGAATCAACTGTATATGACATTTTAAAAAACACAACTATATTATTGAAACAGAACAAAGATAGTCAGAGTGTTTTACTAGACGACCAAGATGTTACGGAAGAGATAAGGTCTCAACAAGTTACAAACAATGTATCTGTCGTTGCAAAGCATGGAGCTGTAAGAGAAGAGATGGTTAAACGACAGCAAGACCTAGCAGCTAAGCGGGGCGTTGTGATGGATGGAAGGGACATTGGAACACATGTTATTCCTGATGCTGAAGTTAAGATTTTCTTGATTGCTTCTGTAGACGAACGGGCAGAAAGAAGACATAAAGAGAATATAGAAAAAGGTTATAACTCTAACCTTGAACAATTAAAAGACGAAATTCGTAAACGAGATCAAATTGACTCAGAACGTGAAGTTTCACCATTGCTTAAAGCCGAAGATGCGATTGAAATTGATACAACTTCTTTATCCATTGAACAGGTGGCTGAAAGAATTCTGCAAGTAGTTTTGGATTGCAAAGGGGAGGAAGAATAACGATGGCTTTATATCATTTTGCTAGATCAGTATGTGCTGCTCTTTTTTATCCTCGGTATCGCATTAAAGTAGAAGGAAAAGAGAATATACCTAGTGAAGGACCAGTCATTATCTGTTCGAACCATATCTCTAATATGGATCCTGTTGTTGTAGGAATTACCAATAATAGAGATATCTACTTTATGGCAAAAGAAGAACTATTCAAGAATAAATTCTTAGGTGGATTGTTGAAACGTGTTCATGCTTTTCCAATTAAGAGGGGAATGAAAGACCGTCAAGCTCTCCGCAAAGCTATGGATGTGTTAAATGATAATCAGGCACTAGGAGTCTTTCCAGAGGGAACCAGAAGTAAAACAGGGGAACTCAGTAGAGGCTTGGCAGGGGCAGGTTTTTTTGCTCTTCGCTCAGAGGCAACCGTTATTCCATGTGCTATAGTTGGATCTTATAAATCCAAACAACCGTTACGTGTTGTATATGGAAAACCAGTACCAATGGCCGATTTACGAGAAAGAAAAGCTTCCTCTCAAGAAGTAACAGATGTTATCATGGAAGAGATACAACATCTACTTGATAAAAAGCAATAGAATGTATGTTTTGCTTGACAAAATGCCATAAATATTAGAAGTTAGAACAAAGGATTAAATTTATGGCTGGTTGTGGTGGAATTGAAGGAGGTCTTGTAAATGGATGAAATGAATCAAGAAATGTCAGAAATGCCAAACGTTTCTGTCGGAGATGTACTAACAGGTAAGGTAGTAAAAGTCGAGGACAAGCAAGTGCTTGTAGATATCGGCTATAAAGTAGAAGGCATCGTACCGATCAGTGAACTATCTAGCCTTCATGTAGAGAAAGCTGCAGACGTTGTGTCTGAAGGTGATGAACTTACATTGAAGGTCAAGAAAATGGAAGATGATGAGATTGTATTATCCAAGCGTGCAGTAGATGCAGAAACTGCATGGGAAGATCTAGAAGACAAGCTAGAAACTGGTGAGGTATTTGAAGCAGAAGTGAAGGACATCGTTAAAGGTGGACTTGTTGTAGATGTAGGTCTACGTGGTTTTATCCCTGCTTCTCTAGTGGAAACTTATTATGTTGAAGACTTCAATGAATATAAAGGTAAAACGCTTAAGTTGAAGGTTATTGAATTAGACCGTGAACAAAATCGCGTTATCCTTTCCCACAGTGCAGTGGTAGAAGACGAGAATGATGCACGCAAGCACTCATTATTGCAATCACTTGAAGCTGGTCAGGTGCTTGAAGGTACAGTTCAGCGAATCACAGATTTTGGTGCGTTTGTTGATCTTGGTGGTATGGACGGTCTAGTGCATATCTCCCAATTAGCTCATGAGCACGTTGAGAAGGCTTCAGACGTAGTAGAAGAAGGACAACATATTAATGTGAAAGTCCTTTCTGTTGACCGTGACAATGAGCGTATTTCATTATCTCTTAAAGATACTTTGCCTGGACCTTGGGAACAAGTTGAGGAGAAAGTACGTCCAGGAGATGTTCTTGAAGGAACCGTTAGACGTTTAGTTAACTTTGGTGCTTTTATTGAGTTGTTACCTGGTGTAGAAGGTCTTGTGCATATTTCTCAAATAGCAAATCGACACATTGCTACACCTCAAGAGGTATTAGAAGAAGGACAAACGGTTAAAGTAAAAGTGTTGGATGTTAATGAAGATGAAAAACGAATCTCTCTAAGTATTAAAGAATTAGAAGAAGATCAAAGTCGTGCTGAAGTAGAGCAATATACGAAAGATGACGACTCTGGATTCCAACTTGGAGATTTCATCGGAGATAAATTAAATAAACTAAAATAATACTTGGTGATATAATTGAGTCGATCAAAAAGAAAACTAGAACACATTAGACACGCAATAAGCCGCGATGAATTAGATATTAACAGCTTCGATGAAATGGAAATTATTCATCAAAGTTTAACAGATATCCATTGGGATGATATTTCTTTGCAGACTCAATTGGGCGAACTTACTTTAAGTTCGCCCCTTTTTGTCAATGCAATGACTGGTGGCGGTGGAGAAAAGACAGAAAATATTAACCGTCAATTGGCTATGGCAGCCAAGGAGACAGGTATTGCTCTTGCTGTTGGCTCCCAGATGTCTGCGCTGAAAGACCCTAGAGAAAAAAGAAGTTATGAAGTTGTACGCGAAGAGAATCCAAATGGTATTATTTTCGCTAATATTGGTAGTGAGGCTACCTTAGACCAAGCCAAAGAAGCAGTGGACATGCTTAAAGCAGATGCCCTTCAGATACACTTAAATGTGCTACAGGAATTAATCATGCCAGAAGGTGATCGTGACTTCACGAATAGACTTCAACAGATTGAACAAATCGTAAAAGAATTAGATATTCCTGTCATTATAAAAGAAGTTGGCTTTGGAGTATCCATGGAATCTGCTCGTCAATTGAAAGAAGTTGGTGTTTCTTATATCGATGTTGGTGGTAAGGGAGGCACAAA
Source organism: Pontibacillus yanchengensis Y32 (assembly GCF_000770635.1). Lineage (GTDB taxonomy): Bacteria > Bacillota > Bacilli > Bacillales > BH030062 > Pontibacillus > Pontibacillus yanchengensis. Next base: position 8,795 of record NZ_AVBF01000019.1, read on the forward strand.
CTTCTCTAAAGTAGAGAACAAACGTAGAAAACAACCGTTTTCTTCCTTCAATCAATGGGGAGTTCCTACTGCTATTTCTGTAAAAGAAGTGAAGAGTGTCTTTCCTGAATGCAACGTTATTGCATCAGGTGGTATGAGGAATGGACTAGATGGAGCTAAAGCGTTTGTACTTGGTGCTAATGCTTTTGGTATGGCAGGTCATTTATTAAGAATTTTAATGAAAGAAGATTTAGAAACTCTAGTTCAGGAAATCAATCACATTCACCATGAATTTACTATTGCCATGATGGTGTTAGGTGCTAAAGATACCTACATGTTAGATGGAAAGCCACATATTTTCACAGGAAGAACCAAAACATGGTTAGAACAAAGACTCCCAACGTTCTAAAGGAAGATTAGCATCAGCATAATATATGAGCAAGAAGAAAATGGAACGATGAACAGTTCAATTTGCTAAAAATGATATGTCGTTAATATAAAAGCCACACCCGAGTATCTTATCTCGGGTGTGGCTTTTTTTGTTTTATAGGAAATTATAAAATTCAATGCTTGTGTATAACTGAAAAAGTGATGCGGCCACGTCCAGCTCCAGCGCCCAGCGACTAGCAAACTTCCTGCCCCTCCTTACGATAAGTCAACATCGAATCGCTTGCGCTCTTCGTGTTTCCTTTATCTCATACGGAGCCGTCCAGTTTGTACGTCGCTAAGCGGGCGCTTGCACTTTTGTTCATATATGTTAAATCTATTTCTTCTCTTTTGCAGGCTGTTCATTTTCCATAAATGTGCTTCCTTTTGGATGTGACTGTGTATCACGATCGCTTTCTACTCGTCGTTCTTTACGAAGTTTCTTTTCTTGTCGGTCTTTACCCAAAGTAATCTCCTCCTTCTACGTATAGTTTTTAGTTTTTTTCTGAGTTTATACATGATTAGATTCATCTCAAATGACCATAATGATAAGGGTAGAGAGGAGATTTGGGATGGATGGAATATATTTTTATTATACTTGTTGGCTTATGTGGGTTGTGCTTACGTTTTTATCTAAGAAAACCCCAACTAGATGGTATGCTTCTTTTCTAATCTTAGTATTGCTAAATAGTGTACCTTATACGTTTCAAATACGTTCCTATACCATATCGCTGGCTGCGATTATTATTGTAGTTTCCTCTTTAGTTATTTTGTCTATGCAAAAGCAACACATTAAAGCTGTTATTATTTCCATCTCGATTGGTTTAGGCTATACCGGAGCTTTATTTTGGGAAGCGGTTAGTCCTGTTTGGATGATATTCCCAAGGTTGTTTCTCATTACGTTACTAGCTTATTTATTAGTATATGTAGCAGTGCATCAAACATGGATGAGAATAGGAGTATGGGGGCTTGGTTCTATGTTAGGAGAGGTTATTTATTCTGTATATGTAGCAGAAATGGGGTATAGCGAACCAATTGGTGAGTTTGCTTACTTAGATATGTATAGTCTTGTTATTTTTATGGTGTTAACCACAACGTCATTTTTATATCTTATAAATGAATTAGAAACTATTATTACACAGAGGGTGAAACGGAAAGTGGGGATAAAGCCATGAATGAATTTACTTATCCTATCCTTTTTGGAGTCGTGGTAGGAGTCTTAGCAAGGCTTCTAATGTTGCGTACAGATTATAGACAGTATCCAACCTATTTACATGGTAAGGTAATCCATTTATCGCTTGGATTTATAGCTGCTTTATTAGGGACGATTGCTGTTCCGGCTATTATAGAAAAGGAATACACAGCAGTAACATTTTTAACAATTGCAGCAAGTCAATTCCGGGAAGTACGAAACATGGAGCGTAATACTTTGACGGAGTTAGATGCATTTGAATTAGTCCCTAGAGGTAATACATATATAGAAGGGATTGCCATAGCATTTGAAGGGCGTAATTATTTAGTGATCTTTTCATCGTTTCTTGCTACCTTTGGTTATTTGGTATGGAACATTTTGGTTGCTATTGGGGTTTCTATAATATCATTCTTGCTTATTAAAAAATTCATGAGTGGAAGTTCATTAAAAGATATTGTGGATATAGAATATGCTCACCCTCATTTTGATGGTGCTGGTCTTTATGTAGATAACATTTATATCATGAATATTGGATTGCCACAGCGGCAAGAAGAAATAGTGGAGTACGGGATGGGATTTGTATTAACTCCGAAAAATTTTAATGTTCGTTCTACTATTGCCAATCTTGGTCAAAGACAGGCTATCTTACATGATGTATCTGTTTCGATGGGAGTATTTAGAGATAGTGGTACACCAGCACTCGTGCCCCTCATTAAGCGTGATCTAGATGATGGAAGGATAGGAGTGTTCGTGTTACCGCAAGAACGAGATAAACAAAGGGCTATTGATATTATAGGGGCAGTTCCTGTTCTTGAAAATGCGATTCGAATGCCTAGTGAGTCGAAAACCAACAAACAAAAGAGGGGTTCTTCATGAAGATAGAAAAGGCTGTGTTAGCCGCTGTGACGACCAATCGTTCTAATGTTGATGGTGGTAGTCCAATCTTTATTTGTGATTCAAAAGAAGAGATGGATCAACTGGCGGCAAATTTGGAAGCAATTTTGGATGGGATAGGTCATGCCCTTAGTGATGAGTTGTATATTATTGTAAAACATTAAAACACGATTAGAAATTAGACGAATTATAACAAGAATCGAAGAAAAGCGTTGTTTGTGAAGTCTAGTTTTGCTAAAATATAAAAGTTAAGAGTAAACCCTTCTTACTTGACAAGAGGGGTTTTTACAATGAAAAAGAGGTATTGCTCTCGCTACTCATTGAATAGGATGTTTGTTAAATTTGAATCAGAACAACGTAAAATGAAATGTGATAATAGAAATCGAAATAGAAAAGGAAAGGGTGATCCTTTCATGCGTAAATCAACAGTAGCAGTAGTAGGACGTCCAAATGTCGGTAAGTCCACTATATTCAATCGACTCGTCGGTGAAAGAATTTCAATTGTAGAAGATACACCAGGAGTTACTAGAGACCGCATTTATGCAGAAGCTGAATGGTTGAATACAAACTTTAACATTATTGATACGGGTGGAATTGAGCTTGGCGATGAGCCATTACTCGTTCAAATGCGTGCTCAAGCAGAAGTAGCTATTAATGAAGCGGACGTCATTATTTTTATGGTTAATGGTCGAGAAGGTATAACTGGAGCAGATGAGGAGGTTGCCAAACTCCTTTATAAATCAAATAAGCCAGTTGTATTAGCTGTTAATAAAGTAGATAATCCTGATATGCGTGATCAAATTTATGAATTTTACTCCTTAGGATTTGGAGAGCCATTCCCGATTTCAGGTACACATGGCTTAGGATTGGGTGATATGTTAGATGAAGTTCTCCTTCACTTTCCAGAACGTGCAATGCCAGATGAAGATGATGATACCATTCGATTTAGCTTAATAGGTAGACCGAATGTTGGAAAATCATCATTGGTTAATACGATTTTAGGGGAAGAAAGAGTAATCGTTAGTGATATAGAAGGTACTACGAGAGATGCGATTGACACATCATTCTCAAAAGATGATCGCGATTATGTAATCATTGATACAGCAGGAATGAGAAAACGTGGTAAAGTATATGAAACATTAGAAAAATACAGCGTGATGAGAGCCCTAAAAGCAATCGAACGTTCTGATGTCGTATTAGTCGTGTTAGATGCTGAAACAGGTATCATTGAACAAGACAAGAAGATTGCAGGATATGCACATGATGCTGGAAGAGCGATTGTCATCGTCGTGAATAAATGGGATGCCATTGATCGAGATGAAAAGACGATGAAAGAATTCGAAGACAAAGTTCGTCAACAATTTCAATTTCTAGATTATGCACCAATCGTTTATCTTTCTGCTAAAACGAAAAAACGTATTCATACGTTAGTGCCAAATATCTTACAAGCAAGTGAAAATCATACGAAGCGTGTTCAGTCTAGTATTTTAAATGAAGTCATTATGGATGCGTTAGCTATGAAACCAGTCCCTTCTCTTAAAGGGAAAAAGCTAAGAATCTTTTATGCTACACAAGTAGCCGTAGCTCCTCCTACGTTTGTAGTATTTGTCAATGATCCGGACCTATTGCACTTTTCATATGAGCGCTTTTTAGAGAATCGCATTAGAGATGCATTTGGCTTTGAAGGTACTCCGATAAAAATTTACGCTCGTCAGCGGAAGTAAAGGAGAGATTTGAATGGCTAAAGTAGCGGTACTAGGTGCTGGTAGTTGGGGGACGGCTTTATCGATTGTGTTAGCTGATAACAATCATGATGTACGTCTATGGACCCATCGTGAAGACCAAGCAGAAGAAATTAATCGCACTCACAAAAATGCCCGTTATTTAAAAGAAGCTACAATCCCCTCTTCATTAACAGCATATTCAGATTTAGAGAAAGCTCTTGATGATGTAACAGCAGTAGTTCTTGTGGTTCCAACGAAAGCAATACGAGAGGTATGTCAAAAGGTTAAACAAGCTTTAACTCGAAAAGTAACGATTATTCACGCAACAAAGGGTATTGATCCAGATTCTTTAAAAAGAGTTTCCGAAATGATTCAAGAAGAAATGCCACAGGAGCAATATGAAGATGTTGTCGTTCTTAGTGGACCAAGTCATGCAGAGGAAGTTGGATTGCGTCAACCAACAACTGTCACTGTATCATCGCATACGATAGCTGAAGCAGAAGTGGCGCAGGACCTATTCATTAATGAGAATTTTCGAGTTTATACCAATCCGGATGTGGTTGGAGTTGAACTTGGTGGTGCATTAAAGAATATTATAGCTTTAGGAGCTGGAATATCAGATGGGCTTGGGTATGGAGACAATGCCAAGTCTGCTCTTATAACTAGAGGATTAGCAGAAATTGCTCGTTTAGGCACATCTATGGGGGCCAACCCACTTACCTTTGCTGGGTTAACTGGTGTTGGCGATCTGATTGTTACTTGTACCAGCCAACATAGTCGTAACTGGCGTGCTGGTAATATGCTAGGGAAAGGATATGCCTTAGATGAAGTGTTAGACCATATGGGCATGGTAGTCGAAGGTGTCCGTACGACAAACGCTGCTTATAAGCTCTCTAAACAACAACAAGTCGAGATGCCAATTACAGAAGGTATTGAACAGCTATTGTTCCATGGTGCCCACCCTAAAGATGTGGTGGACCAATTAATGACAAGAGGCCGTCGTCATGAGATGGAAGACTTAGCTGACATTTTGGGTAATCAATTTTCTTCATAAACGAATAATTATTGCGCTCACGCTTAATTTTCCTCCGCATATACTATGTTGAAAGTTTATTATAAGGAGGAAATCGTGTGAGCGGATTTCAAAAAAAAGCGTTTGACCATCTACAAAAAAAGGCCAATATTTCACCAGACGAAATCTTTAAAGTGGCTGATTCGGTAAAGAATGCCGATTTTAAAGATGAAAAAACGGTTCGTAATCTTGTAAAACAACTCTCTAAAATGGCAGGAAAACCTGTTTCTAAAGAAAAAGAAGATAAAATTGTAAAAGCCATTGTAGAAAATAATATGGACATGAACCAATTGAATCAAATGTTTAAAAAATAATGAACTATAGGCATTTGAGGATGCATCTATATCATTTTATGCATACTATAAATCGCAGCAGTAAAACATGAAGAGTTGTAACATCAGGGTACTATTTAGTCAGGCCGAGGTGAGTTTAGCCCCTATCACCTCGGTTTTTTGTGCGTTTGAAATTTTGGGGAAGGGTATGGTACAAGCTATTACCATATTGAAGGATTCTGTCATTGCTTAACGTGTGATATAATACATACGTCTTAAGTACAACTAAATGTAAGGAGCTGGCTATATGTCTAGAGGAATGTTGAACATGTATATTTCATTTGCCGGCATCATTTTTATGTTTCTTGCTATAGGATTGATATTATTAAGCCGTCATAAATTATCCGGATTACTTAGTGGGATTACAGCATTTCTTGCTTACATATTTTTGATGCTAGGTGGTATCATTATTTTCTATATTGTGTTTAGTGGTCCTACAACCTAAGAAACAATAACGGAGGAATGGAGATGTCTCGGAAATTCATGCTCATGATTGTGTTAGTCCCCTTTTTATTAACGGGATGCTTGTATCCTGATGAAAATTTATCTAAAAATCAGGTACCAAATACGGTACAGCTACAATCTATGCAGACAGCAATTGATCAATTTAAGGAAAGCCATCCCTATGAGCTTCCTATAAAAAATAGAGAAGAAGATACCCCTGTATTTCAAAAGTATCCAATTGATTTTAGTCGTTTAAAAGAAGCTAATATACTTGCTGAAGCACCAGGTAACTCATTCCAGCGAGGTGGCGTCTATCAATACGTTCTCATTCATCCAGAGAATGATCCGACTGTAAAGGTTATCGATATACGAGCTACACAAAAGCTGACTAAGGTCAATATTCGAATCGCAGCCTATCGAAATGAAAATCGCTACCCCCCTTTTGGTGAGAAAGTAGCAGAGAATATATATACAATTAATTACAATAAAATTGGTTTTGATGACCCTCCGCAAGTGAAAAGTCCATACACGCAAAATCTATTGCCTATTGTAATGGATGTCGAAGGAAATATTTATATCGATTATCGACCAGACTTATACGATTTTCTGCAAAAGTACGATCATAAATATAAAAACGGGGATGATATTCGTTATTTGTTAGCTGAACATTCTCCTATTGTACCTGCAAATTCCTTGCCCTATACCATTAAAGATGGGGAACCAGTTTTTGCTCCAAATATAAATTCTCAAGATGCCTCATAATGAGGCATCTTTTTTTATATATTATATCAAGTCGCAAAAATATAAGGCATAAGAGTTTTGCGAGAGTCCTAGAGGTAAGCTAACTTCTTGTTTCCTAAACAAGCTTATCTTTTTATTCTTAAGCTGAAAGAGATGTCATATATTTCATCTGAGAGAGTTTTTACACCTTGGCTAAAAAATCATGCATTTCTAATAAAAACAAGTCATATTTCACTAGGACAACATCATAGACTTGTATTGTCAAAGATTCGTAAGCGATTATGTCTTGCATGTCCAGGCGAAGTAGAAGTAAAGGATCGGGAGGGGATCACTTGGAAAGAGTAGATATTTTCAAAGATATCTCAAAACGAACTGATGGAGATATTTATTTAGGTGTAGTAGGAGCGGTTCGCACAGGAAAATCCACATTTATCAAAAAGTTTATGGAGCTAGTTGTGCTTCCAAATATCCAGGATGAAGGCGAAAGAGCACGAGCGCAAGATGAACTCCCGCAGAGCGCAGCAGGAAGAACAATCATGACTACAGAACCAAAATTTGTACCTAATCAAGCAGTGCAAGTTCATGTCGATGAAGGTTTAGATGTGAATTTCCGAGTCGTGGACTGCGTAGGATATACGGTGAATGGTGCAAAAGGGTATGAAGACGAAAATGGTCCAAGGATGATCCATACACCTTGGTATGAAGAGCCAATTCCTTTTCATGATGCAGCCGAAATTGGCACACGTAAAGTAATTACGGAGCATTCCACAATTGGTGTTGTCGTAACAACTGATGGCACGATTGGCGAAATTCCAAGACATGATTATGTAGAAGCTGAAGAGCGCGTTGTTGAGGAATTACAAGAGGTAGGCAAGCCTTATATTATGATTATAAACTCTGTAAGACCTCATAGCCAAGAAACAGAACTGTTAAGACAAGAATTGCAGGAAAAATACGATATTCCAGTTATTGCAATGAGCGTTGAGAGCATGCGTGAAAATGACGTGTACAATGTTTTACGTGAAGCCCTGTACGAATTTCCTGTACTAGAAGTGAATGTGAATCTACCAAGCTGGGTAATGGTGCTTAAAGAGGGCCATTGGCTACGTAAGAACTATCAAGAGGCTATTCAAGATACTGTGAAGGATATTAAACGATTGAGAGATGTCGATCGAGTAGTTGGCCAGTTTTCTGACTATGATTATATCGATCGTGCACAGTTAGCTGGTATGGAAATGGGTGAAGGTGTAGCGGAAATTGATTTACATGCACCAGATTACCTGTACGATCAAGTATTAAAAGAAATAGTAGGGGAAGAGATTCGTGGTAAGGATCACTTGCTACAATTGATGCAAGATTTTGCTCATGCTAAGCGAGAATATGATCAAGTTTCTGAAGCGTTACAGATGGTGAAACAAACAGGATACGGAATTGCTGCTCCAGCACTAGAGGATATGTTCCTAGATGAACCTGAAATCATTCGTCAAGGCTCACGTTTCGGTGTTAGATTAAAAGCAGTAGCACCTTCCATTCATATGGTTAAAGTAGATGTTGAATCTGAATTCGCGCCAATTATTGGAACGGAAAAGCAAAGTGAAGAATTAGTACGATATTTAATGCAAGACTTTGAGGAAGACCCACTTTCTATTTGGAACTCAGACATATTTGGTCGTTCACTAAGCTCTATAGTTAGAGAAGGTATTAGTGCGAAATTATCATTGATGCCAGAAAATGCTAGATATAAATTAAAAGATACATTAGAGCGTATCATAAATGAAGGTAGTGGCGGATTAATCGCAATTATTTTATAAGCGGTGATTCGCCGCTTTTTTTATGATAGGTACTTTTGCATATAATAATAACCCTTATTTTTTCGTGAAACTAGCGAGAAATAAGGGTTTTTTAAAATTTTTTATAAAAAATTTTTTCTCAGCAAAAATTGTCTAATCTTGTAGGGGTATTTCATATGTTCAAGAAGCTTTGAAAGCTGATATATCAAGGTTTGAGGGATTTGTAAGAAAATTTAGTTAATTATTACCGAAATAGGGGTAAAACCTGGTATGATAGCCTAAATGATGAAGAATCTTAGTGGTTTTTATTGAATTTCCCAGTCTCATCGTTTAATATAAGGCTTGTCATCAAGTTTTATTGATGATTTGTACGTATAAGACGTCAATAAAATGTGAACAAATGATAGTAGAATTATCATTTGTTCTAACAACAACAACCATCCTTGGGAGGAGGTGAATAGCATGAACAAGACTGATCTAATCAATGCAGTTGCAGAGAAAAGTGATCTTTCTAAAAAAGATGCTACACAAGCTGTAGATGCAGTATTTGAATCTATCTCTGATTCACTACAAAACGGTGATAAAGTACAACTAATTGGTTTCGGGAACTTTGAAGTACGTGAACGTGCGGCACGTAAAGGTCGTAATCCTCAAACAGGTGAGGAAATCGAAATTTCTGCTAGTAAGGTTCCTGCATTTAAACCAGGTAAAGCCCTTAAAGATGCTGTAAAATAAGTTTTTACATATAGGGCTGAATAACAGGCTGACTCAACTTGAGTCAGCCTTATTTTCCACTTCATTCGAATACTAATTCGTTGCTAGCTTAAAGTAACAGAATGAAAATTTAATCTTATGTAAATTCATAACCTGTTTCATACATACAATCGATTATTGAGCTGTATCTATACAGCGCTTTATAGCAACTGTTTATGAATTGACATAGGATTAAAATTACGAGATAGTTAAATAAGAAATGTACTAGGAGGATCTTCATGAGTAATGGTAAAAGTGGAGATTTTTTCGTGATAAAGGCACTCCAAGATGGGGTGAACGTCATTGGTTTAACAAGAGGAACGGACACTAGGTTTCATCACTCAGAGAAATTGGATACAGGAGAGGTGATGATTGCTCAATTTACTGAGCACACTTCAGCTGTGAAAGTCCGTGGTAAAGCAATGATTCAGACAAGTCACGGGGAAATGTACACAGATGAGGCAGAGTGACTCTCTGCTTTTTCTTTTTATAGGAAATTATAAAATTCAATGCTTGTGTATAACTAAAAAAGTGAAGTGGCCACGTCCAGCTCCAGCGCCTATCCTCTCGGGGTCTTAAGTCAATCCTCGAAGTGGCGTTTTTGGCCACAGCGAGGATTGACTTAAGCCTGTCGGGGGGTGACCAAGGCGCACCGAGCTTTTGTTCTTTTTTGGTAGACCATACATAAAATTAAACGAAAATTTGTACTATAAAAAGTAGATTTAATGGTTGAACATCCAACAATGATGACATACCTATCAGGCAACTTTAGGGAAGAATTGTGTTGTTCAAGTTGAAAATGGGTAACCTATACCTATTGATCAGTGAATTGCTACAGTGAGGTATGCTATAATGGTGTATGACTTAGCCGATTAATTCGGCATGGAAAGGCTTTAGGTGATGGCTTTGAATAGTAAAGACTTAAATATTGAAGAAATTAGATCATCAATCGAAAATCAAATTCGACATCCTTATTTAGCCAAATTCATCCCAAATCCTGTGATAAGTGAAGATAAATTAATGTTTCTTGCTACATTGATGAAGCAATCTGAGCTATCAGAAGAAAAGCAAAAGCAATACATCATCACCACGATGCTAGTTCAAATTGCACTAGATACACATGAATTAGTTACGACTACAGGAGTACATGATACGGCTGAAGTTCAAAAGCAGCGACAATTGACAGTATTAGCAGGCGATTATTATAGTGGGCTGTACTATTATCTTCTATCCAAATTAGAGGATTTACCGATGATTCAAACATTAGCATCTACGATTAAAGAAATTAACGAGTTGAAGATGAACATATATAATCAAGATTTTCCAACTCTATCTCAAGTAATGGATGGATTAATGAAAGTTGAATCATTATTAATTCAAAGAGTTGCAGAGTTTGTACAGAAGCCTGTTATGAATGATGTTGCAGGTGATTGGTTATTAGCGATGCGATTACAATCTGAGAACAAACGTTATCATAAAAGAGAAACAGCGCCTCTTCTTGAGTTGTTGATGAAGAGCCCTTTTGTTCAAGTAAATGGTATACATGCTATACGTACTATGGACAAATTAATACGCAAACATATGCTTCGGGTAGAACACTCCATTTCGCATCTACCTCAAAATTTTGAAATCTTAAAGGATTACTTACAACACCATATATATCAATCATTTTATATTAAACAACGAGCGGTGGAAGAAGGGTAAATATGGCTCAACAAACTAAATCTGAGCGTGTACATCACGTATTTGAAAAAATATATAATCGATATGATTTGATGAATTCCATTATATCCTTTCAGAGACATAAAGCGTGGCGAAAAGACGTAATGAAAAAAATGCAAGTACATTCAGGGGATCAAGCACTTGATGTATGTTGTGGGACTGGTGACTGGACGATAGCTCTATCAGAGGAAGTAGGGAACAAGGGTAGAGTAGTAGGGCTTGATTTTAGTCAGAACATGTTATCTGTTGGCCGTAAAAAGAAACAAGAATTATCTCTCAAGAACACAGAATTTATTCATGGCGATGCTATGAATTTGCCTTTTGAAGATAATGAGTTTGACTTTGTTACGATTGGCTTTGGATTGCGGAACGTACCTGACTATATGACTGTTCTTAAAGAAATGGCAAGGGTGGTTAAACCAGGTGGGAAGGTTGTATGCTTAGAGACCTCTCAACCAACAGCGATGGGGTTTAGACAAGCCTATTACTTTTATTTTCGTTACATTATGCCTGCATTTGGACGTCTCTTTGCTAAAAGCTATGATGAATACGCATGGTTACATGAATCAGCCAAAGACTTCCCAGGTAGGGAAGAATTGCGTAAGATGTTTCAGGATGCAGGTCTGAGTCCTGTTGAAGTAAAGAGCTATACAGGTGGAGTAGCAGCAATGCATATGGGTGAAAAGCCAAACCAATAGGGATCAGACACTTAGCACGCACGCTTAGCTAGTATTTGCTGCGATTTACATATCGTAGTTTTATGTGTGTGGTTAGAGCAGTGGCTAGTCACTGTGCGCATAAGTTAGAAATAAATTCTATAAATAATCAACAAGCCAATTTCCACACCTCCCTATATAGCAAGAAATAAACTGATTCAAAAGGTGACCCCAATGAAATTAGCAATGATTTACCCATTTTTGAAAAACGATATTGATAAAATTGAGCAGGCATTGAATCAAACGATTCAGGCAGAGCATCCTGTGTTACGAGAGGCATCTACCCAACTACTTGAAGCAGGTGGAAAGCGCATTCGTCCTGTTTTTGTTCTACTTTCTGGGAAATTTGGCCAATATGATATAGAGCGAATGAAAGACGTTGCTGTATCGTTAGAATTAATACATATGGCTTCTCTGGTTCATGATGATGTCATCGACGATGCTGAATTACGTAGAGGCCAACCTACGATTAAGGCGAAATGGGATAATCGCATAGCTATGTACACAGGTGATTATATTTTCGCTAGGGCGTTAGAGTGTTTATCCAATTTAGAGACAGCAAAAGCCCATCAAATACTTTCAGAAACCATAGTTGAAATATGCATAGGTGAAATCGAACAAATTAAAGATAAATTTAACTGGGACCAAAACCTTCGTACATATTTAAGAAGAATTCGTAGAAAGACTGCTATACTCATTGCAGTGAGTTGTAGACTTGGTGCAGTAGCTGCTGGGGCATCTGTAGAAATCGAGCATGCATTATTCCGTTATGGGTATTATGTAGGTATGTCCTATCAAATTATTGATGATGTACTGGACTTCACCTCTACAGAAAAAGAGCTGGGTAAACCGGCAGGCAGTGACTTAATGCAGGGGAATATAACATTACCTGTGTTGTATGCAATGGAACAAGACTCTAATTTAAGAGCAGAATATCTTGAATCACTTGAAAATGAAGAACCATCAAATGAACAGATGCAACATATTATAAACCGAATTAAAGAAACTGGAGCAATAGAGCAATCGCTGACTATTAGCGAAAAGTACCTACAGAAGGCTTTTGCCGAATTAGACGTATTACCTGATCAAAAAGAGAAACAGACATTGAAAAATATCGCAAAATATATTGGCAAACGGAAATCTTAACCAAATTCTGTTTGCTACTTTTTATATTATCTGATAGAATTTTCTACGGTAATATATTTAAACGCTTTCACAATCTACATAATGAAGAGGTGGAGAAAATGGAAAAAACGTTTATTATGGTAAAACCTGATGGAGTACAACGCAACTTAGTAGGAGACATTGTTTCTCGATTTGAGAAAAAAGGCTTTAAATTAGCAGGTGCAAAGCTAATGCAAATACCAAATGCTCTAGCAGAAGAACATTATGGTGAGCACAAAGAGAAGCCTTTCTTTGGAGAGCTAGTAGAATTTATTACATCTGGTCCTGTATTCGCAATGGTTTGGGAGGGCGAAAATGTAATCGCTACCGCACGTCAAATGATGGGACAAACTAAGCCATCTGAAGCCATGCCAGGAACAATTAGAGGAGATTTTGGTCTAACAGTAGGCAAGAACGTAGTACACGGCTCAGACTCTCCTGATAGCGCAGAGCGCGAGATTAACCTGTTCTTTAATCAAGATGAACTAGTAAGCTATGAGAAAAATGACCACAACTGGATTTACTAATTTGAACTAATGATCTTACTTAAGACGCACCCTGGCATAGGAGCCAGGGTGTTTTTATCTATTTAGATGAAAGGTTAGGTAAGGTCATTATGATAATTGTATGCGTAGATTTACATACTCGATAAGTTTATAACTGCATTAGGAGAAGAAGAGTAAATCAAACATGATGATGCATTAGCTTGCTTACAATTAAGTTTATGGAGAAACAATTTCTTCTAATATATCTCCGGTCTAAATATATAACATCAACAAACCAATAATTTTGTTGAAATTGGTGGAACTTATCCGTAAATCTCTCACGCTTTTCAGACATTTTTACAGAAAACTAGTGTTGCATTAACATAAGTTTGATAGGATTAAGAGGAGCGGGGAAAAAGGGAGCGTACATAAAGATGAGCATGGATTATCAAACGTTTATTCAACAAGTAAACCGAAGAACAGGCATTGATTTATCCCTCTATAAAGAGGCACAGATGAAGCGAAGATTAACTACATTACGAGATAAAAGAGGCTATACTACGTTTGATGAATATTTCAAAGCGATCATTAAGAATCAGGAATTATATTTTGAATTTTTGGATCGCATGACTATTAATGTATCGGAATTTTATCGAAATTATAAAAGGTGGGAAGTGTTAGAAAAGACGATTCTCCCATCGTTAGTAAAAGGCAAACATAAAATAAAAGTGTGGAGTGCCGCCTGTTCTACTGGGGAGGAACCATACACGCTCGCAATGGTTTTAAGTCAGTTCTTTTCCTTATCGGATATTAAAGTGCTTGCTACAGATATTGACGAAAATGCCATGCAACGAGCACGGGAAGGTATATATCCAGAGCGTTCATTAAAAGAAGTTCCACTATCTATAAAAAAGAAATACTTCAAACAAGAAGGTCAATTTTATCATGTAACCGATGACATCAAACAAACGGTAACGTTTAAAAAACATAACCTTTTGGCTGATTCATATGAGCAGCATTTTGATCTTATTATTTGTCGTAATGTACTAATCTATTTTACAGAACAGGCTAAAATGGATGTCTATCAAAAGTTTAGTAATGCCTTGAAACCTAATGGAATACTCTTTGTTGGAAGTACGGAACAGATATTTACTCCTCAGCATTATCAATTAGAAGTTGCGGATACGTTCTTTTATCAGAAGAAATAAGTAGTAATAAGTAATAAGAGGTCATTAGGATCTCTTTTTTTATTTATCTTCTAGAGAACCTCCCTCGTGCAGCAACATCGAACTAACCCACGTAATGTGGGCCACAGCCTCTACAACGCTAATCGGGCGCCCCGAGCTTTTGTTCTCGTCTAGGAAATTATAAAATTCAGTGCTTGTGTATAACTAAAAAAGTGAAGTGGCCACGTCCAGCTCCAGCGCCCAGCGACTAGTGTGCTTCCCTCACCTCTGTACGATAAGTCAACATCGAATCGCTATGGCTCTTCGTGTTTCCTTTATCTCCTGAAACTTAAAGGAAGTTCGATTAAGAACGCTACATCACGTAGCAACATCGAACCAACCTACGTCGTGTAGGCCGCAGCATATATGTCGCTACCCGGGCGCAACGAGCTTTTGTTCGAAGTAAAGAAAGTATAAATTTCTGACGCTTACAGGTCTAGCTCCAGCGCCCAGCGACTAGCAAACTTCCTGCACCTCCTTACGATAAGTCAACATCGGATCGCTGTCGCTCTCCGTGTTTCCTTTATCTCATACGGAGCCGTCCAGTTTGTACGTCGCTACCCGGGCGCCCCGAGCTTTTCTTATTTGAATTTTTATTTTAATCAAACAATTGTTGAGAAAACGCTAGTTATTGTTGCAAAATGTACTGTAAGGTTACACACTAGAATAGTAAAGGAAACTATTCTGAAAATAGGGACTTCTTTCTTTTATTATTCTCATTTTTTTCACTTGAAACACACATATATTGAAGGATATGATATAGTAATACAAAATTGCATACATATACGGGAGGTATTATTCATGCGCTATTTAACGGCTGGAGAATCACATGGTAAACAACTAACAACTATTATAGAAGGACTTCCTGCGAGAATGCCTTTTGTTAAGGATACAATTAATGAGTCATTAATAAGAAGACAAGGCGGATATGGCAGAGGACGTCGCATGCAAATAGAGAAGGATCTAATAGAAGTTACGGGTGGTGTACGACATGGTTATACTCTTGGTTCACCTGTATCGTTAGTTCTACACAACGATGACTTTACTCATTGGAGAAATATTATGGGAGAGGACCCTATTCCAGACGATGAAGAAGTACGTCGTACCATTAGTCGTCCAAGACCAGGTCATGCCGATTTAAACGGTGCCCTTAAATATGGACATCGAGACATGAGGAATGTGTTAGAACGCTCATCAGCAAGGGAAACTGCTGCAAGAGTTGCTGCTGGTTCTGTAGCGAAACAATTACTTGCTTCCTTAGGGATTAATATAATCGGTTATGTAAATACAATCGGAGGCATAACAGCAAAGTATGATGCTGGGATGTCATTACAAGAACGACAGGAACAATCAGAAGAGTCACCAGTGCGTACCCTCGATAAAGAAGCTGAACAATCCATGATGGAAGCTATAGATACAGCAAAAAAAGAAGGAGATTCCATTGGAGGCGTCGTTGAAGTAATGGTAGAAGGTATGCCAGCTGGGGTTGGATCTTATGTACATTACGACCGTAAGCTTGATGCAAGAATTGGTGGAAGTATTATGAGCATCAACGCTTTCAAGGGAGCGGAAGTAGGTATTGGATTCGAAGCGGCTAACCTTAATGGAAGTGAAGTGCATGATGAAATTGCTTGGAGTGAAGAAAAAGGGTATTATCGAAAAACCAACAACCTTGGTGGTTTTGAAGGTGGAATGACGACTGGTATGCCAATAATCGTCAAAGGTGTTATGAAACCTATTCCAACGTTATATAAACCGTTACAAAGTGTTGATATTGATTCCAAAGAACCTTTTAAAGCAAGCATTGAGAGGTCTGACTCTTGTGCTGTACCTGCTGCAGCTATTGTGATGGAGCACGTGGTTGCCTGGGAGCTAGCGAAAGCAATTACGGAGCAATTCCCTTCTGATCAATTCCCTAAGCTAAAAGAAAGTATTGATCAATATCGAGAAGAGATCAGGTGCTTTTAATGAGAGTAGAGCAGTTACCGGTTCAAACGAATACAGGGAACTATAATGTTTATATTGGTAAGGGGTTGCGCCACCAGGTTGAGACCTACTTGCCGAAACAATATAATCAGGTATTCATCATTACGGATTCACATATTGCGAATATGTATTTGAATGATGTAGTGGATTCATTTTCTAGCGAAGTAAAAGTATCAACCTACACTGTTCCTGCTGGTGAAAACTCAAAGCAAATGGATTGGTTTCATGAATGCCATACGTATGCAATAGAGTCAGGTCTTGAGCGTAGTGATTTGATTGTCGCACTTGGTGGGGGTGTAGTTGGAGATCTAGCAGGGTTTGTTGCAGCTACTTACATGCGTGGAGTTGACTATATTCAAGTACCCACCACGATACTTGCGCATGATAGTAGTGTTGGTGGAAAAGTAGCTATTAATCATCCTCAAGGAAAAAATATGATTGGTAGTTTTCATCAACCCCAAGCTGTCATTTACGATACGGAAACGCTCGATACCCTTCCAGGAACAGAATGGCGATCCGGTATGGCAGAAGTGATTAAACACGCTTTGATAGCAGATGAGGAAATGCTCGAACAATGCTTTGATCTTCCATCCTTCGATGCGATCTCTAATGAAACGATAGCTGATTTATTAAAAAAAGGTATTCACATAAAAGCTTCGATTGTCCAAGAAGATGAGAAAGAAAAAGGCGTTCGCCGTTATTTAAATTTAGGCCATACACTTGGTCACGCTATAGAAGCTGAATCAGGGTATTCAAGTATTACACATGGCGAAGCCGTTGCCATTGGAATCGATTTCGCTTTGTTTTTAAGTGCAAAGCAATTTCCTGAAGCAAATTTACCCAATGAGGCTTTTCGAAAATGGCTAGAAAAGCACAATTATCCTCTTTCATCAAAACTAGAAGAATATAACCTTGATGCGTTAATGGAAAAGATTAAGAAGGATAAAAAGAACAACCATCAACAAATCCGTATAGTGCTACTTTCTTCTATAGGAGAACCAACACTTGTCCCATACTCGGAGCAATCATTGATGGCGGAGTTAATAGAGTTTAGAAATGAGGTGAGGAATTCTTGATACGAGGGGTTCGAGGTGCAACGACGGTAGAAGCGAATAAAGAACAAGAAATTTTAACCAACACAAATGAACTGTTAGTAGAAATGATTCAACAAAATAGTATCAAAGCAGAGGATGTTGCATCTGTTTTTATATCAACTACAGAGGATTTAAACGACACGTTTCCAGCTAAAGCATTGCGACAGGTAGAAGGTTGGACGTATGTCCCTGTTATGTGTATGCAAGAAATTCCTGTGCCAAATAGTTTAGAGAGGTGTATTCGTGTGATGATACACTTTAACACTGAACAAGAGCAAAATGAAGTCCATCATCTTTATCACAATAGGGCTGTTCAACTTAGACCAGATTTAGTAAGACGAGATGAGGAGGAGTAAACCATGAGAACAAAACCTATATTAGCTAATTTAACCCCATATGTACCTGGAAAAACGATAGAGGAAGTAAAGCAATCATATGGTCTAGAACGTATTGTTAAGCTTGCTTCTAATGAGAATCCTTTTGGCTTTTCTGACTATGTAAAATCAGGATTACAACAAGCAGTTGAAGGATTAGAAATATACCCTGATGGTTATGCTAGAGAATTACGTACAACGCTTTCTAAAACGTTGAGTGTAAATGAGAAACAACTTATTTTCGGAAATGGTTCTGATGAAGTTGTACAAATTATATGCCGTACATTTTTAGAGCCTGGTTCTAACACAGTAATGGCTACTCCAACGTTTCCTCAATACCGTCATAACGCACTCATTGAAGGAGCGGAAGTTAGAGAAGTTCCGCTTGATCAAGGTTTTCACAATTTAAGTGAGATGTTAAAGCAAATTGATGAACATACACGTGTTGTGTGGATTTGTAACCCAAACAACCCTACAGGAACCATGATTAATCAACAAGCATTTGAGTCTTTCATGGAACAATGTCCAGACAATGTTTTAGTTGTAATGGACGAAGCTTATGTAGAATACGTTTCCAGCTCTGATTTCCCAGACACACTTTCTGCTTTATCTTCTTACAACAATTTATTAATAACTAGAACATTCTCAAAAGCTTATGGATTAGCTGCTTTACGAATTGGTTATGGTATTGCTAGTGAATCAATTATTTCTAGTTTAGAACCTTCAAGAGAACCATTTAACACATCCTCATTGGCACAAAAGGCAGCTTTACTAGCATTAGAGGATCAGTCATTTATCGAAGAAACGTACAAAAGTACAGTAGAAACCAAACAGGAGCTACAAGAGTTCTGTGAGAATAATGGTTTAACCTATTATCCTTCTGAAACTAATTTCATGCTTGTTCACTTGCCGATATCAGGAGATGAGATGACGGAATACTTATTACGTAATGGATTTATTGTTCGCTCAGGAGAAGCATTAGGGATTCCGAATTCCATTCGCCTAACTATCGGAAAACAGGAACACATGGAAGAAATAATGGATGCCATGGGGGAAAAACTGGCTGAAAGTAGGCAGGTTTAACTCATGGAAACAACGATTCTTGTAAGTGGGTTAGGGCTAATTGGAGGCTCTATCGCCTTAAACTTAAAAAAACAAAATCATACCACCGTTATTGGATTTGATCAAAACAAAGACTCGATGGACTATGCAGTTAGAACAGGCATGATTGATCAATTCGTTCCTAGCTTTGAAGAAGGTGTTCAGCTTTCAGATGTAGTCGTACTAGCCACACCTGTATCCGTGTGTATCGACTATCTTCAAACAATTGATAATATGAGCCTGTCCCAACCTTTACTCGTGACCGATGTGAGTTCTGTTAAGAAACCAATAATGGAAGCTGCATCCAAGCTTCAAAATAATGCTATACACTTTGTGGGTGGACATCCCATGGCGGGGTCTCATAAACACGGTGTCGAAGCTGCCAAAGCTCACTTATTTGAGAATGCATTTTACCTATTAGTCCCAGGAAAAGGGAGTAGCGATAAGGATGTAGAGAAACTGGAATCTTTACTAGAGTCAACACGCAGCCATTTCGTAACCGTGGGAGAACAGGAACATGACCAAATGACTGGTGTTATTTCGCACTTCCCACATTTGATTGCCTCGTCACTCGTTCATCAAGCTAAGAATTGGCACCGTGTTTACCCATTTATGCATGAACTAGCTGCAGGAGGATTCCGAGATATTACGAGAATTGCTTCTAGTCATCCAAAAATGTGGAACGATATCCTTCTGCAAAATAAAGACACCATTTTAACGTTGTTAACAGATTGGATTACAGAGATGAACCATTTAAAAGAATTAGTTGAAACGGATGATCATAGTAAACTTCAAACCTACTTAGCTGATGCCAAGCAATTCCGTGATGGGCTACCCATTAAAAAGAAAGGTGCTATCCCTTCCTTTTATGATGTGTATGTTGATATACATGACCAAGCCGGAGCGCTCTCTGAGGTAACTCATCTTTTAGCTCAATCTAAAATTAGTATTGTTAACATTCAAATTCTTGAGGTTAGAGAAGGGATTACTGGCGTATTAAGATTGAGCTTTCAGACAGAAGAAGACCAAAAGAGAAGTAAATTGGTTTTAGAGAGAAATGGTTATGAAACGACGATTCAATATTAAAAGGTGGGAACTATATGAGTAGCATGACCATATCAAGAAGAACAAATGCTGTGAAGGGTATGATTACGGTACCAGGAGATAAATCTATTTCTCATCGATCCATTATGTTAGCGGCATTATCCAATGGAACAAGTACTATTAATAATTTTTTAACGGGTGAGGATTGCTTAACTACGATTTCTGCTTTTCAAGCGATGGGGATTCATATTATACAAAATGATAGCGAGATAACTGTCCATGGTAAAGGGTTATATGGATTAGAAGAGTCCTCCCAACCTATTAACCTTGGCAACTCTGGTACAACAACGCGCTTATTGTTAGGTATATTAGCAGGAACACCCCACCATTATTGTTTGTATGGAGATGAGTCATTATCTGTTCGTCCAATGGACAGAGTGACGATTCCTCTTAGTAAAATGGGAGCAACTTTTGATGGTAATCAGCAAGGTCGTCTTCTTCCTATGAGTGTAAGAGGGGGAGAGGTGCAACCTATAGAATACACCCTACCGATTAATAGTGCACAAATTAAATCATCTATCCTATTAGCTGGTTTATTTACTACTGGGGTTACAAAAGTGGTGGAACCTGTACCAACTCGAGACCATACCGAAAGAATGTTAACTGCGTTTGGTGTCGATATAGGTAGAGAAGGCAACACTATCTCCTTAAGAGGACAGCAGCAGCTTGAGGCTACAGATATAGAAGTTCCAGGTGACATATCCTCAGCGGCATTTTTTATCTGCGCAGCAGCGTTAAAAGCTGATAGTGACCTTGTAGTTAAAGATGTAGGATTAAACCCAACTCGTACCGGAATCATCGATGTACTCAAACGGATGGGGGCCACTATCGAAACGCGTATTACTAGATATATAGGAGATGAACCAATTGGTGATGTGACGGTACAAGGAGGTCCGTTAAATGGTATAACCATCTCAGGTGCGGATATCCCACGGGTCATAGATGAAATCCCTATTATTGCATTATTAGCCTCCCAAGCAGAAGGAAAGACCTTGATTAAAGATGCAGAAGATTTGCGTTACAAAGAAACGGACAGAATCCAGGCTGTTGTGGATATATTGCACAGTATGGGTGTTGATATTATAGGAACAGAGGATGGTCTAATCATTAATGGAAAACCGTCTACATTAAAAGGTGGAGAATACCATTCCTATAAAGACCACCGTATTGGAATGATGATTGCAATAGCTTCCTTATTAACGGATGAAGAAATCACTCTACAAGAACCTGATTGCATTTCCATTTCATACCCGTCATTTTTTGCACATTTTGATCAGATTCTAGAAGACTAGGAAAGTACACATAACTATAGGAATGCCTTCATACCTTGTACAAACGGTAGTAAGTAGGAGGTAAGGGTATGGAGGCATATTCTATTCATTCTAAACAGACTATGATTCGTGGTGAATGGTCAACTTTATCGATTGGAGTAAAGGACGGAAAATGGTGCGAAAAGAGGAAGTTGAAGAAGCAGACATTCCAAATGAATACCGATATGCTCTGGATGAGTCCGGGGAAGGTGTATGTAGATATAGAGTTTCCGTTATATAAGGTGGACTACCTCACCCCTTTAGTACGACGTTTTATTTATAAAGGATGTACTTGCATCATTTCACAAGTACCGATTCCTTCAAAGCGAGAGATGAAAGAGTTATATCTTGACTATATTAATGAACTAGAAGGTTTAGCTATTGATTATATGGTTGTTCCTCGTATCCCTCTTACTCAACTGGATGCTTCCGTTATTCGCTTCTTTGGTCTGCAAAAGGCTCCCTTTATCATAGTTGAAGTTAGCAACAAAGAAGAATTTTATTCGAAAAGCTGGCAGTGGATTACTCAAGCACAACATCCATCTTTTATTCCGATTGTCCCCGTATTTCAAATCGCTGGCGAAACTATTTCCTATAGTGAATGGTTGAAGATTGCTAAACAATTTGGTGTTCGTACATTGCCAAAGCCTTTAGATGAAAAACCTCTTTCCATTGAAAATTTACGAGTGACAGGAATTTCCCCCTTTAAAGGCGAATTTATTCATTTAGGTGACGCAGATTATAATTTATATTCCATTCATCCTTCTGAAGAAATTGAAGCTCTTGATCAAATGTTTTATCATAAAGCTATTCCATATGTTACAGTCTTACGTGGTAATATATTAAGAGCTAAATTAGAATTAGATGATTATAGTGGATACGGTAAACATCGAACGATCTCGATACCTAACCATTTTATGTATTAATTGAAAGGGTGGAATTATGCAAGGCCTAGAACAAGCAATCCAATTAATGAATTCAGGTAAATCAGATCAGGCTATTGAACGGTTACGTACTGAATTATCAAGAGCAAATGACGAGGAGAAATTCACAATTGCTGAAATGTTCCTGCAATGGGGCATGACGGATGATGCTGAAGAGATTCTTCATGAATTGAACCAGCGCTTCCCTGGAGAACATGAAATTACGCTTTTATTAGCTGAAATATATGTAGATCAAGAAAAAGATGAACTGGCTATTGACTTGTTAAACAAAGTTCCAGAAGATGATGATGAATATTTAAGCGCTCTTGTCCAACTTGCTGATTTATATCAAGCACAAGGATTATTTGAAGTTGCAGAGCAAAAGCTATTAGCAGCAAAAAATATATCACCTGCAGAACCGGTGTTAGATTTCGCATTAGGTGAGCTAGCATTTTCTACTGGAGAATATCAAAAATGCATTCCTTATTATGAAAAGGCGATGAGAAGAAATCAGCAGATGGGGGAAACGGAGATACCGTTACGATTAGCTGAGGCGTATGCTATTTTGGGTGACTTCCAACAATCTCTTGATTACTTCCAAGCAACGGATGACTACACACCTGACGTATTGTTCCGTTATGGATTCACCGCTTATCAAGCAAATCGTATAGACATTGCCATGCGTGTTTGGAAGAAGCTAATTGAAGAGGATCCATTTTATCAATCTGCCTACCCACTTTTAGCAGAAGCACAGGAGTCAGAAGGATTGATACAGGAAGCATATGAAACTGCGCATAAAGGCTTGAAAAAAGATGAATTTAATAAAGACTTGTTCGTTCAAGCAGGTAAACTCGCGTTTCGAATCGAGAATAAACAAGAAGGTTACCAACTAATTCGACAAGCTATCTCACTAGATCCAGGTGACAAAGAAGCAGCAATCTTTCTAGTAGAGCGTCTAAAAGAGGATGGAGATTTTGAGGCGATCAAAGATTTACTAGAACATTTAATCGAAATGAAGGAAGAAGAACCTCTATATAAATGGGAGTTAGCAAGAGCAAACAATGAATTAGAATACTTTAAAGAGGCATTAAACGACTATCAAGAAGCATATAATGCCTTTAAAGATGATAGCGACTTTCTTAAAGAATACGGTTACTTTCTTGTAGAAGAGGCAAGAGTAAACGATGCTCACCAAGTATTAAGTAAGTATCTGGAAATTGATCCTACAGATGAAGAAGTGCAAGAGTTTATGTCACGTCTTGAAACTAATGACGACTAGTAGTGATTCATCTCTTTTAAAAAAGGAGGTCCTGGAAGTGAAAACGCCTGTATCGGTAGAGGATAAGAAAGAATTTGTTCGTTGGTTTTTGAATCATTATCAATTGAAGCGCCGAGAAAGTGTTTGGATCCTGAACTATTTGATTAATCATGACACGATAATGGAAAATGTTCATTTTGTAGAAGAGGCTCGTTTTTGTCCACGTGGGATTATCATTTCAACTCATTGTGTGGAAGAAGTACCGTTTCGTTTTTATAAGGACCAAATTATGACAACAGACGCCGAGAAATCCTTCCATGACATTCGACTAAACAGAAATGAGGCAGTTTACATTCAGCTGAATTTTAAAAATGGTCACCAATCATCACAATATGCTGCTGTTTTAGAAGAAAACCCGTATATGCCTAAGGACTATTTTATTACAGAGAAAGATCAAGAAATAGCCGAAAAAGTTCTACAAACATCCATCTCAAACTATCAAACAGAACAATTGATGCTACAAATCGATGAAGCATTAGACACAGGTGATAAAGAAAAATTCCAGAGACTCTCCCTTCAACTAAAAGAGCTACAGTATAAATACACCCCATAAATAATGAAGGGGTGTATTTTTTTTTACTAGTTACACGTTCACTTCTTTTCAACACAGAATTTTGTAGTACAATAGAAAATAACTATTAGTTAATGGAAGGATAGGGTTTTGGATATGCAATGGAACACAGAAGACATGAATATGTATATTCATTCTAAGGAATACGTTGATACGTGCGTCATCCCACTTTTACCTGTTTCTTTTAATGCTGAAGATGATAAACTAGTTTCCATGGCATTTCAGCATGAATTCTTAACAGTATTTACAAATGAAATAGAAAAGCAATTTAAAGGCAGGATCTTTTTATCTCCATCCTATACGTATTCGCCAAGTGCAGAGATAGAACTTGAAATGAATAGGCTCAATAAGTGGTGTGAAGAAGCAGAAGCACAAGGGTTTAACCATATTCTACTATTTACTATGGATCCAAAGTGGAAGAAACAAGAACGTAAATTAGACGGTTCTTTAGTTTGGCTTCCTGCTGGACAAGTTGACTCGTTACAAAGTGAAGAAGCGCAAAAATATGTTCAATCACAAATTGATCAAGTAACAGAATTAATTATGGCATATTGGCAAGAATAATTCTTGAAGCGATTCCATTCTCAATATTGACCGGACAAGTAGATTGCGCTATCATAGTAATGTCCTAGTAAACTGTGTGATATTTTTCCATGAACGTTCGTGTAAACGTTGGATTATATGGATAGAGGGGGGAAAACAATGAGCGAAAGAAAGCAACAAGTATCCCGTCGACAATTTCTAAACTACACATTAACAGGTGTAGGCGGATTTATGGGTGCAGCAATGCTTGCTCCAATGGTTCGTATGGCTGTTGATCCTGTTCTTCAACCGAAGAAAGAGGGGGATTTTGTAGCAGTAACAGAGGTTAGTAAGTTAACAAAAGAACCTCAACGCTTTAACTTCAAAATTGAACAAGTAGATGCATGGTACACCTCTGAAGTAACAAAAGCTGCATGGGTGTATAAAAAGGAGAATGACGAGATCGTTGCTCTATCTCCAATCTGTAAACACCTCGGTTGTGTTGTCAACTGGGAAGGTGGACAAGGACATGAAGACAGATTCTATTGTCCATGTCACGGTGGCTTGTATGAGAAAAATGGAGAAAATGTACCAGGTACACCACCACTAGCTCCGTTAGATTCGTATAAGACAAAAGTAAAAGATGGAACGCTTTACTTAGGTGAAGCTGTACCAAATATGGAGGTGTAAAACATGCTTCAAAAGCTATATGATTGGGTGGATGAACGTGTTGATATTACACCTTTATGGCGTGATATTGCGGATCACGAAGTCCCAGAGCACGTAAACCCTGCTCATCACTTTTCTGCATTTGTATATTGTTTCGGAGGATTGACATTCTTCATTACAGTTATACAAGTGTTGTCCGGAATGTTCTTAACCATGTATTACGTACCAGATATTGAGAATGCATGGAAATCGGTTTATTACTTACAAAAAGAAGTAGCATATGGGCAAATTGTTCGCGGCATGCACCACTGGGGTGCGAGTCTAGTTATCGTGATGATATTTTTACATACATTGCGTGTATTCTTCCAAGGCGCATACAAAAAACCTCGTGAATTAAACTGGGTAGTAGGAGTATTAATCTTCTTCGTTATGCTTGGACTTGGATTTACTGGGTATCTATTACCTTGGGACAACAAAGCGTTCTTTGCTACACAGGTTGGCTTAGAGATTGCCCAACAAACACCATTAATAGGTACTCAAGTTAAAACCCTACTTGCTGGTGACCCAGAGATTGTAGGTGCTCAAACCTTAACACGATTCTTTGCAATTCATGTATTCTTCCTACCTGCCGCATTGTTTGGCTTAATGGGAGCTCACTTTGTGATGATTCGTAAACAAGGTATTTCTGGACCATTGTAGAACACGTTTGAAAAATACAGACACATAAAGGAGGGAACGCTGTGCATAGGGGAAAGGGTATGAAATTTGTTGGTGACTCACGTGTACCGGCAGAAAAGAAACCGAATATACCAAAAGACTATTCTGAATATCCTGGTAGAACAGAAGCGTTCTGGCCCAACTTCTTATTAAAAGAATGGTTGGTAGGTGCTGTTTTCCTTATTGGTTTCTTAACATTAACCGTTGTAGCGCCATCACCATTAGAAAAAATGGCAGATCCTACAGATGCAGGATATATACCACTTCCAGACTGGTACTTCTTGTTTCTTTATCAGTTCTTAAAATATGAATTCGCTAGTGGACCATATATTGTTCTTGGTGCATTTATCATTCCTGGACTAGCCTTTGGTGCATTATTGCTCGCACCATTCTTGGATGCAGGGCCTGGACGACGTCCATTTCAACGTCCGATAGCGAATGCGCTAATGTTAATTGGTTTAGCCGCAACAGTATTCCTTACTTGGGAAGCAGCGGACCATGTTGATTGGGAAGCTCGTGCTGAATCAGGTAAGATTACTAAAGATGTAGAGATTAATACAGAAGCTGCAGGCTATGAAATCTTCAAACAGAATTGTGCTTCCTGCCACGGTCAGGAACTAGGTGGAGGAGTAGGTCCTTCCTTAGTTGGTACAGAATTATCTGTTGAAGAGATTAAAAATATCGCTGTTAACGGAAAAGGTGATATGCCTGCTGTTATGAAAGGTAAGCCAGAAGACCAAATCCAAACACTATCAGAGTTCGTTAAAAACCCTGCTGGTGGCGGTGAAGGTGGTTCTGAAGGCGGTTCTTCTGAAGGAAGCTCCGAGGGAGGATCTGAAGGTGGATCTGAAGGAAGCTCTGAGGGAGGATCTGAAGGCGGATCTGAAAGTGGCTCTCAAGAAGGATCTGAAGGCGGATCCGAAGGAAGCTCTGAAGGGAGTTCTGAGGGAAGCTCTGGAGAAAGTGCAAGCATCAACACAGAAGCCGCTGGCTATGAGATCTTTAAACAGAACTGTGCATCATGTCATGGCCAAGAATTAGGCGGAGGTGCTGGCCCTAACCTGGTAAACAATGAGCTTTCTCAAGATGAGATTAAGCAAATTGTTACAAAAGGCCAAGGTAGCATGCCTGCAGTCATGCAAGGAAAACCAGAGGAAGACATTAATAAGCTAACAGAATTTGTTGCTAATCCATCAAATGGTAGCTAAAAAATCTCAGTCCTTAATTTCAAGCTAAAAACAACTTCTTGTTGTATAGAATTACCAATGAGAGAAGAAGCTGGCTTTATGAAGCCAGCTTCTTTTTCTGAATGGAGATGGTTTGTATGATTAGATATATATTAAAACAGAAGACGTTTCTAGCTCTATTGTTATTTATTAATATATTTGGTACGGCTTATGGTTATTGGTGGTATAAAGGACAGCTTGCTGTCACTCCTGACCACTTTTTAATTTTTGTACCTGATAGTCCAACAGCAAGCTTGTTTTTTTGCATCTTCTTAGCTTTCTTTATTTTTGGTAAACATGTTCCATACATAGAAGCTTTGGCTATTGTAACGCTATTTAAATATGGAGTATGGGCAGTAATAATGAATCTATTAACATTAATAGTATCAGGCTACCTTTCGCCTTTAGGTTATATGTTAATTGCGTCACATGGAGCAATGGCGATTCAAGGATTATTGTATGCCCCATTTTATCGTATTAAAATACGCCATATTGCAGTGGCTGCAATTTGGACTTTACATAATGATGTGATTGATTATGTATTTGGCATGATGCCGAAATATGGAAGTTTGAATCAATACATAGATCAAATAGGATACTTTAC
Organism: Pontibacillus yanchengensis Y32; assembly: GCF_000770635.1. Classification (GTDB taxonomy): domain Bacteria; phylum Bacillota; class Bacilli; order Bacillales; family BH030062; genus Pontibacillus; species Pontibacillus yanchengensis. The sequence continues at coordinate 36,974 of NZ_AVBF01000019.1, forward strand.
ATTTTGGCTAAGCATTATTTCTTTATTTATTGCCTATTTCCTGACAGTCAGAAAAAATATCCAAAAAACATATAAATTTTAATCGCTTGTACTAATCCCCGTATTCGACTCATACATTGTAAGCACAAGGTTTGTGTGAGAGGGGACCAATATGAGACGGATATTTGAACAGAAACAGAGAAGAATAATAGTGCTTTGTATTGCGATGATAATTTTCTTGATGGCCGGACAAGTAGGCAAAGCTCAATCTTCTTTAAGTGAGCTACAGTCCAGTACTTATTTGTATTTACAGTTGATTGAAGAAGACCGGCTTGGTGCTGCAGATGCAATTCTTACGAAAGTAGAGCGTATAGCCTCTGGAGAAGAGGTAGGTAATCTTCGAAATGGACCATATAATTTGAACATGCTTTTACGTGAAACAAGAGACACATTAGAGGACGAAGAAGCGACAAGACAGGAAAGATATAATCGTGCTTTAACGGTGGCCTTGTATGTAGATGCACTTCAAAATCAAGTGGATCCACTTTGGGTTGTTTGGAGAGGTCATATCATTGAAATGATTAATCAGACTATCACTAGTGAAAACCCTGTGTCGAATGAATCATTGCAAAAAGTATATATGCTTTATGAGAGTATTATACCATCTATGCACACTTCTCTAGAGAAAAATGATAGGATGAAAATTGAGTTACAGCAAAATGCTTTATTGCAGGAGCTAGCTGAGCGTCCAAGTGAAGGTAGGGTACAAGTACTTCAAGATTTAGCGAATGTGTTAGAGGGTATTCAACCACAAGAAAAGAAGAGCTTAACGGAAGAGCCTGAATTTATTTGGTTAATGTGGACAGTTGGAGGATTAATTGTTGTTACATTAATTTATGTAGGTTGGAGAAAATATAGGGGTGAATCAGAAAAAGAAGTAAGAACCAGAGAGCGAGATAGTTGACGAAATGAACTTTTTTGACTAAAATTGACCTTATAATACAGTAGTTTATACCCCAATGGAGGAATGTAAAAATGATTTTTGGTGGATTTGGAGGCTATTTAATTTATTTAGCAATTCTCCTCATCATCCCTATATGGGCTCAATGGAAAGTGAAGAGCACATATAAGAAGTATTCGAAAGTCCGTAATGAATCAAACATGACTGGCGCAGAAGTAGCCAGAAGAATATTAGATGAAAATGGACTGTATAATGTAGCCGTAGAAGAAGTAAAAGGCATGCTATCGGATCATTATGATCCTCGCAAAAAGGTTGTTCGCTTATCTTCTGGCAACTACCATGAACCATCTGCGGCAGCACAAGCTGTTGCTGCACACGAAGTAGGCCACGCTATTCAGGATTCAGAGGAATACGCATTTTTGAAATTCCGTTCTGCATTAGCACCTGTTGCAAGTATAGGATCAAACATGTCTATCTTTATCTTAATTGCAGGTGTCCTTTTCTCTGTATCAGGTCTAGTATTAATTGGGATTATCTTCATGGCATTTGCAGTTCTATTCCAATTCGTAACACTCCCTGTTGAGTTCGATGCTTCAAACAGGGCAATGAATCACCTTGTTTCTTCAGGAGTTATTCGTAACAATGAAGAAAAACAAACGAAAAAAGTGCTAAACGCAGCTGCATTAACCTATGTAGCATCCGCACTAGTAGCTCTTCTAGAGCTAATACGTTTTGTTCTTATTTTCGTAGGCATGAACGAAGATTAATTAATCTAAAGCTATCCTAAGTGGATAGCTTTTTTTAATTTGATAAGGAGACTGCTGCAGAAGAAAGAGGTAGGCAAGATCGTCAGAATGATAAGGGTAGGTTCGACTAAGACCGTCACCTCGTGTAACAACGTCGAACGACCCTACATCGTGTAGGGACGCCGGCAGGACGGGATTTTTTCCACGGCCACATTTATTCTTACAAGAGCAACGGAAACAATTCTCCACCCATAATATCTCGACTCCAAGTCTTCAAGATAATGAGGCTAAATTAAGGATAAATCCAAAAATAAAATAAAAGAGCTTAGGAATTATCCTAAGCTCTTTCTAACTAATGGTCTCGTCTAATCAATTATTGAAACTCTTTATAAAAGTCTGGTGCGACTAGGTCTACTTCTTCGTAAAGTCCCTTCATTTTTTCAGAGAAAGCATTAAACTTCTCTTCAGCCTTGGAGAAATCGCCTTCTAGTGGATTGTCCAACGCAGTTTTAGCTTCATTGAAGTAAGCCTTCAAATCCTCAATAGCACTTGTCATTGTGTCTTTTTGCTCTTGGGAAAGCTCACTAGGTACTTCAAATGAGTCTAAAGATGAAACTGCTTCATCTGCAGCTGTTTTAGCTTCTTTTGCTTTTTCCTTAATACTTGACTTTAATTCCTCAGGGTTTTCAACATCTTCGCCGCCTTCTAACTTCGCAACATCAGATTGAACGCTTACTATTTTTGCATTTTGAGAACGTACGGTTTCTGCCATTTTTAGTTGAGTATCCATTAAAACAGACTGAGCTGATTGTTGATCACTTTCTGCATTGTCTGCGTTATCTGTACTCTCTGTGTTTTCAGTTGAACCTTCATCTTCTTGTGTTGTTTCTTCCTGTTGCTGTGATTCTTGATTTTCTTCGTTCTCGTTACTGTCTCCACTTTCTTCACCACCACATCCTGCTACCATAAGGATGGATGATACACCTAATGTAAGAAGTAATTTCTTCATTTCAAGACCCCTCTCTATTCCTATCTAATTTTTGAGAATAAATTCAAAATATTCCCTACCTAAATGAAAATATACCAATTAATGTAAGATTGTCAACTCAATCATTTGAAAATTATTAAAAAAGGAACAAAAGTCCTTTACTTTTCAATTGGATTTTTATTTTCATCTAACGTAAATCCTTCTCCTAAAACATCGTGAACCGAAGTAACGGCGACAAAAGCATGGGGGTCTACAGAGTTAATAATATTTTTCAACCTGATAATTTCATTTCGTCCAACAACACAATAGAGGACATCTCTTCTTTCTCCAGTAAAACTACCTTTTCCAGCAAGAACCGTAACACCTCTATCCATCTCTTTCATAATCTTAGCAGAGATAGCCTGACTTTCATGCGAAATAATAGTGGCTCCGCGGGCTGCATAGGCTCCTTCTACGATGAAGTCAATAACTCTAGCTCCCACGAAAACGGCAACTAATGTGTACATCCCTTCAATATGGTCAAGATAAAAGATGACAGCAGCTGCGATGACGGCTGTATCAAATAAAAACATTGTCCGTCCCATACTGACTCCGAAGTATTTATTTACAAGTCTTGCGATGATATCTACGCCACCAGTAGTTCCTCCACTACGAAAAATAATTCCAAGTCCTATTCCTATGAACACACCAGCAAATAGAGATGCTAATGTCATATCGTTTCGTAAGTCGATTTCAATCATATATACTTGGAATATCCATAGGAAAAAGGAAACAGCAAATGTTCCAATAATAGAGTAAATGAGTGTGCTTCTACCTAATAGCTTCCAGCCTATAATGAAAACAGGTATATTTAAAGCAAGGTTCATGATGGATATATTAAGTCCAAAATGGTCTAGTATAAGTATAATTCCAGTAAATCCGCCCTCGGCTAGATTATTTTGTATATTAAAGTGTACAATTCCAAATCCAAATATAGCTGATCCTATAAGTATGAAGAAGATATTTTTTAATTTAATTCCGAACAAATAGATTCCCCCTTTTTAATTCTTATCTCATCACTCCATTTATTATAGACAAATTAGTGAATGAGGAGCAATGAATACTTTTAATGTAGCAAAAAATTTGTCAAACAAGCCCCTTTTAGCTAACATGAAGGGAGATTGATAACAAGCTTACTAATAAAATGATGAAATGGAACTACCTATTTGACTTAATCCTAAGCTGAAAAAGTTTGTTACATAATTAAAAACACAATCTTAACGTAGATACTAAGAGTGTTGACCTTAATGATAGATAGAGGATTAGCTAGTGAAACAAACTAATACTATAGGTGAAACCTTAAAAATCCGTATAAGATTAAAGCGCTATTAAATAGGTTGATTAAAAATGAATTGTTTTTACCTGTCTTAATTTCAGATGGTTTGAGAGAGTTTAAAACATGTAAGGGTAAGTTTGCAAAGAGATATAGAATAAACGATGGATATGATTAGAGGAGGCAGATTCAAATGAGTAATACAAAAATCATTGTAGCAGGACCAAGAGGTAAAATGGGGAGTGAAGCACTTCGGATGATTGAGAAGCAAGACCATTTTGAATTAGTGGCTTGTGTGGATCATAAAAATGGAGGATTAGCTGTTAAAGACATAGAGTATCTACCAAATCTTGATGCACCGATCTATGAGGATATAGAGCAATGCTTTCAAGAGGTAGAAGCTGACGTTTTGGTTGATTTAACGACTCCGGAATTTGGGTACAAGCATACTCGTCTTGCTTTAGAATACGGAGTAAGGCCAGTAGTAGGAACAACAGGATTTACGAAAGAGCAATTATCTGAGGTAGAGCAAATGGCTGAAGATAAGCAACTAGGTGTTGTGATTGCACCTAACTTTGCTATTGGTGCTGTTCTAATGATGCAATTTTCTAAATGGGCTGCTAAATACTTCCCGGATGTCGAAATCATAGAACGTCACCATGATAATAAATTGGATGCACCTAGTGGCACCGCTGTAAAAACCTCCGAACTCATTCAAGAGGTTCGTGATCAAAAGAAGCAAGGACATCCAGATGAACAGGAGACGCTAGAAGGAGCACGTGGTGCCGATGTAGATGGTATGAAAATTCATAGTGTTCGTTTACCTGGTCTAGTTGCTCATCAAGAGGTTATGTTTGGGTCAACTGGCGAAACGTTAACGATTAAACATGATTCAATTAATCGAGAATCGTTTATGACAGGTGTGAAACTTTCCGTTGAGAAAGTTCTATCTTTACAAGTACTCGTCTATGGTTTAGAAAATTTATTAGAGTAGAGGGTGGATATCATGAATATTGCACTGATTGCCCATGATAAGAAGAAAGAAGACATAGTCCAATTTGCGACTGCATATAAAAGCATTTTAGAAAAACACAGACTTTTCGCTACAGGTACTACCGGAAAAAGAATAGAAGAAGCAACAGGTGTATCCATACATCGTTTTCAATCAGGTCCTCTTGGGGGGGACCAACAAATCGGTGCATATATTGCTCAAGACGAGATGGATGTTGTGTTGTTTTTACGAGATCCACTTACAGCACAACCTCATGAACCAGATATCAGTGCTTTGATGAGATTATGCGATGTTCACCAAATCCCTTTAGCTACTAATTTGGCAGGAGCTGAGATATTAGTACAAGCTATAGAACGTGGTGATTTAAACTGGAGAGAAAATAGACAAGAGAATGAGCAGCAAGGGAGAAAAGAATGAGACGAACGAAAATCGGAATTACTTGCTACCCAACTGTAGGTGGGTCAGGAGTAATCGCTACGGAATTAGCAAAATTATTAGCGGAAAAAGGGTACGAGATTCATTTCATCACTTCTAGCGTCCCTTTCCGTTTAAAACGAATTTATCCAAATATTTATTATCATGAAGTTGAAATGAATCATTATGCTGTCTTTCAATACCCTCCATATGATTTGGCACTTGCTAATAAGATGGCAGAGGTTATCAATCGAGAGCAAATTGATATTCTTCATGTGCATTATGCTATGCCACATGCAATATGTGCAATTCTTGCAAAGCAGATGGTTGAGCATGATGTAAAGATTGTTACGACCTTACATGGTACAGATATTACGGTATTAGGTGTCGATTCAAGCTTTAAAAATATGATTCGATTTGGTATTGAACAATCGGATAGGGTCACAGCCGTATCGCATAGCCTTGTAGATCAAACTAAAGATATGCTTCAAGTGAATCGCAAGATGGATGTTATCTATAATTTTGTGGATGAACGGGAGTATAGACAAAGAAACGAGGCTCATTTAAAAGAGGAATATGGGATAGAAAATGATGATCGTGTTATTATACATATCTCCAATTTCAGACAAGTAAAACGAGTACCTGATGTCATCCACTCCTTTTATAAAATCGCCTCCCACACGAAGGCTAAATTATTATTAGTTGGCGATGGACCTGAGTATTCTAAAGTATGTCAGCTTGTTAGTGAGTTAGGACTAAGAGATCGCGTATTATTTTTAGGGAAACAAGAAAATGTGTCTGAGTTATTATCTATTTCTGATTTAAAATTGTTGTTATCTGAAAAGGAAAGCTTCGGCCTTGTGCTATTAGAGGCGATGGCTTGTGGGGTGCCTTGTATTGGTACAGATATAGGTGGCATACCTGAAGTTATCATGGACGAATATAACGGTTTCATATGTCCTTTAGGTGATGTAGATACAATTGCTTCAAGAGCTCTTACACTTCTTACGAATAAGGATAAGTGGCAAGCATTTTCAGAGAATGGATTGAAGCGTGTTAGAACAGAGTTCCAATCTGAAACGATTGTCAAACAGTACGAGGAGATATACAGCGACTTACTATCTCAAAGGGATGAAAGAGATGAATAATGTTTTTGTAAACGCTGAACCTATCCTTCAAACGTTACATTATCATGGATATAAAGCTTTTTTCGTTGGTGGAGCGGTTAGGGATTTTCTCATCGGAAGACCGATTGGAGATATTGATATAGCTACTTCTGCTACACCAGAACAGGTTCAAGGTATTTTTGAAAAAGTAATACCAGTAGGGATTGAACATGGAACAGTCATGGTCAGGTATGGTGAGGAATCCTTTGAGGTAACAACTTTTCGTACCGAGGGGGATTACCATGATTACCGTCATCCAGATCAAGTTTATTTTGTAGAAGACATTCAAGATGATTTAGCTAGACGCGATTTTACTATGAATGCAATTGCCATGGATATAGATGGGGAGTTAATTGATCCTTATAATGGCGCTAAAGCGATAAAAAGAAACCAAATTGAAACGGTTGGGAAGGCTGAGGATCGTTTTGAAGAAGATCCCCTTCGTATGATGAGAGCACTTCGCTTCGTTAGTCAGTTAGGTTTCACTCTTTCTCCTACTACATATCATGCAATTCAACAGCATGCATCATTGTTAGAAAATATAGCTATAGAACGTTTATCGATTGAATTCGAAAAGCTTATTCAGGGCGATGGTGCCAAACATGCTTGGGCCTTGTTCACCCAATCGAATATGGAGAAGTATTTACCTGTATTGAAAGAAGAGCCTTCCTTGATGAAACGTTGTTCGAATAAAAACTGGCTTGCATTAGGTGATTTTTCCGAAGCAATCTGTATGTTCCATATACTTGAACCTACTTTTTCGATAGAGTATTGGGTTAAAGAATGGAAGCTATCCAACAAAGTGAAACGCAAGGCCACCAGGTTATTAAATGCTTATACAGAATGGATGCAAGGAAATACGATATGGGCCATATATAAGCTTGGCTTCGATCAGTTACCGCCATTTACTCGTGTAATAAATTTATTGAGTTCAGAAGAAAAACTAGAGGTTGCATCACTTGAAAAGATGTATCATCATTTACCTATTTATAATAGAGAAGAATTAGCTGTTAATGGTAAGGACATAAGATCTTGGTTTCCTAATCGCACACCTGGGCCTTGGATTGAGTCGATGCTCGTTACGATAGAAAGAGTTGTCATAGAAGGTGAGTTAACGAATGAGAAGGGAATCCTTAAAGAGAGGGTTTTACAATGGAATCCACAAGAGGAAAATTAATTGAATTATTATCTCAAGTTGAGGAAGGGTATGTTTCGGGTCAAAGGCTGTCTGAAGACCTTCATATAAGCAGACCAGCCGTATGGAAGCACATGAAGGAACTAGAGAAGGATGGATATGAGATCGAAGCTGCACCTCGAAAAGGATATCGAATTGTATCGTTTCCTAATAAAGTAAGCGAGAACACAATTCAATGGGGAATGAACACAAACTGGTTAGGTCAAAGGCTCATACATAAGTCAACTGTAACCTCTACCCAAATCTTAGCTCATCAAGCAGCCCAAGAAGGTGCTCCTCATGGAACCATAGTGATTGCGGATGAGCAAACGAAGGGAAGAGGTAGGTTAAATCGCTCGTGGCATTCGCATAAAGGAGAAGGGATTTGGATGAGCATCGTCCTTCGTCCTACTTTTGAGCCTTATAAATCACCACAGATCACGTTACTTGCTGCTACTGTCTTAGCTGAAGTTTTTAAGGGGTATTGTGATATTAAACCACAAATAAAGTGGCCTAACGATATATTAACAGATGGTAAGAAACTAGCAGGAATACTTACAGAACTTCAAGCTGAACAAGATCAAATTAATTATATTATTTTAGGTATGGGTATAAATGTGAACCATCCGATTGAGACATTTCCAGAAGAAATTAGAGATAAAGCTAGTTCCTTGAAAATCGAGTCTGGAGAGTCCTGGGAATTAGCAAGTTTAATCCGAGAGATCATACAAACGTTTGAGAAGAGATACGAGGAATTTATGGAAGATGGATTTTCTAAGGTGAAATTACGATGGGAAGCATTTGGGTATCGTATAGGGGAAATTGTGCCTATACAGACATATCAATCATCTTGGAATGGAAGAATAATGGGCATAGAAAGCGATGGAGCGCTTCGAGTTGTAGATGAAGAGGGGAAGGAACAAACTCTATACTCTGCAGAGATACAATGGGGGAAGGATTAATACAATGAAAACAAGTACACAATTAAAGAAAATGAAACAAGAGAACCAAAAAATTGCCATGCTTACAGCCTATGATTATCCCTCAGCAAAATTAGCTCAAGATGCTGGTGTGGATATGATTCTCGTTGGGGATTCATTAGGGATGGTGGTTTTAGGTTATGATTCAACTATCCCAGTTACAGTAGAAGATATGATCCACCATGGAAAAGCGGTTAAACGTGGAGCGACTGACACATTTACTGTAATTGATATGCCGTTTATGTCTTATCATATTTCTGAAGAAGAGACGATGAAGCAGGCAATGCGTATGATGCAAGAAACAGGAGCGGAAGCATTAAAGCTAGAAGGTGCTGGTGATGTTATATCGATCATTGGTCGCTTAACAAAAGGTGGAATCCCTGTTGTTGGCCATTTAGGATTAACACCACAATCTGTCCATGTACTAGGGGGATACCGTGTACAAGGGAAAGATTCCCAAGCTGCTGAACAGCTTATATCAGATGCTGTTGCCATCCAACAACAAGGTGCCATCGGACTTGTATTGGAATGTGTACCTAAACAATTGGCCCGTGAGGTTCAACAAAAACTCCATATCCCTGTCATAGGAATAGGTGCAGGAGTTGAGTGCGATGGTCAGGTATTGGTGTACCATGACCTTATACAATATGGTGTTGATCGTCTTCCTAAGTTTGTACAATCATATTTGAATGCTAATGAACAAATAAAATCTTCTATAAGTGCTTATATCAAAGATGTTCATGATGGCACTTTTCCAAATGACGAACAAAGCTTCCATATGAAAGAAGAGTCTTTACCTCGTATTTACGGAGGGCAATCAGATGGAAATCATTAAGTCTATTCATGACATGCAATCCAAGATGATGCAATGGAAGCAATCAGGTAAATCCATTGGTTTTGTTCCCACAATGGGATATCTTCATGAAGGGCATCAACAACTGATGAAGAAAGCTCGGCAAGAGAATGATATTGTCGTGACAAGTATATTTGTTAACCCCCTTCAATTTGGACCGGATGAAGATTACGAACGATACCCTCGAGATGAAGTGCATGATACAGATATAGCCAAAAAAGAACAAGTAGATATATTATTTTATCCTCATGTAAATGAAATGTATCCTAAGGATCAAACGATAAGAATGACCGTCCATCAAAGGGTAGATGTGTTATGTGGAAAAAGTCGCCCAGGTCATTTTGATGGGGTTGTTACCATATTGGCTAAGCTATTTAATATCGTTTATCCTGATTATGTCTATTTAGGATTGAAAGATGCTCAGCAAGTAGCTGTAGTTGATGCACTCATACAAGACTATAATTTTCCTATCAAATTGAGACCAATTGCTACTGTTAGAGAACAAGATGGACTTGCTAAAAGTAGTCGTAATGTAAATTTATCCGATCAGGAACGGATAGAGGCACCTTATATTTATCAAGCTCTCCTTCATGGCCAAAAGCTTATGCAAGCAGGTGAACAGGATGCAGAGGTTATTATCAAGGAAGTTTCTCATTTCATTCATACACACACCCATGGTAAAATAGATTATGTTGATCTCTTGTCATACCCTGAATTGGAGCGTGTGAACCATATTAATGAACAAGTGATACTTGCTGTTGCTGTGTACTTTAAGCACGCCCGGCTTATAGATAACGTTGTATTAGATCAACAAGGTTCGTTTGCAACAGCGATCGTATAGGGGGAAGGAAATATGTTTCGCACCATGATGAAATCAAAGATTCATCGTGCCCGCGTTACAGAAGCAAATCTGAATTACGTAGGCAGTATCACCATTGATACACATATTTTAGATCAAGTGGGCATTTTACCACATGAACAAGTACAAATTGTTAATAATAATAACGGAGCTCGTCTAGAAACATATGTTATACCTGGCGAGCGACATAGCGGAGTAGTTTGTTTGAATGGAGCAGCTGCTCGTCTTGTACAACCAGATGATATTGTCATTATTGTTTCTTATGCTATGGTAGATGATCATGAATTAGCAACTTTCAAGCCGAGAGTTGCCTTAATGAATGAACAAAATGGGATTGATGAAATCATTGAACAAGAACCTCCATTAACGGAAATGTAGCTCCCATTCTTGGGAGCTTTCTTAATATAGCTTCTATATAAAAGCCATTGTAAGGTGGAAAAGAGGTGAGCTAATGGCGAAATATGTAGTTGTAGATTTAGAAACGACAGGCCATACTCCTAAAAAAGGCGATAAAATTATCGAAATTGGGATGGTTACAATTGAAGATGGTGTCATAACCGACCAATATAAATCCTTTGTAAATCCTGAGCAGCCAATACCAACCTTTATTACACAATTAACAGGGATAGCAGATGACGATGTTGTAGATGCACCCTTATTTAACGAACTTATTGATGATATTTTAACTAGATGTGAGGGAGCATATTTTGTAGCGCATCATGTTCAATTTGATTTAGGTTTTTTAAATTATGCACTTGAGGAAGCGAATCGTTCTGCTTTATCAGTCCCTGTACTAGATACTGTAGAGCTTGCTCGCATTTTTATGCCTCAAGCTCCAGGATTTAAGCTTTCCCAACTATCGGAGTTCTTTGAAGTCCAACACGATGATCCACATCGTGCGTTAGCAGATGCTTATGTGACTGCAGAAATATTACTGAAATTACTCGCAAAGGCAAAACAATTACCATACGAAGTTCTGCATCAATTATCCTTAATTCAAGGAAGGCTTAAAAGCGATTTAAGCGAAATACTTCACATGTGGTTACAAGAGAAATCCTTTAGTACTCACGATCGAGAAGATTTAGAAATCTTTAGAGGTATTGCCTTAAAGAGAGAAATCGAAATAGAAGAGGAAAATCATTATGTAGAAGAAGGCTTTGACCCCTTCTTAGATGATGTTTTAAAACCTGATGGACTTATGAGTAGCCATGTACATAATTTTGAGGAGCGTAAGGGGCAAAGAGAAATGTCTTCGACGATATATGATGCATTTCAGTCCCATTCGCATGCATTAATAGAAGCAGAAACAGGTACAGGGAAATCCCTTGCCTACCTACTTCCATGTATTTATGAGTCTGTTTTTAAAGAAGAACGAATCATGATTAGTACGCATACAACTCATTTACAATCACAGTTGCTTGAAAAAGAAATACCCTTACTTCAAGAAATACTTCCAATTCCTTTTCGATCAGCATTATTGAAAGGGAAACAACATTACCTTTCATTAAAAAAGTTTGAATACGAACTTCAATCTTCAACGGATAATAATTACGATGTTGTACTTACAAAGTCCATGATATTGGTTTGGCTTACAGAAACCACTACCGGTGATATAGAAGAGATTCAACTTCCATCGAGTGGTGCCATATTTTGGCGTAAAATATCCGCTGAGGCAGAAGGATATTTTACGCCAAAATCGCCATGGTTCTCTAGGTCATTTTATCAGCGTGCTAGAAAAAATGCACAAAAAGCTCATATAGTGGTTACGAACCATTCTTTATTATGTACGGATATTATATATGATTATGGATTATTATCCTCTTATCCAAAAGTCATTATTGATGAAGCTCATCATCTAGAATCATCAGCAGCAAAACACTTTGGATTAAAGCTTGATTATGTTTCTATTCAATACCTGTTAAATGAGATGGGGGGTAATAAATCGGGAGATTGGATGAGTAACTTGTTGTCATCCTATCCTGATTTGGCATTAAAGCAAAATGTATCAAAATGGGATAATACCGTTCAGATGATCAAAGAGGATGCTGATGAATTATTCCGGTACTTATTTACTTACGTATCTAAACAGCAAAATGCTAACATTTCTTTAAATGATGTAGGTCGATTTCAATATCGTTATGTGCCTGAGAAAGAAAGTTCAACCGTCTGGAGTACAGTTAGAGAAATGGCTAACAGAGTTTCTTTTCATATAAGGGATTCTATTCAATTCCTTCATAAGTGCAAGAATTGGATTAGTATGACCGAAACATCGGAGGAATCTGCACGGTGGACAGAAGATATACGCATGTACACAGAACGTTTGGAGATGGTTATTGACTCCATTGATCAATTGCTATTAACAGATGACAACCAAATGGTGAAATGGATTGAGATTGAAGCATATGGTGCAAGAAATTCTGTCTTCATTTATAGTGAACCTATTGAAGTAGGCTCACTCTTATCTGATTATTTCTTTAAAGAAAAAGAAAGTGTCATATTGACTAGTGCAACGTTAACAATGAATGACTCATTTTCATTTATGTTAAAACGTCTAGGCTTGGATCGTAACCAGACCGTTCAAAAGAAAATCGAATCACCGTTTCATTATGAGAATCAAGTGCAATTACTTGTTCCAGATGATTTTCCAAGTATTAAGTCAGGAAATCAAGATGATTTTATCTATGCTACATGTGAGGCGATTTATTCCCTTGCCACCATTTCCAAAGGACGTATGCTAGTTCTGTTCACCTCGTATGAGATGCTAAAGAAAACATATAACATCATGAAAGAATTCATTAATATGGATGAATTCATGCTGATCGCACAAGGTGTTTCAAGTGGTAGTCGTGCTAGATTAAAAAAGAATTTCCAAGCATTTGATCAAGCAATTTTATTTGGTACGAGTTCCTTCTGGGAAGGTGTGGATATACCTGGGAATGACTTGTCGTCCCTTGTGATTGTTCGTTTACCGTTTCAACCACCTAACCATCCTGTATATGAAGCTAAAGCTGAAGCTATTAAAGAAAATGGTAAAAATCCATTTATGGAATTATCGCTACCAAATGCTGTCATTCGATTTAAACAAGGATTTGGTCGATTGATTCGCTCAAGTACTGATCGGGGCTTAGTTATGGTGTGTGATGATCGTATAATGAAGGCTAAATATGGAAAGTATTTCACCCAATCTATTCCTAAAGTTCCTATTCAGTATGGAACTACCAATGATTTAATGGAAGAGGCACGTAAGTGGTTATGATAAAGTGAAGCTTATAAACACATTCTAATAAAGAAGTTTGATGTTAGGATGTGATATCTAATGAGGGTAATTATTTGCTTAATGTTCACGATTGTAATTGGAGTGCAGCTAGTAGGATTGCCTCCAAGTTATGCACAATCTCCTCCAAAAGTATCCTTGCAGGAAGATGAAGCGTTATTTATCTTTTTTGCTTTACCTGATGGAGAAGCTATGCTGATTGCAACAGGTAATGACAAGAATTACCTTGTTAACACAGCATCAAAAGCAAGCGAAGATGAGTTGATTAAACAAATAAACCATCTGGGTTTGAAGCAAATAGATGGCTTGATATTAACCAATCATAGTGAATCTGAATGCGGAAATACAAAAAGAATGGTTGATCGATATCACATTGAAACCATATATTATCATGGTAATGTCCGTGGTGATTGCATGGATCAAGTTATGGAACAAGCCAATATGGAGGAATGGGAGCAGAGTGAATCACATGAATTAACTTCTTCTTTACAAGTAAAGGTGTTACCTATAAGCAAACAAGATGATATGAGTCTATACTTTACATTTGGCAAAACGTCTTTGTTATATTTAGCAAGCGGTGATACGGAACTTGAAGATGCATTGTTACATTCGTCACTTAAAGCAGAAATACTTAAAATAGGTGATTATGCAAGGACAGACTCCCCTACCTTGAAGCTGTTAGAGAGTGTTGATCCTCATATAGCTATGATTTATCCCCTCAAAGGATCTTCACCTAATGATGGGTTGTTAGAACGTCTATATGAGTCATGGATTGATGTTTACCAATTGAAAAAAGTCGGGACAACTACAGTACATTGCACAAAAGAGGATTATGAGTTGTATCCTAAATAATAAAAATGATTGCAGGTTACTTTTATGTAACTTGCATTCGTTCTTTTTAAATAGAACAAAAGCGCAGGCGCCCGTTTAGCGACGTATATGCTGGACTGAGCCGTAGGAGATAAAGGCAACACGAAGAACGAAGTGATTCGATGTTAACTTATCGTACGGAGGCGAGGGAAGCATACTAGTCGCTGGGCGCTGGAGCTGGACGTGGCCGTATCACTTTTTCAGTTATACACAAGCATTGAATTTTATAATTTACTTGACGATAAAAAAAGCCTGTACAAGAATTTGTACAGGCAATAGATGGGTTAGGAAGAATTTTTGAAATTGGTGGATAGTTATCAAATTGTCTTACATTTACTGTTATAATAAAGAGGTATTTCTCTTTGGTGTACTATTATTGTGTGTACTATCGACCGAAATATGAAAGGGAATTTTTTGATAAATTATAGATGTAACTTTTCATTAGGAGGTTCATGAATGGAGCAAAAAATGGAAGTCTTATCAACCGTGAGAGTGGAAAAATCAAATGACTTGTATAAAATAGTTGATTCATTAAATCGTACATTAAAACAACAGGACCTAATGTTTGGTCTAGCATTGGATGAACATGATGAAAACACAGCAGTTTTCACCATCTACAGAACGTAGTCGACTCAAATATTTATTTTGGGGTTTAGGTGTCAGTTTACTTTTGCTATTTTTTCTCTTCATTTATATTTATATACAAATCATACAAGATAAGACAAGCACGTTCGATCATTCAAAACAAGCAGCTATCGAAGAAACACCACTCGAAGTTACCAATTCAGTTACACGCTACCATGGAGAGTATCGTTATGATATAGTAGCAGGCGAAGGTGTTGATGAAACAAAAGGTTATGCATTTGTTCCAATTAACAATAAAGATGAAGATATTTTCTATCAGATGCTTACTAATACCACTACGGAACAAGAGATGTTATCTTCATGGAAATCATCATGTAATGGTTGTGAATTAATTTCAATACAACCTGCCATTGATAAAGGAAATCCATTATGGGAATTAACATACGTTGATGACAAAAATCGATATGTATTAGACTACTTCCTCATGAAGAATGGCGACTTTTATGAACAATTACGATTTAAACAATAAAGCAATAGGAGGGACTTTTCATGGAATTAGCTAAAAGAGTACAAACTTTAACTCCATCCAGTACATTAGCCATTACTGCCATGGCAAACGCCTTAAAAGCTGAAGGGCATGACGTTATTGGCCTTGGTGCTGGAGAACCTGATTTTAATACACCTGAAAATATTTTAGAAGCAGCTCAAAAAGCCATGTATGAAGGGCATACCAAATATACTCCATCAGGTGGTATCCCTGCTCTTAAAGAAGCAATCATTAAAAAGTATAAAGTTGATCATCAGCTTACATATGAGACGAATCAAGTAATCGTTACTACCGGAGCAAAACATGCGCTTTATACACTTTTCCAAGCATTATTAGATCCAGGAGAAGAGGTTATCGTTCCTGCTCCTTATTGGGTGAGTTATCCAGAGCAAATTAAATTAGCTGAAGGAACTCCTGTTGTAGTTAAGGCCTTAGAAGAAAATGACTTTAAATTATCACCGGAACAAGTGGAAGAAGCGATTACGGGTCGTACAAAAGCTATCATTATTAACTCTCCTTCCAATCCAACAGGTATGCTCTATTCCAAAGATGAATTGGAGAAGATAGGAGAGGTATGTAAGCGTCATAACGTTTACATAATTTCAGACGAAATCTATGAGAAACTCATATATGGTGATGGTACTCATGTATCCATGGCACAAGTTTCTGAAGAACTGAAAAACCAAACCATTATTATTAATGGTGTTTCTAAATCACATGCTATGACTGGATGGCGAATTGGGTACGCATTAGGCGATGAGAAATTAATTAAAGCCATGACAAATTTAGCATCACATTCAACCTCTAACCCAACAACTATTGCTCAATATGCAGCACTAGAAGCCTATACGTCTTCACAGGAAAAAGTTGAGGAAATGAAGGTTGCATTCAGTCATAGGCTTGAGAAACTCTATGATTGGATTACAGATATACCAGGTATAGAATGTGTGAAGCCAAAAGGTGCGTTTTATTTATTTCCAAACGTGAGTAAAGCGGTAGAGGAAAATAACTTCGATTCTGTAGATGACTGGGTTAAAGCTCTATTAGAAGAAGAAAAAGTTGCACTCGTACCTGGTTCTGGATTTGGGTCAGAACAAAACGTGCGTTTATCCTATGCAACATCACTAGATCAATTAGAAGAAGCTTCAAAACGTATTCGCCGTTTTGTAGAAAAGCATCAATCTTAAGTAAGTGGAGGGAACCATTTTGAAAACAACGATATCTCAAGTTCATAAATATGTTGGAGAAAAAGTTACCATAGGAGCATGGCTTGCAAATAAACGATCAAGTGGGAAAATTGCATTCTTACAGTTACGAGACGGAACTGGATTTATGCAAGGTGTTGTAGTGAAAGCAGATGTTGATGAGGAAGCTTTCACACTTGCTAAAAATATCACTCAAGAATCTTCTTTATATGTTACTGGAACCATTGTGGAAGATTCTCGTTCTCCATTTGGTTATGAAATGCAAGTATCATCTCTAGAACTGATCCATGAAGCAGTGGATTACCCTATTACACCAAAAGAACATGGACCAGAATTTCTAATGGATCATAGGCATCTATGGCTTAGATCAAAGAAGCAGCATGCAATTATGAAAGTACGTAATGAGATTATTCGAGCTACGTACGAATTCTTCAATACACACGGCTATACTAAAATTGATCCTCCTATCTTAACTGGTTCATCAGCAGAGGGGTCTACAGAGCTCTTCCACACAAAATACTTTGATGAGGATGCCTACCTATCACAAAGTGGTCAACTCTATATGGAGGCTGCTGCAATGGCCTTTGGGAAGGTGTTTTCTTTTGGGCCAACATTTAGAGCAGAGAAATCAAAAACACGTCGTCATCTTATTGAGTTTTGGATGATTGAACCTGAAATGGCATTTATGGATCATAACGATAGCTTGGAAGTCCAAGAACAGTATGTTTCGCATGTAGTGCAATCTGTACTTGAAAATTGTAAGTTAGAGTTACAAATTTTAGAACGAGATACATCAAAACTGGAATCAATCCAAGCACCTTTTCCTCGTATCACGTACGATGATGCTGTTAAACTTCTCAAGGAAAAAGGGTTTGATGATATTGAATGGGGAGAAGACTTTGGTGCGCCACATGAAACAGCCATCGCAGAAAGCTATGAAAAGCCTGTATTCATAACGCATTATCCGCTTGATATTAAAGCTTTCTATATGCAACCTGATCCAGAGCGCCCTGATGTTGCTTTATGCGCGGATTTAATAGCACCTGAAGGCTATGGCGAAATCATTGGTGGTTCAGAGCGTATTAATGATCTTGAGCTTATGGAACAAAGATATGAAGAGCATGGTTTAACAGGAGATGCCTATCAGTGGTATCTTGAGTTAAGAAAGTATGGAAGTGTTCCTCACTCTGGATTTGGGCTAGGTTTAGAGCGAACAGTAGCTTGGATTGCAGGTGTTGAACACGTTAGAGAAACCATACCATTCCCACGTTTGTTAAATCGCTTATATCCTTAATTTACTCAGAAAGCTCCCATTACTTGGGAGCTTTTTCATTATTTTTATACTCGGATATCGAAAGCGATACATGTTATAATCAAGTTTGTATCACTCATTGAGATAGGAATAATCGCTTGTAATTACAGTCTACTTTTGCTTTTAATAAAAAGATTCACATCATATGATCGCTCTCGAATATGAGGATGCGAGTTGCTCTAAAGAAAAGGCAGAGGTGAGAGGAAAAATATGAATCATATTAGCTTATTAATGAAAGATCAGATGGCTTTTCCGAAAAAATTACTAACAAACTATCATACTTTAGGAATTTCAGAGGTAGATGTTTTAGTTATTCTTCAAATACATCGTTTTCAAATAGAAGGAAATGACTTTCCAACACCAAGTGAGCTTGCCCAATACTTGACTGTTTCAGAACAAGAATGTTCTCAAGTTTTGCGAAAGTTAATACAAAAAGGATATCTATCCATTGAACAAATGACAAATGAAGACAATGTTATAAATGAAATCTATACTCTAGATGGTTTGTGGCAATCGTTAGTAGAAGAGAAAGTGGAATATAATGAGTCCACTTCTTCCCAATCTGATGAGGAAGAACAACCAAATATGTTTGTACTATTTGAGCAGGAATTCGGTCGTCCCCTTTCTCCTTTTGAGATTGAAACCATTAACTTGTGGATTGATGAAGATCATCAAGAACCAGCTCTCATTAAGGCTGCCCTACGTGAGTCGGTTTTAATGGGTAAATTAAATTTCAAGTATATTGATCGTATTTTACGTGAATGGAAGAAAAAAGGAATTCGAACTGTCCAAGAGGCGAGAGAAGCCAGCAAATCATTTAGAAGCCAGCAATCATATGGAGCACCTGCTACTGAAGAGTCCACTCAGCAAAAGAAAGATGCCTCCATTTATTACAATTGGCTTGAAGATGCTTAAAAAGGGTGGAGGAAAAGCTATATGTTAAATCAATCCCAAATTCGTACAGTACTTGATACATTACAAGAGATGTTCCCTGAAGCGGATTGTGAACTTGAGCATTCAAATCCATTTGAGTTGCTTGTAGCTGTAGTGTTGTCAGCTCAATGTACAGATGCATTAGTTAATAAAGTGACAAAAGAATTGTTTAAGAAATACAAGTCACCTGAAGATTACGTAAATGTTCCAATAGAAGAGTTACAACAAGACATTCGTTCCATTGGTCTTTATAGAAATAAGTCGAAAAACATTCGTAAGCTTAGTCAGATGCTAATTGATGAATATGATGGTGAAGTACCATCTTCAAAAGCTGAGTTAGAAAAGTTAGCTGGAGTAGGAAGAAAAACTGCAAATGTAGTAAGCGCCGTAGCATTTGGGGAACCTGCTATAGCAGTTGATACTCACGTTGAACGAGTATCAAAGCGTCTTGGTATATGCAGATGGAAAGATTCAGTCTTAGAAGTTGAAAAAACATTGATGAGGAAAATTCCGAGAGAAGAGTGGAGTGCAACACATCATCGAATGATTTTCTTTGGACGTTATCATTGTAAGGCACAAGTTCCTCAATGTGAAATATGTCCGTTATTGGAGATATGCCGTGAAGGCCAAAAACGGATGAAGAAAAAGGAAAGAGAAACCAATGTATAGTATAGATTCTATCGATACATGGAAAAAGGAACGAGACTATATAGCATCTCTTTATAAATCTCGCCAAAACCAGAAAGCTTCTTCTTGTATGGAGAAGCACATAATCGGATTTATCCAATCTCTATACCAGTTAAACGAGAGAGAGTATAGAGACGATGCTAGTATTCATAAAGATATCGAAGGATTTCAGTATAAGCCGATGAATACGGTAGACAGACTAACCTTTATCGATCATTCTAAACAACATTACCATGCCTACATACAGTTAGACGAATTGTATGAGTCATTGGAAAAACAATTTGCAAAAGCAAAGGTTTTAAAGAAAAAGGATCAATCCTAAACAGGATTGATCCTTTTTGTATTAGTTGCTATCTTCTGTTTGATTTGTTTCATCGTCGTTATTAGTATCATTTTGATCTTCTTGATTTGTAGAATCGTTAGAAGAATCATCATTTTGGTTGTTATTCTGATTGTCAGTGTCATTGTCATCATTACTGCTAGAATCATTATTATCGGAATCATTATTTTGGTTATCGTTGTTGTTATTACCCTCTTGATCCTCGTTATTCTCATTATCTTCGCCGTTGTTTTCGTCATTGTTATTTTGATTGTCTTCTTCGTCTTCATCTTCACCAACGCCGTCTAAGATATCATCTGGATCTTGTTCTTCAGGTATTTGGACTTGAACAGAAGCTGGATCACTTTTGTTGTCCGAGTTTGTTTCACTAATGGCAATAACATCAAAGGTGTACGTTTTACCTTTTTCAAGGTTGCTTATCTCTGCTTTTGTATCCTTGGTATTTGGAACGATTGTTTGCTTTTCTTCACCTTGTGCGCCGCCATTAACAGTAAATACGACTGGTTTTCCTTCATCTTGGTTATAGGACCATGATAGTGTTAGTGTACCTTTTTCTTCATCATATTGACTTGTTAATCCCTGAACAGGATCAAGCTTATCATATTGGTTTGATGTTTTAGAAGGTTCTGTACCTTTCACAAATAGTTCATAGTTTATTTGACTTGAAGGTGTGAATTCACTAGGTAATTTAGCAGGATTTGTACCTGCTTCGACTCCAACACGAACTACAGATGAAGGTTGTTTGAAATCAGCAGTTTCAACTCCTTGAGATACATGAGACATGACCTGCTTAAATATTTGTTGAGGTATGTCTTTTCCTTGTTTAATAGCTCCATCTTTGTATCCTGACCATACTGAAATAGTATAGTTTGTTGTGTAGCCAGTAAACCAAGAATCACGCGTTCCACCACTTTCGGTGTTGGTCGTTCCTGTTTTGCCTGCTAGTGGAAGACCTGAAACATTTGCTGCTTGACCAGTTCCCATAGGAGAACTTACTACATCTTTTAGCATGTCTGTAATCATGTAAGCTGTATAGTCTTTCATTGCAACTTGAGATTTCGTTTCAAACTCGACCGGATTACGATCACCCTGGAATTCTACTTTGCGAACGGAATAAGGTTCATTATGAACACCTTCATTACCAAATGCACTGTATGCACTTGCTAATTCTAATGGTGTAACATGAGTGGCACCACCAATAGCGTTTGATTCATACATTGGGTCATTTTGGAAGGAAATACCTAATCCTTCTGCGAATGATTGCGACTGGTCAATGCCTACCTCCATGAGCGTCTTTGCTGCTGGTACGTTTCTTGAACGAGCTAATGCTTCTCTCATGGTCATCCATCCCATGTAACGATTATCCCAGTTGTTTACATCGTTATTGTCTCCTGTTTGGAACTGATAAGGTTCATCATTTAATTGATGATAGGTAGACCACTTATTGAATTCAATAGCAGGCCCATAGTCAACAATTGGTTTGAATGTTGAACCAGGTTGACGCCCGTCTCCTTGAATGGCATAGTTCCATGAATCATTGAGGTTCTCTTTATTACGGCCACCGCCTATAGCACGAATGGCACCAGATTTCGTATCAAGTACGGTGAGACCGGTTTGAAACTTATCGTCTGGGAAAGGAATAGGGCTGTTTGGTCCTAACAATTCTTCTACTTTCTGTTGAGCGTTTTGGTCTAAGGTGGTGTAGACTTTTAATCCATCCTTATAGATATCTGCACCTTCCATTTTCTGTTGGACCTCATTGATTACTTTTTCTAAGAAAGCATCATAAGGAATGTTAGTATCAGGATTTCCTTGTTCAATCATAGATGTAACTTTTACGTTTTGCGCTTCTTCAGCTTTTTCTTTGTTTATTTTATTATGTTCAACCATTAGGTCCAACACAACATTCTTTCGTTCCTGAGCAAGCTCAGGTGCTTCAAATGGGTCATAACCAACCGGACGCTGTGGTAAGCCTGCAAGTAAGGCTGCTTCTGGTAAAGTTAACTCGTCTAACTCTTTATTGAAGTAAATTTCTGCTGCTTTTGATACGCCATAAGCATTATTACCATAATAGATAGTGTTTAAATACATGGTAAGTATTTGATCTTTAGAATATTGTTGCTCCATCCGAATCGCAAGCCATTGTTCTTGTACCTTTCGCTCGATGGACTTTTCCGGGCTAAGAAAAGCATTCTTAACAACTTGTTGTGTAATAGTACTAGCTCCTTGTGAACCAAAGCCCTCTGTGATATTAGCGTACACAGCAGCTAATATTCTTCTAAAGTCAATGCCTATATGTTCGCGGAAACGCGCATCTTCCGTAGCAATGACAGCATCTTCTAATACTTGAGGGATTTCTTCATAAGAAATCTTCGTTCGTTTCTGTGAACCTAAATCAGCAAATAGCTCGCCATCTTTATCATAAATTTTTGCAGATAATGGATTTGATAATTTCTCTTCATTTAACGACGGTGCTCCAGATACATAATAAGCAAACAATCCGCCAACACCTATTGCACCAATGATACCGACCAATAAAATCGTCATGAGTACTCGTCTTACCATAGGTTTCTTATTTTGCTTTTTTGTTTGTTTTTGTTGATTCTTTCTAGCTGTTCGAGATTGGCTATTATCTGCCATTTCCCATCTTCCTCCGTTCTTAAAGGTACACTTCATCCAGTACAGATAAATAATCTACTCTAATATGAAATTTCAAAGGAATGAAATGTCCTCCTTGTTGTATATCCTTGTAAGGAATTGATTTTCTTCCACCACTATTTTGACGTTCCCAATAAGAGAAAAGTTTCTCTGCAGGGAATAAATATGTTTCTTCTTGTTGTGAAAAGCGGAGGATGATAAAACATATACCTCCATGCTCTATGACTTGCTTCATATGCTGTATTTGATGTTCATGAACATTTGAGAGTGGAAAGGATGTCTTGTTTTTTGTTTCCTTAGCTTCAAAGTCTATATACCTACCGTTATATACGCCATTATAATCTGTAGTTGATGGTTGTTTAAAGTAAGCTTCTTTTATAACAGCTGCACTACGTTTAGGAAAATCGACGTTAACGATTTGAACAGGTGTAGGTTTTTTGTGAATCACTGCCTTTCCAGATCGCAAGTAAGCCTGATTAGTCTGATTTATATCTTCTTCAAGTGTCATGCCACGATTGGAATAGTCGGGCTTTTTATTCTTTTTTCCGCCAGTAGGTGGGGGTGTTCGTTTATGACCATTAGGATAATTCATAAGTAATGTTCCTCCCTGTGCATGTAAGTATCATATCAAAAATATATAAATGATGAGAAGAAAAATTAAAAAATCCTCTTATTTGTCATATTTTTGAACATGCTACTAGAGAGGTGAATCATTATGCTTTCAAATTTCCATCGAAACATTGTAACAACAATCAAGTTAGAGACAGTTAGGCACAACGTCGACAATATTTCCCGTACTAAAGCCTATCAAAACATCTATATAAAACATAAAGAAATAAAATGGGCGTTCTTAGCAAGTATGGTTTCTAGAAATGCAGGATGGAATATGACAGATTTACAGCAAGAACCTTTTAAAACCTTTCTATCAAGACAAGCAAAAGAGGATTTATTTTCTACATACGAGAGAGCAAATTGGTTAATCTTTTCTGATGCTTATCCACAGTTACTTCTATATGAGAGGTCCAAGCAGCTTGACGAACCGTTGTTTCAATTACTCACACACTTACATGTTTCTAAGTTTATGCAAAAAGAGTGGTTCTTTTTTTGGAAACATAAAGATTATAATCGACTCGTAAAAGCTCTGATTATTAATGAACAAAATGTCATTCAACAACCTGTCATTCTTCAACCGTTTTTCAAGAAAAAAGTGTTCCATGGATATCACTATTTAATACAGGATTTCTTCCATATGAGTGCAGTTCTTTTTCCTACTGTACAAGGAAAAGTTTATGGATCCTACGTGCATGACTTTTCAAACATTACCAAACGCATAACATTAGGTAAAAGGCTAGCTTCATTACTGTTTCATCCAGAATATTACCCTGATTTTTATACATTTGCTAATAGGACTGAGCCCATTGGGTCCCGGTATGAGTATGAGCAATATTTTACTACACCAACAGCAAGAACACCTATGTTAAGAGCATTATACCCTATTATCACTCACAAGGACAAAGTTCGAAAAGATTGGTATGTTTCAGGGAGTTGTGTAAAGAAAAGATGGTGGAAATCAATACACCCAGTTTTCTCTCAAGACGTGAGTCATCGTTATTATGCAAAAAGACATGGTTTACTCGCTATTCAGAACATGGTGAGTGCTTATCAAGAATCAAAGGTAGATAAAAAACCTTAAACCTCCATGAGGTTTAAGGTTTAGTTAAGAAATAAAGAGTCTACACGAAATTTATTTCACTTTGACTGGTTACGTGAAGCCTTCTTAAACCAATTCTTAACTTTGTTTACACCCTGTTAGAGATGAGCACGATATCCTTGCGTTTTTGTTAAGGTTTAAGTTGCAGGACGATTTTCTCCTTCAAGTTTAGGATTGCCATCACCCTTGAAATTTTCATTTCGTTGCTTCGGCTCAGAATTTAATGGCTTTTTAGCTTGTGTATTTCGACCTTTTTTTCCCATTGTTATCCCTCCTCGACAATAGTTTATATCAACTTTTCTAAAAAATACGAAAGAAGTACAAAACTGACGAATTTCACTTTCTTTGTAGCTTTTGTTCTAGTTTTGTCGTTTGAGAAGGGGATGAACAAAGAAAGGTGAATAATAAGAGTACACAAATTATGAAGGAGGAGTTAGGATGGGTGTTGCTGCAAAAAAAATCGGTACTTATCCAGATGGTGTATCTAGAGTGGAATTTGAAAAGTCTTGGGTGGATTTAATTGATCGTGTACAAATCATTGATGATAAGGTATCTAAAAAAGCCGATGAAGTTGTGTTAACAATGGTCCTAGCACATCGTCGTGAAATAGAACAGCTCCAATTAGAATTCCTTCAGTTACAAAAAGAAATTAAAACACTGCAAAAGCAACAGAAGGTCTTAGTAGAGGATAAACAAAAGCACATGATTGAAAAGAAACCGATAAAAAAGAGTTTGTGGAATTGGTTTCGAAAATAGATGAAGTACCTCTTTCCTTCATGTTACAGTAGAAGAGAAGGAGTGAGATAGCATTGAGTTCTAAGCTAGAAAATCAAATTTGGACTATTAAGCAAGAATTAAATCAATTAAAAGATCGTTTTCTTGCTTCTGATAAACGAGCAGATAAAAAGGATCGAGCTCTCTTTGAACAGGTGAAGGAAGAAACTTCTCCATTATTTACATTAATTCAAGAATGGTATGATGAAGCAGAGCAATACGTGAAAATGAATCCAGGTAGCAAGGTATTTCCCTTACAACTAGAAAACACTAAAGATAATTTTGAATTACTTGTTCTTCATAGTTACTATATTGATGTTCCAAAGAAGCGTTATATGGAGCTTTATAATTCCGTTCACTATGTTTTAGATCAGCTCTTAGATAATTTTAGATAAAAATCGAAAGCAGACCAATATCTTTTGGTCTGCTTTCCTTATGTTTTAATCGAATCTATTCTTTTATAGCTCCGCCTTTATTATTATGCATGTTTTTTGGCTTTTCTTCACCAACTTCTGCAAACTGTTTAGCTGATAATGGTTTTTCGTGTTCATGATTTTGTTTTTTCTCTTTATATCCTTTACCTCGTCCCATAGAATCCCTCCTTTCATATTTTATTGTTTCTGATTCACATGAAAACATGCTTGTGATTAAAAGCTGAAGTCATAAAATAAATTAATCTTTTTGTGAACGATATAGAAAAGTTATACGTCTAATAAGTAGAAGTGAAATGAGGAATGCCTATGGAACAAGATTATCTAGCTCGTGCAAAAAAAGGAGACGAGGAAGCATTAGCTAGTATTCTTAAAGAACATTATACATTCGTATATAAATATGTTTTAAAAATATCAGGATCAGAGCAAACAGCATTGGATATAACACAAGATACAATGGTGAAGGCTATCCAAAAGATTCAACAATACAAAGGGAAATCTGCCTTCTCTTCTTGGTTGATTCAAATTGCTACAAATACATATTTAGATATGAAGCGAAAACAAAAAACCGCTCAATCGTACTTGGAAAAGGAAAAAAGAAAGTTAGACTACAACATAAACAACTCTTTTCAATCCACAGAATGGCATGCAACAAAAGAGGCCATATGGAAACTCCCCGATGCTTATAGGATTCCGATTTTACTTAAGCATTATTATGGATATGATTATGCTGAAATAGCTAAGATGACTTCTGTAAAAGTTGGAACTGTCAAATCAAGAGTTCATTATGGCTTAGCCATTTTAAGAGAGGAGCTTCAAGAACATGAGTGACTATAAATCATTAAAAGAGGAAGAAGTGGTTCAAGCTATCAAGTCTGCATCAGAAGATATAGATGATGAAGTCAATATAAAGGAGCCCTCCTTAGACTTCTTCAAAGACCTTGTATATCAAGAACGACAAGCTTGGTATAGAAAGTTATGGTTAGAACTTCTATTTTTCTGGTGTATTGCTTTATCCATTATCAGTTTGATGACAATCAGTATTTTGTATATTCCAATGATTTTTGTAGGGATACAAATACTTGTTGCTATTGGATTGAGCGGTTATTTTATTAAAGAGTATGCGAGAATGGCGGTCGTACAAAATGACTTACATTAGTGCTGATGAACTCCCCATCTGGGGTTGGATACTGGTAGGGATTATTTTACTAACCCAGAGTTCGTTTTTGTTTATCCAAGCAAAGAAAAAAGGGAAGAATCAATGGATTTGGGGGATGATTGGAATTATTCAAGCTCCAATCCCACTTATAATCTTCTTATTATTAAACCATTATGTGTGGAGTAAACATGAATATGAAGGTGATTAAAAATGGTAAGGACTATATTGATCGCACTTATATCATTATTACAGATAACAGGGTTAGTAACCATATTCTTTCATATAGGCTGGGGACTTACGTTAATTGTGAGTTCCTATGCATGTTTAACAATTGT
The DNA here is from genome assembly GCF_000770635.1 of Pontibacillus yanchengensis Y32. Classification (GTDB taxonomy): domain Bacteria; phylum Bacillota; class Bacilli; order Bacillales; family BH030062; genus Pontibacillus; species Pontibacillus yanchengensis. The sequence continues at coordinate 64,239 of NZ_AVBF01000019.1, forward strand.
GTTGATTTTATTGATTAAAGAACGATTGAGAGAAAAAAAGGAGGAGGAAGAAAATGATTATAGTGACTACTGATTTCATTCCGGGATACGAGATTCATGAGGTGAAGGGGTTTGTTAGAGGAAGTACGGTTCAATCGAAGAATGTTGGTAGAGATATTTTAGCTAGCTTAAAAAATATTGTAGGTGGAGAAATAGTCGATTACACAAAGATGATGGACGAAGCTCGTCAAAAGGCAATAGGTCGTATGAAAGAACATGCAGAGGAAAAAGGAGCAGATGCTATCATAGCCGTTCGATTAGAAACATCCAGTGTAACAAGTGCAGCTTCAGAAATTATTGCGTATGGCACTGCTGTTACCTTATCAAAAACACAGTAAAAAAATACGGGTCTTTATCGAAATTTTCACTTACAATGAGAGGCAAATTATTGTTTTCATTAATTAGCTTGGATAGTTTATATCCAAGCTTTTTCTATGTATTTGTTTATTCCATATAAGAGGCATAATTATGAAGACTTGAATTCGAGATATTATTGGGGA
>NZ_AVBF01000064.1 GCF_000770635.1 Pontibacillus yanchengensis Y32
GAGAAAGAGGTAGGCAAGATCCCCTGAGGGCGTTCTTCCCGAAGGTAGCCTTGCCAGCTCGCCGGCAGGACGCGAGTTGTTCCCAGGACACCTTTATACCATCTAAAGCAAAGGAAACACCCCTCTAGCCCATATTATCTCGAGTCCAAGTCTTCAAAGTTATGCCTCGATAGTTGAATAAGAATTTATCTCCTACAATAGATCTCATAAAAAAACGGTAGGCATATGCCTACCGTTTTACGTTAGTTGACGAGATCTCCATTTGCGAGATTGTTGGATGAAATGACCGATTTTTTCAAGGATAGGCTCAATAGATTCTTCATCATTGAGTACGTCGTAATCGGCAATATTTAGACGAAGCACAGGACAAGCGTTAAAGTTATCAATCCAGTTCTCATAACGATTGTACATCTCTTCCCAATATTCCATTGGTGTTTGTTGTTCCATTGGACGACCGCGTTCCTTGATACGGCCATAAATGTCGTCAAATGACCCTTCAAGATAAATTAATAAGTCCGGGTGTGGAAAATAGGGGGTCATGACCATGGCATCGAATAGATTTGTGTACGTGTTATAGTCAACTTCATTCATCGTACCTTTTTCATAATGCATTTTTGCAAAAATACCAGTATCTTCATAAATAGAACGGTCTTGAATAAATCCTCCACCGTATTCGAAGATTTTCTTCTGCTCTTTGAAACGTTCTGCTAGGAAATAGACTTGTAAATGAAAGCTCCAACGTTCAAAGTCATTGTAGAATTTATCTAAATAAGGATTCTTTTCGACTTTTTCAAAGGAGGTACGAAATTGTAATGCATTGGCTAATGCATTCGTCATCGTAGATTTGCCAACACCTACTGTTCCAGCAATCGTAATTACGGAATCATGCGGGATACCGTATTGATCTCTTCGGCTCATTTTATAACTTCCCCTTTTTCAAAATGGTTCTGTATCGTTTCAATCATATAATCCAAATCATCCTGATGTTTAATGAAATCCAAATTATCTCCATTAAAACGAATAACAGGTATATCAGGATGCTCACGCTCAAATTTCTCCATGAACAATTCATAGTCTTCAGCAAGTTGCTTAAGGTAGCTTTCTTGAATATTTTGCTCGACTTCCCGACCACGCATACGAATACGATCAAGAAGTGTATCCAAGCTAGCATGCAAATAAATGATCATATTTGGACGAGGCATGTCGTTTGTCAAAATATCATAAATTTGGACGTACTTATGATATTGGTGCTGCTTTAAGGTACGTTCAGCAAAAATTAAGTTTTTTGAAATATGATAATCAGAAACAACAGCCTGGTGATTGGCTAAATATTTATTCTCGATATCCTCTAGCTGCTTGTATCGATTGCAAAGGAAAAACATTTCCGTTTGGAAACTCCACTCTTCAATATCATCATAAAACTTACCGAGAAACGGGTTCTCCTCCACGATTTCTTTTAATAAGGTATATTGAAATTGGGAGGCAAGTTTTTTCGCTAGGGATGTTTTTCCTACACCAATAGGTCCTTCTACTGCGATAAAAGGCGTTTGTCCCATTTCTCCTCCTCCTTCACAAACAGTCAAAATAATATACGTTCTGACAGACAAATTATATTTTATCATAATAGAACCAACGAAGTAACAGGATTAGAACTCGAAAATTGTTTCGATTTGTAGAGAAATGTTTCCTTTTATCACTACTTAAAGATGTAGAAATCCCATTCTCTCGGACTTTTAGGCTTGCCAATTCAACCGTTTTCTACTACTATAAATACACACATCTTTCCATCTTGGCCCCGTAGCTCAGGGGATAGAGCATAGGTTTCCTAAACCTTGTGTCGCAGGTTCGAATCCTGCCGGGGCCGTTCAAACATAGTTTTCTTCATTAAAAGGGAACTTCCACGATAGGAAGCTCCCTTTTTAATTTTTTATGAACTTGGCTCCACAAATCGCTCCGATACCTCAGCCCCATTGTTTTCCGCCAGTGTTATTATCTTTTTTCTGTTCATCATGAAGTCATAATTATGTGGGATCGTCAATTGTAAGCCATCTTTAGTGATGAACACATGCTCCTTGTACACTACCATGTTGTTTTCTCTCGTTGTTACTTGGATGACTTCATCAATTTCGTTCCATTGCACGTCTAGTTCTTGGAGAGAACTGACTTGATTATAATGCAGTCCTTCGTCATCGAAATAGTAATAATGAAAAATTCCAAGTACAAAGCAAAGCGAGGACAATGCGACGGAAAGAAATATCATCCATGGTCCTGTTTTAAGATCTCGATCATTTCTTTTGGACTTTATTAACTCATCGATGGATAACAAAATAGCGAGTAACATCATCCCTCCAATTAAAAGTGCATAGGAAAGGAATGGTGCATTAAAAAACCATTGTGATTTGGAAAAGAAAAGGATGTCCTGAATTATAATAATAAACACAAAAGGTAGGATAAAGCTACTAACAAACACCATCACGATGAACATAATTTTTATCGGTTTCCTCGTATCATTTCCAATCATTTCTTTCATAACAAACCCCCATCATCGACATTTTCATATCCATACGAGCCACTGAAGAAAAAAGTTTCAAAATATTTACATAAATAAATGATGAAGTCTCTTAATTTGGACAAGTGAGAGCCAGAATTTATAAACAAAAAACCAACTCCTACGAGAAGGAGTTGGCTTCTGGTTGCATGGTAGTAGAGTTGGTTTGTTCTTTTCGTCCCCATTTCACTAGGGCATATGCGATTGGTGTATCGATAATGGCTACCATCCATTTAAACGCATATTGAGTTCCAATCATCGCCAGTAATGCTGACATTGGAACCGTTCCGTAAAATGCGATGGAGATAAATACGACTGTATCTAGAAGTTGACTAGTCATGGTAGATACATTATTGCGAAGCCATAGCTTATTGGCTCCATGCTTTTGTTTTAATTTATGAAAAATGGCTACGTCAGTGTGTTGGCTTACAAGATAAGATGCTAGGCTCGCCAGCATCACACGAAAGCTTCCACCTAAGATGGATTGAAATTCTGCTTGTTGCTCAAAAAATGGAGCGGATGGCAGAGCAATCGCAACCAAAATAAACAGCATGGCAACAACTTGGGTTACAAACCCAGCTTTTACGGTTTTACTTGCTGCCTCTCTGCCGTAGACTTCGCCTATCACATCTGTTACTAGGTAGGTTACGACATATACAATAACAGCTGCAGGAAGGACGAATCCTCCTACACTAAATAATTTCACACCTAATATGTTAGAGAGGATAAGTAAACCAACAAATAAGGCGTTTAAATACATTAACATTTTCACGTTTCCTCCTTATGGTGAGGAGATGGTTCAAATCAACACCCTCTTAACGGTTATCGATTGTTTCTGGATACATATCATGATTCATTAAGCGATTTTCAGCCATACGTTCAAATTTCGTGTTAGGTTTTCCGTAATTACAATACGGATCGATAGAAATTCCGCCACGTGGTGTGAATTTTCCCCATACCTCAATGTAGCGAGGATCCATTAGTTCAATTAGATCATTCATAATGACGTTTACAGCATCTTCATGAAAGCCGCCATGGTTACGGAAGCTAAATAAATATAATTTGAGTGATTTGCTTTCCACCATTTTGATATCTGGTATATAGCTAATATAAAGAGTTGCAAAATCAGGTTGGCCTGTTTTGGGGCAAAGTGTCGTAAATTCTGGACAATTGAATTTCACAAAGTAATCGCGATTCGGGTGCTGGTTTTCAAATGTTTCAAGAACATCTGGATTATAATCAAAGCTATAGGTGGTACCTTGATTCCCAAGAAGCGTAACATCCGTTAGGTCTTCATCTTTTCTTCCTGCCATTCTTTTTCCTCCTTTTTAACCTCAAACGCAATAAAAAAAGTCATCCCCTCTAAAGGAGATGACTTGTGCATACGTGTCCCTTAGTTTTTTATAGAGGGTTGAGCTAGAACCTCTCCCGTTTGTTACGGAATTGGTATTCTATTACATGTATCCTAATTCACTTTATACAGTATAGACCTACATGTCATGCGTGTCAATTACGTCTAGCTAGTTGCCTATCCAAATGTTTACGTTAAGAATGAAGGAGGAACACCACAAACGTAAAATCCTTATTTTGGGAGGTACAATAATGGAAACACATCAATTATATATAAACGGAGAATATGTTCAATCAACTGGTAATGAATTACTTGATATCATAAACCCATCAACAGAAGAAGTAATTTCGCGTACGCCAAAGGGTACGGAGGAAGATGTAAACCGCGCTGTGGAAGCTGCTTTTCATGCTCAAAAAGAATGGGAGCAAACACCAGCTATTAAACGCGGGGAAGCGGTTCGTGCAATGGGAGATAAGATTGAGGAAAAGCGTGATACATTTATAGAATTGTTGCAACAAGAGCAAGGAAAAGACTATGAGCTTGCTAGTGGTGAGGTAGATTTGGCGATTGACTACTTCCGCTATATGTCTGAATGGGCACGTCGAATCGAAGGAGAGATTGTCCCAAGCGATCGCCCAAATGAAAACATATGGATCTATAAAAAGCCCATTGGTGTTGTAGCTGGAATCGTACCTTGGAACTTCCCAGTATTTATCTTGGCACGTAAGGTAGCGACATCCCTTGTGACAGGTTGCTCCATTGTATTGAAGCCAAGTCAGCAAACACCAAATACGGCAGCTGAATTCACGAAAATTATTGATAGCATGGACTTACCAGCTGGCGTGTACAACTACATTACAGGTACGGGCGGAACGATTGGAAATGCATTAGCTTCACACGAAAAAGTTCATATGGTAACGATGACGGGAAGTGTTGGAGCAGGAACGAAGGTAATGGAAGCAGCTGCCCAAAACATTACTAAAGTGAATCTAGAGTTAGGTGGTAAAGCTCCCGCCATTGTGACAAAGAATGCTAATCTAGACACTGCAGTAGAAAGCATAAAACAATCTCGTCTCGCTAATAATGGCCAGGCTTGTACGAATGCTGAACGAGTATATGTCCATGAAGATGTGAAAGATGAACTAATTACACGCTTAAAAGAAGAGTTTGAACAACTGACAATCGATAATCCTCTTCAAAACCATAATGCAGACGTTGGCCCACTTGTAAGTGAAGATCGACTACAAGAGGTGGAAGAGATGGTCAACAAGGCAGTTGAAGAAGGAGCTAAGGTAGTAACTGGCGGTAAACGTGCAGATAAGCAAAATGGATTTTTCTATGAACCTACCATTCTCACTAACGTCACCCAGGATATGGAGGTCATTCAAGAAGAAATATTTGGCCCAGTCATTCCAATAACAACGTTCCAAACATTAGATGAAGCAATTGAAAAAGGAAATGATACAGATTATGGACTATCAAGCTCTGTCTATACAGATGACTTAAACGAAGCAATGCGTATCGTAAATGAATTGAAATTTGGTGAGACGTTCGTCAACCGCGAGAATTTTGAAGCAGTGCAAGGGTATCACCAAGGAATTCGTAAATCTGGATTAGGTGGTGCTGATGGCAAGCATGGTATGGAAGACTTCCTAGTTACGCAAACGGTTTATATGGAATATAACACAGACAAGCAATAAAAAATTTTTCGGTGCCAGACCCCCACTACAGTAGTGCGTTAACGTAGTGGGGGTCTGGCACCTATTTTTTCTTATGCTTATCACTTTAAAAATGTATAAAACTGCCTTACAATGGAATTAATTAACCTAATTTTTTAAATATTTCAATAAAAAACTCTGCATTGCCACTCCTCATAAAGTCAACCGAAAGGATGGACTAGGGTCGGAATAGTTATGTTCTGACGTTTTATCATGCATATTCCTTTGAATTATGGAGTGGAAAAAATTTTTTATTAAGGTGTAATCGTTTACAATTTAGGGATGAGGTGATCAAATGAACATGCAACGTATTGAAGTGAAGGAAGGAAATTTTAATCTAAAAGATTACCAGGAAGCTTACAAACAATTTGATTGGGAAGATGTGAAAAAGGAATTCAGTTGGTCTGAGACAGGAAAGGTTAACATAGCGTATGAAGCTGTCGACCGCCATGCTGAAAATCCTGATAAGGCAGATCAGGATGCACTAATCTACTCGGCTCCTGATCGTGAAGAGCACGTAACATTTTCTCAGTTAAAGAAATCAAGTAACCAATTTGCTAACGTGTTAAGCAGTCATGGTATTGAAAAAGGAGATCGTGTTTTCCTTTTCATGCCACGTAGTCCTGAATTCTATTCAGCGTTCTTTGGTATCCTCAAGGTAGGTGCAATTGCAGGACCTTTATTCGAAGCATTTATGGAGCAAGCCGTTCGAGATCGTTTAGAGGATAGTGAAGCAACAATGCTAATCACGACTCCTGAACTTCTTGAGCGAGTTCCTTATTCAGAACTACCACACTTAAAACAGATTGTATTAGTCGGTGAAGACCCTGAAACGAATGAAGAGGGTTTCATTGATTTTCATAAAGAAATGAATCAAGCGAGTGAAAGCTTCGACATGGAATGGGTGGACCTAGAAGATGGAATGCTACTCCATTACACTTCTGGCTCTACTGGGAAGCCTAAAGGGGTCTACCATGTTCATAATGCGATGCTTCAGCACTATCAAACAACAAAATGGGTGCTAGATGTTAAAGAAGATGATGTGTACTGGTGTACAGCTGACCCAGGTTGGGTTACTGGAACAAGTTATGGAATCTTTGGTCCATGGTTAAATGGTGTAACGAACGTAATTGTCGGTGGACGGTTTAGTCCAGAGAATTGGTACAAAGCAATCCAAGATCATGGTGTAACGGTTTGGTATTCTGCACCAACGGCGTTTCGTAAATTAATGAGTGCAGGAGAGGAAGCCGTAAAACCTTTCGATATTTCGAAGCTTCGTCATATTGCTAGTGTTGGAGAACCGCTCAATCCTGAAGTAATTGCCTGGGGATTAGACGCCTTCAAACTACGCATTCATGATACATGGTGGATGACAGAAACAGGGGCACAGCTCATTTGTAACTACCCAGCTATGGAAATGAAGCCTGGATCCATGGGCAAACCTTTCCCTGGTATTGTTGCTTCCATCATTGATAATGAAGGAAATGAGCTACCTCCAAATCAAATGGGGAACTTGGCAATCAAAGCTCCGTGGCCTTCTATGATGAGAGCCATTTGGGAGCGTCCAGAAAAGTTTGAGAGCTATTTCCTAAACGGTTGGTATATTTCAGGTGATAGTGCCTATTACGATGAAGAAGGTTATTTTTGGTTCCAAGGTCGATTAGATGATGTGATTAATACATCTGGTGAGCGTGTTGGACCATTTGAAGTAGAAAGTAAGCTGATTGAACACGAAGCGGTTGCAGAGGCTGGTGTAATTGGTAAACCTGATCCAGAGCGTGGTGAAATTATTAAAGCCTTTATTACATTGAACGAAGGGTACCAAGAATCGGATGAACTACTAGAGGATATCCGTCAATTTGTGAAAAAAGGCTTGAGTGCTCACGCTGCCCCACGTGAATTAGAAGTGAAGGATAAGATTCCAAAAACACGCAGTGGTAAAATCATGCGCCGTCTATTGAAATCTTGGGAACTAGGATTGCCGACAGGTGATTTATCAACTCTAGATGAATAAAGGGTAGGAAAACAAACTCCTAGCACATTGTGCTAGGAGTTTAGTATGTCTGAAGTGGGTAATGGAATACTAAAGTAATTTTTATTAAACTATGAAACTTCTTAACTCCCCTGAGGGCCAAAGAATTCATAGTTGATAGAGTCAGGAGATACTTGCCATTCTGTTAGCATTTGGTTCACTGCTTTCATAAAACCTTCAGGTCCACAGAAATAAAACGCAGCTTCGTTTGATGGAAGGATAGATTGTAACCAAGGAAGATTTACAAAGCCTTCTAATTGGTGATTATCTGTTTGTTGATCTTCGAATGTGGGATTGGAATAACATGTGTACACATGCACATGTTCATATTCATCTTGAAGCTTCATTATGTGTTCTTTCATTGCATGAACGCGTCCATTTTGGGCGGCGTGTATAAAGTAAATCGGTCGCTCGGGCTGCTTTTGTAGGGAGTCATGTAACATGCTAACCAGTGGTGTGAGCCCAACCCCGCCACTAATGAGTACAAGCGGTTTATCGCTGTCTTTTAGTATAAAGTCACCAGCAGGTGCACTAACAGGCAGCACATCCCCTTCCCTTATAGATTGATGAAGATAATTCGAAACGATACCTGCAGGTTTATTGTTTTGTTCATCCTCCCGTTTCACACTAATTCGGAAGTAAGGCTTACCCGGTGCATCTGAGAGACTATATTGACGTAATTGGGTATAGTCAGACCCAGGGATATTAATTTTAATGGTGATGTATTGTCCAGCTTTATAATCTGGTAGCGTTCCTTGATCTACTGGAGTTAGATAAAAGGATGTGATAACATCACTTTCTTGGATTTTATGGGTAACTTTAAAGTTTCTATAGTCAAGCCAACCACCATCTTTATGGGCAATTTCCTGATACATGTCTTCTTCGACTTGAATAAATACGTCTGCAATGACTGTGTACGCTTTCCCCCAAGCTTCTATAATGTCATCTGTGGCTGCTTCACCGAGGACATCCTTTATTGCTGCAAGTAAATTCTCACCTACAATAGGATACTGTTCTGGTTTTATATTTAAGCTGCGGTGCTTATGGGCGATTTGTTTAACAGCTGGAAGGATGACTTCTAGTTGGTCGATATATTGCGCAGCAGCATATACTGCGTTTGCCAATGCTTTTGGTTGCTTATCCATTTTTTGATTTGCTTGATTAAACACATGCTTCAATTCTGGATGGTTTTCAAATAGTAGTTGGTAAAAACGTTTCGTAATTGTTTCGCCGTGTTCGGCTAACACAGGCACGGTAGATTTAACAATATCAATCGTCTTTTGATCTAACTGGGTTGCGGTTTGGGTACTCATAAGTGAGCCCTCCTTTGGAAATATAAGTAAAGTTTTCTTATAATCTAAGTGTAGTTGACTTTTAGAGTTAAAAGCAATATTTAAAATGAATCTTTTGTGTCCGTTTTGTTAAATATTTCATTCGTTTCTTAACTAAATTTTTGTTATGATAATAAAGTATTTTTGGATAGGGTGCCAAAGGAGTGTTAGACGATGCGTCTGAAAAAATATACAGATTATGCCCTTAGAGTTATGGTTTATGTTGGTTCAACTGAAGACGGAGAGCTTTCTTCCATTAAAGAAATATCTAATGTATTTAATATATCTCAAAATCATTTGAGTAAAGTTGTATTTCAATTAGGGAAATTGGAATTAGTAGATACCGTGCGTGGTAGAAATGGTGGAATCCGCCTGTCAAAGAAGCCAGAAGATATAAATATTGGATATGTGGTTCGAAAAATGGAAGAAGACTTTATACTAGTGGAATGTTTTGATGGAGGTTCGGATCAATGTGTCATCAGCCCTTCTTGTAAATTAAAGCATGCTTTAAACGAGGCATTGAGGGCTTTTCTTGGTGTACTCGATCAATATACACTAGGAGATTTATTATCCAACCCAAACGAATTACGAGCTCTAATGGACATGAAATAAGGAGACTTAAAAGATGAAGCGAGTGGCATATTGTGCCACTCGCTTAGTTTTATTTTACAGATATTCAGGGAAGATTAGTAAGAACTATAATAAAGGAAGTGTACTTACTATGGAAAAGACCATTTATGATTTCGTGGGTATTGGCATTGGCCCGTTTAATCTTAGTTTAGCAGCGTTAGCAGATAAACAAGACAAAATAGATGGCGTTTTCTTTGATCAAACATCTAAGATGCAATGGCATCCAGGTATGCTGATTCAAGGGACGGATCTTCAAGTACCATTTATGGCTGATTTAGTTACGTTTGCGGACCCTACAAGCCCTTATACGTTCTTGAACTATTTACATAAAAACAACCGAATTTATCCGTTTTTTTATTTTCAAAAGTTAGAAGTTCCAAGGCCAGAATATAATGATTATTTGAAGTGGGTAGCAGACCAGTTGCCTTCTTTATTTTTTGGCCAAAAGGTTATCGATGTGAAGGAAATTGATTTAAACGATGAGGAAAAGGGGTATGTTCTCGATGTTCAAGATCAAGAGACAGGGGACATCAAACAATATAGAAGCCGACATATTGTGATTGGAACTGGAAGCAAGCCATCCGTTATTCCTGGGGCAGAAGAGTTACCAAAAGAAGATATCGTTCACACTAGTCGTTATTTATACGAAAAGGAATCTATTTTGCGCTCTAACCACGTAACGGTTATTGGATCAGGACAAAGTGCGGCAGAAATTGTCGATGACCTGTTATCTGAACAAGATGATCATCATTATAAAATAAGCTGGTTTACGAGGTCTGCGGGTATTTTTCAACTCGATACGGCAAAACTTCCGCAAGAACTTTTCTCCCCTGAATATGTGGATTATTTTAATTCATTAACCTATGAACAGCGTATGAATACATTACCTAAGCTCGATAAACTTCAAAATGGAGTAGACCCATCTACTTTAAGTGATATATATGATTGGTTGTACCATAAATCTGTTGCAGGGAAACAACTCGATGTCACCATTCAACCACTAACAGAGTTAACGGATATCAAGCCACTCGAAAAAACATACATGCTAGAACTACATCAGTGGCAAGAAGATGAAACCATTCATTTTGAGACCGATAAACTCATTCTGGCCACGGGTTATAAACCAAATATTCCTACGTGGCTAAAAGAGCGATTTGGGTCCGAAATCGTTTGGGAGGGGAATGAGCATTATAAGTTGACCCGTGATTGTGAAATTGTTTTTCATGACGGTCGTCAGCATATGATTTTCGCTACCACGGATATAGAACATTCCCACGCAACTGGTGATAATAATTTAGGCTTAGCTGTTGATCGAAATATGCGAATGATTAATACAATGGCTGGTGAAACGGTTTACCCGCAGTCCAATAGCACGATTTTTCAGCAGTTTACTATGAAGAGGGACTAAGGAATCAAACGCTTCTTAATTAAGTTTAAACCCATACTGAGCGGGAATTACATTTACTGTAATTCAAGGTAAAGGAGTGTTCGAAATTATGAGTAAGAAAATAGCTTGCGTTATGACAGATTTATTTGAAGATGTAGAATACACAAAGCCTGTAAAAGAATTCAAAGAAGCGGGACATGAAGTCGTTACAATAGAAAAAGAAGCTGGTAAAAAAGTAGTTGGCAAGCAAGGGGATGCTGAGGTAACCATCGATCGAGGCATTGATGATGTGAAACCGAAAGAATTTGATGCTCTTCTAATCCCTGGAGGTTTCTCACCGGATCAATTACGTGCAGATCAACGATTTGTAGATTTAGCAAGACATTTTATGGATGAGAACAAGCCTGTATTTGCTATTTGCCATGGCCCGCAGCTATTGATTACAGCTAACCGTTTAGAAGGCAGAGTGGCTACTGGGTTCACATCTATTGCAGAAGATATAAAATATGCGAAAGCAGACTTCCGTGACGAAGAGGTTGTTGTTTGCGGTGACCAGCTTGTAACAAGCCGGAATCCTGATGATATCCCTGCTTTCGTGGACAAGTCATTACAGCTATTAGCTAAATAAAGGTGCTCAAAACCCAGCTCTATAGAGTTGGGTTTTACATATATTATAGAGGGATTTTTTTTGTGAGCGAGAATGAAACAGAGAGGGGGAAATGTAGATGATTGTTCTAAAGCATAGAAATGAACTTGTATTATTTGAGCAACATTATCATGGATTGGCCTCAGGAGTGATGGCTCATAAATGGAAAGATAAAAATTTCTTGGCTCCGCATCTTAGAGAGGAAGTAGAATATGCTGTATCTTTTCATGATCGTGGATGGATGCCTCTGGATCAAAAACCATTATGGGATCAAGCCAATCACCAGCCATATTCTTTCTATAACTATCCGATGAGAGAGAAGATGGAACGTTACCATGAAGGCGTAGACGAAGTCGAAAAGAAATCATTTTATGGAGCTTTGTTGTGTAGCATGCATTATTGTTCTTTTTTTGATGAGAAATCAGATGATGAGGATAGTGAAGTGTTTTTAACCAAAGAGCATACTAGGCAAGAAAAATTGAAAAAAATATTAGGGGGCAAAGTGACCGAAAATTCGATTGGATTTCATTTTACCTTGTTGCAGTTTTGTGATGATCTCTCCTTGTATTGTTGCATGAATGAACCAGGTTCCTCTAAAGAAGAGGAAGTAAGCTGGTTCAAAAATGGGTTCAGACAACAGTTTCCGGAAGCACCAAATGGTATTATGCCTCGTTTTGAAAATAAAGAATGTGTTAGCTTAGATCCTTTTCCATTCACCGAACCTTTTGAGCTAATGATACCTTATAAGACTGTGCGTATGGAAAAGGTAGAGGCGATAGGGCTTGAGGATGCCAGAAGGGAAGCACCTCTCCAACAACGCAAAGTGAAAATTGTTCCTTTTAGGAATACAGAATCGTGATTATTGAGAGTCGGAGGAGTTGAGTTCTTTTTGTTGCCTAAGTTCATCAAAAAGATTGGGTGGCTCCGCAGGTTGAGTAGTATTAGTGGGCATAGGCTGTTTTAACATCGATGGGTGGGCTAAGCGTTTCAACTCACCAATTGTAAGAGGTTTGGCTTCTTCTGTTAGCTCATATCCCAACTGCCCATTCGGCTCAATTGTAGCTGTCTTGACATCACTTAATTTGCCTATGCCATTTTGTCTTAAAAACATTTCGATTTGGTCTACGGATAGACGGAGTTTCTGCAACTCTTTTGTTTGAATAACCCCATCTTGTATGACGATGCGTGATTTACCTGTAATAAATTTCTCTACAGGATTAAACCATAGTTGCAACAACTCCATGACAAGTAAGACGAGGATGAAAACACTAGCTGCTACTGTCGTTTTCCAAAGGCTAGACTCTATTATAGGTTGAATGATAATCGAGCCGATGGAAATCATGATGACAGTTTGGGCTAATGACATTTGTGAGATTGATTTCCTTCCAGCAAGACGTAATAAAAAGACGCCCACCAGAACCATAATGATTGATTCTACGATGACATTCATACCTTCGAACCTCTTTTCAAATAAGATAATCTCTAGTTTGCGACAATTCATTCCAAATTATGAATAGCAAGAAATAATGGACAAAAGTTTATAGTACGTTAGACGTCAAAAAAAGCTAAAGAAGCTCTAAGAGCCTCTTTAGCTATAAAATTTATTAAACTTGTTTATTTACATTGAATTGGCTTTCAAGAAGCTCCCAGTTTTGCGGGAAGTTCAAGCCTAATTTCCAGTAACTGATGCCTTTTAATCCTAACTCTTTCACTAAATCAAATTTGGCCTGAATGGATCGGGCATCTTCAAACCATACTTCGTGCTTGTTGCCTTGTTCGTCCGTGTATTTATAAAAGGGTGCTTGAGCTTCTTTATCGAATTGGATCTCAACATTGTACTTTCTAGCTCGCTGTATTGCTTTTTGCGGACTAATAGCTTCAGCCGGGTCTCCTCCTTTTTTATAAGGGAGGGTCCAGTCGTATCCATATAAATTCTGGCCTAAGAATATTTTGTTTGCAGGCATGACGCTTAATGCATAATTTACAACTTCTCGAACGGGTCCTATCGGAGAGACAGGTAAAGGTGGTCCACCGCTATAGCCCCATTCATATGTCATTAAGACGACAAAGTCTGCTACTTCTCCGTGTGTTTTATAATCGTGTGCTGTGTACCATGCCCCTTTTTGTTCTGCGCTTTTCTTTGGAGCAAGGGCAGTTGACATTTGAAATCCTTCATCAGATAAACGTTTTTTCGCTTTTCTTAAGAAGTTATTGTAATCATTCCGATTCTCTTGAGGTAAGAATTCAAAGTCAAAATGTACATCTGTGAAGTTTTTGCTTTTGGCTACTTGAATGATGTTATCTAGTAATTTGTTTTGGAAGTTGGTATCTGTCACGACTTTGCGGCCCAAATCTTTGTCGAAGCTTCCCCCCTTGATGTTGGTTACGACGAGCATCATGGCCACGTTATTTTGTTTAGCAATGTTGAAGTAGTTATTTAATGGTGGTGGCTTTAGAGTACCATCGTTATTAATTTGGTAACTAAACGGTCCAAGGTACGTTAAAGAAGGTGCGTGCACCTGTACATATTCCTCTAATTCAGGTGACACTTCTTCACCATACGATTCAGCATACCCATTAAAAGCAGCTTCCGTTTTCGGTTGTGGTGGGATATATAATCGGACTCCGACAGGTAATGAGTTTTGGAGTGGAATATTATTTACATTGGCTAATTCCTGAGCGGTTGTACCGAATTTTTGTGCAATCGAGTAGAAGCTATCACCTGACTGGACAAAGTAATACTGGCCATCAATGGGAATAACTAACGCTTGCCCAATCACAAGGTTATTTGGTGCGTCCAATTCATTTGCCCGAATGATCTCATCCATTGTTACGCTGTACTGATTTGCGATACTATATATACTATCGCCTGATTTAACGACGTGGATTTGCACACACGTCCCCCCTCTCACAAAATGCCTATCCATTAGTGAGATATATGTGAGAAAAAGGGGGAGTATGTTTATTAAAATTCACATATAGGGGTGGTCTCGGCACCAAGTACATTTTCCATCATCTTCAGTGCGTACTCGTTATCTTTTGGATCATTCGAAGCGATCCCGTCAGAAGGTACGGAAATTTCATACTCTCTCATATAAGCATCGTTCGCACTAAATAAAACACAAATATTTCCGGCTATTCCCGTTAAAATAAGGTGATTTACACTAAGTTCAGAAAGCAAAGCTTGTAATGCAGTCTGATGGAAGGCGGAGTGCTTCGGCTTAATAAGGAAATATTCTTCATCTTCCTCATGAGGCATGATTTGATCAAGCATGTGCTGGTTTTGGCTGTTACGACATTTTGAATATATTCGTTTTAAATCTGCTTGCCAGAGTTTATAATGATCATTTACATAAATAATAGGAAAATTGCGCTTTTTAGCGTAAGATTTTAAGTGCAAAATGTTAGGCAGGATGGTTTCTGTTTGTTTAAACAACCGTTGACCGTGTTTGAAATTAAAATCATTAATCATATCAATGATAATAATAGCTGTTTGTTTAGGGTGTGACATGGCAAATCTCCTTTCTGTTCCCGTCTAGGAAATTATAAAATTCAATGCTTGTGTATAACTGAAAAAAAGTGATGCGGCCAAGTCCAGCTCCATCCCGTCCAGAACTTCCACAGAGTTAGGACAGTTTGTACGTCGCTAAACGGGCGCTTGCGCTTTTGTTCTTAGTTTTTCTAAGTATCTCTAAATCAAACCTAAAAAGTGGTGAAAAACGATGAATCATGAATACTATATGAATTTGGCTATTCAGGAAGCAAGAAAAGCGGAAGCAAAAGGCGAGGTACCTATTGGAGCTGTAATCGTAAAAGATGAAGAAATTATCGCAATGGGTTATAATGAAAGAGAGACCACTCAAAAAGCAACATCCCACGCTGAATTAATTGCTATTGAAAAAGCAAATGAAGCAGTAGGCAGTTGGCGTCTAGAAGAATGTACCTTGTATGTCACACTAGAGCCTTGTCCGATGTGTGCAGGTGCTATCTTACAATCGCGTATTCCACAAGTGGTTTTTGGAGCCTACGATCCTAAAGCCGGATGTACAGGCACCTTAATGAATGTGTTACAAGATGAACGATTTAACCATAAAGCTGAAGTCATTCCTGAAGTGCTTCATGAACAATGTGCAGCCCTTTTGACGACTTTTTTTCGGCGATTAAGAGAAGAAAAAAAGCGAAACAAAGAATAATTTATACTACAATAACAAACATTAACAATGATTTAACATTGCATTTTCATTTTATAATCGCTATACTGGGTATTGCACATCAAAAAACGATGTCTAAAGCAACAATTTGATAGCAAATTTGCCGTGCTAAGCGGGGAGGTAGCGGTGCCCTGTACTCGCAAGCCGCTATAGCGAGGCCGAATTCCCACCCTAGGTGGGGTGGCCTCAAGGTCTGCCTTAAGCGATTGGTGTTGACACCCGGGTCCTGCACAATGGGGACCCGTAAACCCTGTCAGGTCCGGAAGGAAGCAGCAGTAAGCGGTCATCTCCGTGTGTTGCGGGGTCGCCTGGGTCGAGCCATGACCTTGAGTAACGCTTGGGGCCACCTCATCGAAGGTGGGTGCACGGCGCAAATACATAAATGTAACTCACCTTTTCGAGGTGAGTTTTTTTAATAAGTAAAGAAAGTATAAGTTTCTGGCGCTTACGTGTCTAGCGCAGGCGCCCAGCGACTAAATGCGTTGTCTACGCTTTTCACATTGAAAATCATATGTGTGTTTAGGTATAATGAGAAAGAAACCATAAAGGAGAACGAGGACATTGAGTTATCAGGCATTGTATAGAGTATGGCGGCCGAGGAATTTTTCTGATGTCGTTGGACAAACACATATTACCCGTACGCTACAGAATGCGATTGTTCAAGATAAGTTTTCGCATGCCTATTTGTTCTCGGGACCTCGAGGTACAGGAAAGACAAGTGCGGCTAAGATATTCGCTAAAGCTGTAAACTGTGAACGTGGACCTGTGAAAGAACCGTGTAATGAATGTGATGCTTGTCTTGGAATTCAAGACGGTTCTGTATCAGATGTTATAGAAATAGACGCTGCTTCTAACAATGGAGTAGAACAAATTCGCGATATTCGTGACAAAGTGAAATACGCACCTAGTGCAGTGGACTATAAGGTCTACATCGTCGATGAGGTGCACATGCTTTCTATTGGTGCTTTTAATGCATTATTAAAAACATTAGAAGAACCACCCAAACATGTTATCTTCATTTTAGCTACAACGGAACCTCATAAAATTCCGTTAACCATCATTTCACGTTGCCAGCGATTTGATTTTAAGCGCATTACACAAGCTTCCCTAGTAGAAAGAATGCAATACATTACATCTCGAGAAGAACTGAACATTACCAATGAAGCTCTTGAAGCGGTTGCGTTATCTGCTGAAGGTGGAATGCGTGATGCGTTAAGTTTATTAGACCAGGCTATATCCTATAGTGAAGACCAAGTCGACATAGAGGATGTTTTAGCTGTTACAGGGTCTGTTTCACAAGAAAAACTTGCCAATGTCATTCATGCACTTCGTGGTAATGAAGTGAAAGAAGCCCTACGGTTTGTTGATTCTCTTATTCAAGAAGGGAAAGATCCAGGGCGATTCATTTTTGATTTAATATATTACTTAAGAGATTTATTATTATATCAAAGCGCACCAGGTCTTGAGGATATATTAGAGCGTGCGATTCCAGACGAAACATTTAAGGACTTAAGTGAGCAACTATCTGCCAATTGGATCCAACAAACGATTTCTACATTAAATCAATGTCAGCAGGAAATGAAATGGACGAACAGTCCCAAAGTCTTCATTGAAATTGCAATGTTGAATATATGTGAGATACAAGCAGCCGCCCCAACTGCAAAAGCAGAAGCAGCTGTAGAGCCTGAATCCATTCAGAAGTTGCAACAAAAAGTGGACGAACTGGAGAAGAAAATTGCGAATGCTCAACAATTAAATAATGCTCCAAGTGCTCAGCCTGCAGAAACGAAAAAACCCCAGCAACGAAATCGCAGAAATCAATATAAAGTACCTTATGAACGAATTAGAAATGTAATGAATGAAGCATCTAAGAAGAGCTTAAAAGACATTCAAGCTCAGTGGGCAAATTTCATGGATAAATTACGCCAAACAAGCCCCCCTGCTCATGCGCGTTTAATGAATAGTAAACCAAGGGCAGCATCTGATAAAGCCATTGTTTTATCGTTTAAATATGAAATACATTGTTCTTTAGCTCTAGAAAACCAACAAATTATTCAACAGTTACTAACTGAATTTATGGGGAATGAAATTACAATCATTCCTATTCCTGAGGACAATTGGCAAGAACTTAGAGAAGAGTATGTTCGTAAGCAACGTCAACAAGATGACCCAGCAGAAGGGGAAGGAGAGGGAGACTCTCCTGAAGAACCTCAAGAGGATCCATTTATTTCAGAAGCTCGCAAGTTAGTGGGCGATGAATTACTAGAAATTCAAGAAGAATAAAGGAGGAATTGGAATGAAAGGCAATATGAATAACATGATGAAGCAAATGCAAAAAATGCAAAAGAAAATGGAGAAGGCTCAAGAAGAGTTATACGAAATGAGCTTTGAAGCTACAGCTGGTGGTGGAATGGTTAAGGTAGTTGCAAATGGTAAGAAAGAGATTACCGATGTGCAAATCCAAGAAGATGTAGTTGATCCTGATGATGTAGATATGCTTCAAGACCTTATTCTTGCTGCAACAAACGATGTAATCAAGCAAATCGACGATAAAACGAACGATACAATGGGAGAATTCACTAAAGGAATGAATATGCCAGGAATGTTCTAAAACGGAACAGATAGTTTTGACGAAGCGTTTGTCAGTACCTTAAAGCTTGCTGTTTTCAGCAAGCTTTCTAATAGGGGAAAATATAAGTTGTGGCTCGTTTATGTCTAGCTCAATCGCCCTCTAGGATCTTAAGTAAATCCTCCCTGTGGTTAAAAACCACGGTGAGCCTTTGCTTAAGCTAGTCAAATAAGCAAGGCGTCCTGAGCTTTTCTTTAGGAGGAAAAAGAATGTATTATCCAGAACCTATTTCAAAATTGATTGACAGCTTCACAAAATTGCCAGGGATAGGGCCCAAGACGGCTGCGCGCCTGGCTTTTTTTGTGTTAGAAATGGAAGAAGATGACGTATTAGATTTCGCTAAGTCTCTTGTGAGTGCTAAAAGGGAGCTTACACATTGCTCTGTCTGCGGGCACATTACAGATCAGGACCCATGTGCAATTTGCCAGGATGAACAACGTGATGGTTCTCTTATTTGTGTGGTCCAAGATCCTAAAGATGTAATTGCCATGGAAAAGATGAAAGAATTTAGTGGGAAGTATCACGTCTTACACGGCGCGATCTCTCCTATGGATGGAATTGGCCCTGAAGACATCAATATCTCCACCCTTATTAACAGGTTAAAGGATGAGGGAGTAGAAGAACTGATTGTTGCTACGAATCCAAATATTGAAGGTGAAGCGACAGCTATGTATATTTCACGTCTTGTAAAGCCGGCAGGGATTCGGATAAGTAGAATTGCTCATGGCTTACCGGTAGGCGGAGATTTAGAATATGCTGATGAAGTGACACTATCAAAAGCAATGGAAGGTAGAAGAGAACTATAAAGAAGGGGACCTTCATGTTTAAAAGGAAGAAAACCAAACAGAAAGAATTATACGATCAACAGCTACTGACTCAAATCAATCAGTTAAAACAAGAATGGATGTCACTGCAAAAAATTATGGATCATAGTATAGATGAAAGTGAATCCGGAAGGAGAGACCTAATCCTCTCTGAAGCAAAGTACTTTTATCTTTTACGTGAAGCGAGAAAAAGAAATGTAAGTGCACGATAACAAAAAAAGATCTATATTGGTCTTACCTCCTTTGCTTATTCATATACTAAAGAAAAGGACAAGCAAAAAGGGGGTTTTTCTATGGTCTCAACTACTATTATTATAGGGATTTTCCTATTAATAGGGTTTTTATTGGTTGCTGGTGCTCCGATGAAGCCAGTAAGATTTATAGCGAATGGAGCTGTAAAAGTTGTTATAGGAGTTTTATTTCTTTTCTTTTTCAATGTTTTTGGCGCATCACTAGGTCTTCATATACCGATCAATGCTTTTACCGCTATCATTTCTGGGTTCTTAGGAATTCCAGGTTTAGCGTCATTAATTGCAATACATTTATTTGTATTATAGATTTTAGAGAAATACAGTTAGTCGTGAAAAAGGCGATTGTTCGCCTTTTTTTTATTGCTTAGGAAATTAGAAAATTCAATGATTGTGTATAACTAAAAAAGTGAAGTGGCCACGTCCAGCTCCAGCGCCCAGCGACTAGTATGCTTCCCTCGCCTCCGTACGATAAGTTAACATCGAATCACTCATGTTTTCGTGTTGCCTTTATCTCCTACGGGGTCAGGGGAAGTTCGATTAAAACCGCTACGTCACGCAGCAACATCGAACCAACCTACGTCGTGTAGGCCGCAGCATATACGTCGCTAGCAGGGCGCTTGCGCTTTTGTTCTGTTGAAAGAAGGAATAATACTGCTTCTTAGCGATGATTTTGGTGAAATAAACATTAAGCGAAAAAAATATAGAAAAAATGTTCATATCTATTGCACCACTAAAAACAGCGTGATATATTATTATATGTCGCATTAAGAGCGGCAACGAAAACCAAACATTTTTAAAAGAACCAAAAAAACTTACAAAAAGTTATTGACGGTATCTTAATAAAAATGGTACATTGGTAAATGTCGCGCTAACGACGGCGACAACATATCAATAACCGAGTTGAAAAAAACAACAAAAAGTTGTTGACTTGATATCGGCGAAATGATATACTAAATAAGTCGCTGTTTGAAGCGACAAAGCAAAACAACGAAACATTTGATCTTTGAAAACTGAACAAAACAACTTGTAA
>NZ_AVBF01000035.1 GCF_000770635.1 Pontibacillus yanchengensis Y32
CCCATTTTAAATCCCATAGAATTCATTTAGTGTTGTATACTAAGTAATTGGAATCGGTAACAAAAGGAGATCATCATGATATATTTATTGCTAACTATGCTTGAGAGAGTAGGCATTATCGTAACAGTAGCTTTTTTGACGACAAGGCTTACTTTTTTTAAGAATATGATGGGTGAACAACAATTACAACGAGGTACTATGGTGAAAATGATGGTGTTTTTTGGGTTCTTCGGAATCATTGGTACCTATACAGGTTTATCCGTAGATGCTTATTCCTACGATATTTCAAAGTGGACATTTTCATTAGCTCAAGATGAAGCATTGGCCAATTCTCGCGTAATAGGGGTTGTAATAGGGGGCCTTCTTGGAGGATGGAAAGTAGGGTTAGGTGCTGGCTTATTAGCAGGTTTTCACCGATTCACATTAGGAGGATTTACAGCAATTGCCTGTGGAATAGCTTCTATTGTAGCGGGTTTAATTGCAGGCTTAGCACGTAAAAAATTTAAATCCAATGCTTTTCAATCCTTATCTGTTCCTCTAATAGTTGGGATGGTAGCAGAAACACTGCAAATGGGGATAATTCTCTTGGTTGCCCAACCGTTTGAGGCTTCGTGGAATTTAGTAGAAAAGATTGGTTTGCCTATGATTGTATCCAATGGAGTTGGATCCGCATTATTTATTTTAATTATTCGCAATGTATTTCAAGAGAGAGAACAGGTCGGTGCAGAGAAAACCCAAAAAGCTTTACTACTTGCTAAGCTTACAACGTCTCATTTACGTTTTGGATTAAATAGAAAGACTGCTCAACAAACATGTGAGGTGATTCGTCAAGAAGTAGGTGCCTCAGCGGTTGCCATTACAGATCAGGAAGACATATTAGGATATGTCGGTATGGGACATGACCATCATCAACAAGGACAGCATATCCAGACAGATGAAACCAAAACAGTAATAGAAACAGGAGAAGTCTACATATCAAGAAGAGAAGCTATTCATTGTCAAAAGGAGGATTGCCCGCTTCAATCAGCCGTTATCGCTCCTCTCAATTTAAAAGGTGAAACAATAGGAACTCTTAAATGTTACTTTGAATCAGAAGAAGCGCTATCAAAAGTAACAATTGAGTATATTACCGGATTAGCTGCTCTTTTAAGCCAGCAGTTAGAGATTAGTGATAACGAAAGGGTCAATCAGCTTGCGAAAGATGCTGAAATTAGAGCTTTACAAGCACAAATTAGTCCACACTTCTTGTTTAATGCTCTAAATACTATTGTATCAATGATCCGTTCCAATCCTAGTGGAGCACGAAAGCTTCTGATTACACTATCCAGGTATTTACGTCAGAATATTAACGGAACAAAAGAGAGAGTGATTACCCTTTCGCAAGAACTCCAGCATGTGAGAGCTTATTTATCCATTGAAGAGGCTCGCTTTAACGATAAGCTTCATGTCGAGATGAATATTGAAGACACTGCTCTAGATAAACAAGTTCCTCCCATGACCTTACAACCAATTATTGAGAATGCAATTAAACATGGTTTAAAAGGTATGAAAGAAGAGAGTGCAGTAATAATTAATATTCATGAGGAATTGGAGAAGGTTTTTGTTTCTATTGAGGATAACGGAAAGGGAATGGAAGAAGAACGTTTAGGAAAGTTGCTAAAAGAAAGTGTTGAATCTAAGGAAGGTACTGGTATTGGCTTGGTAAATGTAAACCAACGCCTCACAATGATCTATGGTCAAGAAGCAGCACTTCAAATTGACTCAAGGATTGGAGAAGGTACTAAGGTATCTTTTCAACTCCCACTAAATAAAAATAGAGGAGGTCCTCAGATTGAATAGGCAGATTAACGTTATGGTTATTGACGATGAACCATATAGCCGTGATGAATTGAAGCACTTATTATCTTCTTATGATGATATACGTATAGTAGATGAAGCAACTTCAGGTGAGCAAGGTCTAGAAAAAATAATGCGTACCACAAATATCCATGTACTATTTGTCGATATTGAAATGGGAGGATTATCTGGTATGGACTTTGTTGAATCTATACAAAATTTAAAACATCCACCCCATGTAGTATTTGCTACTGCACATCCAGATTATGCAGCTAAAGCTTTTCGGTATGAAGCTATTGACTACTTACTAAAGCCTTTTTCAGATGAAGAAGTAGAGGAGACTGTAAAGCGCCTACGAAATGTTATGCATAACAAGGAGTCTTCTACTATTGAAGTTAATAATCACGTGAAAGGTAAGTTAGCTATTGAGACAGAAGATCGTATATATTATGTACTACCTGAAGATCTTTTTTATGTGGAAGTGGATAATGGGGAAACGAGGGTTCATACTAGTGAGAAATCATTTGCCACAAAGCTATCTTTAAAAGATATTGAAGAGAAACTTAGTGATTTTTCCTTCTTTCGTACGCATAAAAGCTATTTAGTAAATTTAAAAGAAGTTGAAGCCTTAATCCCATGGTTTAATGGTGCTTACCAATTGAAGTTAAAGCATATAACAGAAGAGATTCCAGTTAGTAGAACATATGCTAAGGAATTAAAGAGTAGATTGAGTTTGTAAAGATGTATGTAATTTCTATTTAACGACATCTTAAAGCTAATTCACGACATGTTATCTCTATACCACCCAATGAAAGCGTTTCATTTTATATAATGAATACACAAACTGATTGAAAACGCATACACATTGGGGAGGGGAACAACGAATGATTACCTTTATTATTTCTATTGCATTATTAATTATTGGCTATTTCACCTATGGAAAATTTGTAGAAAAGACTTTTGAAATTAAAGAAGAAAGAAAAACACCAGCCTATACAATAGGTGATAATGTAGATTATCTTCCAATGGGAACCAAACGAAATTCTATGATCCAACTGTTAAATATTGCAGGAGTAGGACCTATCTTTGGGCCAATATTAGGAGCCCTATACGGTCCTGTTGCATTCTTATGGATTGTATTAGGCTCTATCTTTGCAGGAGCGGTTCACGATTACCTTACTGGTATGATTTCTCTTAGAAATAAAGGGGCACACATACCTGAATTAGCTGGAAAGTTTCTAGGCAAGCCTATGCGACATATTGTAAACGCTTTTTCTGTCTTACTATTACTTTTAACTGGTACGGTTTTTGTTTCAGCACCTGCTTCACTAATTAATAACTTAACTTCGAATTGGATCGGATTGAGTGCAATTGTAGGTATCATTTTTGTTTATTACATTATCGCAACCGTATTGCCAATAGATAAGATAATTGGGAGAGTTTATCCGATTTTTGGAGCACTGTTATTATTAAGTGCTATTGGTATTGGTGTAGGTCTGATTGCAACAGGAGCACCTATTCCAGAGATGTCATTAACGAATATGCATCCTGATAATCTACCAATTTTCCCTTTACTATTCTTAACAATCTCATGTGGAGCTCTTTCTGGTTTCCATGCTACTCAGTCTCCGATTATTTCCAGAACAACTCAACGTGAAGGACAGGGAAGGAAGATTTTTTACGGCATGATGATTGCTGAAGGTGTTATTGCCATGATTTGGGCAGCAGCTGCAATGAGTATCTTCTCCGGTAATGAATTAAATCAAATCATTGCAGAAGGTGGACCTGCTGCAGTTGTTAGTGAAGTATCTAAATCTATGCTAGGTGCAATTGGTGGAACTATTGCTATTATAGGCGTTATCATATTGCCAATCACTTCAGGTGATACATCGTTCCGTGGTTTGCGAATGATTATTGCAGATTACTTTAAGATCGGACAAAAGAAAACAGCAAATCGTCTTTGGATAGCTTTTCCGGTGTTTGCTCTTTCTTTTATCCTGACGAAAATTGACTTTTCCCTTCTTTGGAGATATTTCTCATGGGCAAACCAGTCTACAGCTATGATTGCACTATGGATTGGTGCCATGTACTTGATATTATCTAAAAAGAATTACTTTATCGCCATGATACCAGCATCATTTATGACATTTGCCACCACGACATATATTTTCTACGCAGATATTGGAGCTGGTTTATCTATTGAAATAGCTTATGTTATTGCCGGAGTTATTACGGTAAGTGTGATTGCTTTTTTCTATAGAACAGCTCACAAACGATTGCAACATCCTGTATCCTTGGATGATGGATATGATCAAGTTGCATAGTAACAACACCCCCTTTATGAGATTTTTCTCTTAAGGGGGTAAATTTGTTTGAGTAAATGAAATTATTCGTTACGACATACTCTGTTACTAAAACCATCCATAAATGGAGTATTTCATTTTACTCTATCAAACATCACTAAATGTGAAATACCATCAATACCTTGCTTCTGTTATCGTATATTCTAAGTAGAACCTTTCCTATTGGATATGATAAATAATACATACTATTGAAATTGAGGTGGGTTAGCGAATGAATATCAGAATTGAATTAACGTACAAAACTCCAAAAGGTACAGAAGCCACTTTTCGTTCGGATGAGATGTATATTGGAGAAGCAATTCTAATAGGTGAAGATTTGGAAAAGACTGGACGAATACATAGTATTTCTTTTATCGACAACTATGATACTTCATTAACCTTAAAAGAAATGAAGCAGTTCATGAAGGGTGTACAAACAGAACCTCATAACATTACAGTCTATTTTGATGGTGGATTTAATATAGAAACTTATCAGTCAGGCTTAGGGTGTGCTATTTATTATCATCAAAATAGAAAGTCATTCCGCTTACGTAAAAATGCCTTAATCTATGAATTGAATACTAATAACGAAGCTGAGTATGCAGCTTTACATTTGGCAATGCAGGAGCTTGAGTTCTTAGGTGTTCGTAATATACCTATAACAATTGTTGGCGATTCCCAAGTTGTTATCAATCAGTTAAATGGGGAATGGCCTTGTATGGAAGAGGAATTAACTAAATGGGCTGATCGTGTAGAGCATAAACTTAAAGGATTAGGGATTACCCCAAACTATCATCTTATTTCACGAAAAGAAAACAAAGAAGCAGACAGGTTGGCATCACAAGCATTAAAAGGAGTAGAAATGAGTAGTACAACAGAAACCTAAGTTCATTTTCTAACTTAAAAATGTTTAAGATACATGTAGCTTATTCAACTATAGAGGAATAATTTTGAAGACTTGTATTCGAGATAAATTAAGTTATTTAGCAATGAATTGGCAAATAAAGAGGGATGTTTCCGTAGCTTTTGTGAGAATAAAGGTGGCCGTGGAACAACTCTCGTCCTGCCGGCGGCCCTACACGATGTAGGGTCGTTCGACGTTGTCACACGATGTGACGGTATTAGTCGAACCTCCCCTTCACAAGCCTCCTCTAGCCCAAAAACGGGGCTTTCCGGGGTCTCGCCTACCTCTTTCTCCGGCGGGAGTCTCCTTGTTCCACGTCCACCTTTGCTATTGTTGATAGGAACGGAAACATGGCCAGATATGAGTAAATGAGGTATTTTTATATCTTCGGAGTTAAAATCTATACACTTGTACGTCTTCTGTAACAAATGAAGGTTTTCACTAAAGATATGAACATCTTGTGCGGTCGGAGAGAGGTACTACATTTAGCCGCGGGTCCGATAGCTATTACCCTGATGGGGGTGAAGGGGGAACTGAGAGACTCCCGCGGGAGAAAGAGGTTGGTGAGACCCCGGAGGGAGCGAAGCGAGTGAGAAGGCTCACCAGCTCGCCCGCAGGAAAGCGAGTTGTTCCACCGTAACCCCCCTCCACTATTTAAGTATCGGACCCAATACTTTCCATAATACCTTGAACCCAAGTCTTCAAGATAATGGGGCAAATATGGAATAAATGCCTGGACTTTTCCAAAGCAATCGTTTTAGAAAATGACCTTTGACAGAATTCAGGCATGTACTTTAAACTGAATATGAATATATGTGCATATATTGCAAGTGGTAAATGCTAATATTTTAGGGAAACGTAATACAGTTATAGAACGTTGGAGGAGGTTGCTTTATGGGACATCATCACCATCATCACGATCATACCACGGGGAATATTAAGACAGCATTCTTTTTGAATTTATTCTTTACATTAATTGAAATTGTCGGAGGTATTTTAACAAATAGCATGGCAATCATCTCCGATGCACTTCATGACTTAGGAGACTCATTATCGTTAGGCTTATCATGGTTTCTACAAAAATACTCAAAGAAAGAACATAACAATGACTACACATTTGGTTATAAACGCTTTTCCTTATTAGCCGCTCTAATTAATAGTGTCGTCTTGATAGTCGGTTCTATATTTATTTTTACAGAGGCTATCCCAAGGTTGTTGAATCCAGTAAGTCCAAATGCTAGTGGCATGATTATGCTAGCTATTTTAGGTGTTCTTGTAAACGGAGCAGCTGTTTTCAAACTTCGTGGTGGGGAGTCGATGAACGCTAAAGTGATGACTTGGCACTTGCTTGAGGATGTATTAGGTTGGGTGGCTGTTTTAATTGTAAGTATTATCTTATTGTTTAAAGACATTCCGATTTTAGATCCTCTTTTATCCATTGGTATTACATTGTATATTCTATATAATGTGGTTATTAATTTTAAGAAAACAATGTCCTTATTCTTAGAGAAAGTACCAGAAGGCATTGATTTTGCATCATTAAAGAAAAAAATGGAAGAGATTCATTTAGTTCATTCCATTCATCATACACACCTTTGGTCACTAGATGGAGAACATCATGCCTTTTCAACCCATGTTGTAGTACCAGAGAATACTACTAGAGATGAAGTTTGTACAATAAAAGAACAAATAAAAGATATTTTAGGTGACATTCATCTTGACCATGTCACGATAGAAGTTGAATATGAAGATGAGGAATGTTCTGTATTAGAATTAACCCATCATTAAAAGGAGGGGTATGATGTTAGGCCCATTATTTTATTCAATGGTGGCGATGGCAATCCTTATCTTTGCTTTATTTGTAGCGTTCATGTATTTTGCTATTAAAAAAGGTAAGAAAAATCAAGAGGATGAAAATAGATAAAGAAAGGTGGATAGTGAATGGATGAATTACCTAAATTAGAGGAATTAGATGAAGAGACGCTGTTTATCGTTTCTCAAACGTTTAAAGCTCTCTCAGATCCAACACGGATTAGAATATTGCATTTGCTATATCAAGAAGAATTATCTGTAAATAATATTTCTGAGGCATTACATCTTCGTCAATCAACCGTATCTCACCAGTTGAGGTTTTTAAAAAATTTACGACTTGTTAAGTATCGGAGAGAAGGAACTTCTATCTACTATTCCATTGATGATGAACACGTTATGGACGTCTTAAAACAGACTATTGACCATGCCCAACACCACTAATTACTACTACTATTTTGTTATACGTGTTAAAGTAAAGTTATAGTATAAAAGAGATAATGAACAAGTAGAGAGGGAAATACATGTCAAGAGAGATAGTGAATGTAATGGAAGAATTAGCATCTAGTATTGTCACCGTCATGCTTATGAGCCCAGACTATCAAACATTTTGTAAATGTGAAAAATGTAGAAGGGATATTCTTGCCCTGAGCTTAAACACATTACCTACTCACTATGTCACTACTGAAGGTGGTCGACAGCAAGCATACGAACAACTGAATACAAATGACAATCGAAAGTGGATTAATAAACGGATAATTAGTGCAATACATGTGGTTGGTCGTTATCCGAAGCATAACGAATAAAACTCAAGCAATGCTTGAGTTTTTTCTTTTTTAATAGGAAAGAAAGCATAAGTTTCTGGCGCTTACATGTATAGCCCCAGCCCATCACTCGATGTAATAAGTCAATCATCGCTAAGTGCTACTTCGAGGCTTGTCTTAAGCCTGTATGGGGTGACCAAGTCGCTTCGAGCTTTTCTTAAGTGTGAGATGGTGCTTCTATTGCTTTGGTTTGTTCATTGTGATGTTTAACAGACCTATCATACTGATTGTTAAGCTTTGGTAGGATAAGCATATACCCTATACCTACTAGTATTAATATTCCACCACAAACATAAAAAAGTGTAGTGATGGAGAAGAAAGTAGGAAATCCTACTGAGATAATCCCCAATGTAGTGGTGTGGGAAATCATCATAACAGGTGTAATCCAGCTTTCTACTCTACCCATCATTTTTCTATCTACAATAGAAGGTAACCAGCCACCGATTGCGATATTAGCTAAAGGAATAGTTAATGCTACAAAAGCTGTGATGATAATGAAAATAATTGGAGTAGTGGCAAGACCGCTCATGAACAAAAAGCATCCAGATACTATAAGACCAAGTGATAAACATGTATATAATTTAAGTTTTTTTGCTAGCATGGCTGACAAAATACTTCCAGTAATCATAAACACTCCAAACACGATTCCCACAATAACTGACCAAGTTTCATACGTTTCAGGAACTAATTTATATTTCAATATATAGATTGGCATAACAGAAAAGCCACCGTTTACAATACCAATGATGAAGAATCCAGCAATGATGACCATTAATAGTTTATGTTTTACTATATAAATAAGCCCCTCCTTAAAATCTGCAAAAATGGATGAGTAATGTAAGTCTTTAAACGTATGAGGCCCATTAGGTAGACGGGCTTCTGTGTTGATTATACATGTTCGAATCAACCAAGCGGATATAAAAAATGTAATAGCGTCTCCTACAATCGCTCCTTGAACACCGAATAACCAATATGCACCTAATCCAAGACCTGTAGCAAACAAATTAAAGAAACCTGCCACCATTTGATTAAGTCCTGCTGCAGTGGAATAATCTTCTTCAGTTAAAATACCTTGAATCAAACTCATCTCAGCTGGGGCGAAAAATTTTGCCACGGCACTTCTTAAAAACAGTGCCAAAAAAACTAGTGGCATCCAATCGACCCAAATTGCCACAATCAGACCAAATGAAAGAACTCCACAAATAAAATCACTGTAATAAGCCACTTTCTGCCTATCCATACGATCAGCCACTACTCCAGTAAGAAAGAATACAAGCAACGTCGGTGCGGAATACATCATTTCTGTCACTGTGGCATATATTGGCTGATCAGAAAATCGGTCCAGTAAGTAAAATGTAAAAGCCGTCATACCTACAATGGTTCCAAGTCTTGATGTTATGGCAGCTAAGAATATCTTTGTAAATGTACGGTTTTTAAAAACACTAAAAGTTTGACTCATGATATTCAATCCTCTCTTTATGGCTAACTTATTGTAAGTGTACATAAATTTCCAAGTGTTTCGAACCAGCCATAGAGGGATGTGATCTCAGTCTTGAGACTTAACTTTGAAGAATGGATTTCCATAATTTTAAAATAGGACACACGTATCCTTATCTCAACGAGCTTAAGGAAAGCTTAGATGTGATGTACCCCACCGTCTTACATGGAGGTAACAGGTGGAAGGAAATTTCTTCGCCCAGAACAAAAGCTCGTGGCTCCTGCTTAGCGACGAATATGCTGTGCCGTCCATGAAGCAGGTTGGCTCGATGTTGTTACGTGATGTAGCTTCAACCGAACTTCCTCAACATATTTTTGAGATAAAAACGAAAACATGGGTTAGTTAAGGTTAACTTATCGTAGGAGGCGATGGAAGGATACTAGTCGCTGGGTACTGGGCCACATCACTTTATCAAGTTATCTACAAACTTAACCCCTTTGTAGTTAGACGATAAAAAAACAGCCAGGAAGCCTAGCTGTTTTATTCCTTTTCAGGATCATGGGTTTCTTCTTTTTGTGCATCTTTTCGTTGCGCTTCATATGGAAATAGCTCTTCTGAGGATTCGACTCGAAGCTTTTTAGGAACTAGTAATTGTCTACGTTTTTCATATACTTTTGGCCCTAATTCTAATACTCGATCCTCCATGTATATATGGAAAAATGTTTCAAAAGCTACAATGAAACTAGCTGCTGCAATTGCAGGGAGCACCGTTTGAGTTGGGATGCCATTAATCATTTGTCCGAACAAATATAAAATCCCAAAAGGAATTACAAAATCAGCAATCGATGTAACTATAAGACCGAATCGTCTTAAAATAAATAAATCACCAACGACATACGTTATTCCTAATAGTACAATACTAATTAAGAAAACATTCCCAAGCGATGCATTTGTAATAGCCCCATATATTGGGTAAAGGGCAGTAATCAGAATAACCCATTTTAAGCCTAACGCCTTTAAATGTTTCAGCTTCAACACCTCCAATATTATTTTCTGCATGGGAAGGTCTTTTATGCACAAAAGTAAGGAGGTAGAGGAGATACCCATTCAAGACTCTCAAGGAGGATAATCATGCAATCTTACTTAAATGAAAAAGTCACAGTTTTTCATTCATCTCTCTATCAAACAACATCAACGGTTATAGAAACAGACACAGCATTATTTGTGGTAGACCCTAATTGGTTACCTTCTGAGGTGGAGAGATTAAAATCATATGTAAATAAACGTAGAAAAGGGAAAAAGTTATTTTTGATCTTAACCCATTCTGATTTCGACCATATCTTAGGAGCGAATGCATTTGATTCAGCTGTTGTTATTTCAACTCAAGAGTTCCAAAATCATCCTAATAAACAAGGTATAGTCCAAGAAATTAAGGATTTTGACAGAAGTTACTACTTAGAAAGATCATATAGTATTTCGTATCCAGAGGTGGATATTGTAGTGGAAGAGAATGGGCAAAAGCTAGAAGAAGGAGACATTACATTGACTTTCTTCAAAGCGCCAGGGCATACATATGATGGACTTATTACGGTTATCGAGCCTTTAGGAATAATGATTGCTGGAGATTACTTATCTGATGTGGAATTTCCGTTTGTATTTGACAGCTTCTCTTCATACAAAAAAACACTTCAAACATTCGAACAAATAGTAAGTCAATATAATGTAAAATTGTTAGTCCCAGGTCATGGAAATCCAGCCAGTGGTCTTAGTTCTATCCAACATCGTATAGAAGCATCAAAAAAATATATACAAGGATTGCTAAATAATGAAGATTTAGTGGAGTGGTTGAAACAAGAATACTCCTTCTTTGAAGGAATGAAAGAGGTACATCAACAAAATATAGAGAAAGCCAAAAATGAGGGTTTTTGTTAATTTTATCTAACATAGAACACATATAAAGTACTAAAGGGCGCTTGGACTTCACACGGTCGAAGCGTCCTTTGTTCACGTCTAGCGTACAAATTATAAAATTCTATGCTTGTCTATAACTGAAAATGTGAAGTAGCCACGTCCAGCTCCAGCGCCCAGCGATTAGTAGCTTCCCTCGCCTCCGTACGATAAGTTAACATCGAATCACTACGTTCTTCGTGTTGCCTTTATCTCCTACGGCTCAGTCCAGCATATACGTCGCTAACCGGGCGCTTGCGCTTTTGTAGCGTCCAGCTCCAGCGCCCAGCGACAAGCAAACTTCCGGCACCTCCTTACGATAAGTCAACATCGAATCGCTACCGCTCTTCGTGTTTCCTTTATCTCATACGGAGCCGTCCAGTTTGTACGTCGCTTAACGGGCGCCCCGAGCTTTTGTAGCGTCCAGCTCCAGCGCCCAGCGACTAGCAAACTTCCGCACCTCCTTGCGATAAGTCAACATCGAACGTTTGCGCTTTGTTGCAAGATATTTAATTCTTTTGCAAAAAAGTAAAACCTGAAATTTAGAGTAATGTATTAAACATTACATTTTCTGTTAAAGAAGAATATAACTTTTCACTTTATTAATAATAAAGCCTTTTTATCAACTTCTATTTCATTTTTAGTAAGTTTGATGTAAAATTATTAGAAGATTCAATCGATTTTTTTAGGGTTTTTCTATTTTCTTAACGGGTATAAAAAGAAGGAGGTGAATATTATGACGATAAAACAATTAGAAGCAATTCGTATCCCTGCAAAAAACCTAGAAGAGACGAAGGATTGGTATGAATCTAACTTCCAATTTGAAGCAATTTCGGAGGATATGGATGAAGTAGCATTTACTTTTCAGGAAGGCGCTAATTTAATTTTCTACAAAAGTGAAATGAACCATATGTATCCATTTAGTCCGTTAAATATCAATGTGTTTGATCCCCAAACCTTACATAGAGACCTATTCTTAAAAGGGTGTAAGTTAACAGATATTGAAGATTTTTATGATATGGTCTCATATGAGGTGACAGATCCTAATGAGCTACAGATTGGCATTGTAGGATGGGGAGATCACTCCGGCAATCAAAGGGCATTTCACATCGGTGGTTATTTTCTTCCGGTTGAACAACTGGAACGATCTTCGAAATGGTATCAACAACATCTTGGAGTTCAAGAATTATATCAATTTTCGTTTAACACGCCGATGTATGGGGAATTGCGAGCAGTTACGCTAGATCATATTGGTATTACATTAGTTGAAGTTCCAAGAGATTTATTTATCAGATTAGATCATCCTTTTACACTTGGTTCTAATGATATTAAAGCAGATTATGATACATTACATTCAAGAGGATTACTCGTCACTATCGATAACAATGGTGAAGCTTTCTCATTTCAAGATGGGGAAGGGCACACGATACATGTATCGCAACTAAAATGAGTGTATACTCCTTATTGTGTAGAGCATAATGAATTAGGGTAAAACTGAAGAGAAACCCGACATTAAGGAGGAGCTTATGAGCGTAAAAGCATTTGTTTTTGATGCGTACGGTACATTATTTGATGTACATTCTGTTCAAATCCGTTTAGAAGAGATGTTTCCAAATAAGAGTGAAGCAATTAGCCAAGAATGGAGAAGTAGACAGGTTCATTACTTTTTTATTCGTCAATTAATAGATGGTTATAAGCCATTTGATCAAATTACGAAATGGGCTCTACAAGATGCACTTATAGTAAACCAGGTAGAGTATAGCGAAGAGGATATACAAGAAATGCTTGAAGTTTATAAGCAGCTTCAACCTTTTCCGGAGGTGAAGCAAGTATTAGAAGAACTGAAAGATAAGCAACTGGTTATCTTTTCAAATGGAACGATGGATATGTTAGAACCGTTACTAAACTATAATGAGCTAGATCAAACATTAGGGTTGTTAAGTGCTGATCAGATTCATATTTATAAACCAAGTCCCCATGCCTATCAATTTGCAATAGACCAGCTTGGGTTACAAAAAGATGAAGTGTTGTTTATGTCAAGTAATCCATGGGACATCACAGGTGCGAGTAGTTTTGGTCTTCATACGGCTTGGATACGTAGAGGTCAAGCCAAGTGGCCGACTATAGACGAAGAACCCGACCAAATCTATAGTGATCTAAAAGGTATTTTGGACTGGAAGTAAAGCCTATCTCCTTCAATAAGCTTGAATTTCTACTTGACATTCAAGCTTGTTGAAAGAGATTTTTTTATCGACTAGTAATTTGGTCAACTACACTCTAAAACCCAGCGACTAGTGTGTTTCCTTTACCTTCCTCTGATAAGGCAATATCGAAGAACGCATGTTTCCTCCTATACCCTTTGTGAAATCAGGGAAGTTCTGGTTTCAGGGTCCATTATAATCGCTGTATCGTGCAGCATCATCCGCCCCACCCACGTCATGTGGGTCGCACATATACTTAGTTAACTGGACGACAGCGCTATGTTCTTTAGCTATATACAAGAACCCTTACCTAATAAAGTAATACAGGAGGGAATAATAGTGATAGAGTTATCGCCTATTTTTATTGTAGTGGGAACGTGGGTCTTTATTTTTTTAATGAAGTATCGCCATAAGAAAAAAGTAAAAAATAGAATAGAATATAGAAAAGAATATGAGCTTTCCCCAGAAGAGGTGCAAAAAAGTGGTCTTAGGCATCCTGGTGGTGGGGGAGGAGGTTAATTTCTGCGTCTATTCAAATGAAAGATGTTACTTATGCAGTAGTATTCTACATCTATAGGCTCATATTAACCTCAATATAATGAAAGAAAACATGTAACCATTCTTTTTATGAATTTACAAACATTGAAATGGTAGATTTTTACATAACAATACTTAAGGTGCTATGATAAGATGAGGAAAAGGCAGGTGAGGGTATGATATGGATTCGCAATGGGGAGCGTAAAGATTTACCTGCCATTCATCATATAGAAAATGAAGCAATTTTGAATGGTAATGCGACCTTTGATTTACACGAAAAATCGATAGAGGAAAAGCAAGAATGGTTTACGAAGTTTGAGGGAATGTATCCTATTCTTGTAGCTGAATGGGAAGGAGAGGTAGCAGGCTATGCTTATTTAAGCCCTTTTGAGGAAAAATTAGCTTATCAATCTACTGTTGAGCTATCTGTTTATGTTTACCCTCGGTTTCATGGGTTAGGTATAGGTCATTCACTAATGACTGCTATTTTAGATAAAGGTAAAGAATGCGGGTTTCATACCGTTATTTCAAAGATCACAGAGGGAAATGAACGCAGTGTTCAGTTACATATTCGATACGGGTTTAGCTATGTTGGTACTCTAAAAGAAGTAGGATATAAATTTGATCGATGGCACGATGTCTTATTATATCAATGGTTTCCACAGGAACATTGAATCGATAGCGAGGGTTCTTATGATTCGAACGATGGCTATGACGAAAGACCAATCTCTACACATAGATTTACCAATCGAGAGGTTGCATAATGACACAATTGAATGGTATTGGGTGGATTTTTTTGAACCAACTCCATCTGAAACTCAGAAGCTCGAGTCTGAGTTCAATTTTCATCCGCTAGCGATAGAGGATTGTATCCATACCTTGCAGCGTCCCAAATTAGACTACTTTGATGATCATACTTTTTATGTGATTCACGCCCTAAATGCAAAGTCACTTGATAAAGAAGAAATCGATATTTTTCATGGCTATGGTTATATTGTAACGTACCATAAGGCTACTTCTCCTGAATTAGAGCAAGTATGGAATCGAATTCAACGTGATAAATCTCCACAAAATTGGGAAGAAGACCATGTACTACACCAGTTATTGGACAAAGTAGTAGATAATTATTTTCCAATAGTGTACGCTATAGAGGATCATATTAATGATATTGAGGATAATACAAAGCAACTTTCTATGGAACGATTGCTTGAACAGTTATTCGATACAAGGGCAGACTTATTGACCCTAAGGCAAACGGTACATCCTATGCGTGATTTACTATATAGGATGCTCAGCTCTCAGCATTTAGATGGCATTAAAGAACGTAAAGAATACTTCTCTGATATTCATGATCATTTATTAAAAGTTTCAGAACTTATTGAATCGAACAGAGAGATGACGACTGATATTAGGGATAGTTACATGTCCCTAAACTCACATGAAACAAATCGGACCATGCAAATCTTAACCGTTATTTCAACAATTTTTATGCCTCTTACTTTTATTGTTGGTATATATGGTATGAATTTTACATATATGCCAGAGTTAGATGAGCGGTATGCTTATTTCGTAGTACTATCCATTATGGGAGTAATTGCAGTGCTCATGTTTCTATGGTTTAAAAGAAAAGGATGGTTTAATTAAGAAGTTGCTGTAAAAAACAGTAACTTCTTTTTTTGTCGTCTGGGATAATAAAAAAAGGGTTGAGATTGTGTGTAACTTTAATAAAGTGATGTCGACACGACCAGTGGTAGCAAACTCCCTGAATTCCCTATGGTAATTCAATATCAAATGCTTGAGCTCTTTCATGTTCCCTTTAGGCATTCGCGACGTAGGCTAGTTCGATATTGCTACATGATGCAGTCGTCTGAATCGAGTATTTTTCGATTCAGAACACTTCCTCTTATCAGATTAGGACAGTTTATACGTCGCTATTTTAATTAGGTGGTATTTTCCAATAATAAACTTTTGGTAGGTGCCAATACATCCAATGTTCGTTTACTAACGAAATGAATGTAAAGCTTATAACTCCTAAGCTCATGTTTTCTAATTCCATTAAGCTTATCACCTCCGGTTGTGTAACCTATTTTATGTGAAGAGATGATTGTCTTATGTTAGGCTATTTTTTCTTCTTTATATTTCGTAATGTGTAAAAATAGATATGGTAAAAAGGGGTTTCCATAAATTACAAACGTTGATATAGTAATACTAACTAATCCACATGAAAGATGGTGAAGGGGAGTGAGAGAATCTTCATGGGGAAAGAAGAAGCTCTTTTATTGGAATATATTAATGATAGTATGTATTTTATTTTGGGTGGCTGCATCTAATGTTGCAGCAGCACCCGATCCCTCAGAAGTGGAAACAGCGAAAGAAGAAGCATCATTACAAGTTATCGGTACGGTTACCTCTCATCATCTTGTAGAAGACCTGAGTGTAGAAGGGGAACCTAAACAAAAAAGAAAAATGAAACTATCCA
Organism: Pontibacillus yanchengensis Y32; assembly: GCF_000770635.1. GTDB lineage: Bacteria > Bacillota > Bacilli > Bacillales > BH030062 > Pontibacillus > Pontibacillus yanchengensis. Next base: position 16,318 of record NZ_AVBF01000035.1, read on the forward strand.
TAAACGAAATAATAAAAAATTCTTCTGAAATAAAGAATATTCAGAATGTAGAGGTTTTTTACACATACATTCCAAAATGGTCAGCTAATCAATATAATGGATCGGGATTTTTGGATGTTGAAACAGGTGATGTAATCGAGATTTGGTTAGATAAGACCTCGGGAGGATGGAAGTCTGCTCTTGGAGCTGCTACCTATGAACATAAAACATATGTAAATGATCGGTCAGAGATTATTTCAGAACCTTTTGCTCATCGTATTAATCGAATAATAAATGAAAATATACTGAATGGTCCATATCTCTCCGCTATCGTTTTAGTTTTTTTAGTAGCTGTCTTGTTCACTATAGGTTTAGTGGCTAGAAAAAAGAAACATACGGCTTCCTAAGAAAGGGTGGGAATAAATGGAACACCCTTTCTTAGGAAAATAAATTAGGAAGTATGTTCCTTAGTAGAAGACTGTCTATCAGAATATGGGGGAGGGCATGATTTTGTTTGTTTTTTCTTGCTAAAGTATTTGAAGGTAATATAAGCAATCAATAATACTCCTAACCCTATATAGATATACTGTTGAATACTAGAGAGTAAACTTTTCATTGATTCGAGGTTACCAATGTTTCCTAGCATTAACATGAGGTATATCCACGGAAAAATTCCAATAAATGTGATGACAGCAAAACGGTAAGGGCGTACTTTACTTAGTCCAGAGAAGTATGAGATGTAGTTTCCAAGCCCTAGGGGACGAGATAAAGCAATAGTCCATTCTCCACATCGGTTAAACCACCGTTCAGCTTTTTCAATCTTATTCTCATTAAACCATTGTTTTACTTTATGATCTAATTTGTAACCGATGTAATAGGGTATAAAGCTAAATGCTGTATAAACAATCCCAGCTAATAAAGCAATTCCAAAACTTGCAAGAGCAGACGCCTTAAGTATATATCCATAAGTCAGTACGACAATCGCTCCTGGAAATGGCAAGGAGGAAGCTTCTATGGCTAGACTGAGAAGTAAACCAAATATACCTATGTCCTTAATGAAAGAGATAATGAAATCAAGCATAGGGTCTCCTTTCTGCTACTATTAATCACCTAACTATTCTTTACCCCACATTCATGGTGACTAAAAGAATATTTTGATGGGAATTTGTACCTTTTAAATGTTATAGAGTTATATATAAACAGATAACCCCCCTTTAAAACTATAAAAGCTTTAAAGGGGGGGTATCTAGTCAAAGGTGGATAACTTTATAATTCATCATTCGGCATATACGTTTAAGTTATCCTTGAATCATTGGGAAAACGTATTGAATTAAAAACCAGAGAATTCCAAAGAAAATAATTAAATACGTTACATATTTAATTGCTGCTACGCCTACTTTACTAGAGTCTTGTTTTTTCTCTTTATGTTCTATTTCTACATCGCGATCTTCATAAGCCATTTGTCATTCTCCTTTCAAATGATGATACTAAACTTGAATTGCAACATGAGCAGGAGCTTCGTGATTTGAACGAACCTCACATTTTTCTAATGGTTTCTCGCAAACTTTTATAATCTTCTCATATGCGTATTCCACATTTTCTCCGTCAATAATCATTAAAATAGGCGATTTTTTTTGATAGTAAAGAAAGAAACTTAATAATTTTGGTAGGTTGCTAACATCTGCTATAAGGTCATCTTGATATAAGTACACATCATACGTTCCTTTAGAAACAAAGCGGTATATGTTCATTATTTCTTCCATAGAAATACGTTGGTTAAAATGTACTTGATAGGATGATATTTGAGTCAAGGTAGTCACCTCTAATTTACTTTTATAAAATTTGAATCATGAAGGTTGGTATGCTCTTCATATTCATTATGTACCTTGTTTGTTAATTATCTAATACCCTTTTATTTTATTTTAAAAACAAATATATCGAGATTTATCTACATAATTAAGTGTGTAAATAATCTATATATCTTTCCTTTTAGTGAACTAATTAATGCTCATATATCATTTTTTTCGTCATGCCACCATCAATAACTATATTTTCACCTGTCACGAATGCATTTTCTTTATCACTAAGATAAAAACAAGCTCTAGCCACATCTAGAGGATGACCAACTCGTTTGGAAGGGTGTTGTGTGTGATCAATATCTCGTAAGTGTTCATAATGCTCCGTTTGAATCCAACCAGGGCTTATTGAGTTGACTCTTATTTGATATTCACTTAACGAAATAGCCATTGAATGAGTGAGAGCAATGATTCCGCCCTTCGTAGCTGCATATGACTCTGAGTCTTGTTCAGACATGAATGCTCTGGTAGAAGCCATGTTAATAATTCTCCCATGAATTCCATTATCCCGCCATCTTTTTGCCACTTCTTGTGAACATAGAAAAGCACTTCTAAGATTGGATTGAATAACGTTATCCCAATCTTCAACAGTTAATTCAAAAAAGTTCCTAAAATAACTAACTCCAGCGTTATTAATAAGAATGGTGGGCTCTAGATTTGCTTGATCTATTAATAAAAATGTATGTTGAATGGACTCTGGATTGCGAAGGTCACAATAAAAAAAAGCCCCCTGATTTTCATGTTCATTTAATTCTTGAATGAGTTTCTCACCATTTCCTTGATCATTATCTATTATAATCACATATGCTCCCTTTTTAGCATATTCTTGTACAAGAGTTTTCCCAATTCCATTACTTCCACCTGTGATAACGACAGTATCTTTAGTGAAGTTCATTTAATCAACTCCTAAATCTTCCTTAACAATAATCCTTAATAGTCATACCTTTTTCAATGAATAAATAAACAAAAAATAGTTAGATTTATAATAAGAGGAGTAGGGAAAGAAGAAAAAAAGCATATTGTATGCGGTAAGTCCTTATGATATATTATTTTGAAAACAAACGGAGGGATTATAGATGAGAGACGTTACACTAGTTGATATATTTAAGCATCATATTACCAGGAAATACCTTCGTCGTTCAGGAGTACATCATGCTGTGACTGCTGCTTTCTATGCCTTTGAGTTAGCCGTTGAACGTGGTGTTCAAGTAGATTATGCTGCCAAGGCTGCGCTTTTACATGACATAGGTCATTATGAGTGGTATAACAACGAAGGAGAATGGGATTATGACGATTATAGACAAAATGATATTCATGCCATTAAAGGAGCAGAACGTGCACATAAACTTCTGATAAGGCTTGGGGAGAATCGAGTTGCTGCAAAGCATATTTCGGTTTCAATTTTGTTGCACACAGATTCATATTTACCTTTCTCACTAGATGGCAAACAAACAGCTTTACAAGAAGTAGTTACGTTAGCTGATAATAAAGATGAACAACCTAAAGGGCTACATCATTATAAACAAATGGAAATTAGCGAAGCTATTCGTCAACTTCATCAGCTAGATCAAAAAATAGATGCGTACTTAATCAATCATAATACAGATAGTGAATTGCCTAGCTAAGAATTTTTTATTGAATTTTGTGAAATGTATTTACATTTTCCAAATCATTGCATATACTTTCCATGTACGAAAAAATTAACCAGAAAGTGAGGTCAAACCCATGAAGTATAATAAAACGAATTCAACCAATCAACTGAATACTAAATCCCATTTGACCTTACGTGTACTGCGTTAATCACAAATATAATCCTTCCAGTGACATTTAACTGCCAGGTCTAATGGGCTGCGGTGCTAATGTCTATATAATAGCTTCCTTGTAACCGTGGGTGATAAGCCTGCGGTTCTATTTATAAGATAGGGTGTTAATGTGGCAAGAATGGTTTGTTCCACAAAATATAAAACACTCTTACCTTATCCAATAAGGAAGTAAAAAGCCGTAGAAGAATCTACGGCTTTTTTTAATGGTTAAAAATGGGAGGAGAAAGGGGGAGGATTATGACTTTTCAATTTTTAGTATTTAGTGTTTCTATTAAGAAATCACCACGACAAAAAAATGAGAAAGTAACACAATTGCCTTTTCAAGAACAAACGGTACAAGAAAAGGTAACAGATCGAAAAGCCGTGTATGGTTCACAACTATAAAACAGAAAGGAGCGGATAAAATGTGCAGACAAACAATTTTCATGGAATGGTTAAATGAGGAGAAAGATAGCGCGTAGCCTCTCAGTATAGTAGATAAGGAGGAATATGGTATGCAATTTCAACTGTTTATTTTTACGATTGTCATTGAGCGAAGATCTCACAAAGAGCGCATGCAATCAATGATTCGTACAGAAAGTATTTCAAAACAAATTCAATCCCAACGTGACCGTAATTTATTTATAAAGTAATTTGTGGAAAGAACAAAAGCACAAGCGCCCGTCTAGCGAGGTACAAACTGTCCTTATAAGGAAGTTCTGTACAGGGGGGAGGTTCGATTAAGACCGCTGCATCACGCAGCAACATCGAACCAACCTACATCATGTAGGCCGAAAAGGGAACACGGAGAGCGACAGCGATCCGATGTTGACTTATCGTAAGGAGGTGCCAGAAGTTTGCTAGTCGTTGGGCGCTGGAGCTGGACGTGGTCATTTCACTTTTTTGTTATACACATGCATTGAATTTATAATTTTGCTAGAAAAATGGGGCTTGAATTAGCCCCTTTTTCTAATAGAAAGAAAGTAGCAATATTTAGTATCAAAAACGATGGTTATGGCTTTTGTAGAATCTTACAGGTAGAGATGTGCCTTGTTCTTTGGTAGTGTAAACATAATAGGATTTATTTTAGAAAGGAGAGTGAGGACTATGATTGAAAAGAGAAAGCCTATAGAGGTAACAGAAGCGGTGAATAGAGTGATGACCTATGCTAGAGAACTTACATATGAAATCGTCCCCATTGAAGAAAGTGATGGTCGTGTTCTAGCAGAAGATATATATGCTAGTCACCCGATTCCCTCTTTTGATAAATCCCCTTATGACGGATTTGCGTTTAAAGCTGCTGATACCAATTATGCAAGTCAGGATGCCCCTGTTTCTTTTGAAGTAGTAGAACATATTCCTGCAGGGACAATAGGTAAGAAAACGTTGAAAAAGGGAGAGGCTGTTAGAATCATGACAGGCGCACCATTGCCAAAAGGTGCTGATTGTGTGGCGATGTTTGAAATCTGTCAAACATACCAAGAGAATGAGAAAGAGTATATGAGTATTAAACGTACAATTAATGCTTTAGATAATGTGAATCGAAAGGGGTCTGAAACGCTTGAAGGTACCCATTTAGTAGAGAAGGGAACCTATATTCATCCTGGGGTGAAAGCGGTTCTTGCTACATTTGGACATGCGACTGTTTGTGTAGCAAAGAAGCCTTTAATAGGGTTATTTACAACAGGAACAGAACTGTTGGATGTGTCAGATGATCTAGTTCCAGGTAAGATTCGTAACTCCAATGGTCATATGATAGCATCACAGATTAATCGAGCTGGTGGAGAAGTTAGAATGCTAGGAACATTGGCAGATGATTTTGAAGCAAGTTATAAAGCTATACAAGAAGCCCTTAATGAAGTAGATATGCTCATTACAACTGGAGGAGTTTCTGTAGGTGATTATGATTTAATGCCAGATATCTATGACAAATTGGAGGCTGAGCAATTATTTAACAAAGTAGCAATGAGACCAGGCAGTGTAACTACAGTGGCTGTTAAGGGGAATCAATTATTATTTGGTTTATCTGGGAATCCATCAGCCTGTTATGTAGGATTTGAGTTGTTTGTCCGACCAGTTATTCAAAAGGCAATGTTCTCAAAACAACCATATCCCCCTAAAAGTAAAGCTTATCTCACAACAGATTTCCCTAAGCCAAATCCATTTACACGATTTGTGAGAAGTAGGGTGGTGGCTAAGGATGGTCAGATATGGATTGAACCTGCTGGAATAGATAAGTCTGCAGTAGTCACATCACTTATAGAAACAAACGCATTTATGATGTTGCCTGGAGGTACAAGAGGCTTTAAAAAAGGAGATAAGGTTGAGGTAATCTTCCTCGATACATATCAAGGCCAGACGGAGCCGTGGACAACCTAGAGCTAGGCTTGTACAATAGAAAAAATATACATTTTAACAGACGGAGGAGGGATAATGTGACAGAGCAATCTCAAGCCATAAAAGATCAATTTGGAAGACCTCTGAAAGATCTTCGAATCTCCGTTATTGATCAGTGTAATTTTCGTTGTACGTATTGTATGCCGGCAGATATATTTGGAGCAGATTACCCATTTTTAAATAAAGAAGAGATGCTAACATTTGATGAGATTATCCGTACTGCTGAAGTATTTGCTTCATTAGGAGTAGAGAAAATTAGGCTGACAGGTGGAGAACCTTTATTACGAAAAAACCTTCATTTATTAATAGAAAGACTGTTCTCTATTAATGGGATTGAAGATATCGCATTAACAACGAATGGTGTATTCCTACCTAAATATGCCATGCTTTTAAAAGAAGCAGGACTTAAAAGAGTTAATTTGAGTTTAGATGCCATTGACGACGAGGTGTTTCAATCTATAAATAGTCGCGGTGTTAAGACGTCTCCTGTACTTAAGGGGATTGAAGCGGCAGAAGAAGCTGGCTTGCAAGTAAAGGTCAATATGGTAGTAAAAAGAGGTATGAACGAATCGCAAATTTTACCAATGGCTAGATTTTTCAAAGGAAAAGGGCATATACTGCGATTTATCGAATTTATGGATGTGGGCAATGTAAACGGATGGGAAAATAGTGAAGTTGTCTCCAAACAAGAAATTATTAATACAATTACCGAGGAACTACCACTTAAACAACTTGCACCTAATTATTATGGGGAAGTAGCAACACGATATAGGTATAAAGATGGCGATGGAGAGATAGGTGTGATATCTTCCGTTACAGATCATTTTTGTGACACGTGTACTAGAGCGAGGCTGTCAGCAGATGGTAAATTGTATCATTGTTTGTTTGCCTCTCAAGGTTATGATATTCGGAAGCTGCTTAGACAGGGAATTACTGATAACATGTTCAAACTAGAAGTGATGAAAAAATGGAGTACCCGAGGAGACAGGTATTCAGCAGATCGCGCAGAGGGAAAACTTCCCATAAAGGAAAAGATTGAAATGTCTTATATAGGTGGTTAATCCTATCCATCATGATAATTAATAAACAAAATGTTATAAAGTGGAAAAGGGGAATGTAAAACGTGAAAACATTTAAATTGATTAAATTAAATGTAGTTGAAGGTGAAAGTGATGATATTCAAAAAACAACAATCCCACTTATTGATGGATTAATTATTAACCGCGAAGATGAAGATAATACTTGGCTCATTGAAGCTTATTTAGAAGAACAATACAAAGATTACTTTGAAGCTATTATGGAAAAAGATGAAGAAATTGTTCTACAAGCAAAAATCACCAAGTCAACAAACCAACCAGCTATGTTCTTAGTTAAAGTTATAGATAGTAATGATATTGGCGATAATTGTAATGTATTATTTCTAGGACATATTCTTGATCACAAGAAGGATCAAGTAGAAAATATGCTAAAGGACCTTATTGAAAAAGGATATAACGGAGAAGAACTATTGCATGCTTTCAAAAATCGCGTGGAGGATGCTGAATCTTCAGATTAAGTAGTTAGGTATATATAGCTATTTAATACCATATGTTGGAGGTTGGGCAAACACTTCTGATTATAAAAAAGCCTCACTTGTTGAACGAGTAAAAAGTTCAATAGTGAGGATTTTATATGAGGTTATAGATTATTAAGTGATTGTAATATAAATCATGTTAAAACCTGATTTACAGAAGGGAAGGCCCTCCTTTATAATACTTCAGGTATAGAAATAAATTAGGCTGTATTTTCGAAAGTTTAGAGGTAAGTGCACACTCTCAATCATACATAAGATGAAAAAAACTCTTCATAACCCCAAATTTTTTCCGATAATAAGAAATAAAACTCCTTATTTCGATGCTATACTATTGGAAGGTGCTACTATGAAGAAAGAAATATAGCAGAAGAAGGAGAAATATTATGTGGATCAGACACCGAAGCTTCAGATGGCTCAATGACTTATCCCCGGTTCAAATAATTGTTATGTTCTACGCCTCTGCTGTATTACTAGCATGCATTTTATTAGGACTTCCTGTATCGCATCAGGATGGAGTGGAAGTATCTCTAGTAGATTTAATTTTCACCTCTGTAAGTGCAGTTAGTGTAACAGGATTAACTGTTTTGCCTACAAGTGAAACCTTTAGTGTAACAGGTGTATTTTTACTAGCGTTGGTTTTGCAATTTGGCGGAATTGGAATTATGGCTATTGGAACATTTATTTGGATCATTCTCGGTAAGAAAATCGGATTACGTGAACGTCGGTTAATTATGACCGATCAAAATCAAACAACTTTCCAAGGAATGGTCCGTTTAATGAAGCAAATTCTATTCATGATTTTTTCTATAGAATTGATAGGGTTTCTCGTGCTAGGTACTTATTTCATGCAGTTTTTTGATACATGGCAAGAAGCTTATTATCAAGGCTTTTTTGCTTCTATAAGTGCTACGACTAATGCTGGATTTGATATTACAGGACAATCATTAATTCCATTCCAGCATGACTATTTTGTCCAATTTATCCATATTGTGCTAATTGTGTTGGGGGCAATTGGGTTTCCGGTACTAATAGAAGTGCGTGAATATTTATTCTCAACCAGTGAACAAAGGAAGTTCATGCGTTTTTCAATGTTTACCAAATTAACTACTAGCACCTATTTAATTTTACTTTTAGTCGGAACTGTTTTTATTGCTCTTTTAGAGTTTAATCATTTCTTTGAAAATAAATCATGGCACGAAATTTTGTTTTACTCATTATTTCAGTCTGTAACTACAAGAAGTGCTGGACTATCAACAATGGATGTAAGTCAATTTACTGAACAGACTCAGCTGCTTATGTCAGCGCTAATGTTCATAGGAGCCTCCCCAAGTAGTGTGGGAGGAGGGATACGAACAACATCCTTTGCTTTGGTCGTAATCTTCCTGTTGACGTATGCACGGGGTCAGCAACGTATTCGCATCTTTAGAAGAGAAGTGCATGATGGTGATTTAATAAAAGCAGTAGTGGTTTCCATTATGGCAGTTATTACATTTTTCACGGCAGTCGTCATATTGTCGATTACAGAGCCGTTTGGTTTAAATGAGATAATATTTGAAGTGGCTTCAGCCTTCGGTACAACTGGTCTATCTCTAGGTATAACGCCAGAATTATCTTTAATAGGTAAATTTTTATTAATGGCACTTATGTTTATCGGTAGAATTGGAATTCTATCGTTCCTATTTACTTTTAAGAAAGATAAGAAAAGTGGTAATTATCATTATCCAACAGAACGTATTATTATTGGATAAGTTAAAAGCAGGTATTGCTTTAGGGGGAATACACTATGCCCAACCCATCGAGTTATCAATCTCCTCTTTTGCATAAGTGGGTGCTAGAACACATACAAGAAGCGATTCTTTTTGTGAACGAAAAGGGAGAGGTGATTGATCAGAATACATCTGCATGTAAGTTATTAGATGTATCTGAACAAGGGTTACTATCTATTGATTATTTATTTGACTTTGAAACGTTACGAAATAATCTTGAAAAGCAATTGTTATTACAAGTGAAAGATGGCTCTAAGAGATATTTCCAAGTGAAATGCTTGAAGTTTGAAGAGCCAGAACTTTTAGTATATTGTCTTATTTTTTATCGGATTTCTCTTCATGAAAAAGTGAAAGAAACGAAAATGCGTTTGTATGAATCGATTCAAGCTGATCAAGAAGGGATGGTATTACACGATCAAGGGACTATCATTGATTGTGATGAAAGCTTCGCGAATATGTTTGGGTATACATATCATGAGATGCTACAGAAGTCCGTATATGAATTAGTAACACAAGGGAATCAATATAAATTACGCCAGCAGTTTGTTGATTATCCTGAAATCCCTTATGAGATGCAAGGTATTCGTAAAGATGGGTCATCTATATACGTAGAGATTATGGCACACCCTTACACGTATGATAACAAGACAGTGCGAGGAGCTATGATCCGTGATATCACAGTCCGAATGGAACAAAGGCAACAGATTGAATTTATGGCTTACTATGATGATTTGACAGACCTACCTAATCGATTCTATTTTTTAAAAACCATTAATGAAGCCATATACTCAGCTCAAAAAAGCGGAGAGAAATTAGCTGTACACTTTATGGATATAGACTATTTTAAGCAAATAAATGACACAATGGGATATGTTTTTGGTGATCAATTATTATCTACTTGTGCAAATCGCTTAAAGCAACTTTTGGATGAACATGTTTTTATTGCTCGCATGGCAGGTGACGAGTTCTTAATTCTACAACGTGGTATTCAATGTAAAGAAGATGCAGAAGCATTTGCTACTAAAATAATCAATCTCTTTAAAGAGCCTATTAAAATTGACGATTTTGAATTGTACACATCTGTAAGTATTGGAATTAGTCATTATCCTGAGGATGGAAATGATGAAAACGAACTTATTAAACATGCAGATTCAGCTATGAATGTTATCAAACAGAATAATAGAAATAACTACAAAGTATTCGAAACCTCTATTTCTAAAGACTTTAAGACGATGTTAACGATGGAAACAGAATTAAGAAAAGCAATTGAAGAACAGCAATTTGAGTTGCATTATCAGCCTCAAAAGGATATTGGAAGTGAGAAAGTAGTTGGTGTAGAAGCATTACTTCGTTGGAAACATCCTGAAAAAGGATATATATCACCTGCAACGTTTATACCAATAGCTGAAAAGACGAGCTTAATTTTGGAAATAGGAAATTGGGTTTTACGAGAAGCATGCAAGCAAAATAAACAGTGGCAAAATCAAGGATACACTCCTGTAGTTGTAGGAGTAAATCTATCGGCAAAGCAATTCCATCAAGCAGATTTAGTTGACCAAGTTTCATCTATCCTTCATGAGACTGGATTACTTGCTTGCTATTTAGAGCTGGAAATTACAGAGAGTATGGCGATGTCTAATGAGGAAGATATTATACATACCCTAATAGGCTTACGAGAATTAGGTGTCCATGTTTCCATAGATGACTTTGGGACAGGGTATTCCTCTCTTAAATATTTGAGCAGATTTCCTGTAAATAAACTAAAAATTGATAAAGCGTTTATTCATGAAAACAGAAAGCAAAATGAAGCTATTGTGAAATCTATTATTCACATGTCTCATTCCTTAAATATGAAAGTAATAGCTGAAGGTGTTGAAACAGAGGAACAATTACACTTCTTGCAAAAAGAGAAATGTGATGAGATGCAAGGGTTTTATTACAGTAAGCCCTTACCAGCAACTCATGTTACGCCTATTCTTCAATGTGTTAAGTGATAGTTGAAAAAAAGGGCGCTAGAGTTGGACGTGGCTAAAGCGCAAGCGCCTTGCTCACCCCCTCGGGGTCTTAAGCAAAGCCTCGTCGTGGCAAAATTGCCACAGAGAGGCTTTGCTTAAGACCCCGAGGGGGTAGGCGCTGAAGCTGGACATGACCACTTCACTTTTTCAGTTATAAGCAAGCATTGAATTTTATAATTTTCTAGTGTACACGATAAGAAAAACCCTCTTTGAAAAAAGAGGGTTTTTGTTTGTCTCATTTTTTATTAGCAATAAAAAGCTGCACCTACGATAATAAGCAGAATGAATAGTACAACAATTAAAGCAAATCCACCACCATAGCCAGCGCCGCCATAGCCGCCACCATAGCAACAACCGTAGCCACCATATCCATAGCCCATTCATATCACCTCCTGAAGACTTTACATTCATACTATATGGTGAAATGACCAATATTGTATGGACGCCTGCCTACCATTTGGTAATTTCTTAAGAGGATATGGGATAGATCCCTTTTTAATCTCTACTTTCTTACCCTCTGGTGAATAAATAGCAATTAGCAATGAGGGTGTCTCCTTAACTAATCCATTTTGCAAATATTCATCTATGTCAAAAGACAATAGGTCAATCATGGTGTGTTTGTGTAATTCCTTTCTGGTGTATCCTTGTTCAGAGAAGTCATAATACTTCCATACGTGTTCATATATCTCTTGTTTCTCTTGATGTTCTATTCCCCTTTGTTTCCAACTATTTCTAGGCTTTTGTCGGAAATTCAGATAATAGTCCATATCCATTAACCCTTCAACTATATCAGCATGATGTAAGGCATGTTTCTCTATGAATTGGTATAACCTGCTAAACAAATCAGTTAGTTGGTGACCGATTTTGTTCCATTTTTGCTGATGCCAGTATTCACCAAACAATTGAAAGAAGTCAAAAGGTGTCTCAAAAATATGTTCAACGATATAGTTTACAGTGTAATCCATAAAGTGTTTATTCCAATATTTCTCTAATATATCTTCCACTCTTTTTATTTTTATTACATCTAAAAATGAAAGTGCGTTATTGGATAGCATTTCATATGGAGCATAATCCATATAAGTATATCCCCATTGATGAGCATTATTACGAAGGCCGGTACCTCTAAGCATTTTTAAAAAACCAAGCTGTAATTCTTCAGGTCTCATTGCAAATACATCATTAAAGGTTTGGCGAAATGATTGATAGTCTTCTTCTGGTAACCCTGCGATAAGATCTAAATGTTGAACAACCTTCCCACCATCTTTAACCATCGTAATTGTACGAGTTAGTTTGTTAAAGTTTTGTTTTCGCTTTATAAGCTCATTGGTATGATCGTTGGTGGATTGTACACCAATTTCAAAACGAAATAAACCTTCGGGTGCGTTTTCGTTAATGAATTCTAAAACTTCCGGCCGCATTATGTCTGCGGTAATCTCAAATTGGAATACGACACCCGGTCGGTGATGTTTAATAAGAAAATCAAACATTTCAAAGGCATATTTACGATTGATATTAAATGTTCGGTCTAGAAATTTTATTGTCTTAGCTCCATGATCCATTAAGTAGGTTAACTCGTCCTTCATGCGGTCAATATCAAAGTAACGAACACCAAACTCAATTGAGCTTAAACAAAACTGGCAAGTAAAGGGGCACCCTCGACTTGTTTCAACATATGTTACACGTTTGGATAAGTCAGGTAAATCTTCTTCAAAACGGAAGGGGGAGGGAATCTCATTTAATGGGAATTTAGGTGCGTTAGGGTTTGATTGTATTTCGCCTCTTTCATCTCTGTATGTAATTCCATTTAGTGAATGGAGAGATTGATTGGTTTGTATAGAACTTAGCAATTTATTAAATGTTTGTTCACCTTCCCCCCTCACAATAATATCGACTTCAGGTACACGCTGTAACCAATATTCACTATCGTAGGTTACTTCTGGACCGCCTAGTATAATTCTTACATTTGGATGGATTTTTTTTAAGATCGAAATCACAGGAATGGTTTCTTCTATGTTCCAAATATAGCAACTGAAGCCAATGACATCTGGATTTAGATCATATAGAGTACCTGCTATCTCTAAGGAAGGATCGTTTATTGTAAATTCTTTTATGAGTACATCAAAATCTGAAGAAGTAGCTTTTAGATACCTTAAAGCCAAAGAGGTATGAATATATTTAGCATTTAACGTAGATACAACCGTTTTCATGTTTACACTCCAATTCATCTCATTACGTTTATTTAATATATTACCATATTGTAGAAAGGAAATCTTTTCAATGTTTAATATAGACAAACTACATACATCAACATAGTGATCAGAACCATACCAGGCATACAATGTTTCCCCAAGTTTACGTAAAGTAAAATGAAGCTATTTTGTACAATAGTTTTCCTATTTAAATAAAATCTCATTATGTAGAGGTTAGTAGAGTAAAGAAATTGTTTTCGTTGCAGTTTCATATCTCACTGTGTATAATGAATGTACAACAAATGTACAATAAGGCGGTGAGGGATATTCGAAAAATAATTATCATTGGTGCTGGACCAGGAGGACTTGCTACAGCAATGTTACTGTCTGCAAAGGGATTTGATGTTCATGTATATGAAAAACAATCCCAAGTAGGTGGTCGAAACGTGGCATTAACATTAGGTGAGTACAGGTTTGATGTAGGTCCAACATTCTTTAGTATGCCTCACATTTTAGAAGAATTGTTTCAAGCAGCAGATCGAAAGCTTGAAGACTATATGAATCTCAAAGAGTTAGACCCGATGTATGATTTATTTTTTCCAGATAAGCAACTAACGATGTACCGAGATTCTGAGAAAATGAACCAACAAATCAACATTCATTTTCCAGGTGATGAACAGGGTTATACAAGATTTATGAATGATACACGCAAACGCATGAATGCATTAATGCCCATGTTGCAAAATCGTCACCATCGACTTGTTGATTATATACGCCCCAGAACGCTAAAAGCTTTACCATATCTAGCATTGGGGAAATCATTATACGGTGTATTATCTGACTATTTCTCCTCAGAACAATTAAAACTCGCTTTTACTTTTCAAGCTAAGTATTTAGGGATGTCCCCATGGGAATGTCCTGGAGCATTTTCAATACTTTCTTTTATGGAACATGAATATGGTGTGTTTCACCCAATAGGTGGAGTGAATCAAATCTCTGAAACGATGGCAGAGGTTGTGAAAGAACATGGTGGCAAAATTCATTTAAATAGTGGAGTGAAAAAACTTTCACTTTCTGGAAAAAAGGTTACTGGAATACAACTTGAGGATGGCTCTTCTATTGATGCAGATGATGTGGTAGTAAATGCAGACTTTGCTCATGCAATGGAACATTTGGTTGAAGAACCAGTACTAAAGAAATATTCATCCGAAAACTTAGCAAATAAAAAGTATTCATGCTCCACTTTTATGATGTATTTAGGTGTGAATGAAGAAATTAATCTACCACATCATTCAATCATTTTTTCGGAGGATTATAAACAGAATGTGGAAGAAATCACTCAATCTATGAAACTTTCTGCAGATCCTTCTATATATATACACAATGCATCTATTACTGATCCGACTTTAGCACCTACTGGTAAATCAGCATTGTACGTGTTAGCCCCCGTGCCAAATAATTTCTCGGAAATAGAATGGGACACAATGAAGTATCAGTTTAGAAGTTTAATTTTACAACAAATTTACAACCGAACAGGTATTAACCTTACAGAAGAGATAATTGAAGTAGAAAAAATTCTAACACCAAGAGGATGGGAAGAGGATTACTCTGTTTATAAAGGTGCAACCTTTAATTTAGGTCATCAGTTATCTCAAATGATGTACTTCCGACCTCATAACCGATTTAATGAATTAAAAAATTGTTGGATTGTTGGTGGGGGCACACACCCTGGAAGCGGTTTGCCAACCATATTAGAATCCGCAAGAATTACAGCAAATTGGCTAGCTGAAGGGGAAGAGGTGAAAAACGCATGACACGAGACATATCTATCGTAGGAGGTGGCATAGGTGGTTTAGTTACTGCACTATTGCTATCACAAGACACAGAAAATCGGATTACTATCTATGAAAAACAACAAACAATGGGTGGGCGCCTCAGTTTCATTTATGAAGGTGAAGATCGAATAGATCAAGGTCCGACTATAATCCTTCTACCTGACATGCTTTTATCTATTTTAAATGAAGGTGGAATATCTAGAGAAAAGTTACCTATTGTCCCATGTGACCCCCTATATTCAATAGAGCATGAAAATGGTAAACGAATGTATAAATATCGTGATATACAAAAACAAAGAGAAGAAATCGAGCGGTTATTTCCAGGTGAAGGTGAAGGTTTCGATCGATTTATTAGGGATATGAAATGGCGTTACGCATTAGGAGAAAAACAATTTTTAAAACAGCAATTTATTAATAAAAAAGACTTTTTCTCAAGAAAAAACCTTCATTCCCTTGTGAAGATGAAAGCATATCTTCATGTGAAGCGCCTTCTAAAACAATATTTTAAGAGTGAAGAGTTACAGAATATCTATGCTTTGCAGACGCTATATATTGGAGGTAATCCTGGAGAATCACCTGCCCTTTATTCACTAGTCTCCTATAGTGAACATGAACATGGGATTTGGTATTTAAAAGGTGGATACGCTAGCTTAGTAGATATTATAGTAAAGGAATTAGAGAAGAGAAATGTGAGTATGGTTAATGGTGCTAAAGTGGAAGAAGTTGTTGTTCAACAGAAGCATTGTGAAGGGGTGAAAGTGAACGGTGAGTTTGTCCCTTATGATGATGTGATTATGAATGGAGATTTCCCTATCATGGATCAATTAATGCCTGTTGAAAACAAATTAAACCGAACTTATACACCTTCCTCAGGATGTTTTCTATTGTACATGGGATTAGATAAAAATTATGAACAACCTTCTATTCATCGATTCTTTATGGGGAAAGATTTCGACTCTCATATGAGAGATGTATTTCAACATAAACGTTTACCAGAAAATCCATCTATTTATACGTTTCACCCCTCATTAATCGATCATTCCTTAGCGAAAGATAGTGAAGGCATATTATATACGTTGGTTCCAGTGCCCTCTGGAGAACAAATAGATTGGTCACAAAAAGAGGAATATGCTGATTATATCCTGGAATTGTTGGAAGAGAGAGGCTATCCAAACTTACGAAATCATCTTACATGGTTGAAGATTAAAACCCCTCAAGAAGCAATGCAAGAAGGTTTATATTCTGGTGGAAGTTTTGGAATAGCCCCAACCTTATTCCAATCCGGCGCTTTTCGTCCTCAGTTAAAACCATATGATGTGGACAATATATATGCCGTAGGTGCCTCTATTCATCCAGGTGGGGGTGTACCTATTGTGATGCAAGGTGCTAAGTTGCTTGCAGATTATCTTATGGAGCAAAATTCTGCTATACTACAACATAAGTGAGGTGCATTGTTTTGAATACTACCCAGTCTGCTTATGAATACTGCAAGGCTATTATTGACAAACATTCTAAAACTTTCTCTAAAGCATTTGCTCTACTGCCAAAAAAACAAAAACAAGCAGTCTGGGCGATTTATGCTTTTTGTCGCCAAGTAGATGATATCGTTGATGAAGGTCAAAACCCTTCAAAGGAATTAAAAGAATTTGAACAAGAGTTCCATTATTTTTTAGCTGGTCATTTACCTAGTGATGACCCCATGTGGTTAGCTTTACAAGATGTTTTTCAAAGATTCAATATGGATACTGTACCATTTCAGGAAATGATTGATGGTCAAAGGTTAGATATTGATTCACATATCGTCCAAACAGAAGATGAATTAATGAGTTATTGCTATCTTGTAGCAAGCACAGTGGGCTTGATGCTTCTACCTGTTATTGCTCCTGGTAAGGAAGAGAAACTTCGTGAAGGAGCTATTCATTTAGGAAAAGGAATGCAATTGACGAATATATTGAGAGATATTGGGGAGGACATGGAACGTAATAGAGTATATATACCTGAGGAAGTAATGGTTAAGTATGACTATGGTTATGATGAGTTATACAATCAAACAATCAATTCCTCCTTCATTCAACTATGGGAAGACCTAGCTCATAAAGCTCAAAAACATTACGAACTTGCATTAGAGACAATACATGAATATCCATTGTATTCGAGAACACCTGTTAAAGGAGCTGCTTATCTTTATAAAGCTATTTTACCAGCTATTCGCGAAAATAATTATCAGGTATTCAGTGAACGCAATTATGTAAGTGATCGTCAGAAGAAAGAAATCTTAGCGAACATGAATATGATAAAAGCGTAAACCTCTAGAGGGTTTACGCTTTTTTGAAATTTATATTTAGGAATAGAGGCATAATGTTGAAGACTTGAATCCGAGTTATTAAATGAAAGGGGAGATAATTAAAGAGAGTAGGATTGCTATTGAACCTACGCAGTACTTGTTTCTTTAATTGAGAAATTTAATGTGTAAGCGGACATAGAATGCGTTATTATCCCCCATCAAGACGATTTTTGGTACTCAAAGGACATAGGATACCTTATTTGAAGCAAATCAGCCTTTATGGAGAGGGATTTAGCTAAATAAGGTATCCTATGTCCGTTTAACTTTTATAAATAGCGTTTTTTCAGTAAATAAGAGATTATATGTCCGTTAAGATAGGTGAGACAGTATTGTTAGCTCCAAATGCTTCAGTGCTAATTTGTAATATCAATCCGTCTAAAAGTAGCTATTCTTCTATCTTAAATCCGTTTTCATAAGTAATCCTAAAAGCATTTTAAGACGTTTCTCTATCCTTGTTTATTAATGACCTGGCAACATTTTTACCACTTAATACCACCATTGGCGATCCTCCACCAGGATGAGTGCTTCCACCAGCAAAGTATAGGTTAGAGATATCTTGTGATTTATTATAAGGTCTTCTGAATGCATCTACTTTCTTATTAGACGCTGGCCCATAAATAGATCCACGAAAAGCGCCAAAATGTTTACGTATATCTTTAGGGGTCCATACCTGCTCTTCTTTTACATAAGGTTGAATGTCATATCCAAATGCTTTTAATCGATCATATATCTTTTGTTTGTATTCATCGGTATCAATACCAATATCACCATCTTTAGGTATGGCTGGAGCATTGACTAGAATAAAACAATTATCTCCATCAGGTGATACGGTAGGATCTGATTTTGAAGAGGTGCTGATGTATATTGTTGGTGATTCAGGATAAACACCTTCTTGTAGTTGAATAAATTCTTTTTGATAATTTTTAGTGAAGAAAAGATGGTGATGGTGCAGGTTCTCGACTCGTGTGGTAAGGCCTGCTAATATAACAAAAGCTGATATAGACGGCTCGAAATCCCTCACTTTTTGATTAGAGAAATGAGGCCTGTGCTCTTCTTTTACTAACTCTGGATAGGCTTTTAATACATCGCCATTTATTATAACTTCATCTGTTTTGAAAGTTTGGCCATCTGATAATATTACATCTGTGACAGCTGAGTCTTGTATATTTAATTGGTTCACTTCATGATTTGCATAAAGTTCTACTCCTAACTCTCTCGCTGCTCGTTCAAATCCCTCTGCAATTTTCGTGTTACCACCTTCTATGTAATAAACACCATCAATCAATTCTAAATAAGCTATCATAGAAAATGTTGCTGGAGCAATATATGGATTAGATCCAATATATGTCGCATAACGATCAAGTGACTGTATAATCTTTGGATTATCAAAATAAAGGCTCATAAACTCATGCATACTCTGATTAGGTTTAACGTTCAACATGGCTTTAAAGAGTGAAGGGGATAGGTAATCACGCCATGATTCAAATGTACGATGAAGGAAGTGTTTGTCAGAAAGGGAATAAAGCTTAGTAATTTGATTCAAAAACGCTTGGTATTTAGAGGCCCCCTTAGGGTCAAGCTTCTTTAATTGGTCTAGCATATACGTTTTAGAAGAGGATAAATCAAATGTGAATCCATCCCCAAAACTATTACGGGTATGTGTTTCAATTTGCTTAAACGTAAAGTAATCATCTGGATTTAATCCCGCATCACTTAATACATTTCTAAAAACATGTGGCATGGTTATGGTGTTTGGACCGAAATCAAAATGATAGTTACCTAAGTCCACTGCCATCATTTTACCACCAAAGTGGTTATTCTTTTCAAATACCTTAACATGATATCCTTCAGAGGCTAAGTATATTGCTGAAGACAGACCGGCTAAACCGCCTCCTACAATTGATATTTGCTTCATTGATATGATCTTCCTTTCCAAACATAAGCTTTGCCAGTAATGGCTTTGTACATTGATGTCCATAGCACCCCAATTAACATTGCTGCAGATAATGGCATGCCTAAAGAGTAAAATGGACTCGTTCTGGTTCTTATATCCACGATACCTTTTTGTAAAATTGTTAGTACAAGAGGGAGGAGAAACATCCATTGTTGATTTAAGACTGCATATATAGCTAATAAAAACGGAGATATGTAAAAGATAGCATAGAAGATAGATAATCCTACTGCACCAATCTTTGATCGACCAATGCCAATGAATATATTTTTTGTGAATCCTTCCCATGCTTCTTGAATCGTATCGTACATAAAACAGCTAACAAGCTTTGTAATATTTGCTAATATCATTCTTTCTCCGTGTTTTTTTACTAATCTTCCTAATTCCACATCTTCCACTAAAGAGTTATAAACTGCTTCGTGACCACCAATTTTTTTATAAGTAGCTTGTTTAATTGCGATAAATTGACCACAAGCAGCGGTAGTGGCTTGTCGTGTTGTATGATTTGCAAAAAATAAAGGGAGGTGAAGATGGATGACAAAGTGTTGCATGGTTACAAGGAATTGAACAAGTTTACTATCTCGATACGTTGGAAAGCCACTAACCATACTTGCATGCTGGTTCTCCATAAGTGCTAAGGTATGATGAATAGTTGTTGGTTCAATTCGAACATCGGCATCAATAAAAAACATGACCTCACTGTTTGAGTGGTTGCTTAAATGGTGACAAGCATGTACTTTCCCGTTCCATCCTTCAGGAAGTTGTTTCCCGTTTATAATTGTAAAACGAGAATCCCCATATGTATATTGCAACAATAATGATTTTGTATCATCTGACGATTGATCATCGAGTAGGATAAACTCAAGTTTTTCATAATTAACGTTCCTTAATGAAGCTATAAGTCCTGGAACATTTTTAGATTCATTGCGGAGGGGGATAAGTACAGATACTGTTGTATTATTACCGGAGTAATTTGTATAGCTGTGAAGAGCCGGTAACCATAATGGATTAATAACAACCCATAGGAAGAGAAATGCTTCTAAACTACTGAGTACAAAGAATATAATAATCATGTTACACAACTCCTTAATAAAATGAGCGGAAAGAATCCGTTTGATTGAGAATAATCTGTTGTTTTAGTTGGTCGAGTAGTGTAGTACATTGTTCCTCAAAAAATTGAGTTCTAGCATCTCTCTTCAAGTGATTATAGTGACTCGGAACGATGCTTTCACCAATAGATATATAAACAGACGCTTTACGAGTTGACTGAAACGTATAATAAATAGCAATAGGAATAACCTGTACATCCTCCGTCTTTTCAGTTACATAGGCAGCTCCTGTGTTAAATTCAAGTGGACGTTTTTCGAGATGTTGCTCATCACCTTGAGGAAATATCCACACGTTATCGCCATTGCTCAATTGTTTACTTGCATACTTAAGTGAGCTTAAGATGTCTTTTGGGTTGTTCCTATTTATGGAGAAAGCTCCAAGACGTCGAAAGATGGGTACCTTTTTTATCCCTTCTTCGTGCATCATCGCATATGATTCCCCAAGAAAGATATGTTGATTTAGGAGAAAAATGATGATGGGATCCCACCAAGCACTATGATTAACAAGAAATAATGTTCTCTTGGATGAGGAGGGGGGAGTCCCGTTGATATATATATTTTGAAAATGGAATTGGGTTAAGCGTTTGACAAAGAAATCAAAGCCTCGCTCCCAAAATCTGCTTTTGTTGGCTGGTATCATGAATCATTCCTCATTTTCACATAAACTAGTCCCCAGAGTAGCATTAAACTTGTTACAAGGAGAACAGCACCATATAAACCTCCTAGAAAAGCAAGCCAAATAAATAGTAATTGAGTGCTACTATATACGACAATAATTCTAGTTCGCCATCCACTATCTTTCGGTGTATCGCTGGAGAACCAAATATGCGCCATTAGTTGAAAGAAAGCTGCTAAAATAAACCAGCCACTAAAGTTAGTAAAAGGAATACCATAATAAAAGCTTCCTTGTGCCCAAACCCAATAATTTTTAACATGAAAAGCAACAGGATCTAAAATCAAGTCGATACTTACTGCTAATAGACCACCTGTAATAATAAATAATAGTAGATACACTAGATTTGAAAAACGACCCAGTAGAGTTCTTGATATTTCATGTGCACCTGCCATGACCATAAGCCAAGCAAAACCTATTGCAAAAGGGACGCCTCCAATCATTGGACCAAAATCTTGGGTGTAATGATAGTGGCCAAACCACCATTGGTATTTCACGCCTATATGTTCAATGGCAATTGATATAATAATAACAAATAAACTGTAAGCTATCCCTTTTTTTGCCCCATATTGCTTATGAAAATATAGTCCCCCAAGTAAACCAGCTAGGATTAAAAATACTGCATTTGCCCATTGTAGGTATGGGGGAAGGATGTCAAAGCTTAATAATATAAAACCACACCCAAACCAAATCAGATAAAACCTGTAAAGCCAAACGTACACATTATCACCCTCTAATTATATATATATGAATATTGTAATATAACATCGAATGCTCACTATAATAGTAATGTGTTCTGAATATGTAGGAAAATAGAAAGGAAAGAGGACATGGAATCTACTAAAAAACTTGACATAATCTATCCTAGTAAGCAGAACGGGTTGGTAGTAGTAAACCTTTGTAGACAACATTCTGTTCGTGTTAATGATAAACTCCTTCGATATTGTTGTTGGAAGGAATTAACAAGCGAAGAATTCGGTTTATTACTTAATAATGAAGTTACCTGTGTAGAGTTTAAAGCAAATCATATGTTGATTATTTATCCGGAATATCGAGAAATCAAGCTAGCATTTGTACCCATACCAGAACAACCTCCCAAAAATGAGGCTCTATTTCAAATCGCTCACTATTATTCTTTATGGTCGTCTGTGCGTGTGAAAGCGAGATATGGGGATCAACTTGAAGAAGATTTGCGGTACCAATCTATGACATCACCTATACTATTGTATGCTCCAATGGATATCCCAATCGACATTACAGAAATAAAGCATGGTGATTCAGTAAGTCTAGAAAAGTACTGTTCAAAAAAGAATACATGGACACTGTTATGTATCGTGGATAATTATAATCCTTTGTTGCATCTAATTGAATACGTCTTTACGTAAACCACAAACGTACACTCATGAATACCACAGCAATTACCATAACAAGCCGTACAAAGCCTTCTCCTTTCTTCACAGCTGATTTACTTCCAATAATCGCACCAATACTATTTCCAAGTGCGAGTACTAGACCGTACCCCCAATGAATTTGATCATTTAGAAGAAATACAATAATGGAAGACAAGGTGTAGATAGCAACAATGAAAACTTTTAAACTATTGATATGTACTAGATTCATTCCCGTTGTTAACGTAAGCATCATCACAATGACAAGACCGACACCAGCTTGAATAAAGCCACCATAAAATCCTACCAGTAGAAACACAATAAATAGCAATATCCGTTTTTTGGTTGTCATGTTCGAGGTAGCTTTTGTGAACCAACGTTGGGGTTTAATAACAATGGTTATTAACACAAAAATCATGACAATAGAGAGAATTCGATTGAATAAATCATCAGATAATTCAATGGCCATTTTCGATCCCGCAATAGATCCTAAAACAGCTGGAAACGAAAGAAACACTGCAAGTTTCCAATGAAAAATACCACTATTACGGAAAGAAGCAATAGCAGTTATATTCTGTGCTAAAATGGCAATTCTGTTTGTACCATTTGCCATAGCAGAAGGCAGGTTCAAAAAAATTAGCATTGGTAAGGTAAGGAGTGAGCCTCCTCCTGCAAGAACATTAATAAAACCAGCACAAATGCCAACTACTAAAACAATGAGCATCATTGTAAATGTCATATACTCAATCCTTTTTGTATAGTTGTATGTATCATTCTACTATATCAAATGAGAGGTGAAGGAGGGAACCAAAGTAACTTTTCTTTATAGCTACAGAAACTTATTATGGTTTAATTCCTTATTGATAAGTGACTTGACTAGATTTTCTTAAATCAATAATCACAAAAAAACCCGAACCTATTATGTTCTTAGGTACGGGCTAGTGTTACATTTATTTATATTCTAATTCAAGTTTATTGTTATCATTTTTAATTTTTGGTTTATGGTTCATTTGTTTTCTAATAAATGGTATGACCCAACGATCCAATCCGTATTTACCAGCATTGAAACCAGCTACTAGAATAAAGATTGCGATTAATACCATTTGAGGATTAGTGCTGGTTGTTCCGCTGAATAGGAAAGCAAAGTTCATTGTAATTCCCATCAGTGCTGCAAATGTTGTGAATAAACCAAGAATAAGTGCAATACCCACTAACAATTCACCCCAGGCAACTAGAAAGCTAAATAATTCTCCATTAGGTACGGCTACATTTTTTAAAAACGCTGCCCACCAACCTTGTACGGCTGGGTGATCACCAGTTGCTTTGCCGATAGCACCTTGCATAAAACCAGTTGCATCAAAACCACCTGTAACTTTTCCCCAACCAGCTGTAATCCATTGATAACCTAAGTACACTCTTAAAAAGGTTAAT
Organism: Pontibacillus yanchengensis Y32; assembly: GCF_000770635.1. GTDB lineage: Bacteria > Bacillota > Bacilli > Bacillales > BH030062 > Pontibacillus > Pontibacillus yanchengensis. The sequence continues at coordinate 40,626 of NZ_AVBF01000035.1, forward strand.
ACTGCTGTAGCCAATTTGTTTTCTCTCAACATAGTAGTAAACATAACTAATCACTCCTTGTGATGGTTTATTTGATAATGCTTGGTAATCACTTAAGCCAGCTTTTTAAGTGAATCTTTTCTTTACATTTATAGTGTAGCATGGCAAATGCTAAAAAAAATGCAAATGTGAATCATTTCACAATTTATTCAATAAGTGATGGCGATATTGTGACTAACTCATAAATAGGGTAGAATTTTAAAAAATCTAGACATTGCTTAATGGAATGAAACAATAAGAAACCCTAGCTCATATACGTGTTCTAGGGTTCATATTAGTAGGGGGATTTTTAGCAAGCATATGGACCTTTTTTTACGATTGACCCTCTTCTAAGTGGGTTGTTGTAGACACTAATTTTCTTTGACTTTCTAATAGTTTTAATTGACCATTCTCATAACCTATCGTGTAGGTGGAATTGTATCGTTCGGTTACTTTTTGTTGATCTGCTTCGCGAATAACATAATCACTGATTACCGTTAGTTTAGCTTGGTTATCCTCATCAATGGTGACTTGAACATTTGAAAGTGTAATATCTGTAGTGTGTACATACATATCACGAAATGCAGTATAAGATTGTTTAGCTTGCCAATCGCTTCCTAACATTGAATAGGCTGTTATATATTCTCGCATCAATAAACTTTCCTTAAAGTACCCAAATAAGTACCGAGCGTCTTCCTTGAGTTGTTCTGTATCAATAGTTGTAGAACTAAGATTACCATTGTACTCTAAGTCTTTTGAATCAGCTTGGTCTGACCATCTATTTACTTGATTCATAACGTCTGAGAGGGGGATGCTAAATCCGATACCTCCTTGGGCTGTTCCAGCAGAATTAATTGCGATAATCTTACCAGTTTGACGATGAATTAATGGACCACCACTGTTACCGTGTGTAATGGGGGCGGAAATTTGATATGCATTCTCATACTTAAACTCATCTATTTTAAAATCTCGTCCTTCACCTGATATGATGCCTGTTGTAACTGTATTTTGTAACCCTAAAGGACTTCCTACAGCAATTATTTCATCACCAATATCAACTTCGATGTTAGTGCCAATTGGCATAGGCGTCCGATTTGCTAGGGAAGGAACTCGTATAACTGCAATATCGGTTTCTTTCCCGATTCCTACAATAGCAGCGATAAATGTTCGGGCATTTGCAGTTGTTACCTGAATAGTTTCTGCATCCTTAACAACATGAGCATTGGTGATAATATCTCCTTTATCATTAAAAAGGAAACCTGAACCTATATTTTCTCCCCATTCAGCTTTTCCCTCAATTTGGACAACATTTTTTTCAGCTTCGTGAATAATTGTCTTTAAATCAATGCTAGTAGATGTATTTTTTTTAGTAACCTCTTGAGCAAGCGTACTCGTAGTTTTAATAGGTTGTTTATAGACGATATTATTTAATTTATATACACCAAAAGCAGTGGAAAGTACAACTATCACCGTAAGTATAATAGGTAAGGCTAAACGTTTGTTGCTCATGTACTCACTCCGACTGTTGCTATTCTAAAAACCATTTTACTTTGTCTACTTTTACATCTAACGAATTCTTCACATCATAATGTGTGAATTCTATATTACCCGTTTCTCCAGGATAAAGGGTGTCTGGGAAAGAGTAGACTTCATTTGATAAAACATTCTCACCGGAATCATTCACTAAAATATAAGATAAAGATACAGAGTTAATTGGGACAGTAGCCACACTTTTTATTTTTCCTTTAACAATGAGATCTCCAAATTCATTTAAAGTTGCTTCAAGAGATGTAACTTTTACAGCATCTGTTTGATTCTTTTCACTTTCTTTTTCTGCTGCATTTATAGCTTGTTCAATTCGATTTTGTTGAGCTGTTTCAAATGCTGTTTTCTCTTTCTCAATCGTTGTTTTTAAACTCTGGAGCTTTTCACTATTAGGTGCATATCTTAATCCTTCTTCAACAAAGCTTCTTGCATTTGAATATTGTTTTTGTTTTAATCTTTCATTCGCATTTGAGAAAGCATAAGCAACAATTTGTTCGCGAATTTGTTTGACTATTTGCTTAGCTGCATCTGTAGGAATTGATTCTGCCTGCCACAATATATTTTTTAGTTCTTCAATGGAAGGTTTATCTTCCATGGTTTCTTCAAGCTGGTCTATCTTAGTATTGTTTCTTAAAGACACAATTTCTTCTAATAGATTGCGAACAACTTCACCATTATAATTTTTTAGGAGCTCCTCAGCTGCAGTTAGGGTTTCAAGAGATGTTTTATACCGCTGGTTATATGTCTGTGTTCTCGCCTTATCGATTTTGGATTGTACATCTAAAGCGATAGTCATAAATTGTTTATTATGTGAAGCGGCTGGGAACTGATGGGTGAGGGACTCGGCTGCTTCAAAATAATCTTTTGCTTTGCTGTAATTTCCTTTAAGAGCAACTTGTTCACCGGAACGAAATTTTGCTTGAGCAGTTGCTGTCTTTTGTTCCATAATAAAATATGTAGTTCCTAAAGAAATAATGGATAATATAAGAACGACCATAGGTAATAACCACCAACGGTTAAACTTATTGGAATTCGGATGTATTCTCTTATATAAATCAGCAGGTAATTCTTCACCACAATATATACAATATAATTCTTTATCATGTGTACGAGTACCACAATAGGGACAATGAGACATAGTATCACCTACTTTTAGTGAACATTTTATGCTATTAGTTTATCACATGGAACCTATGGCTGTACCCATTTCTTGTTAATCACTACTTAATTATGTGCTAAAATAAATAAAGAAGATGAAGACAATATTTTATCTGATTTTTGATAAAATACATATGATAAGGCTAATTAGGAGGTGGATCTAAAATGTTTGAAGCAGTATTTGGAACAGTTTCACTACTTATACTTATTATTAATATTGGATATTGTATGTTTGACCATAGTTAAAATGGTAAGCAGATAAGAGATGAATCGATTAACGGTTCATCTTTTTTTATTGTTTAGCGAAATTATAAAATTCAATGCTTGTGTATAACTGAAAAAGTGAAGTGGCCACGTCCAGCTTCAGCGCCCAGCGACTAGCAAACTTCCTGCTCCTCCTTACGATAAGTCAACATCGAATCACGCATGTTTTCGTTTTGCCTTTATCTCCTACGGAATCAGGGGAAGTTCTGGGGTGAAGGAGGTTCGATTAAACTCGCTGCATCATGCAGCAATATCGAACTGACCTACCTCCTGTAGGCCCGCCTCGTGCAGCAACATCGAACCAACCCACATCGTGTGGGCCGCAGCATATACGTCGCTAGCAGGGGGCCCTGAGCTTTTATTCTTGTGATGAATTGTTAAATCTTCCTGTAGATATCACATTATAGCCCCATTATCTTGAAGACTTGGATTCGAGATATTATGGATTAGAG
>NZ_AVBF01000020.1 GCF_000770635.1 Pontibacillus yanchengensis Y32
CACCAGCTGCTAAAAATATCTCGACTTCAAGTCTTCAAGATAATGGGGCTATAACGAAATAATATATATCCTAAATAAAAAACCATGGAGGAAAAACCTCCATGGCTCCAAAACACATTATTCTTCTTTTTGTTCTTGTACTACCTCTTCTTCTTCTGTAGATTCATCTTTGCCTTCCATTTGAATGCCCACAATATGAACATTAATTTCTTTAATTTCTAATGCAGTCATGTTGCGTAAAGCTTGGCGAGTATTATCTTGGATTTTTTGTGCTGTTTTAGGAATTGAGATACCGAAGTCCATTACTACATAAATGTCAATAATGATACCTTCTTCACTTAGTTCAACTTTAATTCCTTTACCATGATTAATCTTCCCAAGTCGTTCTGCAACACCTGATGCAAAGTTACCACGCATAGACGCTACACCTGCTACTTCAGAAGCAGCGATTCCTGCAATGACCTCAATCACTTCTGGTGCAATTTCAACTTCACCTAGTGTGGAGCCTTCCCCAACGTTTAATAAATGTTCACTCACTTTGGTCACTCCTTTTGGTTACTCCTCTTCCATTATTGGATAATTTTCAAGGAATTTTGTATTAAAATCACCGTCTCTAAATACTTCATGAGACATCATACGATAGTGAAATGGAATGGTGGTATGAACACCTTCAATAACAAATTCATCTAAGGCACGTTTCATACGATCCATTGCTTCTTCTCTTGTATTACCATACGTAACAAGCTTAGCAATCATGGAATCATAATATGGTGGTATCATCCAACCAGGGTAAGCTGCAGAATCAACTCGTACGCCGAAACCTCCTGGTGGTAAATACATCTCGATTCTTCCTGGTGATGGCATGAATTGTTTGAATGGGTTCTCGGCATTAACACGACATTCCATAGACCAACCCTCAAACTTAATTTCATCTTGAGTGTAAGTTAAGGTATAGTTATTTGCCACATGAATCATCTCTTTAATCAAATCCACGCCTGTTACCATTTCTGTGACCGGATGCTCCACTTGTATTCTTGTGTTCATTTCCATGAAATAGAATCGTTCGTTCTTTTTATCAAAAATGAATTCCACTGTACCTGCACCAGAGTAGCCAACGGCTTTTGCAGCTTTAACAGCTGCATCTCCCATTTCTTCTCGCAAATCTGGTCCAAGAGCAGGAGATGGAGTTTCTTCAATAAGTTTTTGTAACCTTCGTTGAATCGTGCAATCTCGTTCTCCTAAGTGAATAACATTTCCATGATTGTCCGCCATAATTTGAATTTCAATATGTCGGAAATCTTCTATGAACTTCTCAATATATAAACCTGGGTTTCCAAAGGCTGTTTCTGCTTCTTGTTTCGTTACGCGAACCCCTTTGATTAAATCCTCTTCTGTTCTTGCTACACGAATGCCTTTTCCACCGCCACCTGCTGTTGCTTTAATAATAACAGGATAGCCGATAGATTCAGCGATTTGCTTCGCATCATCTTCATCTTTGATGAGTCCTTCAGAACCAGGCACAATAGGCACACCCGCTTCTCTCATCGTTTCACGAGCTACATCCTTAGTTCCCATTTTACGAATGGCTTGTGCACTAGGTCCAACAAAGGTAATGTTGCACTCATCACATAACTCTGCAAAATCAGGATTCTCGGAAAGAAAGCCATAGCCTGGATGAATGGCATCTGATTCAGTTAGCTTTGCTACACTCATTATATTTGTAAAGTTTAAATAACTTTCACTACTGGCCGTTGGACCAATACAATACGCTTCATCAGCAAGTTGTACATGAAGGGATTCTTTGTCTGCTTCAGAATAGACAGCTACCGTTTCGATGTTTAATTCTTTACATGCACGAATGATACGTACTGCAATTTCTCCTCTATTCGCCACTAAGAGTTTCTTAATCACGTTTCCAACCCCTTACTCGGATTTAACTCGGAATAATGGTTGACCATACTCTACGAGTTGGCCATTTTCAACTAATACTTCCACAACTTCTCCAGTTGTTTCTGCTTCGATTTCATTAAAGAGTTTCATTGCCTCGACAATACATACAACAGAGTCGGGTTTCACTTTGTCGCCAGCTTGTATGTATGGATCGTCATCAGGCGAAGCTGCTTCATAAAATGTACCAACCATAGGAGATACAATTTCATAATCATAATTCTTAGATTCCGTTGTTTCTTGTTTCTCTTCTTTCACTTCCGGTTCAGGCTTAGCAGCTGGTGCTTCAGCTTTCTCAACAGGCTGTGCTGGTGCAGCAGGCTCGACCGGTGTCTGCTTTTCTACGACTGGTCGTTCAACTACCTCACCTTTTTGTTTTTTCATTGATACGGTTGTGCCGTTACTCTCATATGTAAATTCATCAATACTTGATTCATCAATCAATTTAATGAGTTCACGGATTTCTTGGACTTTTAACATGATAGTGCACCCCTTTATATATAAATACAATTTATAACTGGTACTAATAACACCTCTTAATATTTTACGATAAAGCCAATATAAACTTCAACCTCTAAGAAAGCGGTTACCTTTACATTTCGTCATTTTTTCGTGTTCTCCTTCATCATATACTAAACATAATATTTTCGAAATATCAATGATCCTTAACCTAGTGATATCGTTTTATGATTAAAAATCCATCATAAGAACAAAAGCGCAAGCGTCCGTTTAGCGACGTATATGCTGGGCAGTTATACACAAGCATTGAATTTTATAGTACGTTAAACGATAAAAAACCTGACACATTTATTGTGTCAGGTTTCTATACTTCTTATATCTATTTAGCAGAATCTACTGAGCGTATGGCTGGAATTCAACATCTACTGTGCGTTTGCCAAATTCCTCTTGTACCATATCCATAATTTGGACAGTTTCGCTACTAGAGAGTTCATTAGCTTTCACGGTAACAAATACCTTATTTTCTTCAGCTCTAACAAGGACATCAGGATATTCAGCTTTTGCCTGGATGGATTGCTCAAGTAATTTCTCTTTTGTGCTTAATTCCTCCAACTGACGAATTTCACTTACGACAGATTCAACTTCAGAAGCTGACATTTGCCCTGACGCCATAATATCTTTCAATTCTTCTTTTGTTTTAGATCTACTATCTTCAATTTGCATACGCATTGCAGTAAAAATTTCATCACTAGTCACACTTGATGTCACATTCCCTTTTTCTTCACCCTTAGTTTCTACAACACCATCTTCAGACATTGTGCCTTCCGGATTCGTTTCTTCCGTTGTGTTCTCTTCTGTAGATGCTTGCTCTTCATTCTTCTCTTCCTCATCATACAGAAGTGCTACTTGATCTTCTGAAGGGGAAGTCATGTAATACACACTAAGCACAATCATTAAACTCAACATCGTTAATAGCCAAACCGTTTGTTTTTTCAACATCATTTCTATATTCCTCCCTTATTTTTTCGGCATTACCGAAATACGATGGGTTGGTACATCTAAACTTCTGGATACTGCCTCTACAATCCATTGTTGTACTTGCATGTGATCCGCTCCCTTTGCTACAACTAAAACTCCTCTTACCTGCGGCTTTTGAGTACGGACTAGCAATGGAACCTCTTGGTCTCCTCTTCTAGTGAGAACGACTTGACTGTCTTCAGAAGAATCTTCTATTGTTCGTTCCCCACCATTTTTATCTGTTTCTTCGGTGGTCTGTTGAGTTACGGTTTTATTCTTTTCGTAGATTTTAGCTTCAGTTGATTCAAGATTCACCATTACATCAACCTCGGAGACCCCCTTGACGCTATTCAATAACTTTTCTAATTCTTTTTCATAGTAATCTTCCGCTTCTGACATGAGAGAGTCAGTTGCTTCTTTATCTTTTTGTAGAAACGTTTCTTGCTCTTGTTCTGTAGGTGAAGAAGTTGATTCTGGTAGATTGGTTGGTTGCTGATTTTGGGTTTCACCACTTGAAAACATGTCACTTACAATCAAAATCAGAAGTCCAAATAACGCAATTAGTATGACATAAGCCATTTTAGTAGGTTTCTTGCCATCTTCAGATTTTAATTTAAGCATTGAAGTAATAGATTTAAATGGACTTTTTTTCATTAAACCCCTCCTTCCCACTGTATATTGATTTTATCTATAGGTATTTGCCAGACCTCAGAGAGAAAATTTTTCACTGTATTTGATTTATTGGAGTTTTCTTCTTTTTTTGGTTGATTAGCAAAATTGATTTCAATATCCTCAACTTCTCCAACATCATCTTGTTGCACCTCTCTCTGTTTATCTGACACCACCACAGTGAGTTGTTCCAAAGCTTCTAGGTTCAGATCTTGTTCATCTTCAGAGAATTGGAAGGAAAAGTTTAGAATTTCTACTTTATGTTCATCCATCAGCTCCTCCTTCGCCGCATTTTCTAATTGGACAGCCATCTGTTCTAAAATATATGCACGTTGGGAGGCTTGTATTTCTTTTTTCTTCACATCAATTAAATTTTCCATATTTTCAACTTCGGATTGGTTCTCCCAATTCATCATTTCTTGCGAAAACAAGCGATTCACATCTACCTCGAACAATTTAAATACAGGTTGTAAAAATACTAGAATCAATAATAGACCCACTACTAATTTGATGTACTTTCTCAAGGATGAGGTTGGGAGAATTAGATCTGTTATAAAGGCAAGTAATAAAAAAAGAATAATCTGTGTAACCCACTCCGTAATAAATTCCATTCAACCCCTCCTCATCGAATCATCATGGTTAGATTGCTGGCGGCTACTAAGATGACGATTGCCAAGAAAAACATGAATGTAACTACGAGTAATGCAGCAAATACATATAAAATATGTTTACTTATAATCTCCATAGATGTAATAACAGGTCCACCACCTATAGGTTGAAGAACAGCTGCCGCTAATTTATAGATTAAAGCTACTGCCAAGACCTTAATTGCTGGAAATAAAGCCAGTCCTAAAATAATGATGACCCCAACGATTCCAACTGTATTTTTTAGTAACAATGAAGCGCTAAGTACAGTATCTGTTGCATCTGTAAACATCCGACCTACAACTGGTACGAAATTACCTGTTACGAATTTTGCTGTTTTCATTGCCACTCCATCTTGTATTGCAGATGCAGCACCTTGAACAGAAATAACACCTAAGAAAATAGTAAGGAATACCCCCATAATCCCTAAGCCGGCATTACGTAATAGTTGGGCTAATTGAGTTACTTTATATTGATCATTTATCGTACTAACAATGGTTAACAATGCTGATAGAAAAAATAGTGGTAAAACGATATTAGAGATTAATAAGCCACTTGCATGGATTAAAAATATAATAACGGGATGGAAAAAAGATACCGCTATCAAATTTCCGAAGGTAGCCATTAACCCTAACATCAATGGCAATAATGCTATCATAAAGCTACTCATCATCTGGATGGCATCTTTGGCATACGACACAGCAAGATGGAAGCTATTCAAAGCTAAGGCAATCAGAACTAAATACACAATGGCGTAAGCTACTTTACTAACAGCTTGGTTTTCAAAAGCATTTTGTAACGATTGAAGAATCATACAAAATAAGGTAAGAAACAAAAGCGTTCCAAGTAATTTTCCATTCATAATAAATTCATAGAATAGATACTTTAGCAACCCAAATGTCCAATCTTTTATTGAGATAGACTCTCTATGTTGCATGAACTCCATAAACGACCCTTTACGTATTTCTGGCAAATACCCTCCATATTCATCGACAACTTTTGTCCAATACCTTTGTATTTCTGTGAAGGTAATACGGTCAAGGTCACTACTTGTCCATTCTGATCCAGATGTCTGAGCATGAGTTAGTAAGTCAGGAACAATAATGAATGGAAGAATAAAGAGAACGACAATCAATACTTTGAAGGTTTGTCTCATGCCTTTCGGGAAAACTCCCTCCCTACAATCCCTAGGCAGGAATAAAGCCTAGAATTGTTTCTATAACCGCTGTTAAAATCGGAACAGCTAATACTAAAATAAATACTTTTCCGGCTAACTCGATTTTTGATGCAACACTTCCTAAGCCAGCGTCCCGTGTGATCTGAGCCCCAAATTCAGCTATATAAGCAATTCCAATAATCTTGAGTATGGTTTCCACATACATTCCATTCACATTTGCTTTTTGAGCAATATATTCTAGTAAGGAGAAAACTTGTGCGATTTGTTGGATAAGTATGAGAAAGATAACAATTCCAGTGAATAGGATGAGGAAGAATGCAATCGAACCTTTTTGCTCTTTAAGAATAATGGTTAACAGGCTAGCTACAATGGCAAAGGCAACAATTTGAAAAATCCCCATATTCACACCATCCTGTTATTGAAATAAAAAGACTGATTTAATTTGTTGAAATAAATCCGAAAGATTATCCATTACAATAAACAAAACAATAATAAAACCTACTAAAGTGGCCCATTGGGCAATATCTTCCTTACCCATTTGCTTCAAGACCGTATGAATCATGGCAATAACGATGCCAATACCTGCTATTTGAAATAAAATGTACGCGTCCCCAAGCATGCTTCGATCCCCTTTCTCTTGCCTGTCATATAAAAAGCAATATAATCAGCAATCCAGATAAAAACCCTAGGCTTTTCACCATTTTGCTATATCGCTGTTGTTGCTCTTGTGCTTCTTGTAATTCTCTTTCTAAATGCGAAAGTGCAAGTCTTATGTGCTTTTGTTGTCCAGCAAAATCATGCTGACCCAATGTTTGACCAAATTGCTTCATAATTTCTTTTTCTCCCTCACCCAATGCACTAATTGACCAGTATCGATCCAGGCGATCTTCCCACACATCATATAAAGAGGAACTACTCTGTTTAAGAGATGCACTGAATTCTTCGAAAAACCAAGCTAAGGGAGCTGGCACTTGCTTAGCTACTTTTTCACACGCTTCTATAACAGGTGACTGCCCATAAAGTATTTCTGCTTCTAGTACTTGTAACGCATTCTTTAATTGTCGGATTTGCTTAGGACGCTCATTTAAACGTCTTGCAAACTCAAATCCTCCCCACGTTGTAGCGCACAGTAGGAGAAGTGCTCCGATCCATTTCATTTGCCATGCACCTCTTTTTCAATGGAATTCGTTGCCCTTGGTGATTTAAGAGCGTGCGTGTGAAACCACTTCGGTCCCACTCATTTAGAACAATATAGCGTTCAAATACATGATTCTGAAATAATGGGCGCAACGATGGTCGATGTTTAACAGAATCATAACTGTCACCGTGCACTGTAGAAATGACAGTGACACCAGCATAAACAGCCTCCATTAATGCTTTGACATCTTCCTTACTTCCAATCTCATCGACAATGAGGACCTCTGGTGACATCGACCGAATCATCATCATCATACCTTCTGCCTTAGGACACGCATCCATAACATCCGTTCGCAAGCCTAGTTGATGTTGGGGCACTCCATGCAAGCTACCTGCTATTTCAGATCGTTCATCGATAATACCAACTTTTCTAGAAGGTAAATGGTTTGAACCTTCACTGATTATTCGAGCCATATCTCTTAATAAAGTTGTTTTACCAGTTTGAGGTGGACCAATTAGGAGAGTGTTTCTATAGCAATCTTCATAAAGACTCTCTACGACTTCATTAGCAACGCCAATTTTTTCCCTAGCAATTCGAATATTAAAAGATGAGATATGTCGAATTGCTTTCACGAAACCTTTCTCGGTGTTTACTTTTCCAGCTAGTCCTACCCTATGACCACCAGCTATTGTTATATAGCCCTCACGCAATTCATCCTCCAAGCGATAAATTGAATAATCCCCAAGTTGATTGATTACATATTGACTATCGCGCTCACTTGGAATGACTTCACTTAACACCTGCTGATGTCCTGAAAAAATAAGCTCTATCGGTCGCCCTATACGCAAACGAATTTCTTGAAGCTCATCCCATTCTTGTATAGTAAGATGCCGAAGTTTTTCTTGAATTTGAGGAGGTATAATTCTTAGAATTTCATCCATTCTTAGCCCTCACATTTCTATTACGTGCTTTTACTGTAATTTATGCCAGCTTGACCAATTTATGACCTTAAATAAGATAAGTCTCGTAAGTCTATTTCATTAGCTACAAACTTATAACTTATTACTTATAAATTACATATATCTCTTGAAACAAAAAAAGAGCCAGGCACTATTGCCTGACTCTTACGTTTATGATTCTTATTTATTGGAGCGGGATACATACTTTCCATCTGCAGTGCTAATTACCAATTTATCGCCTTCGTTAATAAAGAAAGGCACTTGTACGATTAAACCTGTTTCAAGTGTTGCAGGTTTTGTACCACCACTAGCTGTATCACCTTTAATACCAGGTTCTGTTTCGGAAACGACTAGTTCAACATTATTTGGAAGTTCTACTCCAATAGTTTCTCCTTGATAGAATTGAATATTAAGTTCCATATTCTCTTTCAAGTAGTTTAACTCATTTTCAATTTGATTTGTGCGTAATTCAACCTGCTCAAATGTGTCGTTATCCATGAAAGTGTGAACATCATCTGCTGAATACAGGTATTGAACTTTGCTATTTTCAATATGTGCTTTGTTCACCTTCTCACCAGCACGGAAGGTTTTCTCTTGAATTGCACCTGTGCGTAAGTTACGTAGTTTAGAGCGAACAAACGCTGCACCTTTTCCAGGTTTTACGTGTTGGAAATCAATAACCTGCCAAATTCCATTATCAACTTCAACAGTTAGTCCTGTTTTAAAATCATTTACGGAAATCATTTGTTATCCTCCTTAAGCAAAATCATTTACTCACCCATAAGATATGAATGAATTTCGGTAATCTTTCGATGTCTCTAATACCCTTAAGAGAGTTTATAGGTAAATAAGCTCTTTGGTAGAAGTGGATAGGCGTTCGTTACCGTTTTCTGTAATAACAGTGTCATCTTCAATTCGACAACCACCTACATTTGGAACATAGATACCAGGCTCAACTGTAACAACCATACCGGGTTGTAGAGTTTCTTTTGATCGGAATGAAAGACCAGGTCCTTCATGAACGTCTAACCCGATACCGTGGCCTGTAGAGTGTCCAAAGTACTCTCCATATCCTTTATCTTTAATATAATCCCTTGTGAGATCGTCTGCATCTTTAGCAGTAATACCTGCTTTCAACCCATCCATACCACGTAACTGCGCTTGTAAAACAGTATCATAGATCTCTTTTAATTCATCACTAATCTCACCTATAGCAACTGTACGGGTAATGTCTGAGCAATAGCCTTTATAAAGAGCTCCAAAATCTAGGGTAACAAGCTCACCTGACTGAATGACTTTATCAGATGCCACACCGTGAGGCAATGCTGATCGATAGCCAGAAGCAACAATTATATCAAATGATGAAGATGTAGCGCCTTTCTTTCTCATAAAGAATTCTAGCTCATTTGATACATCTATTTCCTTCACACCAGGTTTTATGTACGTAAGGATATGTTCAAAAGCTGCATCAGCAATTTCAGCTGCTTCCTTTAATATCTTAATCTCATCTTCACTCTTAATCAAGCGTAATTTTTCAACCACGCCGGCTGTAGGAACCAATTCTGCATTTATGACTTTTTGATAATCTTCATATACCCCATAAGTCATATGCTGTTTTTCAAATCCTAATCTTTTAATACCCAACTTTTCTACTTGAGCGGATATCTCTTCTTGTATAGGAGTTGTATGCTTGATGACTTCAAACCCTTGCGCTTCTTTCTGCGCCTGTTCTACATAGCGAAAATCGGTGATAAAAAGAGCACTCTCTTGAGTAATTAATAATACTCCAGCAGTACCTGTAAAGCCAGTCATATAACGACGATTCTTATCATTTGTAACAAGTACACCGTCTAAATCTTCTTCAGTTAGTCTCTTTCTTACTTTACTTAGCTTCTCCATCATCTGTGTCCTCCTTAAAATGGTCAATAAAGGCCTTGGCGGCTAATTGATATCCTATTGGACCCAATCCAACAATCTGACCCCATGACACTGGCGATAAAAGGGATGTATGGCGAAACGATTCTCTTTTATGTACATTAGAGATATGAACTTCAATCATAGGCACATTCACACCCGATATAGCATCTCGTAAAGCTACACTTGTGTGAGTATAGGCACCTGGATTAAATATAATACCTTTCGAGGAATGTCTCGCTTCATGAATCGCATCCACTAAATCTCCCTCATGATTCGATTGAAAGGATTTTAATTGCCACCCCTCCTGCTTGCAAATATCTCTAACCTGACGTTCAATATCTTCGAGAGTTACTGCCCCATAAACACCGGGTTCTCTCTCTCCTAAGAGGTTCAAGTTAGGGCCATTTAACAATAACAATTCTTTCATAATTCCTCTCCCTGTATCGATTTTGGGGAAAATTTTCCGACACTTTTAAGGATAACACAACACACATCATTGTGATAATAATTTAGCTAGCACCATGCGCAAATTGCTCATAATCATAAGAAATGGAATACCCGATAAATGTTCCATATAAAATATAAATACAGAGGGTTGTTACAATGGTGTTGCTATCCATCTCATATACAGTGGGTACAGCTGAGAATACAGGATTAAATAAGTACATGACGATGAACCATAGTGCAACCCCAAATAGGATGGAAGGCACTAACCCCTTTGTTTTTCGTAATAGACCATAATAAATTAACGCTATACCTAATGAAAGTAGTCCTATTGCAATCATGCCTAGAAATTCACCAATCCAGCTTCCAGTCCAATCTGTCTGAATCCACGAACGTATAATAAAAGAAGCAGCAGAGACTGAACTAAAATTAAAGAAATACGTTACCACTCCAACAAAACTCCATAGAAGACCTCCCACTAATCCAGTTACCAGTGCTTTGGACAATGATGATACAGGTTTTTCCGTTTTATTTTGTTCTAAATCCTCATTTTGAAGTTGTTTTTGCTCTTGTTCCATTTTATACACCTCCATAACCTAGGATGGCCCAAAAAGATAAAATCCATGCTTTTTTGGAAGAGGACTAGAGGTTAACTCCATTTTCTAGTAAAATAGAAGAAACGAAGAAACATCTAGGATGGTGGATATATGAGTGAGCAAAACCAACCAGCATATGGAGGCCAGGCCGTCGTTGAAGGTGTCATGTTTGCTGGTCAATCAGGTTATGTCACAGCAATTCGACGGAATGACGACTCTATTGAATATTTTGAAACAGAACGGAAAGACTCTAAAATATCTAAACGATTAAAGAAAATACCCTTTATTCGAGGATTGGTTGCTTTGGTTCAAGCTAGTGCTAATGGTACAAAGCACCTAAACTTTTCGACAGAACGATATGATGTAGATCCAGAAGATGATGAATCAATCCAAAAAGAAGAAGAAACATCAAAACTCGCAATGATTATTGGTGTTGGTGCAGTAGGTGTATTATCTTTTATATTTGGAAAGTTGATTTTCACCTTAACACCAGCCTTGATTGCAGAATTCTTCAGAGGAATCGTACCTGGAGAAACTGGTCAGGTGCTATTAGAAGGTTTCATTAAATTTATTTTTCTTCTTGTGTATATCTACCTCATCTCCCTTACTCCTTTGATTAAACGAGTGTTTCAGTACCATGGTGCTGAGCACAAAGTAATTAATGCATATGAGAGTGGCTCTAATCTTACCGTAGAAGGTATACAAAAGAGTTCAAGGTTGCATTATCGTTGCGGATCGAGTTTTATATTATTTACCGTTTTTGTTGGAATTCTCGTGTATTTATTACCATTCATTGAAACAGAACCACTCTGGTGGAGAATGGTGAACCGTATCTTGCTTTTACCTTTCGTTATTGGTATTTCTTTTGAAGTACTTCAACTTACAAATAAAGTACGTAACGTTCCTGTTCTACGTGTACTTGGCTACCCTGGTCTTTGGCTTCAATTACTTACTACCAAAGAACCTAAAGATGAACAAGTGGAGGTTGCTATTCACTCTTTTAAAAAAGTTTTAGAGAATGATAAAAACGCCTCTAAAAGTGGTATACAAGGTAGTAAGGTGATTTCATAAACCGAATGGATTGCTGAAGGGAGGAAAACCTATTGTTTCGAAATATTGCGAAACCTCTTACTTATGCCATTATTACTCTGGCCATAATCGGTATGGGCTTTAAGTTGATTACAGATACCCAAAGCTTTCTTACTCAAATAATTATGACCGCAGGTGTTGCAGCGCTAGTAATAGGTGTCGTTTATTTCATCTTTTCCAGACGTAATGGTGGTCAATCGGATGAGATGAAACGATACCGAAAAGCTGTTCGTCAGTCTAAACAAAAATATGGTAATACGAACTCTTCTAGCTCTAGCATTGCCAGCAAAATGAAACCCTCTACCATAAAAAATAAGGTAACACCAAAAACAAAAACCTCTAAATCAAGAAAAGATGGACCACAGCTTCGTGTTATTGAAGGTAGTAAGAATAAAAAGAAAGATCGAGCATCTCTGTAATGAGTGCTCGATCTTTTTTATTTAGTCCATGTTTTCAGGAATAGTTGCGCTTGTTTTTTTCCTAATGAGATGAGGTTTCTTTTTTGCTCTTCCGATAAATTAAAGTCTGTAGTATCTACATCCTCAACCGGTATAAATATAATATCAACAGCTTCTGCTTTTGATATATGTCGTGCATCATGCGCTTTCTTCATTGTGCTGAACAATGCTTGAAACATTTCAATAGCATTGTTTAATTTCTTTGGAGGGACATGCTCTACTGATGTACTCAATTTCATTCCTAAAATAGGACGGATCCTTCTCTCATCAGGTAATGCCAAAACCCAAATAGGAAAATTGCTTAACAAGCCACCATCTACTATGACACTTTTTATTGGACTTTTTCCTTGAATACGATCTGGGATAAAAAAGTATGGTAGTCCTGCACTCATTCTTACTGCTTTCGCAACGGAAAAATGCTCAGGAGAAATGCCATATAATCTCTCTAAATCATCAGGGATGACCACCATTCTTCCTAAACTTAAATCTGAGGCAATTACCTTTAAACCCCCATCTTCTAAGTCGCCAAATGTATAAACTCCTTTTTTTGCTAGCTGATCATAGATCCATTCTTCTAACTTCTTTCCTTTGTAAATGCCAAGTCGAAAATAAAGAGACAGCCATTTTGAAAATGGAAACCAATCCCCCATCATTGGAGGGTCCAAAAAACTCTCAAGTTGTAACTCGTCAAATAACGTTCCTATTTCTTCACTAGAATAACCAGCAGCGATAAATGCTGCAATAATAGCACCTGCAGATGTTCCAGCGACTCGCTCAAATGTATATCCCTTCTCTTCCACTTCTTTTATAGCACCAATAAATGCAATAGCCTTTACACCACCACCAGAGAATACGCCATCAATTCTCACTACACGCCACTCTCCCCGAAACTATTACATGTTTACCACTATCTATAGTCGTTTGTAAGGGTAATTAGAACTTTGTTATTACATTTGATATATCGTTATAGCCCCATTATCTTGAAGACTTGGGTTCGAGTTATTATGGAAAGTATTGGGTCCGATACTTAAATAGTGGAGGGGGGTTACGGTGGAACAACTCGCTTTCCTGCGGGCGAGCTGGTGAGCCTTCTCACTCGCTTCGCTCCCTCCGGGGTCTCACCAACCTCTTTCTCCCGCGGGAGTCTCGCAGTTCCCCCTTCACCCCCTGCTGAAGTTTGGCGATCGGACCCGCGGCTAAGATGGGTCGTTCTTAATATCATCAGAGGATTACTCTTTTTTACCGTTTTATATGCTGTTTATAACACTTATACAAAGCTCACTACCTTTAAAAGTGGGATTTAGACATTCATTTCATGTCATCAAAACATCGTTGGCAGATTCATTATGTAAGAACGAACGTATAGCTATCCTCGACAAATGGAGATGTTTCCATTAAACCATAATAACGCAAAGATGGGCCGGGAAATAGTGAGACTCCCGCGGAAAAACGGATGTGTCGAGACCCCACAGGGCCGCTTTTTGGCCCGAGGAGACTCTGTTAGTAATCAAGGAAGGTCGAGTAAGTTCGCTACATCCTGAAGCAAACTCGACCGACCTCACGTCGCGTGAGGCCGCAGGAAAGCGAGCTATTTCCCGGCCCATCTTTTCTCTAATATACGTAACGAAAACATCTCTCCCCTCAGACTATCTCGAATCCAAGTCTTCAAGATTTTTCCTCTTATCTTGAATAATCAAAATAAAAAAAGCAGCTGGAAGGCCAGCTGCTTTATTCATCTTCGGTTTGTTCTTCGTTTTGTTGTTGTACTTTGCGTAACAGTTCTATACACTCTGGATTCCCTTCAAAGAATTGGACCAAATCGCCAATTCGATCGATGGAGTTCCAGCTTAGATGATGTTCAATTCCTTCAACATCTTCGTAGATATTTTCACTATTAACACCTATAATTTGGAGGAATTGTTCTAACAGCTCATGACGATAAACTAGTCGCTTACCGATTTTTTTACCTTTAGCTGTTAGGATTAGCCCTCTATATTTTTCATAATTTAAATATTGATCTCGATCTAGTTTTTGTACCATTTTCGTAACAGATGAAGGATGTACTTGAAGGTTTTCAGCGATGTCGGAAACGCGGGCATATCCTTTATCTTCAATTAGCATGTATATTTGTTCGATATAATCTTCCATACTTGGTGTTGGCATGATAATCCTCCAATTCTGCCGTCCATTAAAATCTAACTTGTTAAAATGATACACTAGATTCGGGATGCTGACAAGATTTCTTACGTAAAGTACGAAAGCTTACTTTTAGGGAAAAATTCGTTCATGAAGGCTTTCATCGTATTTTGAATATCCTCTTGTTGCTCGTTAGGGTACACGTATTTACCTATACCGTATTTTCCCCATTTGTATTTACGCTCGTCCTCATCCATCTCTAATTTAGATTTAGGATAGCGTTGTTGAATGACTCGTTTTGCTGGTTTCGTAAACCTGTGCTGGATCAATTCAAACGTTAGGTCCTCTTGATTTACTGAACTTCCTTTTAACTGATTGTAAAGATTCTCAAACAACTGATGATATCCTTGTTTCCAATCATCTCCATATAAATAAATAGGAGCAACAATAAACCCTAACGGATATCCAGCATCAGCTACCTTTCTAGCTGCTTCTAACCGTTTGTCTAAAGAGGAAGTACCTGGTTCAAAGTTTTTGATTACGTAATCAGCATTAATACTAAAACGGAAGCGAGTATGTCCATTGTGTTTCGCGTCTAAAAGATGGTCAACGTGATGATACTTTGTTACAAACCGTAACCTTCCTTTCTCTTGTTGCCCCATAAACTCAATAGTCTTTTTTAATGAATGAGTAAGATGATCAATCCCTACAATATCTGAAGTACATGCGGCCTCAAATCGAGTAGGTTCCTCTCGTTCTTCAATGTACTCTAGTGCCTGGTTGAAAATTTCATCTAAATTCACATATGTTCGAATGTATGGTTTTTTTCCTAATGTAGTTTGTAGGTAACAATAATGACAGTGCCCCATACAACCAGTTGCTAGTGGTATTGCATATTCCGCTGAAGGCTTTGATGTGTCAAATTTTAATGTTTTTCGTACACCAATGACAAACGTATTTTTCGCATTTGCGTATTGTTTAAGTTCATTGTCCCCTGGAATACCGCGCACTTGATTATGGGAAGTTGTTTCTCTAATTTCAATCCCCTGGTCCTTAAACTTTTGGTAAAGCTCCTGAGCGAGAGGATATTCCATTGCTCTTGGTTCAATGTACACCAACTTAGGTGTGAATGGCTTCATTACTAAATCACTCCTTTTAGGATTTAGTATGAACCAACAACTGATGAACACTGCTGGTAAAGAATGTATCCCACAGTATAAACGACCTGTTCATGATTTTTTATATGGCACAAAAGCGCCAGCGCTCTGCTAGCGACGTATATGCTGCGGCCCACACGAGGCGGCTACTTCACTTTTTTAGTTATACACAAGCATTGAATTTTATAATTTCCTATAAAAAAATAAAAAAGCTTGAAGAATGTACTCATTCTTCAAGCTTTTCGTCTATCCTATAATCCACATTTCAGCTGTGCTCCACAATTCATACAAGTATTGCAACCGCCAACATCTTGAATTTTACCTTCTCGACATACTGGACATGTATTTCCTACTTCGGATCCAATCGTGACATCTGTCTTGTCTAACTCGTGTACCGTATCCATTAGGACTACTTTAGGTTGCTCGTTTTCGAACAATTCTTGTTGTTCTTCTACTTTATTGTCCTCTGCCTTAAGTGTGAGTACTTGAGCATCACGGCTACCATCCACATAAACAGTTCCACCTTTTGCTCCTCCTCGATAGAGGCGTTGATATACTTGCTCCACTTGTTCCACGCTATAGCCTTTAGGAGCGTTTACTGTCTTCGATATAGAACTATCAACCCAGCGCTGAATGACACATTGTGTATCTGCATGGGCTTCTGGTGAAAGACTCATGGCAGTGACGAACCATTCAGGCAAGTTGTCTGGATCTTGTTCAGGGTGCTCATCCAAGTATTCTTGAACAATACTTGCTTTTACCTCAATAAACTTACCTAATCGTCCACTACGGAAGTAAGAGAAAGAGAAGTATGGCTCAAGCCCTGTTGAAACTCCCACCATTGTACCTGTCGAACCTGTAGGAGCTACAGTTAACAAGTGAGAGTTGCGAATACCATGATCTAATATACCCTGGCGTATATCCTCCGGCATTCCTTTCATATAACCTGTATTAATAAATTGCTCACGAAGTTGCTTTGTCTCATCTTCCGTCTGACCAATGAGGAACGGGAAGCTGCCTTTTTCCTTAGCCAATTCTATAGAAGCTCTGTATGCAGTGGTTGCAATTGTTTCAAATATTTGATCAACTACTTCATTACCTTCTTTTGAACCATAGGCAGTTTCTGTGTAAATTAATAAATCATGAAGACCCATTACACCTAAGCCTACACGGCGTTCTCCAAGTGCCTGCTTTTTATTTTCTTCAAGAAAATATGGTGTAGCATCAATTACGTTATCTTGCATTCGCACGCCTGTTTGAACCGTTTGCTTCAACTTTTCATAGTCAACTTCCTTTGTTTCTTTATTTGCAAAAGAAGCAAGGTTTACAGCCGCTAAGTTACATACCGAGTATGGAGCTAGTGGTTGTTCTCCACAAGGATTTGTTGCGACTACCTTTTGACCATAACTTGTTGCATTGGTCTTTTCATTGGCGTTATCAATAAAGAAAATGCCTGGTTCAGCTGAATAGGTAGCACAAATATTAATTAAATTCCAAAGTTCATTCGCTTTCATGCGACGGTGTGTCTTCACCTTATACCCCATTGCTTCCCACTCACGGACATCTCCAATTTCTTGCCATTTCTCATTATATGCTTTCATGTCTTCAGGAGAGTAATTTTCTACGTCTGGGAAGCGTAGGTCATAGTAACCATCCTGTTCAACAGCTTCCATAAAATCATTTGTTAAGCATACAGAGATGTTCGCTCCAGTTAAAAACTCAGAATTGTGAACGTCATAGTTACCGCCTAAGCGTAGCTTTTCTTCCGCTTCAGCTATTACTTTATTGGTAAATCCTCCTTGGCCTTCAATCGCTTTATAATTAACAATTCCCTGATACATGTCTCGTTCCGTTTCTGTAAGAGGAGTGAATTTTAATTTCGATTGGGCCTGGCGCTTAATTTCTTCGTCTTCTGTGGTCTCAATTAGGAACCGTAGAATGCGGGGATTCTGCATTTTTGAAATAATAAATTCAATAATATCAGGATGCCAATCTGCTTGCATAATCATTTGCGCTCCCCGTCTTGAACCACCTTGTTCTACGAGGTGTGTTAACTTGGCGATATCATCGAGCCAAGAAACAGAACCTGATGATTTACCATTTACTCCTCTTGCTAGAGCGTTTCTTGGCCGAAGCGTAGAACCGTTTGTTCCAACGCCTCCTCCGCGGGACATGATTTCCATCACTTGCTTCCGATGGTCTGATATCCCCTCTCGAGAGTCTTGAATGAAAGGCATTACATAACAGTTGAAGTAAGTAACATCTGTATCAGCCCCAGCTCCATATAATACACGCCCAGCAGGAATAAAGTTTAGATTTGATAGTTCTTCATAGAAATGCTTAAACCATTCCTGTTTATTGGTTTCATCCACTTCTACTTCCGCCAAGCCAGTAGCATTACGCAGGGCTACTTGTTCGTAAAAAATCTCAAGCGGTTTGTCTATTACATCTAGTGAACGAGTAATAATGCCCGTTTCAGCTTCTTCTTGGTTATCCAATACATGAACGAATTCTGGCTCAACTTTAACTTGAGCTTTTGATACTTCCCAATCTATAGATTGTATGTAGCCTAATCCTCTAGCAGGAAATTTAGGATCTTCCTTAATGGTTAGAACTACAAAATCTCCTGATGCTAGTGTGATTTTCTCTGTGTCCTTAAAAGCATATCGATCTAACATCACAAGTCTTGATACCCCTGAGTGTGTTATATGCATATCAGCTGTAACCGGATGAACTTGAGGGAACATCCCGATATCTTTATTCAGTTGATCTATGTTGATATGTTTTAGTGAATCTTTCACCGCCTGCATGATCCATCTCTCCTCTATCGCGTAGAATGCGTTGAGTTCGACATCTATTGATGAATATCAGCGCTTGTAGCCGCTCAACTTTTGCTATATATAACTTACCATAGTCCTCTCCTTGGTTCAATATAAAAGTTCAATATATAGTGTTCTTTGAAAAGAATTTACACTATATATTGTGTTTTGAACAAAACCCAATCCATTTGTCAATCTGAAAAATCTAAGAAAATAAAAGAATATATAAGGTATTTGTCGTATAAATCGACAATTCCCTCTACAAATCCCTAATTTACTACTTGCAAATAAATTGGATATATCGACGCTATACTCAATCTATACATTGAGTGTTTGAACCAGTAAGTACACTAAGTTATAATTCCTCTTAGAAAAAGAAGCAAACTAGAAAGGTTTCATTTTTGGATAAAAAAACTTTGAAACTTATTTCAAACAGAACTATAATAGATTAGGAAACAAGAGAGATAGGGGGAGTTACGATGTGGATTTTTATTGTTGGACTAGCACTCATAATTGGCTATGCCGTTATTAGATATGTAAATCAACGTCGTTATTTAACGACACTGACACCAGAACAATTTCGTGAAGGGTACCGTAAAGCTCAACTGATTGATGTTCGGGAACCTAACGAATTTAAAGCAGGTCATATACTTGGAGCTCGAAACATCCCAGTAACTCAATTAAAACAACGTTTGCAGGAAGTTCGTCCAGATAAACCCGTTTACTTGTATTGCCAAAATCAAACACGTTCATCAAGAGCAGCGAACGTCCTTCATAAAAATGGATACGAGCAACTTCATGTCCTACAAGGTGGATTCAAGAAATGGGACGGTAAAATTAAACAGAGTTAATAGGAAAGATCCTCAACTACATGTTGAGGATCTTTTTAGTCTATTCTTTTTTATATGTTAATACTGGTTTACGTGCTGCTGTGGTTTCGTCTAGTCGACTTACTATGGTTGTATGAGGTGCTTCTTGTACAACCTCAGGATTCTCTTTTACCTCTTTAGAGATTTGCCTCATAACAGCAATAAACTCATCTAGTGTTTCTTTTGCTTCTGTCTCTGTTGGTTCCACCATCATCGCTTCCTCTACATTAATAGGAAAGTAAATGGTAGGTGGATGATAGCCAAAGTCTAGTAATCGTTTAGCTATATCTAGTGTTCGCACCCCTAGTTTCTTTTGACGTTTA
Organism: Pontibacillus yanchengensis Y32; assembly: GCF_000770635.1. Taxonomy (GTDB): domain Bacteria; phylum Bacillota; class Bacilli; order Bacillales; family BH030062; genus Pontibacillus; species Pontibacillus yanchengensis. Next base: position 19,820 of record NZ_AVBF01000020.1, read on the forward strand.
CCAGAAAGCACGAATTCATGTTTACAATGCTGTGTAAATGGTAAATCAAAATCCTTTTGTAACTCTCTCATCATATAATTCGCGTTTAAGACTGCATACTCACTTACTTGACGAAGTCCCTCAGGTCCCATTGTGCGAATATACGTGTATGCCCTAACGTTGATACCAAAATTACCAAAGTAGGGTTTCACTCTACCTATTGATTGTGGGCGATCATGTTCAAATACAAATCGATCATGTTGCTTCTTTAATAGCGGCTTTGGTAAATAAGGTGCCAACTCTGAAGTCACCCCTACAGGACCAGAACCAGGACCACCACCACCATGAGGACCAGTAAATGTTTTATGCAAATTAAGGTGAACTACATCAAAGCCCATATCTCCAGGACGAGCGTATCCTAGAATGGCATTCAAATTCGCTCCATCATAATATAATTTTCCGCCAGCTCCATGAACAATCTCAGCCATTTCAAGAATATGTTCTTCAAATAACCCAAGCGTGTTCGGATTTGTTAACATCAGTGCAGCGGTGTTCTCATCCACAACTCTTCTTAAATCATCTAAATCAACTAATCCCTGCTCATTGGATTTTACAGTAACCGCCTCAAAACCTGCAACGGTAGCTGAAGCGGGATTCGTACCATGCGCTGAATCTGGAACGATTACTTTGGTGCGATGATAATCTCCATTTGTTTCATGAAAAGCCCGAATCATCATTAATCCAGTCCATTCCCCATGAGCTCCAGCAGCAGGCTGAAGGGTAACCGTGTTCATACCTGTAATAGCTTCTAAAGAGGTTTGGAGATCATACATTAACTCTAAAGCACCTTGAACGCTATCAGGATCTTGTAACGGGTGAATATGACTTAATCCTGTCATGCGAGCTACATCTTCATTAATTTTTGGATTATACTTCATAGTGCAGGAACCCAATGGATAAAATCCTGAATCAACACCATGGTTTCTTGTCGATAATGCCGTATAATGACGCATTATTTGAAGTTCACTCACCTCTGGTAAATCCGCATCATTCTTTCGAACATAAGGCTCTTCTAGTTCAATCTCTACTTCAGGTACATCTAACTCCGGCAAACTATACCCCATACGCCCTTCTTGACTACGTTCAAAAATCAGTGGAAAGTTTTCATTCATCATGTATATCCCTCAATTCTCTGACAAAGCCATCAATTTCTTCTTTTGTACGCATTTCGGTAATAGCAATTAACATACAACCACTTAGACTTGGGTCGATCGATTCCAGATCGAAACCACCAATATACCCTTTTTCCTGAAGCTTTTGATTTATAGTCTTAATTGACTTTTGAAATACAACTACAATCTCATTGAAAAATGCTCCCTCATACTTTACCTCAATACCCGCTTCCTTAAATTGAGTGTATGCATAACGAGCTTTTTGCATATTTTGGTATGCCATATCTTTTAGACCTTGTTTTCCTAGTGCACTTAAAGCTACAGATGTTGCTAATGCATTTAATGCTTGATTAGAGCAAATATTAGAGGTCGCTTTATCTCGTCTGATATGTTGCTCACGAGCTTGCAGAGTAAGAACAAAGCCTCTTCGGCCTTCCTCATCTTTTGTTTGTCCAACTAGCCGACCAGGCACCTTTCGCATCAATTTACTTGTAGTAGCAAAATAACCACAATGCGGTCCCCCAAATTGTCCTGGTATTCCAAATACTTGTGTATCTCCTACCACAATATCTGCTCCAAACTCTCCTGGTGGAGTTAGGTACCCTAAGGAAAGTGGGTTACTTGAGACAATAAACATTGCTTTATAATTTTCAAGAAGTTTTTGCACCTTCGCTAATGGTTCGACTTGACCATAAAAGTTTGGATAAGATAGGACAACACTCGCAGTATTTTCGTCGAGTTCTTGTTCAAGAGCCTCGATATCCGTTATTCCATCCTTCGTATCAATTTCGATAACTTCCAAATTTGGACCTTTGGCATATGTTTGAATAACTTCTCTTGAATGTGGGTGAATTGCTTTTGATACAATGACTTTCTTTTTCTTCGTTTGGCCAGCACTTAATGTTACCGCTTCTGCAAGTGCTGTACCTCCGTCATACATGGAGGAATTAGATACTTCCATCCCTGTTAATTCAGTAATCATTGTTTGGAATTCAAATATTGCTTGTAGCTCACCTTGAGAGATTTCAGGCTGATATGGCGTATAAGCCGTATAGAATTCTGAACGTGAAATAACGTGGTTTACAATAGAAGGAATGTAATGATCATACACTCCGGCCCCTAAGAACGATGTATGTTCTTGAGTGTTTATATTTTTATTTGCTAAGCGTGACATTTCACGCACTAATACAGGTTCACTTAAAGCTGGCTTTATTTGAAGATCGCCTTTATAACGGATCGCCTCTGGAATGTCTTGAAACAATTCATCAGTAGACTTCACCCCAATAGCCTCCAGCATGGATTCCTTATCTTCGGCTGTCATTGGTAAATATCGAAATGCCATGGATGTTTTCCCCCTTTACATGCTCTATGATCTTTTATAAAACGGAGTTGGTACCACTTTGGCACGAAGCTTCCGCTTACGTACTTGAACGACAACCTCTTGTCCTTCCGATGTAAACGCAACTGGTAATAACGCTAAACCGATTCGTTTATCTAAGGTAGGAGATTGAGTTCCTGATGTGATAAAACCTACCTGTTCATCCTCTACAAACACAGGGTATCCATGACGAGGTATCCCTTTATCAATCATTTCTATACCAACAAGCTTACGTGCTGGCCCTTCTTCCTTTTGCTTTTTCAACACTTCTTTACCAATAAAGTCTGCTTCTTTATTTGTTTTAACTGCAAAGGAAAGTCCAGCTTCAACTGGCGTTATTTCGGAACTTAGCTCTTGTCCATATAAAGCTAGATTCGCTTCAAAACGAAGCGTATCCCTTGCTCCTAGCCCTACGGGTTGTAAGCCATCTTTCTCTCCTGTCTTAACAATGGATTGCCATAAAGCTTGTCCGGATTCTTGATCAAGATAGATTTCAAATCCATCCTCCCCTGTGTATCCCGTTCTGGATACCAGCGCTTTGTGCTCTACTCCTTCAAACGAGACATCCTGTTTAAAGCGAAAAAATTTAATTTCAGACAAATCCGTTTCTGTTAGTCTTTGCAAAATCATTTCTGCTTTAGGTCCCTGTATGGCCAGTTGCACGTAATGATGAGAGTGGTTTTCTACAGTTGCCTCTTCAGAAAGATTGTCTTTTAACCATTTAAAATCCTTCTCTGTATTAGCAGCATTCACCACAAGTAAATATTTTTGCTCTGCTAGCTTATATATCAACAAATCATCTACTGTTCCACCATTTTCATAACACATGATGGTATATTGTGCTCTATTTGGTGTTAATTTTGATACATCGTTTGTTAACATTTTTTGCAAAAAAGCTTCACTTTCAGGACCCTCTACATAAATCTCCCCCATATGAGAGACATCAAATAAACCAGCAGTACCTCGTGTTGCTTTGTGTTCCTCTATAATAGAAGAAAACTGTACAGGCATTTCCCATCCACCAAAGTCAACAGTTTTTGCACCAGCCTTTTCAAATTCAGGATAGAGAGGCGTTCGTTTTAAATCCGACATTCTAGTTCCCCCATTCAGCTTTACTCGATGATTTCTTATCATAATTTTCTGAAAAAAGACCATAAAAAAACAGAGAATTCACATGCTTAGTGATATTCCCTGTCCATTCACCAGAAAGTTTCACAGCTCCTATTGTAATCGCATTCATCACAAATAGAACTGCTTGCTTCTTGGGTGGCCCAAAATAAATCAGGCACTCTCCAGAGGTGCGTCCTACAAGAGTCTTTTTGCCTGAGAGATTCGCTACAAAATAGCTTGCTCCTTCGGCGCTACCATAAAAGTAGTCTCTCCTCTTGTAATCATTCGCTATTATGAAATTTGAAAAAATATGTAGCTATATCATAAAAACCATAAGTTATGTGAACAATAGATTATAAATTAGTGTCATTATACCATAGGGTTTCATAGGTGTGTACCTAAAAAACACCTTTAAAGATACGATATTCTATAATTTGAGGTGAGAATAGAATGAATCAAAATATCGATCTCCACACTTCGATTGATGCTTCATTGGAAAATGAGCTAATGTCAGAAGGTCCATTTTGTTCATGGGATTTATTTCAAATGGCCTATGAAACATCAAAAAAATTATCTACTCCTGAATTTAAGGGGCTTACGTCTCCTCAGTATTTACCTCAGGTAGACTTTCTACCTCACCAATTAGCATGTGCTGAACAGGTTGTTGAGCATATGAATGGTCGAGCTATTCTAGCAGATGAGGTTGGTCTAGGAAAAACAATTGAGGCTGGTCTTATATTAAAAGAATATATGATTAGAGGTCTTGTAAAAAAGGTGCTGATTTTAGCCCCAGCTTCCTTAGTAAATCAATGGGTATTAGAAATGAATCAGAAATTTTATATCCCTGCAGCAGCACAACGAAAATCCCACATATGGGGGTATGATGTGGTCGTCTCCTCTATGGATACAGCTAAAAGAGCCCCACATCGTGACATCATTTTAGATACGGATTACGATATGGTTATTATTGACGAAGCTCATAAATTAAAAAATCATAAAACCAAAAACTATGAATTTGTACAAAAGCTTAAGAAAAAATATTGCTTACTCCTTACAGCAACACCTGTTCAAAACCATCTAATAGATATATTCAACCTTGTTTCAATATTGAAACCCGGACATTTAGGAAACTATGAAGACTTTACAAAACGGTTCGGTAAAAACCGAAATCAACTCTCAAATGATCATCACTTAAAAACTCTAGTCAATAAAGTTATGGTACGTAACCGTCGAGATGAAACAGGTGTTGAGTGGACAAAAAGGCACGTAGAGACTGTGAATATAGAATTTACTAATGAAGAACAAAAGGCATATTCCTTTTTATCTGAAATCTCTAGTGGAGGTATGGCGTTTACAAACATTACTCTTTTAAGAGAGTTATGTTCTAGTAGAGAGGCTTGTTTTCTATCCATTCAAAACATGCTAAAAAATGAAGAGATTCATCCATCGCGTGCCGAACAGTTGCAAGAAATGATATCTCATATTGAACAAATGCCGCATCATGCTAAAGCAAAAAAAGTTGTTGAGCTTATTTCTAAGACGGATCAAAAATTTATTATTTTCACCGAATATCGTGCTTCTCAGTTTTATCTACAATGGTTTTTACAACAGCATGGGATTACTTCGGTTCCGTTTAGAGGCGGTTTTAAACGAAGTAAAAAGGATTGGATGAAGCAACTTTTCCAAAATCAAGCCCAGGTTCTTATTGCAACAGAAGCAGGCGGAGAAGGCATTAACCTTCAATTTTGTAATAACATGATAAATTATGATTTACCCTGGAACCCAATGCGGTTAGAGCAACGAATTGGACGGATTCATCGATTTGGGCAGAAGGAAGATGTGAATATTTATAATTTTGCTATTAAAGATACCATTGAAGAACATGTTCTATCTCTATTATATGAAAAAATTCACTTGTTCCAACGCGTAGTCGGGAATTTAGATGCAATATTACAGAAATTAGATATTGATAATATAGAAACAGAGATACAGGATATCTTTACTCAATCTGGCTCTGTAGGGGAAATGAAAGTGAAACTAAACAACCTTTCTTCTGTCATTTCCTATGCCCAAGAACAGGAGGGACAAGATGAAACAAGCGGAGCTTCATAATTTCTTGATACGTTATTTCACTGCAAATGATTGTGAAATTGTTGAGGATCAACAAGGTGTCATGACCGTTCAACTTACGGATGAGTTAGACGAAACACTGATGAATCGTCCTTTTTACTGGAACTATGTAAAACGTGTTGGTGGGAAAGGCATTCCTATGAAGGTTACTTTTATTACTAACCCGGAGAAAAAACAGGAAAAAGGAGAATGGATTCATTTCGGCTCACCCAGGTTACATCAAATGTTTAATACACTAAAAAACAAAGGGATGATAACGAAACAATATGAGAAGGTGGAGAATCTTGCCTCACAAACTTCCTTAACACCCTGGTTAGTATTAAATTTGAGTATTCATTATCAAGGTACCCAAAAAAGGAATGAAATCGTATCTGTTGGACTCCACCTAATAACTGGTGCAATAGTCCCTGACTTTATGGAAAAATTGAAAACGATTAAGCTAACTCCAATTATTCCTGATTATTGTTTCACTCTTACCCCTATCATACGAGTGAGCAGTGCCTTAAAGAGAATTGAAAAATATACACAAAATCAAATAAGCTCACATGACGATACTTGGGTGGAAGATTCTCATAAGAAACTTCATGAAGAAAAAGAGCTATTGGATTATTTTTATAGCAAACAGATTGAAGTAACAGATGAAATGTCTGAAGAGGAAATCGAGCATGTTAAGGGAGCAAAAGAACGGTATCAATCGGAAGTAGCAAAGCTTGCAGAACGCTTTGAGCCTAAAGTATCTTTAGAAATTATCAACGCCGGATTGTTTTACTTCGTTCAACAAACATCGTATTCTTTATTAAAGAGATAAACGAAAATAAAATTATATAAAAAAACAGAGGGTTATACTACCCTCTGTTTTTCCCTTTATTTCGTCTAAACAAAAATTTAATAGCAAACGGTAATACACCAAACATCTGAGTTGAAGCAGGTTTGCGGTGAAGCTTTTTATCCTCTTTCCGCTTCTGCTTTTCTTCATGTGGCATGTCCATGTATTTCACTAATTCTTGAGTCATGAATTTCACATAGTCATTACCAGACATAACACTCACCTCTGATTGTGCATTTACTACTAGTATCTCCTTCTTAAGATGATTTTATAACCTCTTTAAGCTCATGAATTAACGTTTCAACTTCTTTATCATCTGTTTCGACAACATAGTGAGCAAATTGTCTATACAATGGTAAACGCCTCTCGTATAAGGCTTTTCGTTTATCCAAATCTTGATTCCAAAGTGGGCGATTTTCATCCTCTTGAAGCCGTTTACTTATCGTCTCAAAGTTTGTATGTAAATAAACAATAATACCATTCTTAGTCATAATATCTTTATTTTCAGGAATCTCAATAATTCCGCCACCTGTAGCAATGACCGCCTCTTTAGTACTTAACCGCTCTAAGGCATCGGATTCATGCGATCTAAACCCGTCCTCGCCTTGCTCAGCAAATATAGCGGGAATTGATTTTTGTGTGACTTCTTCTATATATGAGTCTGTGTCAATAAACGAGACACCTAAAGATGTAGCCAATTCTTTGCCTACACTTGATTTTCCGCTTCCCATAAATCCAATTAAGTAAATATTCATCATCCAGCTCTCCCTTCGTAACATGTACAACTTAATGATTTATTATAGCGAATAAATAGGGGTTACTTACAAGAAAAAATTTTTAAAAAGAATAAAGGAATATAAGAAGTTTTGTCGAAATAGCTACTGTAGCAAAAAACAGGAGGTGTTATATGAAAAATGAATGTATCACAAGAAACCGATGAATTTATCTTAGATGCTATTTCCTCTCAAGCCTCAGATATCCATTTTTGTCCGTTTGGAGACAACGTGATTGTTTATTATCGAATCCATGGACAACGAATCCAGAAACAAACGCTCCCACTATCCAAATATCAGCCATTACTCTCTTATTTGAAATTCACATCTGGCATGGATATTGGAGAAATCCTTGTTCCTCAAAATGGAGTGTCATTTCTTAAGCAGAATGAAACATCCTACGCTTTACGATTATCTACCCTCCCCATCCAATCAACTGAAAGTCTTGCCATTCGAATTCTCCCTCAAAGACAGGTACCGAAACTCAATGAACTATTTTTATATCCAAACCAGCTAAAACACATTAAATCTTGGATGAATCACAGATCCGGACTAATTTTATTCACAGGTCCTACCGGAAGTGGTAAAACAACTACATTATATGCATTACTACAATCTCTTTTAGCAGAACGATCCGTTCAGACAATTACATTAGAGGATCCTATTGAAAATCAACTAAAAGATATTCTCCAAGTTCAAGTAAATGAAAAAGCAGGAATTGACTATAACGCAGGCTTGAAGGCTGCACTACGCCATGACCCCGACATCCTCATGGTAGGTGAAATTCGTGATGCTAGCACTGCACAATTCGCTATAAGGGCAGCTCAAACAGGCCATTTGGTATTATCGAGTTTACATGCAAAAGACGCGTTTGGGACGCTTTCTCGAATGCTTGAGATGGGAGTTACAAAATCCGACCTTCAACAAACCCTTGTAGCTGTTGCCTCTCAACAACTCCTACCACTACTTCACGATGATTTAGGGACCCTTCCACATTCTCGAGCAGCTGTTTTAGAGCTATTAGATAACGAACACTTAAAGAATGCTTTCAAGGGATTTTCTCCTTACGAAGACGAATCCTACTCTTCTTTTCATCGCTTAAGGAGGAAAGCCTATGCTCTCGGCTTCGTTTCCAAACAAATTATTTAAATCATGGTTTTCACATTCGATTCCTTTACAAAAACAACAACGCTTTCTCAGAAGGCTTTCTCTTCTAATAGGAAGAGGATACTCTCTTGTTTCTGCACTAGAAGTGTTACAGTATGATACACAACAAGAAGTTCTGGTTATCAGTATTAAGGAGGGATTGTTATCAGGGGAATCCCTAGACCAAGTTTTATCCAAACATGGTTTTTCAAAGTATGTTATATCGTATCTGTATTTTTCAAAAGCGTATGGTAATTTGCAACATGCACTAGATCAAAGTGCAGATTTATTAGAGAAGCAGCAGGATTTTATGATAAAAGGCAAAAAGGCGCTACAATACCCAGCCGTTTTATTATTTATCATGCTTACCTTGCTTACATTTGTAAAAACCCATTTACTTCCATCCTTTATCAATCTTTTTTCTTCAATGAATATTAATGAATCAGATTTGTTACACACTGTAAGATGGATGGATCGATTTCTTTATGGTTTCATATTTCTCATCATCACTCTCATCCTATGTATTGTTATTTGGAAAATCACTTCACGAAATATTTCTCTCCAAAACCGCCTCAAGATTTATCAAAACATACCCATATGTAAAACTTTTCTTCAAAAACAAACCACCTTCTTATTTGCCTTTCATATGAGCTCTCTGCTTTCTATAGGGCTCCCCATCCAAAAATGTTTACTTATAATAAAAGCCCAGAATCACTTCCCAATACTCAGTTGGTATGCTCAATCATTATATAAAGGATTAAGTGAAGGTCAAAGATTCCATACCTTAATTTCAAACCAAGTTCTCTTTGAAAAAAATTTATCAACAATCATCCAGAGAAATCAGTATGACGGTAACCTTGAATTAGATTTAAACATTTATGCTCAATGGATGATGGAAGAAATTCAATCCATTATTCACAAGATTTTAAATTGGGTTCAACCATCATTATTTCTGTTTTTAGGTGTGTTAATTATGGTTATTTATGCTTCTATTATGATGCCCCTATTCCAATGGATGAATCAAATGTAGAAAGGAAGTTCAATTATGAACAATGAAAAAGGTTTTACACTTATAGAGATGCTGATTGTTTTAATGATCATTTCCACTTTATTGCTCATTACCATACCGCATATATCTACCAATAATTCTGTTGTACAAAAGAAAGGGTGTGAAGCATTTATTAAGCTAGTCGAAACACAAGCACACACATATGAAATCGAAAATGGTGATTTCCCATCCAGCATTACAATCCTAATGGATGAAGGGTATTTAGAAAGCGAAACATGCCCTAATGGAGATACGCTTACACTAGAACCAAATGGGCTGGTTAAATTAGCAAGTGAAGAATAATCTAGCCCCTCCACGCAATGGTTTTACGCTGGTAGAAATGCTGATGGTTTTATCGGTTTGGACGATTCTTTTATCCATAGCGATTCCATTATCAACTTCCTTATACAGAGGGTATAAAGAGGAGTTGTTTCTAAACCAATTGAAGACTGATGTCCTTTATGTGCAACAAGAAACCATGACAAAAGGAGAAAATTTTAGTTTATTTCTAAAAAAAGATCATTACGAAATCTATAATCATCGACTAATACGGGAGGTACAATATCCTAAGGGGTGGTCAATTGAAACCTCCATCTCTAAAAGAATTCATTTTGATGTCAATGGGAGAAATAGATCGCCCGGAACATTTTATATACGCACCCCAAATAAATCTTATATAATGGTTTTCCCATTAGGTAAAGGAAGATTCTATGTTACAGAACAATAAAGGATATTTGGCAATAACTGAATTATATGCTTTCACCATATATATTTTTTTACTGCTATTTATCCTCCCTTCCCTTTTAACCATTCACCAAGAACAAATACGATTTGAAGAAAAACGTATGGTAATGCATCTGCTTCATAGTGAGTTACAAAAAGTAATATGGGATGCTACACTCGATTTTCCTACTTCTTATTCAATGAATTACAAACAAACTCCCATGCATTTTACATTTGAAGAGGAAACGAACGTAATTAGAGGTTGTGTGGAATGGACAAGCAAACGGGAAAAACAATCAAAGGAATGTTTCTATGCAAAAGCCTATAAATAAAAATGGTTTTACGTTTATTGAAGCCTTATTTGCATTAATACTTTCTTTACTTATTATCAGTAGTTTACCGTTTGTGGTAAAACAAATAGCCTCCTTTCACCCTTATGCTACTCTTGATGATATGGAAGCTAACCAGTTGTTTCAATTTATACAAGATGAGATCCACAAAACAATTTCCTTCACTAAGACCTCAAAAGGGATTGAGTTACTCCAATCAGACGGAAAAAGAATAACAATTGAACAATATGGATCAATTGTACGTAGACAAGTAAACGGTCAAGGGCATGAAACATTAATACATGACATTTCAGCGTTTAACAGCACCTCTTCAAATGAGCATACGGTAATGATTTCTGTAATCACTTTAAAAGGAGAATCGTATGAGAAAACGTTTAGCCTTATTCCAAAACGATAGTGGATTCGCACTACCAATCCTCCTTACACTTATCACCCTAACCTTCATTGTCCTTTCCGCTTTATTACTTGAACTCCAACACAGTCAAGCCTTAACCATTAATGAAAAAGAACAAATCCAACTCGATACTTTATTTCAAATGGCCCATGCAAGCGTACTAGAGGAATGTAGAGAACATACATTTCAAATGGACCATCATTATGTATATGACTTCTTTTACGGTAAAGTAACAGCAATAGGAAGCTTACAAGCTGATCAGAAAGTTCGAGTGGAATATCGGATAAACACAATAAATAATAGTGAAAAAGGACTCGTACAATATATATCAATGCCATCTGAATAATCATTTATGTAAAAATAAATATAAGTGTATAAGATGAAGAGAAACCTGGCAAGATAATATTGTAATTCCGTTGGGCTATAGCCAAGCGGTAAGGCAGCGGATTTTGATTCCGTCATGCGAAGGTTCGAATCCTTCTAGCCCAGTTTCACACTTACAGAAAACACCCTGGCCCATAGCCAGGGTGTTTTCATTTATTTTAGTACCACAGTAATTATAAATTTCTGGCGCTTAACGTGTCTAGCTTCAACGCTCAGCAACTAGCAAACTTATTGCTCCTTCTTACGATAAGTCAACATCGAATTGCATGCGCTTTTCATGTATGTTTGCAAGTTTGATTAGCGGATTTATGAAATATTTGATAGAAGAAAGTCCTGTTTTACTTTTGTAATACCCTTCAACCCTTCTTCGTTGTATCCTACTACGAGTTTTTCTCCATCGGTTACAATTGGTCTTCTTAACAATTTAGGTTCATCCATAACCAACTTAATAAATTCAGAAATACTTAAGTTATCTACATCGACATCCAATGATTTATATGTTTTTCCACGTGTTGCCAATATTTCGTCAATACCATTTGTTGTTAACTGCAATATTTCTAATAGCTCCTCATATGTTGGAGTTTCACGAAAAATATGGCGTTCTTTGAATGTAACCTCTTGATTTTTCAACCATGCTTTTGTTCTTCTACAAGATGTACAACTTGGATACGTATAAAATTTCAGCTCACTCATGTATAATCTCTCCCTTTTGTTAATATCTATAAGGACCTTTGTTATATACATTGTATAACCGTTGTACAACATTTGTACACACATTTGCTTGAAATTTTTTAAATTTTATTTTGATTAAAAAGGTTTATCAAGTCACTATAAGAGGTATGAAATATTTTAAAATAGAATGATAATCGTAAGCTCGGGTATACTTTTATAAGAAGCAAATAACTAAGATACTTCACTATAATCTTAAGGATTATGGATGCGGTTTACATGAATACATTTACAATCTTGCTTTAGTCGTTTATAATTACCATGATAAGTCACCTTTGGGATAAAGGAGGGGGATTCGGTATGGATCGTATGTTCCGCGTACTTGCCTTTTGGACAGGAATTTTCACTGTTATGTTTTTTGTCGGTGAAATGCCAGACGCGACGATGTTATTCTTAGTTCAAACAGTATTTTTCATAACACTAAGTTATCTCAAACTATCAGAGCGTATGTATATGTACATATTTGGCGCTTATTTAACAGTCTTCTTTATCGGATTTACGTATTATACTGCATTCTTATTAACCCCATCATTTGGGCACTAAAAAAACCCCTGCGTTTGTACCTAATAAACGCAGGGATTTTTTATTATCTAACGTTCGATTACATTCGCTGATCGTGCAGCAACATCGAACAAACATACAGCGTGTAGGCCTTAGCATATACGTCGCTAAGCAGACGCATTGAGCTTTTTGTTCACCATTTTCAAATGCATTTTCTGTTCATATTCTTTGAATACATACATCAAAACTATTTGTCATTTGGTCACCTAACACAAAGGACCTTATCGCTCGATTTTGCTTTTGATCTAAAGAAAATGGGTCTTGCCCAATATTATTTTGCAAGTGGTCAAGAATTCCCAAATGGAGTAACCAGTTATTTTGTTTAGTTCTCCATACTTTTTGTATACCCCTTTCTTCACAGATTTGCTCCCAAGTATTCCAATGTACATGATGTGTAATATCATATTCTCCAGGTGCCTCTAAAATATCATCAATAATGTGATGATTTCGATATCCTCTAAGGCTACCTTGCATCCTTGTGGGTTGCATACTTTCTTCATGGGTATAACCATAATCTATCGTCACTATCAGACCTCTTTTTATATAAGTGGAAAGGTATGAGGCTTGCTCGACCATATACAAAGGGACTTCCAGCTTTTGACCTTCCATTAATTTATATTGATAGGTTTTCAAGAACTGTAATACTTCCTTATCTGCAGGCTTTTTACATTCGATTAAAGTATTCTCCTGAACGGAGATTCCTACCTCATATACTAATCCATCCTCTTTTTTTACTACTTTTACAGGTTGGGCATCTAGCCATTCATTTGAAAAAATGATTCCTGAGAAATCACGGTTTTCTTCCCCCCATGATTGCAGTGACTCATATATGGAACATTCCTTAAATTCCTTCACTAATGAACAGGCTGTCCTTTGGTGTGTTAAACTTTTATCAATTAAATCATATTTAAACTCCTTGCCTGAGAAAGATAATGTGTCACATACGGTATGTGCAAATCGTCCATCCCCTCCACCTATTTCGCAAATATGCAATGGTAAATCTTCACAAACAGCAACTTTATTAAAATAGGAGGCAATCAGTTTCCCGAATATGTCCCCCACATGACTCGATGTGTAGAAATCACCTTTTTTACCGATTTTTGTTCCTTGTCTTTGATAATATCCATACACAGGATCATAAAGAGCATAGGAAATAAAGGTATCAAAAGGCATAAAATTCTCCTCTTGTCCTTGAATTAATGTTTGTAAGTATCTTTTCATATGCTCCTCCTAACTATTGGATTGGAAAGAACTGAATTTCGAGATGACTTTTATTACTAAGTGAGGGCAGAGTGAAACTAATGCAGGAAGGAGTTTTGATGAATATAGAAAAAGCAGGCATGTCCTACTTCATTTATAGGTATGCCTGCTTTTTCTTTTATATGTTATGCTTTCGAACTAATTTAGGAATGGATTCTCTTCTCTTTCTACTTCTACAGTTGTCATGTCGCCATGACCCGGACAGATTTCCATGTTATTTGGCAGATCAAGTAACTGGGTGTTTATACTGGATAGTAATGTTTCCATATTGCCACCTGGTAGATCCGTTCTTCCAATACCACCAGCAAATAATGTATCTCCAACTACTGCGAAGCCTGCATCATGGAATATAAATGAAATGCTACCAGGGGAATGACCAGGTGTATAGCGGGTCTCAAATGAAAATCCTTCAACATGTGTTGTACCTGCCCCTATAAAATGTTCAGCCTTTCGTGCTGTGATGCTAGAGGTAACCATTCCGAATAAAGCCGATCCATTTTTTTCTGGGTCCATTAACCAGTCTTGTTCTTCTTCATGCATATACACTTCAATTTCAAAGTGATCTCTTACTTCATCAAGAGCTCCTATATGATCAAAGTGAGCGTGTGTCAGTAAAATAGCAACAGGCTGTAACTCTCTTCTCTCAATCATTCGAATTAACTTGTCCGCATCTCCACCTGGGTCTACAATAAGCGCTTTCTTATCTTCTTTGATGATATAACAATTTGTTCCTAAAGGCCCTAATGGCAACTGTTCTAGCTTCATTAAAATACCCCCTAAAATAATGTATAAAACTATTAATAATATCTCGACAAACAAAGAAAAGTCGTTTAAAATGTATGAGAAGAATAGAAAAGATACATATTAATTATAGTATATGAAGATGTTTACCGTCTGCAATAGTAGATGTGTAAAAAGGAGGTTAAGGAATATGACATTAGCAATCATGATGTTATTCGTTACAATTCTTTGCGCAGTGGCTGTTTTCCGCGAATTGAAGACCAAAAATCTATTCGCAGTAGCTTTTGCGGGTATTTCAACGTTAGTATTTGGATTCTTCTCAATTATGACGATCATATCTCAGTTCACAAGTAGTGGTGGCGGCGGTCACTAAACTAATCCACAAATAACGTACAATCCTCTCATGATTATCGAGAGGATTTTTTATTGCTCCAAAAACCCTCTCCCTATTCACTTTCCATTCTTTTTAGTTGCATACGGTCATTATAAAAATACTTGTACGTCATAAGTGTTATGTATATAGCACTTATGGAAACAGCTGAAAAAATACTTAGAGAGATGACTAATTGATATTTTATTGCAGTTACAGGATTTACACCTCCGAGAATTAAACCAGTCATCATGCCTGGCAATTGAACGAGTCCAATTGTTTTCAACTGATCTACATTCGGTATCAATGAAGATTGTAATGTTTGTTGTAGTATAATCTTTGAAGATTGACTTGGTTTAGCACCTAAAGATAAAGCAGCCAGAATCCTTCCCTCATTCTCTTTAAATTCACTTCTCATCCTTTCTATTGCTAATCCCATAGCAACCATGCTATTCCCAATTACCATCCCGCTCATCGGAATAACTTGAGATGGTGTAAATTCTATCATATCTGCTAAAAGCCACAGTGATAACACACTACCTTCAATAAGAATTAACCCTATGACTATCGTAGATAACATTCTTGGAATTCCTTCGCCTTTTTTCTTGGCATGGAAACTGGCAACAGTAATCATAACAGATAACATGAGAGGGATACCTTGAATAGCAGGTAAATCAAATAAGAAATTTAAGGCATACCCTATTAAGAATAATTGAAGGGCACCTCTTATGGAAGACCAGATAATATCTCTTTTTAATCCTAACTGATAATAGTAGGATAACCATAACGGTACGAGGACAAATACAATTAAAAAAAGTAAAGACTGATTTGAGATTTCTGGTGACATTAGTACAACTCCTTCAATAATTTAAGCAAGAAATGACTGTAATGAGGTTGTAGTAGGGGTCTCAAGCAAATCGAGAATAAGTCCTGATTCTAAAATTTCACCTTCTGATAGGAATATACCTTTATCACCTAACCTTTTAGCCTGTTTAAGATTATGGGTGACCATGATCATTGTTAATTGATGTTCATGGATTAACTCCTCTAATACATCTTCTATTTCTTCTATAGTATGTTGGTCTAATGCACTCGTAGGCTCATCTAGTAATAATACTTCAGGTTTATTAGCTAGCGTCCTGGCCAATGACACACGTTGTTGCTCCCCTCCTGATAAATGGTTCACATCCCTACTTAGATATTCAGTGGGTAGTTGTACATATGCCAAAAGCTCTTCTCCATCTTGCTCACGCCAATCCCCTCTTAGAGATGGCCCGTATTTTATATTATCAAGGACTGTCCCTGGAAATAGATGCGGTGCTTGCATAACCAAACCTGCTTGATTCCTAAGATCAGGTATATGATAGGACTGTATGGGGTTGTCCTTGAAGTGAATCTTCCCTTCATCCGGATCCTGCAACCGATTAAATAAATGCAATAAGGTACTTTTGCCAGAACCAGAAGGACCAAAAATGATTACTTTCTCCCCTTTTTCTATTGTTACATTTATGTTTTGTAGGATTCCTTTGTGGACATTATGAAATGAATACATCGATTGGCTCAATACAAATCACCTTTCCTTATTAGTAAATTGCTGAAATATTGTTTCTCGATATGGATAAGATTCTTTAATTGATACCCAATCAGACAATACTTTCTGTTGGAGAACATTTAATAGACGTATGGTTTAGATTATTTTGCATAATGCTTTTGCTTTCTTTGTTGAAGTTATATGCAATTTACTTGTAGGGTTCCTCCTTTCTAAATAAAGATGCAGTATTCTTAGGTGCAAACGTATAGAGGGTATTACTTTTTCATGCCACTCATAAAATAAGACTACTCATACATATTTTACTTACTCGCCTGTCTTGCTCGTTAAAAGTGGACCATGGTAAGGGATTGATTCCCTTGCCAACCTCAATTGTGTACCCTTCTTTTCTAAAGTGTTGAATATACCAGTCTTTATAGCCAGCATGACTATCAATTGTACGTATAGGAAGATACCCACTCTTTTTTTGAAAGTTACTCACCACATCCTTGGAGATAGATGGTTCTGCTTGATTATATCCATAATAAATGACTTCACCTTGACTATGAAAAGCTAATACACGGTCAAATGAACGGTGAATAGATAATTGATGCATCGCTAAAGCCTCTGGTTCAGATAAAGGGCAATACCCAGGAAAGTCTCGAAAAGAGGGGAGAATGGGCTTTCTCTTTTGTTCTATATCCCAATTGGCCGGAAATTGATTATTTAAATCTACTCCCCTGATATTAGCCTTCCATGAAGTAAAGGTTTCATGATTATGCTGTGCATTTATTCTTTCAACAAGAGGCTTATATAACCCTGCAATTGCAGATCCGTAGTGGAACAAATCTACTCCGTCTGGATTAACCATTGGAACGATAGACAATTTAATTTGATCGTAGATATTTTGAGCATACACTCCTTCAATTTTGAGATCCTGCACGATTGCATTACAGTATCTTTCGAGTGACTTTATAAGTAATGGTGACGTAATCCATTCATTAGCATGAAAGGCTCCATTCCAATGAATTTTCTTTTCCCCTTCGCCTACACTTATTTCAAAAATTGGCCTACCTAATAAGGAGGTACCGATTACATTTAATACAATAAATGGGTACTTCTGTTGTAGTTCCAACACATTATTCCTACAAGAAATAGAATCATATTTACTGTGTAATCGTATCTCGCTCATCGCTTTGGTCTCCTTTTTACTTTCTATCATGTTGACACCATTATATAACTTCCATTTGGTTAGAAGAACAAAAAAGCTTGCTACGATAAGTAGCAAGCTAGAATAACAATTATTTATAATTCACATCTTCCTCAACCTGAGTGTATTCAGCATCATAGAAGCGTAATAAATCTCCATATATAATACTATCTGAATAATTTAATTCTTGTTGTGCCTTGGACACAAGTGGCTTACATTTTTCCATGCTTATTTCTTCACCTGATTTACGATTGTAACAAGTGTCTCTGGTGTATAGATAATTTTCGGAAATAAAGCTTCCATCTCGTAACACAACGAGTGGATCTACATCACTGGTAAATAAATCGGTACCAAAATCTACTCCATTTTCCGTTTCAATTCCCATCATACCTAGAATGGTAGGCTTCATGTCCATTTGACCACTTACTTTTGAAATGGTCCGCCCCCCTTCATGACCTGGGATATGCACAATAAAGGGAACACGTTGTAGCTGGATATGATCATACGGAGTAATTTCTTCCTTCCCAAGGTACTGACTCATGGCTTTATTATGGTATTCACTAATTCCATAATGATCTCCATATATAACTAAAATCGAGTCCTTATATTCACCAGCTTCTTTTAGTTGTTGGAAGAACTGTTTGATTGCCTCGTCTGTGTAACGAGCTGTCGTAAAGTAATTGTTTAAAGTCTTCGAGTTAGAATCAAATTTATCAATAGTTTGTTGCTCTTCTGGTAATTCGAATGGAAAATGGTTCGTTAGTGTAATAAACTTGGCGTAATAAGGCTCCTCCATCGATTTTAAATACTTGATAGACTGATCAAAGAAGGCTTTATCACTTAACCCCCAGCCAATAGAATTTTCACTATTTACATTATAAGAGGTTTCAGAATAAAACTTATCATAACCAAGTGTGTCGTACATAACACTTCGGTTCCAAAAGCTTTTATTATTTGCATGGAATACTGCAGATGTGTATCCATAATCACCAACGATTTCTGGAACAGCATTGAGCTCATTCTGAGAGTGTGTAAAGAATACAGCACCCCTAGATAATGGATACATCGAGTTTTCGATTACAAACTCAGAGTCAGAAGTTTTACCTTGTTCTGTTTGATGATAGAAGTTTTCAAAATAATAACTCTCATCGATTAAATCATTCAAGAAAGGGGTTACTTCTTCCCCATTTAATTTATTGTTGATGACAAAGCTTTGTAAGGATTCTGCTGATATATAAATAATGTTTTTATCCTTCGCAATACCCTGTAGTTTAGATGGTTGACCACTTTTAATATTTTTATTTGTATATTCCTCTACCTGCTTTACTTCACTGCCATCTGCAAGAACACGCTGAGCTTTTGATTTAGAGTGTAGTGCTACATCGTAAAGGTGAAAGTTAAACACACCAATGTTTTTGACTAAATATTCCCGATCAAAAGCTCTAACAAATAGCATAGGGCGCTCCAATTCAGCTAACACAACATTACCTACTAATAGAGCGACAGCAATTACAGTTGCTCTTAATTTCATGTTCTTTAGTGAAGGTTGAGCATCGAGGGATATTTTTTTACTAAGGAAATAAATAATTGCAACGTCTAAAAACAACAATAAATCCAATGTATAGGTGAGTTGTAAAATACTTGATCCTAGATCTCCAGCATTACTGGATTGAAATAGAACCGGAATCGTAAGAAAATCACTAAACGAACGGAAATAAATGACATTAAAGTACAATATTAAGGAACCTATAAGTGCAATTCTTCTCGTATATTTGATTTGCTTTTCTGGTTTAAACCATACTACAGCAGTAAAAAAGAGAAATGCGGTAGCTATTGGGTTTATGATTAAAATGATTTCTTGCAGTGGATTCTCAATAGATAAATCAAATATAAACCGATAGACCATATATGTTTTCACCGCAAATAGAAAGGCAGCTATAGCATAGAATGGTGTTTTACTATAATTGAACAACATGATTTCTTTCCTCCCACATGTTTGAGACCGAATATTTTGTTTTTGTTAAAGTTCTTTATAAATTCTATAAACCTATATATCACTTAGCATAGTATTCTAAACGACTTACTTACTATATGACGGTCATCCCCCAGAAAAAGTTTCACAAACTCTTAACAAATTTTTTACAAATGACTTGTTACAAAATATCTATAAAAGCTCAGTGCGAATTTTTAGCGAAATAGTGACTGCTGTCTTTAAAGGTAGGATAGAAGTTGTGCAATGTTTAGGAATTGGATGGAGACACTAGTAGATGGATTCATTAGGTGGATAATTACATTTCAATATAAAACCTCGACACATCATAAATCATGAAGGTCGAGGTTGAAGCAAGTTTACAAAATGCTCACAGTGCATGAAACCACATATTGAAGGATGATGTATGTGGAAATATATCAGGCAAAATGAGTATTCTTATTAGTTAAAATCCCTTTCCATTAGCAGAAAGGGATTTTTGTCTTATAATTCTTCTTTCGCAAAATATGCGGCACCCATTACACCTGCATCGTTTCCTAGGGATGCCATAACGATTTCAGCTGCATGGCTTGTACGAGTTAAAGCATACTGATCAAAAACCGCTCGCAGTGGAATTAGTAACTGGTCGCCAGCTTTCGATACGCCACCGCCTATAACAATCTTAGATGGGTTTAGTGCTATTGCTAGATTTGCAATAGCTCTCCCTAAATGCTCTATGACGTAAGCTAAAATATCTTCTGCTACTTGATCACCTTGTGTGGATGCTTCAAACACATCTTTTGCTGTAATATCATCTTTTTCTTTTAACGTTTGAGCTAAGGAAGTGGTTTTCCCTTCTTCAATAGCCATTTTGGCAAACCTTGATATAGCTGTTGCTGATGTAACAGTCTCTAGACAACCAGACTTGCCACAATTACATGGTAATGGTTGTTCTGTCTCAACTGCCATGTGACCAATTTCTGCAACAGTACCATTTGCTCCGTGTAATAGCTGGCCATTCGCAATGATACCACCGCCAACACCTGTTCCTAGTGTTACAGCTATCATATGGTTGGCACGATCGCCAGACCCTTTCCAGTTTTCTCCTAGCGCTGCCAAGTTGGCATCATTTTCTACCCACACTTTATATCCTGTGGCTTGTTTAAGCTCTTCGCTCAAATGGTAATTTTTCCATCCAACATTAACCGCTTCATGTATCATGCCACTATCTACGTCAATAAATCCTGGAGCACCTACCCCTATAGCAGCAAAATCGTCATGCTGATAACCCTTCTCCTTTTGTTTATCTCGAATAGAAGTAGCTATATCAGGAACGATATATTGTGCTTCATCACTCTTGTTTGTAGGTATCTCCCATTTTTCTATAATCACACCATCATATGTAATAAATGCGATTTTAACGGTAGTGCCACCTATATCAATACCAATTAAATGTTTTGTACTCACACGATTCACCTCTTCTGTTGATCACGAAGGTTAGCAGCTTCATGGCGAAGCAATAATACACTCATTTGAAATTCATCATTGGTAATGCATTGAGCTTGATGTAATTCTTTAATTTCTTGTTCCATTAATTCTAAATCAGCTAAACGATCACCAATATAAATAAACGTTCCGAATCTTTTTAATAATTGTTGTACATCATAAATTGTTTGCATACGATCACCTAATTTTATTATAGCAATCGTTTATATTGAAAGAAAGAAAAAGATAGTGCTTATCATTATGGAAACATTTAAACACCAAAAAGACCCTGATTATTTATCAGGATCTTGAGTGTGTAAAAAAGTAGGTCTTCTATTTTTTAGTGGCATTGGGGTACGTAACACTACATCACGGAATGCCCGATAATTAAATGGTAAAAAAGGCCATAGGTAAGCAGTACGGAAGGTATGCATTCTGGCTAAGTATAAGATCCATAATGTTGTCCCAATGACAAGGCCTTTAACGCCAAACAAACCTGTCACAATTAGCAAAAATAACCGAGTTAGTCTATTGGATAAGCTTAATTCATAGCTTGGAGTACAATACGTTCCAATAACTGCTGCAGCTAAATAAAGAACAACTTCATTCGTAAATAAACCTACTTGAATAGCTACTTGGCCAATTAGAATGGCAGCCACTAATCCAAGAGCTGTTGCTAATGCTGAAGGAGTGTGTATGGCGGCCATCCTTAAGGTATCTATTCCTACTTCCGCTATGAGAAATTGAGCGATTAGAGGAAGAACTCCTATTTCAGTTGGTCCTATAAAACTAAGCTGTTTAGGCAGTAACGACGGATCCATGGAAAATAAATAATATACGGGTAATATAAATAAGGAAGCAAATACTGCAAAAAACCTAACAAAACGTAGATAAGCTCCTACAGAAGGCTTCTGTCGATATTCTTCAGCATGTTGTAAATGATGCCAAAAAGTAGCCGGTGTAATCATAACACTCGGAGAGCCATCAATCATGATTAAAATATGTCCTTCATATAGATGTGCTGCCGCTGTATCTGGTCTTTCTGTGTAACGAATCGTTGGATATGGATTCCAATGACGACCACTTAAAAATTCTTCTACCGTTTTCTCTGCCATAGGTAAGGCATCTGTATCAATTTTTTGTAAATTATTCTTTAGATGCTCCACCTTGTCCATATCTACAATATCTTCAAGGTAACAAATACACACATCTGTTTTAGACCGGCGTCCGATTTGCATATACTCCATACGAAGTGATCGATCGCGAACCCTTCTACGGGTTAAGGCAGTGTTAAATATTATTGTTTCCACATAGCCATCACGAGATCCCCTTACCACACGTTCTACATCAGGTTCTTGCGGGCCACGTACCGGATATGTACGGGCATCAATCATGATAATCTTATCGTTAATTCCCTCTACAAATAGAGCAGTGGGACCTGCTAAAACCCAATCTGCCGCTTCATTTAGGTCATCTTTATGCCCAAGTTCTACATAGGGTAAATGAGTTCGCAGTAAACGTTCAAATGGGTCAGGCTCTAACTGTTCTGGTTCCAATTTAGATAACAATTTCATTAGATAATGCAGTATGTCATCTTTTACAAAACCATCAATCATAAACAATGCCATTCTACGACCTGCATATTCCAAGTCTAACTGAATAACATCGAAGCTTTTTCCTACACCCATGCGTTCCTTCATGTAGGAGACATTATCATCATAGTTATCAAACATTGGCTGCTTTGATGTTTCTTCTCTCAAATTCCTCACCTAACTTTACAAAAGGTCTATTATAAGTGTTTGCTCAAACCTTCCAAAGCATACATGAGGAAACTGTCTCTATATTAAATCTGATTGAACATAGGCCATTAGTAATTGATAAGTATGATGTAGCGATTTTTGGTGGGTACGCTCTAATGCATGTGACGCATCGATACCTGGTCCTATTAAAGCATGCTTCACATCGGCGCCAGCTTTGATAGCAGCAGATGCATCAGAACCATAGTAAGGATAAATATCAATTTCATAGTCAATTTCTTCTTTTTCAGCTATTTGAACTAAGTGTTGGCGTAAACCATAGTGGTAAGGTCCTGTAGCATCCTTTGCACAAATTGATGCCACGTATTCTGTAGTTGCTTGACCATCCCCTATAGCCCCCATATCCACAGCCAAATACTCTACTGTCTCTTCAGGGATACTCGCATTTCCACCATATCCAATTTCTTCATTATTAGAGATATAGAAGTGAGTAGTGTAAGGAATAGTTACGTTTTGTTCTTTCAGCTCCGCTACCAACTCAAGCAGAATGGCTACACTAGCTTTATCATCTAAATGGCGAGACTTAATAAATCCGTTATCTGTTACTTGAAAGCGAGGGTCAAATGAAACAAAGTCTCCAACTTGGATACCCAAGTCTTTCACTTCACTGGCGTTCGTTACTTCTGCGTCGATTCGTACCTCTATATTTTCCTGGTCCCGCTTAGCATCGCCACCGTTTTTATATACATGGACGGAGGTTTGGTGCATCAGAATAGTACCAGAATACGTTGCACCTGAGGCAGTGTGTATTTGACAGTATTCTCCTTCAACACTATTCCAGCGAAAGCCCCCAATCATTGATAGCTTCAGAGAACCATCGGATTTCACTTCTTTAACCATTGCCCCTAGCGTATCAACGTGAGCCGTAAGTAGGCGATGCTTAGTATTATCTTCCCCTTCTAGTGTAGCAATAAGGGCTCCTTTATTCGTAATGGATGTCTGTACCCCTTTTGACTGGAAGTAATTCTCACAAAAGCGAATACAGTCTTCCGTATAACCAGAAGGACTAGGTATGGATACTAATTGTTTTAACACTTCGGTAATTTGTTTGGAATGATTTATCATATTCTCTCCCCTTTTCATAACTCTTCAATTTCTATCATACATATGAAGCACAGAGGATGTCCAAAGAAAGAAGAGGTGCACATATGAAAAAAGCAATGTTATATATATGTTTATGTTTTATTGGCGGATTTATTATTCTTTCGCAATGGGAAAAACCTCAAGACCAAACAACTGTTAAATATTTTCCATTAGATGAAGAGAAGCGATTTGAAGAAACAACCACTTCCCTTACCCTTCTTTCAGAAAGTGATCACGATGAGTATGACATTCAATGGAAGACAGAATCATTAATAGATGAACCAATATACTTGCGGCAGGATGTATCCCTTTTGTACTCGGACGGTCAACTGAAGGGGATTTTAAGTAAATGGAAAGAAAGTGGACAAAATCTATTTCAAGATACGGAAGTACATGGAGAAGACAGTAGTCATTATCAAGCAATCACCTTTCATCACGGGGAGTTACATTATCCAGATGATAAAATTAAAAGCATCCAAGATATGTCCAAAGCTGAATTATATGTCATAGATTCACCGTTAACACCTCTTGAATCATTTGAAATACCTGAGAATGATACCCAAAAGGACTGGAAGAAGACATTAGACCATGCCACAAATCAACAATTGCACTATGAATGGAATCAATTGATTGGTCATTTTCAAATCAATAAAACTCAATACGAAGTAATTCCCTTAACGTCATTACCAGATTATGAGACAAAACCATTTCCATCCTTAACAGCTGACCAAACTCTTCAAGTGATAGGTCAGCTTTGGGAAGGATTATATAAAAATTATGTGCTTACGTTCACCACTAAAGACAATGACAAGGATGAAACCATAAAGTCGTATGTCCCTTTAGTACTAGCAGATAAAAAAGGGACACACTTAGTAGTATTATTCGAGAACAGTAAAGGAGAAAAGGAGAAGCTCATCCAACGTTACCCATTCTCTTCTACGGACTGAATGAATTGCTTCATTTCTTTATTATCAGGATTCAATTCTAATACACGTTTCGCATGTTTTATGGCTTCTTCCTCATTTTGTTCAAAATTATAATAGAGAACACTTAGGTTCTGATGAGCCTCAGCAAAGTCTGGGTTTAATTCAATTGCTTTTAAATAATCTTCTTTGGCCTGATTATACTTTTTAACATTCACATAACCGTTCCCTCTTACAAAATAGAGGCTTTCCTGGTCTGATGATGTATGCTGTAATGCTTTTGTCGTAATGTCTATTGCTTTTTGATATTCTTCTTTCTTATTATAGTTTGTTGCGACACCAGCTTGTAGTCTTGCGTCATAGTGGTTCGATTCATGATTGTAACCATACCAACCTAACCCTATAACAAGTGCAGTAATAACAAGAAAGCTTGCAACCTGTTTCCCTACTTCTTTTTTATTAGGGAAGTGAACAAGACTTGAAGCTAAAAAGCCTCCGACAAGTCCACCAAGATGCGCACCATTATCTACCTGAGGCATAAGAACGCTAAAAACAATATTGAGTATCAGAATGAAAATTACGTTTGTACCAATGGTTCTAAAGAAAAGTGTTTTATATACGGTACCAAAAAACAAAAGAGCTCCAAACAATCCATAGATGGCCCCTGATGCTCCTGCAGCTACATTCGGGGTGAAAGCAAAACTAGCTAAACCACCTATGATTCCACCTACAAAATAGATTACAATGAATCGCTTGCTCCCAAACATCCTTTCCACTGCTGTACCCAAGACATATAACGCTAACATGTTCAGCATGATGTGAAAGAAGCCAATGTGTAAAAACATAGAGGAGACAATACGCCACCATTCCCCATCTACTATCGCAGGGTTATATTTAGCTCCGTATTGGATGAGTGTATATGTATTTGTACTACCACCTTGATATTCCAGCCAACCGAATAAGAACAAGTTAATGGCAATGAGAATATAAGTTAGAAAAGGTTTTCCATAAAAAAATATCTGTTCACGTTGTTGTTGCTTTTTTGTGTGGTTATTCCGAATCGATTGCTTTAAATATTCCACCATTTGTTCCATCTCAAATTCTGATGGAGCAGGAAAATTCTTCTCGTTTAATTGCAAGGATCGATATAATTGATTGATTTCTGTCTCTCTGGATTGCTCATCTATATAAAAGGTTTGAACTGTTCCCTTTTTCCTACCTGGTAGGCTTCGGGTATCTTTCCATTCATTCCAGTCATCAACAGGTTTAAACTTAGCAATATATACATTATGTATATGGACCTGACGACCACCCACAACTTTTAAAACGCGTTTTATGTTTTCATCCAATACAGCTTGGTCTTGTTTTAATTGATTGGACCAGTCAAACGTCTTGTGGGAAAGCCTTACTACATTAGTTTTTCCTTGTATTCGTTGCTCAAGCCATACCTCGTGTTTGTCTTCTATCATTTGGATAATTTCAAAATCATGATTAACGACTAAATCTGCTGCTAATCGCCAAAAGTAATAGGACTCTTCAATATACATGGCATTCCCCCCCTTTATAAGTATTTTACCATGAACATAGTGTTTATCAGAAAGGCACAGCTTATAATAATATGTAGTATGGATGTAGTAAAAAAACTCCTAACACAGTATTAGTGTCAGGAGTTTCAAGAAAATCAATGACCATCATTAGAATGAGGTTCTTCCTAAAATTTTCGGTAAAATTTTCTCACGAATGTATGGAAGTTGCATACTCCATGATACGGCCATCTTTCTAATAAAATCTACGGCTAAGAGAACATTCAACAAACGATACTTATAACGGTTAAATAAATATATACCAGCGACTAAAGCAATGATCCACCACAAAAATCTCATACTATTCTTCCTCCTGTTAACCTAGATAATTCTAGTATGTGAGGAAGTGAAACATGTTATTCGGAACTGACTTTTTGAATTACTGGATGAAGAGATTCTTTTAGTACATTCGCGGAATGATGAAATTTTGCTTTTTCATCCTCATCTAAGTTTAACTCAAGAACTTCACGTACTCCGGAACGATTAACAACTGCAGGTACTCCAATATAAATATCATTTTCATCGTATTGTCCTTGTAAATAGGCAGATACAGTTAAAATAGAGTTTTCATTATGAAGGATAGCTTTGGTTAAGCGAACTAGTCCCATCGCAATTCCATAATAAGTTGCTCCTTTACGCTGAATAATGTGATAAGCTGCATCTCGAACGCCAATAAAAAGGTCCTCTAAATCAGATTTGTCATATTTTTCAGGATTATCTTTTATTCGATCATAAATGGATCGTCCGCCTACATTGGCATGACTCCATACAGGTAATTCAGAATCACCGTGCTCCCCCATGATATAGGCATGAACATTTCGTGCATCCACTTCAAAATATTCCCCTATACTGTACCGTAAGCGAGATGTATCTAATATAGTCCCTGATCCGATAACTCGATGAGAAGGCAAACCAGAGAACTTCCATGTCATATGAGTTAATATATCCACAGGATTTGTAGCAACGATAAAGATTCCATCAAATCCTGAATCCATTACTTGTCCAACAATGCTCTTAAAAATGTGTGTATTCTTTTCAACTAAATCCAATCTAGTTTCTCCTGGCTTTTGATTTGCACCAGCTGTAATAACAACAATATCTGCCATCTTACAATCTGAATAATCACCATACCAAATTTTCTTTGTTGAAGGAGCAAATGCTAAACCATGATTTAAATCCATTGCATCCCCTTCTGATTTATCTTTGTTTAAATCAATCATAACAAGTTCATCAGCGATGCCCTGATTTAATAAAGCAAATGCATAGCTAGATCCTACAAATCCTGTACCGATTAGTGCTACTCGATTAACTCTTTCCATGAAAAACATCCTTTCAGTTAGGAGAGTACTTTCTCTATCTATTTCAAGTGTACATTAGTTCGTTTGTTGCCAAAAGAGGTGTAAACGTTATCATTGTTGCAAAATTGTTAACATTTTAATATTAATAACGCATACCACTCTCTGTTATAAGGTGCTGAACCGGAATGTCATACACATCATAAGGAACTTCTTCAATTAGTTGACGATTCGTAGCCAGCGCAACCGTATAATTGGGAAAGTCGACCAGATAACGATCGTAATATCCACCTCCATATCCAATCCGATAACCGTTATAGTCAAATAACAAACCTGGTACAATCATTAAGTCTATATCGTTTTTATGTAGTTTTTTTGTTTTTTCAACTATAGGTTCTTTAAGTCCATAGAACACCGTTTCTAATTCATCAAATGATGTTAATTGATAGAAAACGAGTTGGTTCTGTTTAGGAAAACATTTAGGTATTGCAACTTGTTTCCCTTCCTCCCAAGCTTTCTTTATTAATGGATATGTGTTAATCTCATGGACTTGAGAAATAGTAACACCAATCACATTCGATTGTCTCCATAGGTCGGTTTGGTATAATGATTTTTCAATTTCTGTTGATATATTGCTTCTTTCTTCACCTACAAGACTTTTTAGAATATCTAATCCCATTTTCCGCAATTCTTTCTTCACAATAATACACCTCCATATGATAATAGTGTAACTTGCAAATACATACAAACATACTTACTTTTTTATTAAGTTTCTTCTACATTATAGACATAATTTTGATGACTTGGATTTGAGATATTACAAAAAAAGCTACTGAATATAGGGTGGAGCCGAGAGTAGGATTGCTATCGGACCTATGGAGTACTTGTTGCTTTATTTGTCTTGAATTTGACGAAAATCTTAAGTGGGAAGCTTATCGAACAATGCGAAAGCGGACATAGGATGCGTTATTATCACCAATCAAGACAATTTTCGGTACTCAAAGGACATAGGATACCTAATTTGGAGCAAAACACCCTTTATGAATGGTAATTTAGCCAAATAAGGTGTCCTGTGTCCGTTTAACTTCTATAAATAACGTTTTTTCAGGAAATAAGAGATTATTTGTCCGTTAAGATAGGTGTTAACTTCAATACGAATTTGTAATATCAATCACCTTTACCATGTTTCCGTTCCTCCCTTCATTGCGGGAGATGGGCCTGGAACCCAAATAATAGCATAAAAAAACAGTAGGATCGGAAATCCTACTGTTACTTCGTTTCACGGTGAAGAGTGTGCTTCTTCAAACGTGGGCTATATTTCATTAGCTCTAAGCGCTCTGGGTTTTTACGCTTGTTTTTAGTACTAATATAATTACGATCTCCGCTTTCAGTGCAAGCAAGTGTAATATTTACACGCATTGGTTATCCCTCCAAACAAGTGTTACTGTGTCATGTATTCACATTCTTTATTAGACTTAATAATAGTATCAAATTATTAGCTGTGTTTCAAGCAAATTTGCCGTTCTTTATCAATTTTAAAATTAACATGAATGTTTTCGTTCCTTTGTTTTCTACATAGCTAACTTATGATATAACTAGTAAAGGACTGAAATGAGGTGATGAATATGTTATATATAATACTTACATTATTCGGGGTAGCATTTGCCCTTTATCTTCTATCTTTTGCAATGAAAGATCGTTTCAAAGATCTTGAAGAACAAGTCG
The DNA here is from genome assembly GCF_000770635.1 of Pontibacillus yanchengensis Y32. GTDB lineage: Bacteria > Bacillota > Bacilli > Bacillales > BH030062 > Pontibacillus > Pontibacillus yanchengensis. The sequence goes on from NZ_AVBF01000020.1 coordinate 49,512, forward strand.
AACAGTTATCGATGACTACAATGCAGGAGAGTTATCAATTAAAGAAGAAAATGCGTATTTTGGAAGAAGAATTATTGGTGGACGATGTATCTACTACTATGTATAGTGGAGCTCAAGCTACTCAAAAATCAAGCAAACATCAAACCAACCCTACATCCACTTCTCAAGCATATCAGCCACCATTAGTACAAAAAGTGTTACATATGTATGAGAAAGGCTATACCACTAGAGACATAGCACAAGAAACCTCTTTAAAGGAGCATGACATCTTAACAACATTACAACAATATTCTTCAAAGGGGTCTTAATATGAAACACGCTATTCGAGCATATGCATTAGGTATATTCACTGCTACTTCTTTGTTTACAATTGTCTATTTTCAAAGTGGCGAAGCAAATGATTCAGGTCAAACAAAACCTATATCCGAAGAAGAAGCAACTAACTATTTAGATAAGAAAGGTTACCATATACTTTCTAACTCTGAATACCAGTCTCTCCAAGAAAGTCAACAAAACCCCAAAGATAAAGAGAAAACAAATCAAACGACCTCAAAACAAGAAGAAGAAAATACTGAAAATAGTACAAAGGACAGTCAAGAAGATGAATCCACCACACTTATTATCAAAGATGGTATGTATTCAAAAAGTATTAGCCAAGAGCTTAATGAAATGGGCTTGGTAGAAGATACAAAGGCTTTCAATCAATATTTAGAAATGAACGATTACAGTCGTTATATACAAGTGGGAAACTACGAATTAAAGAAAGATATGACTTATGAAGAAATCGCTAATGCCATTACAAATAAATAACTCATTTAAAACAAAAATGACCAACTTCTATATATTGCATAAGAGAAGTTGGTCTTTATTATAAAATAAAGTATGGAGTCATATATAGGGATGTAAATTTATCTAATCTAATGGAGGACATTCCCTGAATGCTGTATATGTAAGTACAATATTTTTTCGGTTAACAAATAGCCCTGCTCTCATGAAGGAGCAGGGCTTGTTTATGCAAATTAATCATTTAAATCAAAGGTTTCCCCTTTAACAATATAAAAGATATTCTCGCCAATGTTCGTAATATGATCCGCAAAACGTTCGATATACCTTCCAACAAAAGCCATTTGCATAATGTGTTGTATTTTTTGTGGATTATTCGCTGTCATCTCAAGCATCTCTTTTGTCACTTGACCGTACATTTCATCGATTTGATCATCCATCTCTGCAAGTTTACGAGCTAAGGAGACGTTTTCTTGTTCAAAAGCTTTCGTGGCAATTTCCACCATCTCTTTAGCAACTGACGCCATCTCTTTTAGTTTTGGATGAATCTCAACATCATGATTTTCACCTAAGTGAATAGTACTTTTTGCAATATTCGTCGCATGATCAGCCATTCGCTCTAAATCAGATGATGCTTTTATAGCAACAATTAGACGACGTAAATCTGTAGCCACAGGTTGTTGTTTTGCAATTAACAGAATTGCTGACTCATTAATTTCTAATTCTTCTTTGTCAATCTTTGAATCATCATTGATTATCTGTTTTGCCTTTTCAACATCATGTTCATATAGAGCAGTTATAGACTGATCAAATGCATCTACAGAGCTTACAGCAAGTTTCTTTATTCTAAACTTTAACCTATCTAATTCATCATGAAACTGACCACGTAAAGCCATTTGGTATTCCCCTTTCCAGGGCTACACCACTCTATTAACCAAAACGGCCTGTGATATAATCTTCAGTTCGCTTATCTCCCGGTGTAGAGAATAGGGTATTGGTGTCATTGTACTCCACTAGCTCCCCATTCAAGAAGAAGGCTGTATTGTCAGAGATACGTGCAGCCTGTTGCATATTGTGAGTAACGATAATTATACTATAATTTTCTTTTAATTGTTGTACAAGTTCTTCAATCTTTGCTGTAGAAATTGGGTCTAATGCTGACGTTGGCTCATCCATTAGTATAACATCAGGTTCAATAGCCAAGCAACGAGCAATACAAACACGCTGCTGCTGACCACCAGATAGACCAAACGCATTTTGATCTAAACGGTCTTTTACCTCGTCCCATAAAGCCGCGCCTTTTAAACTCTTTTCTACAATAGCATCAAGTGTTTTCTTGTCTTTAATACCATGGATTCTTGGCCCATATACAATATTTTCATAAATTGATTTAGGGAATGGATTTGGTTGCTGGAAGACCATACCCACTTTAGTTCGAAGGTCTTCAACCGCATAGCTTCGGTCAAAGATATTATCTCCGCGATAACTGATCTCTCCAGAAGTACGTACTACTGGTACCATCTCTACCATACGATTTAACGTTTTAATAAAAGTAGACTTCCCGCAACCTGATGGACCGATAATAGCAGTTACATCATTTTCCCCAATTTTCATATTTACATCGTAAAGAGCTTGATCTTCACCATACCATAAGTTTAAGTTTTGCACATTATAAACAGTCTGCTTACTTTCCGTCTGCTTGACTGTTTCATTCGATTGTTGTTCATTTGTTTGAGCCATTTTTATTCCTCCTCGAAGCTTGATAAAAAAGGTTACTAATAACGATTTTGGAACTTATTACGAATAAACACAGCAATAGAGTTCATCAGTAGTAAAATCACTAGCAATATTACGATACCTGCAGATGCAACTCCCTGGAATGCTTGTTGAGGTTGCTGAGTCCAACTGAATATCTGAATAGGCATTGCCGTGTATGGGGACATAATGCCGTTTGGTAACGTAAATATTGCAGTGGAAGCTCCTACAACAAGTAAAGGTGCCGTTTCACCAATCGCACGAGAAAGAGCTAAAATACTACCTGTTATTATACCAGGGATTGCAGCTGGTAAAATAATTCTTCGTACAGTTTGCCATTTTGTTGCGCCCATAGCATAGGATGCTTCTTTTACATCAGTTGGAACCGCTCGAACCGATTCCTGTGCAGCTACTGTAATTACAGGTAGCACAAGTAAAGCGAGTGAAAGACCACCTGCTAAGATGACTTCCCCGATATTAAAAACGTAAACAAAGATCGTTAGTCCTAGTAGTCCAAAAACAATAGATGGTACTCCTGCTAGGTTTTGAATATTAGTTTGAATAAAATTCGTTAAGCGACCTTTTTTCGCATATTCTTCCAAATAGATAGCTGTAGCTACCCCTAAAATAATTGTAACAGGTGCTGTAACAGCCATTAACCAAAGAGAACCTACTACACCTGCTTTAATTCCTGCACGTTCAGGGGAAGCAGATGTAAAACCTGAAATAAACTGCCAATCAATACCGCCAATTCCTTGAGTCAATATACGATAGGCAAGAGCAGCGAGAAATAGCAATGCTATCATAGTGGCAGAAAAGAAGAGCCATCTCCACATTTTATTTTTCTTTATACGGTTTCCCATGTTTTTTTGAACCGTTTGTTCATCGATATAATTCATATTAATACTCCTCTCTATAACGACGAGATATGAACTGTGCCAATAAGTTCATAATAAGTGTAAATACGAATAGAGTTGCTCCTACTGCATAAATACTGTAGTAAATAGTTGTACCGAATCCAGCATCTCCTTTAGCAACCTGCACAATATAACCAGTCATCGTTTGAATAGATTGTGTAGGATCTAAAGTAAACTTTGGTGTTGCACCAGCTGCAATAGCAACAATCATAGTCTCACCAATTGCACGGGATATACCCAAAGCAAAGGAAGCTACAATTCCAGACAAGGAAGCAGGTAATACAACTCTCACGGTCGTTTCAAAACGGGTAGCCCCAAGAGCCATAGCACCTTCACGCATTTCGTTCGGTACAGAACTCATAGCGTCTTCCGTTAAAGAAGCAATCATAGGAATAATCATTACTCCAACTACAATCCCTGCACTTAACGCGTTAAAAAAGGATAATCCAGGGATAATTGCTCGAAGTATTGGAGTTACAAATGTTAATGCAAAGAAACCATATACAACGGTAGGGATTCCAGCTAGAACTTCTAAAATTGGCTTAAGAATTCTTCTCCACTTATCTGTAGCATACTCACTCAAGAAAATAGCAGATGCGACACCAACAGGTATTGCTACTACCATAGCTATAACAGTAATAAGCATTGTACCACTTACTAAGCCTAAGATACCATACCTACCTTGCCATGGCGACCAATCTAATCCTGTAATGAAACTAAAAAAGTTTACTTGCGTAAAAAATGTTATTGCCTCACTTAACAGCGTGTATAAAATACCAACAGTGACAAGTACAGAAATTATAGAAGCAAGAAGCAATAATTTCGGTACTAATGATTCTATAATCATTAACCCACTGCGATTCTGTCTATTACTTTGAATTCGTTGACTTACAGATTGTTGTTTGTTGCCTTCATTAGGGTTAGATTCCATTACTAAATCAGACTCCTTTCTTAAACATAGGAAAAGCGAGGGGTACTAGACCATTAGCACTAGTGCCCCCCACCTTTTTAAAGAGCTATCTTGAAATTAATCAATTAGTTAGATGGAGCCCATTCTTTCACTTTGTCGATTTGTTCTTGATACTTCTCATCTTTAAGTGGAACGTATTGTACGTCCTTAGCAGCAGCTGCTGCATTATTAAGTGTGAAGACTGTATAGTCAAGAACTTGTGGCTTTTCTAGAGAACCTACTACCACATAAGTGAATAGTGGACGAGATAATGGAGTGTAATCTCCGTTTTGGATTGTTTCTTCGCTTGGTTTAACTGCTTCTGCGTCTTCTCCATCTTTAACGCCTAGAGCTTTAAGAGAATCTTCGTTTGCTGCATAGTAAGCATAGCCGAAGAAGCCGATTGCATACTCATCGTTTTTGATACCACGTACAAGTACGTTGTCATCTTCAGAAAGAGTTACGCGGCTATCTTCCACATACTCAGTGTCTTCACCAAGGATTGCTTCGTGGAAGTATTCGTTTGTACCAGAGTCATACCCAGGAGCATAGATACCGATTTTTTCTTCTGGCCATTCAGAGTTAAGCTCAGACCACATTGTTACTTCACCAGAGAAGATTTTCTTCAGCTGGGAAACAGAAAGGTTTTCAACGAAAGAGTTATTGTTGTTAACTGCTACTGTGATACCGTCATACGCTAAAGTTAGTGGCTCAAGCTGTACGTCATTTTCTTTAGCGATTTGCTTTTCTTCTTCTTTGATTTGACGAGAAGCGTTAGATAGATCGATTTCACCTTTAGTAGATTTCTTGAATCCACCGCCGGAACCGATAGAGTCAACAGTTACGTTAACGTTAGAATGCTCTTTTTGGTACTGCTCTGCAATGTAAACTGCCATTGGGTAAACAGTAGAAGATCCTGCTACTTTAACTGTGCCAGAAAGCTCTTCGCTTTCTCCACCTTCAGCACTTTCGCCGCCTTCAGAACCAGATTCAGATTCAGAACCGCTATCTCCGTTTGAACCTTCTTCTGTCTGACCTTCATCGCCAGAGCTTTCGCTGTCTCCACCTTCGCTACTACCACAAGCAGCTAGTGCAGTAAGAGCGAATACAAGAGTAAGTAATAGAGCTAAATTCTTGAAACTCTTCATTTCTTTTTCCCCCTAAAATGTTTGTTGAATTTTGTTGGTTGATTCCCTGATCAACTCACAATTCATATCTTACCTAGACTCTTTTAAGTACATATGAACAAAATGTTAAGGTTATGTAAATTAATTAAAAGATGAAGTAAACTCTACGGCAAAAGCCGACAAAATAGGCGATCAAACCACGTAGCTTTTTCTAAAAAAAGATATAAAAAAAGACAAAATATCGCTTGATTCGCTATATTTTGCCTTAAAAATGTCATTAGTTTTCGTTTTCTGTAGTAGTTAGTGTATCATTTGCCTGCATTTTTTCTTCTGTTATGTCATTTACACTTTCCTTTTCTTTACGTGCTTGCTTTAGTTTAAAGTAACCATCTAAAAGATCTCTACCTATCTTTTTATTTGTTTGGTATTGGCCGTTCACAATCCCTGTATAAGGAACTACTATTGCAAATGCAATTTCTGGATCATCATATGGAGCATATCCAACTAAAGTTAAGTTTTCTAGTTTTCTTTCCTTATACTCTATTACTTGACCTTCTCCATCACGCATCGGCTCCCAGTAACTAGCCTGAGCAGTACCTGTTTTACCTGCTGCTTCATAATCTGTATCTTCAAAATAGGTGTGAGCTGTTCCACCGTTTGTAAATACTTCTCTAAATCCTTCTTGAACGCGATTAATATATTTTTGGTCCATCGTTACTCTATTTAGCACATTTGTATTATTTGATTGAACAACAGGCCCAAGCTGATTTCTTTCTGTTGTAGGTTCGCGAATTTCACTCACAATTTGAGGCTGCACTCGATAACCATCATTGGCAATCGTAGATACGTATTGTGCCAACTGCATTGTTGTGTACGTATCATATTGACCGATAGCAAGGTCCATGATATTACCACCAAGGAAGTTATCACTTTGCTGTCCAGATCCTTCCGTTTCACTGGGGATATCAAGGCCAGTTTTGACTCCTAAACCAAATTGGCTGTAGTAATTTCTAAATACTTGAAAACGTTCTGGATAAAAAGTAAGCTTCTCATTTGGTTGGTAACTCGGATCCCCGCCAATTCTCATACCTACGTGATACATATATACGTTAGAAGATTTCTTTAGAGCTTCTATATCGGAGACGAAACCTAAGTTTTGATAGGAACTTTTTGAAGGTGTACCCTTCAATTTTATTGGGTTATCATAAATTTGCTCCCCATAATTTATTACACCATAATCATAACCAGCTAACATCGTACCGCCTTTTACAGCTGAACCAGGTAATACTGGAGCATTAACTGCTCTTATGCCACTATCATAAAACTCCTTATCTTCTTCATCCCATGTTTGCCCTGAAATAGCCATTACTTCACCAGTATCAGGGTCTAATGCAACAGCCATAGCCTCTTTCATATATTTGTTTTCAATGGGAAACTTTTGCTTGGCGGCTTTAAGATGTTTTCGAATGGATTCATCCATTAACTTTTGTAATTCCATATCGACATTTAAAACTAAATCTTGACCACGATTTCCTTCTTGAACTACTTTCTCATTAACAAGATTTCCATTACGGTCTGTTGTGTATTGTATTTGTTTTTTCTGCCCTTTCAAGACCATCTCGTATCTTTTTTCTATTCCACTAGAACCTACACGGTCATTCCGACTATAATTACGAGATAGGTAATAATCAAGCTCATCTTTTGGTAATCCATCAGTTGTGATGCTTCCTAAAAAATCTCTTAGTGAATCGCCATAAGGGTATTTACGTTTCCAGTCAGTGGTAACATTTATTCCTGGAAGTTCATTTAAGTGTTCAGCAACCACTGCATATTCCTCTTGGGATACGTCTTCATTTTTTATAACGTGTGGTGTTAAGGAATACGCTCGATCTAGTTCACGTTTAATAGCAATAATCTCTTTCTCTTGGTCACTAAAATTAAGGTCCTTGTTTATATCGATTCTTTCTAAAAGCAATTCATATGGTCTTGGTTCTTCCGCTTGAGCTTCTTCATCTGTATAAGTTTGCTCTTCTTTTGTTAAACGATCCTTATATGGTGATTCTTGCGTTAAAATCCAGTAATCTTTTTTATCTCTTACGGTTATGTCTCCAGTATCCATTTGAATCATACCTGCTAACTTCTTAGCTATGCTTAAATGGAGTTGTTGACTAGGCGACTTCATTGGTGTGTATGTGATAGAGTACATTGGCTCATTGTCCACCACTACATTACCGTACTTGTCATACATTTTCCCTCTTGGTACGGGTACCTTCGTGGTTTGGTTTGTCGTTTTATCAATCTCATCTTGTGCGTCCGCCCCATATAGGATTTGTACAACCCCTAATTGCAAAACTAATCCAGAAAACAATAGAAATATCGCAAAAAATAATACATTCAACCGGAAGGGAAGATGTGATTTCTTTTTCTTATGTTTGTTCCCCATAGTTCTCCCCCTATTACTTAGTTATCATCTTTTTAATTATAGCACCTCTTCCTTACCTATACTATGCAACGCAATTCCTGATTAACGATTATCATTATCTGCAAGTTTATTTTTCACAAAAACAGACTCTTCTTCTGTATTCACCGTAAAACGGACATCTTTAATAAAGAAATATATAACAAAATGCCCAATTCCCACAATCATTAATATATAAGGTATGATTGTCTCCGGCGAAAATAGAGATACACCTAACAAGAAGATGGATATTGAAATTACTCTTCCTAAGTTTAAATACAGCTCTCTTACTACAATGTATTCGATTCTCATCTCAGCAGCATGCCATGCTTTTCCTATTACATCATATGTTAGGGATAAATAAGGCACATAAATAATTGGATAAGCAATACCTATAAGGGCTGCATATATCAATAAGGTAGGATAACTCAACTGAATTAATATTAAAAACAATGATAAATAAAGTGTCAGTCCACCCACAAATATGGAGGTTTTCCGCATTCTTGGTTTAACAAAGCGCGTAACTAAATAATAGAAGAGAAATGCACACCCTGAATACACCAAGTTAAACGTCCCCAACGCAAATTCACTCTGAGTAGTAATAAATACCCAAATAGATATAACAAACAAAAAGGTACCTTCCCTTAAACCTTGAAAAATATGAGCGGTTAATATGCGCTTCCAGTTATGATCTCTTTTGCGTTCATGGATAATACGTCGGAACGAAAAGTTGCCTTTAGCTGAACGTCTTTTTAGAAAGAAACTTGAGATAACTGCTAAAATAAATAACGATAATGATATAGAAAATATAATAGTGTAGCCTGTATTTTCAGTCATTCTAGAAATGATAAAACCAGCTAGTATAGGGCCGACCATCCCACCAAAAGATTGAAGTAACCCCAGAAATCCATTAAAGAAATCTCTTGTTTCTGGCTCTGTTATTTCAAAAGTAAGAACATTGAATGCAAGCCAATAAAACCCATATCCAATCCCTAGAACTGAACCTAACAGTATTTTATAAGTAGCAGCCTGTTCTCCAACAATAAGTACTGTGAGAAAAAATAATGATAAAAAAATCACCCCTAGTCTAAGCACTATAACGCGGTCCATGCGTTTTGCCCATCGCCCCGCCAAGATAAAAGTTAATGGTTGCATAATATATATAGAAAGATTATAAAGCGCTATTGCCAGATATTCTCCTGATTGCTTCCATAAGTATATATTTACAAACGTATTGGATAGGAATATACCTAAAGCATAAAGCCCGCCAATTGTTAATAATAAAATTAAATCTCGGTTAACTTCTACATCTCCTAATATTGCGTTCATTTTTTTATTCATTACCCCAAACGCCTCCTAAATATCTATCCCTTAGTCTTTTCAAAAAGGGTGCAGTTATTCAAAACAAGGCGTTGTGAAATTTAGAATATATCGTTTTTAACTTTGAACACTCAGGAGGTTCATTTAGCGATGTACATACGTCTAACGATTGGAAGCGGGTTAATACGGTGTTACCTTATCGTAAAAAGGTGCAGGAAGTACATGAGTAACTAGGTGCTGGAACCGGACATGGCTACTTCACTTTTTCAGTAATACACGAGCATTAAATATTATATTTTTCCTAGAAGATAAAAAAAATGGTGCAGATTGGTATCTGCACCATTTTGAATACTTATTTTTATTTAGCTTCGTTATAACGACGCTCTACTTCATCCCAGTTTACTACATTCCAGAATGCAGAAACGTAATCAGGACGACGGTTTTGATAATTTAGGTAATAAGCATGCTCCCAAACATCTAGACCAAAAATAGGTGTTTTGCCTTCCATGATTGGAGAATCTTGGTTTAGTGTATCCATTACTTCTAGTTCACCATTGTTAACTACTAACCAAGCCCAGCCTGATCCAAAGCGACCAAGTGCTGTTTTTGTGAAAGTATCTTTGAATTCATCAAAGCTACCGAACTTAGCGTTAATTTTATCCGCTAGTTCACCAGATGGTTCGCCACCACCATTTGGGGACATGATAGTCCAGAATAGAGTATGGTTCGCATGGCCACCGCCGTTACGACGAACAGCAGTACGAATATCTTCAGGTACTGCATCTAGGTCACCAAGAAGTTGTTCAAGTGATTTGTCTTGTAGGTCTGCATGTCCTTCTAAAGCATTGTTAAGCTTCGTTACATACCCATTGTGGTGCTTCGTGTGGTGAATGTTCATTGTTTCCTTGTCAATATGAGGTTCTAATGCATCATATGCATATGGAAGTTCTGGTAGTTCAAATTTAGCCATCTTGAATCTCCTCCTTAAATAATATGTAATACATATTTGCTTGCGAGAGTTACAAGCTTCAATTGTAAGCGTATCAAACCGTTGTATCCCTTGCAAATAATAAGCACAGAAAAGAACACAAGGAAACGCTCCACTTGTATAATATCCTAATTCAGGTAAAATAAAACATTAAATAAAAAAACACACCATAAATGGATGTGTTTTGAGTATCTAGTCTTTAATATAAAAAATGCAAGCACTTATTGCTTGCTAATCAAAAAAGTGGTGGCTCGAGACGGAATCGAACCGCCGACACACGGATTTTCAGTCCGTTGCTCTACCGACTGAGCTATCGAGCCACTAATAAATATGTAAAATAAAAATATGGCGGAGGAGGAGGGATTCGAACCCCCGCGGGGCGTTAACCCCCTGGCGGTTTTCAAGACCGCTCCCTTCAGCCGAACTTGGGTACTCCTCCGTAATCAAAATAAAAAGAGTGGTGGACCCTGCAGGACTCGAACCTGCGACCGATCGGTTATGAGCCGATAGCTCTAACCAGCTGAGCTAAGGGTCCAACTCTAATGGGGCGATTGATGGGGATCGAACCCACGAGTGCCGGAGCCACAATCCGGTGCGTTAACCACTTCGCCACAACCGCCATTATAATTAATTTATTAGATCCTTTTGTAAAAGAATCAGTATGTAAATGGTAGCGGCGGAGGGACTCGAACCCACGACCTCACGGGTATGAACCGTACGCTCTAGCCAGCTGAGCTACGCCGCCATATGGCTCCAACGGCAGGATTCGAACCTGCGACCGATCGGTTAACAGCCGATAGCTCTACCACTGAGCTACGTTGGAATATAATAATAGGTCTGTGTTGAAATTAATCATCCTTGTTACAACACAACAAAGTTTTATAAATAAAATGTCCTTAAAAGCAATACTAATTTATTTAGTGCGACCCAGTTAATGTTACACTATATTGGAATGATTTTCAACCAAAAAATTTAATCAATTGAAAATATCATCTTTTCAACGACGAATTATAGTATAACATTGCTTCAAAAAAATCGTCAATAATTTATTTGTGAAAATGAAGCAACACGAATAATATAGCACGTAGACCCTTTCATATCAAGATAAAAATTTTAAATAGTTATAAAATATTGAAGAGGAAGGGACCCCCCCCTCCTCTTTCTTAATTCTGATTAGCTAATACTTCTTCTGCAATATTTACTGCATGATCTCCTATTCGTTCTAAGTTACTTAAAATATCAACAAAAACTATACCAGCAGGGCCTGTGCAAAGTCCATCATTCATACGAATGATATGTTTCTTACGATAAGATCTTTCATATTGATCAATTTGATTCTCTTTTTGAACTACAGCTAGAGCTTCTTCCCTATCCATTGTTTCAAGAGATTTTATTGACTGTTTTACTGTGAGTAAGGTTAGATTTAACATTTCATTTAAATCTTCCTTTGCCTGGTCAGTAATATCAAGTTTGTTTGAGATTTTATAATCAATTAGTTCTAGGATATTTTCGAAATGATCCCCTATTCGTTCAATATCACGGACTGAATCTATAAGTGCAGAGTGCTTAGCACTTTCCACCTCTGTTAAAGAAGAGCCTGAGATACTAACTAGGTAATCTGTTATATTTCGATCTAAATTGTTAAGAGCTTCTTCAAACTGAAGAGCTTTATCTGCATGCTTCCGTTGTTGAGTATTTAAATATTGACTAGTTTCTTCAAGTCCTTTATACGCAAAGTCTCCCATCCTCATAACCTCTTCCTTCGCTTGATCTAAAGCAAGGGATGGAGACTGTTCAATAAATATCGGATCCAGGTGTATAGGTTTCTGATCTACTGCTGTATCTTCACCTGGTATAAGTTTCGTTACAATGTAGGCTAATAAACCGATGAAAGGAAATTGTATAAGCATATTTGTGAAGTTAAAAATACCATGTGCAAATGCTATTGTCATTGGTTCATTTAATCCAATAGCACCTTTCAAGTAATCAATAAAGGGTATATATAGCCTAAGCAATATTAAGAATAGGGCAGTACCTACAATGTTAAATATGACATGCGTAAATGCTGCTCGTTTAGCAGCTATACTAGCACCAATAGCAGCAAATACTGCAGTAATTGTTGTACCGATATTATCCCCAAACAAGACAGGTAGTGCCGCTTGCAAGTCAATTGCGCCTTGTTCATATAATCCTTGAAGTACCCCAATTGTCGCACTGGAACTTTGTACAACAACTGTAAATAATGTCCCTATTGCCACACCTAAAATTGGTTGTTCACTCATGCTTACTGTTAAATCTTGAAACGCTTCAAGCCCTCTTAAAGGTTTCATCCCGGTACTCATTAGTTTTAAACCATAGAATAGAGCACCAAACCCAAAGAGTGTCTGACCTAGATAAGTTATTTTTTTGTTCTTAAAAAAGAATAACAACAATGCTCCTAGAGCCAATATAGGTAGACCATATTCTTTTATCTCAATACCTATAATAAATGCAGTTACTGTAGTACCAATATTGGCACCCATTATGACCCCTATAGCTTGTCTTAAAGTCATAAATCCAGCGTTAACCAAGCCTACAGTAAGAACAGTTGTGCCAGAACTACTCTGAATTAGCATTGTAACGAGCATACCAGCTAATACGCCCATGAATGGATTTGTAGTAAAGCGATCTAATATATTTCGAAGACGATCACCTGCTGATTTCTGCAAACCGTCCCCCATATACTTCAATCCAAATAAGAAGATCCCTAAACCACCAATAAACTGAAAGATCATTTCTTGTACATTAATTTCTTCCAATGGTTTTACTCCCCTCATCCAATGTTTTGTCTTTTTTTGTAGATTTCTGTTCCAAAACCCTCATCTATTATTAAGGGAATTTTAATGTTTTGTAAAGTCATTTCGGTTTTTTTAATAATAAATTTACATTCAGTTAACATTCACTTTTGAATTAAAATTTATATTTTTTTAATTGCTTTAAAGAAATCTCCTCATTTATCATTAGTTTTGTAAATAAAATTAAGGTGATGAACTAGAATGAAGAATATTACTTTATACAAACAACTTCTATATAGCATATATTCTGCCAAACGTACTTCAGCATTTAGGATGCTATCTATTGGCAAATCTATTTCCTATCTATTTTTTCTTATGGCTATCAGTCTACTCCCTACTCTGTTGGGTGAGTTAGTTGGTACATATGAGGGGGATGTCCTTTCAAGCCTCCCATTACCATTACCAATTTCGCTTATAATTCTTTACTTTTTTGCGACTGGAATAAAATTTGTAGAAATCACTCTTTTAGGTGGAATAGGATTATTGTTTGCTAAATTGCAATCTAAACCCTTGAATTATAAACAAACATGGAATCTTTCTGTATATGCTACAACCGTACCTACCCTTACTCTAGCAATCATAGAAAGTTTAGGGATTCAATTACCTAGTGGGGCTATGCTAGCTTTAATCGGTTCTATACTTTACCTCTTCTTTATCATCAAAAGAGTCCCTAGACCTAAGGTAAGAAAATAAAACCTCATATGTACCAATAAGAAAAGAGGCTGGGACAAAACCCAGTAAATTAAACTAAAAGTGGCCCCCA
>NZ_AVBF01000097.1 GCF_000770635.1 Pontibacillus yanchengensis Y32
ATTAACAGGTTGTTTACAAGTTGTTTTGTTCAGTTTTCAAAGATCAAATATCGCCTAAAGCGACTTTTACATTATATCAAGAACCCACAATTAAGTCAATGATTTTATTTAAATTAATTTTTCTTCAGAATGTTGTTCTTTGATGCTTTTAACGCATTCCTTAATGCGACGCTATCTAATTTATCATGGTTGTTCTCATGAAGTCAATAAGTTTTATTAAAAAACTTAAGATACCGTTGTTTTTAAGGTGTTGCGAGTTGTTGTCTCATTGACAACAGATAATAATATAGCACATGAGATTATGCTTGGCAATACGTTGTTTGAAATAAATTAAGAAAAACATGAATTTATTTATATAGAAATTTCAGGGTAACCTGTCTAACTCCACAAACAATGCGAAGGCGCTAGAACCCAACCATTTACCATCCATAACTCTCTTAACTATTAAAAAATCTCCTACTTCATGTATAGGAGATTCATCTTGTTATTGAAGTTGTTTTTTGAAACATACAATTTACATCTCTAACCGTCTTTTCAACTCTTCCAGCGACAATTGTGATGGCTGTTGTACAACCCAGTCCGCTTGTGATAGAGCTTCTTCCGCTCCGATTCCTACAGCATACATTCCTGCTGCCTTAATAGCTTGCACACCAGCTTGAGCATCTTCAACACCAACACAATAAGCTGGGTCTACACTTAATTGGTCTGCCCCTTTTATGAAGATTTCTGGATCAGGTTTGCCATTTGTAACTTGAGCAGCATCTACTACTGTATCTAGGTATTGTTCTACTTCTAGTCGTTTTATAACAGGTTTCGCGTTCTTACTAGCTGAAGCAAGGGCTGTTTGAATACCCGCTTCCTTAATTTCTTTCATAAAGTCTAAGATACCTGGTAACAAATCATCTGGGGTAATATCTTGTATGAATGTTTTATAATGTTCATTCTTTTTGGTTGCGTAAAATTCTTTCTCTTCCTCTGTGAGGTGTTTTCCACCGTGTTCGAGTATTTTATCAAGTGATTCCTTACGTCCTACTCCTTTTAACTGTTCATTAAACGAGCGGTCCATAGGAATGCCTAAATCATCTGCTAATTGCTTCCATGCTAGATAGTGATATTCGGCAGTATCCGTTATAACTCCATCTAAGTCAAAAATAACTGCTTGAATTTGTCCCATACTCCCCCACCTTACTGTAAAAGTGTTACATCTTTCCCTACACTATATCACATAAGAAAGGGGATGTCTTACCTTTGCATGTACTTGTTTGGCAGATACTTCAGGCACTCTTTCTCTGGTGCGAATCGTTTAAATAACTTGAATAAGATACGATACCTTTCTTCCATTGCTCTTTTCACGATATGTTCTATACGTTGATCTCCTAAATCGTGAAGGAGTTCTTCCATTTCTCTTCTTAATAAATACTCTATTTCTTTTCGTTCTATATCATTTACCATAAAACCTAACATAAACAATCACCTCTGTCTGAATGGCATCTTTCCATTCATTGTGTCCATTTATTTGCATTTTATTAAAATCATTCCATAAGGCTTGTTCATATCTCGTTTTTCTCTTCATAAACTAACTATATACAGGCTTAGGGAAGGGATGTGAAAAGCAGTGCAACATTTTCATGTATGGAAGTGGTCAAGCTTAAAAAGATGGGGACTAGTAGTGATTGCTGCTTTATTTTGTGCCATTTTTCTTGTAGTGGAACGAGACAGTGCATTTTCAGTATTTTCTACAGATAAAGGACCTAGAGCATTAATTAGTAGTGGAGAAAATGGAAAAGATGTTTCCTTAACCTTTAATATTAGCTGGGGGCAAGAAAAGGTATATCCAATATTAGATACGTTAAAAAAACATGATGTAAAAGCGACGTTCTTTGTAAATGGAGAATGGGCTGAGCGTCATCCTGAAATTTTGAAGGCCATTAATGAAAATGGACATGAGTTAGGTATGATGGGGTATCGTTATAAAAGCTACCTCAAACAAGATATTACACAAGTTAAAAAAGACCTTTTATACGCAAAAACCGTTTTTGGAAAACTAGGGTATGATGAGCTTTCATTACTTCGTACACCTAGCGGACATATAAACAATGAAGTAATCACGCTAGCTAGTAAATTAGGGTATCAAGTGGTGCAATGGAGTGTAAATCCTAATGACCATGAGAATCCTGGTACTCAGGTTATCGTGGACCATGTCATGAAAGAAACAAGTGGTGGAGATATTATTGTAATGCATGCTTCAGATTCTGTTAAACAAACAAACGAAGCTCTAGCAACCATCCTGCCTGGTATTAAACAGAAAGGGTTTCACTTTGTAACAATTTCTGAACTTATTTCTAAAGCTGAAACAGATTCCTCCCCTATAGAATAAGGGCAAACGCTTATTTACGTTTGCCCTTTTTCTTTTTAGGTTTTTTTGATTTATTAGATGAAGAAGGTTGTTGCTTGGATTCTGTTGTGCTTTCTTGGTCATTCCCTAATGTCGTTAACCGATGCAACAACAAAATTTGATACGTATTGCACAATAATAGTGGAAAAATCATTAGCAATACATAATCCTGATCACCCGCTTGTAAAGCCGGAACCCATTCAACTGACGTTACAACAACCATAAAGAATAACGCAGGAATAAATGCATTCTTATTAGTCTCTCTAGCTTTTATCGTCGCTACAATCCACCCATATATGAAGATGAGGACTGGCGCAATAAAATATGGCCAAATACTTGGGTCACCTTCCACGTCACGATAACGAAAATAAACTAAATCAAACAACGCAAATGCAATAAGGCCAATTTGAATTGGAACCCAGAACCTTCTAAACATCCCTAAACCAAATTGGTGAACCGTTAAATATGCAAAAAAGCCCATTTGACTAATAATACTAAATATGAAGCCAAATCCTAAAAACGTTAAAACGACTCCTAACAATCCAAAAGCATTAAAAGGCTGTAATGCTTCCATGTATGCGTCACTTTTAACAAAAAAGCTTATGATTAACGTGGATAGTCCACCCCATAATAGTGTCCTGAGAAATAATTTTACCCATTTTCTACTTGTCACAATCGTTCCTCCTATAATCAACACGATCTCTCTTATGTTAAACTTGTTTTCCACTGCTAAAAACATTGCAGTCCTATCTTTCGTTAAACCATCATTAGGTATTTTATCACGAAGAGAGCCTTTTTTCCTTAGTTTCCTGTGTATAAATTTTTTCATATATCTAATATTAAGCATAGGGACGAAAGATGTGAAAGGAGTGCTCTTATGCTTAGGATAAAGAACCTCATTGTTATAGTGGCATCTCTATCTTTCTTAACTGCTTGTACTGGTAATTCGTCCTCAGGGGGAGAACAACCCCAGTATGAAACCACCAAAAAGATGGTGGTGGATATTCTCAAAACGGACGACGGGAAAAAGGCAATAACGGAAGTCTTGAATGACGATAAAATGAAACAACAAGTTGTATTAGAATCTGACGTTGTCAAAAAATCCATTGAAGAAACCATTACTTCCGACAAAGGTAAGAAATTTTGGACCAAGCTGTTTGAGAACCCTCAATTTTCTAAAACCTTTGCCCAGTCCATGACTGAGGAACAAAAAAAGTTAACGAAGGATCTAATGAGCGATTCTGAATATCAAAAAAGTATGCTTGAGATTTTACAAAACCCTGAAATTACAAACCAAATGCTTACCGTTATGAAAAGTCAGCAATTTCGTGCACACCTTGAAAAAACCATTGAAGAAACCATGAACACTCCAATGTTCAAAGCTAAAATGAGTGAAATTGTACTCAAAGCTGCCGAAGAAATGAAATCAAGCTCCGGTGGTGAAAAGAGCGAAGGAGAAGGCGAAGGTCAAGGTGGCGATCAGCAAAGTAAAAGCGGCGAAGGCAGTAGCGGTGCTGGCGGATCACAAGGTGGCGGCGGTTCGTAATAAAACGGATAAGCTATACTTTCTTTACTAATAAAAGTACAAACAAAATCCTGCCACCATATGAGTAGCAGGATTTTTTTGTTCCTTATTCCAATTTCCCAACAATTTTATTAGCAATGTTAAGAAATATTTGTCCTGTTGGATGATCTGCTTGATATACGCCCGGTGCGAAAATATCTTCCTCTTCGTAAGGTTGTTGCAATGGTATTTGACCTAACACTTCTGTTCCTAATTGGTCAGCCAGCTTAGGTCCTCCACCTTGGCCAAAAACATATTCCTTTTGCCCTGTTAGCTTACTTTCGAAATAAGCCATATTTTCAACAACTCCGACTAACTCATGTTCTGTCTTAAGAGCCATTTGTCCAGCTCGTGCAGCTACAAAGGCAGCTGTTGGGTGAGGAGTTGTGACAATAACTTCTTTGATAGAAGGCAACATAGAATGAAGGTCAAGTGCAACATCGCCAGTTCCTGGAGGTAAGTCAATTAATAAATAATCTAAATCGCCCCACTCTACTTCTTTGAAGAAGCTTGTTAGCATTTTACCGAGCATAGGACCTCTCCAAATAATCGGCGAGTTATCTTCAACGAAAAAGCCCATTGAAATTAATTTCACTCCAAAACGTTCCACTGGAATGATTGTTTCCCCACGTACGACAGGACGCTCTTCCACTCCCATCATGTCCGGTACACTAAAACCGTAAATATCAGCATCAATGATGCCTACCTTTTTCCCTAATCGTGCTAAAGAGGTAGCCAAGTTTACAGTAACGGTAGACTTACCAACTCCACCTTTACCACTAGCAACACCGATGAACGTTGTGCCAGTATTTCCTTCTAATAAGGAACCACTCTCTTCACCAGTTTGTTGTGCGAATTGTTCAATGATTTCATCAGGGAGTTGATGAAAACGCAAGCCAACTGTAGCCGCTCCAGCACCTTTTAAAACGTTTACAATTTCTTGTTGCAATTGCATTTGTTCCGCCGTGTTCGGCTGAGCAATATTGATTTTAACACTGACGTGATTTTTCTCTTCTTTAATTGTAATTTCTTCAATTCCACCTGTATCTTTAAATGGTGTATGTAAATGTGGATCCTGAATAGGATTTAATAATTCCACAACTTGTTCTTGTGTAAGCAAGAGGGTCACCAACCTTTTTTGAGATTCTATAGGCAAGTATAACATATCTCCCTCTTGCATTTTGAATGAAGGGCTTGATTTGTAAAAATTTTTGAACAAAAGCTAATTGTGCTTTTCCGGCTTCTTGTTCAACTATAGAATTAGAGTAAGTCTTCGATTAAATAGTCGCTAAGCCGTTCATTCCCTTATAATTTTTACTCTTCGGAGGCCTCTTTTTCAGTTGCGTATCTTAGCATTCCCTCATATATAGAAGCAGCCATCTTTTTTTGATATGCTTCGGTTTTTAACAGTTCACGTTCATGTTCATTAGAAAGAAACCCAATTTCGATTAAAGCACCAGGTATATCAGCCTGCTTCACTAAGTACACGTTGCTTATAGCTAATGCAGAACGTTTCGTATTCTCTAAATTTCTCATGATTTCAGCTTGGATGAATTTCGCAAGATTCTCACTCTCAGGGGAAGCTGCATTGTAAAAAGTTTGCGCACCATGCCATTGAGTAGAAGGAATTGCATTGAGGTGTACACTAACAAAAAAATCTGCATCTTTCCCATTTATAATCTCTAAACGTCGTCTGATATCTTGTGACTTTCGTTTGGAATACCCTTTTAAATCTTCGTCTGCTAAGTCTTTATCGTTCTCCCGTGTCATATAGACTAGGGCTCCGCCTTGTTGCAAGTAATCCCTTAATTGTTTAGACACGCTCAACGCAATATCTTTTTCGAGGGTCTCATCTTTACCGACAGCTCCCCCATCCACTCCCCCATGACCTGGATCAATGACTATGACCTTACCTGCTAGAGGAAGAGACCACGTCTTCCATGATTCAAATGTCTCTATAGGATATCGTATTAAAAAAATAAGAACACATAAGCCTAGAAACCAGCATGTTATATTAAATAGCTTCCTCATCCTTGTCTCCTCCTCACCGTAGCTACTTTTCAATATATGGGACAAGAATGAGTTTTATGATAATTTAATCTAGCTTTAATCTCCGGCGACGCTCTCCTTTTTCTAATCCGATATTCCACCATTTTAGGAAAAAGTCAGTGCAAACCTTTTCCCCTCTCACCGTAAACCATCCATTATGTGATGTTGCTTGCTGCCAATAATCGAGATAATCAAAAAAGTCGAGACTAATTGTCTTCAATTCAACTTCGTAACGTTCGGAGATTTCTTCTTCACTGACACCGCAAAGTAGAAATTGACTTGCTTCCGCTCCTAATAAATACGCTTCCATCGCTTGCTCGATCGCTTCTTCTCGAATAGCTGTATCGTACACGTAATAAGAATGAAAGAAAGGTTGAAAACAGTCCCTGACATCCTTTTGTACTTCTTCCATCGTTAACTCACGTAATAAATTACGTTCAAATGTAATCTGTTTTTTTAATCGTAATTGCTCCATTGGTACAACAGACATACCGAATCACCTCCGATTGCTTCTTAGTTTATTCGGTATGTATAGGAACCATTCTTACTAGCAGCAGTTGCCCTTAATTGGAAGAATTGGTGGGAAAAGAGCAGGAATATTGATATGTGAATTAGGACGGAAAATTATAATGGATATAGTGAGATGATTATATAGAAGTAATTCAACAATAGAGTCATACTTGAAGACTTGGATTTGATATAAATTTGGTTTTGGTCAAATAACTGGCATAAATAGAGGGATGTTTCCGTTGATGGGTGAGAGAAAAAAGATAGGCTCTGGAGCGACTTTTTCTGAAATCGGAGCGGGTTTTAAGAAATTGGAGCAACTTTCGAAATATTGGAGCGAGAATTCAGATATATAATCAACTTTTGAAAAATAGGAGCGACCGCCCCAATTCCCCTTCCAGGCCTTGTTTCCGTTCATTTCAATAAATACAAAAAATCCTCTGGCCAAGAGACCAGAGGATTTTTTGATATAGAAAGCGTGAAATTAACGCTTTGAGAATTGTGGTGCACGACGTGCTTTTTTAAGACCGTATTTCTTACGCTCTTTCTTACGAGGGTCACGAGTTAGTAGACCTGCGCGCTTAAGAGACGTACGGTATTCTGGATCTGCTTCAAGAAGAGCACGTGCTACTCCGTGACGGATAGCACCAGCTTGACCAGTGAAGCCTCCACCATCAACGTTTACAAGAACGTCATAATTACCTTCTGTTTCAGTAATTGCTAATGGTTGCTTTGTGATCACACGTAGTGTCTCGTATGGGAAATAATCTTCTGCGTTGCGATCATTAATAACGATACGGCCTGTTCCTGGAACTAAACGTACACGAGCTGTAGACGTTTTACGACGACCAGTACCATAGTATTGTACTTGTGCCACTATTGGTTACCTCCTTTAATTATCCGCGAAGCTCAAGTGCTTCTGGTTTTTGTGCGTGATGCTTGTGTTCAGGGCCTGCATACACATGAAGTTTCTTGCCCATTTTACGTCCTAGGCGTCCACCAGGTAGCATTCCTTTGATAGATGTTTCAAGCATTTCACGAGGGTATTTATTACGCATTTCTAGAGCAGAACGCTCACGTAGTCCACCTGGGTGGTTAGAGTGAGTGTAATACTTTTTGTCTGTAAGCTTATTACCAGTAAGTTCAATTTTGTCTGCGTTAACAATGATTACGTTATCGCCAGTATCAACGTGCGGTGTGTAAGATGGCTTATGCTTTCCGCGAAGAACAGCAGCCACTTCACTAGCCAAACGACCTAGTGTTTGACCTTCCGCATCAACAACATACCATTTACGATCGATGTTGCCTTCATTTGCCATGAAAGTTGTGCGCATGGTCGGTTCCCTCCTGATTTCATTTGTTCATAAACGATTTTTTTATTCTCAACATAATTAGTTTTCCGGGGCTAATCATGGTTTAGAAATAAAATGCCATAGATTATAATATAACACTCTAGTACCAAATGTCAATAGCATGTAACACCAGGAAACGTTGTTTTTAATTATAATCTACTTTCCATAAAAATAAACCTTGTGGTGGTGCCGTTTTACCAGCTCTTCGTCGATCCTTTGCATCTATCATTTCTTCAATGATTTCAGGTGGATTGTTTCCTTGGCCGATATCCAGCAGAGTTCCTACCAGAATTCGCACCATATTATACAAGAAACCATCTCCCCGAAATGTAAAGATGATCTCATTTTCTATCTTTTCACAGGAAGCATACGTAATTGTACGTACTTTATCGCCCTTTAGATGCGTTTTCATAGAGCAAAAGGAAGTAAAATCATGAGTGCCCTCAATATACGTGCACGCTTTTTTAATTGCTTTCATATCCAAATTGTAAGGAACGTGATAGCGAATGTGTCGCTTGAATATATCAGGTTCTTTACCATTGAAAACATAATACCGGTATTCTTTTCCCGTAGTTTGATGCTGAGCATGAAAGTCAGAGGCGACCTTTTCGACATGTGAAATGTAAATATCGGCAGGTAGCAATGTTTGTAATGCTTTTTTCCATTGATGCTCCTCAATTATGATGGAGCTATCAAAATGAACAACCTGTCCCATTGCATGAACTCCAGCATCCGTTCGGCCCGAAGCTATAATCCGTATTGGAGTACCTTTATGCATTTTTGTTAATGCCTTCTCGATTTGCTCCTGTACGGTTCTCCCATTCGTCTGTATTTGATAACCAGAATAGTTCGTACCATCGTATTGGATTGTGCAGCATATACGTTCCATCATTACATCGCCTCTATTGTCTTGTTAGAAATACACCAGTAATTACGAGAATAAAAAAGGCTATCACATAGTAGTCCTTTTTCGTTAATACTAATTCGCGAAGCTTCGTACGTCCTTCTCCACCTTGATACCCTCTAGCCTCCATAGCCATTGCAAGCTCCTCAGCTCGCTTAAACGCACTTACAAATAAAGGGACTAGCAACGGTACAATTGCTTTCATACGCTCCTTTATAGGGCCGCTACGAAAGTCTACTCCTCTGGATGCCTGTGCTTTTGAAATTTTCTCTGTCTCTTGCATTAATGTTGGGATAAATCTTAAGGAAATAGACATCATTAAAGCCAATTCATGGACAGGAAAACGAAGCTTTTTGAGTGGGTCAAGTAAGCTTTCTATTGCATCCGTAATCGAGATAGGGGTCGTGGTTAGCGTTAGCATCGACGTAACCAATATGAGCAAGAAGAATCTCAAGGAAATAGATATACCTTGTATCAACGCGCCAGAATATATTGGATAAGAAAAGATAGTAAACAGTATATTCCCTTCTTTTGTCATGAACACATGGAGAAAGAACGTGAAAATGATAATAAACCATACGGGCTTTAACCCTTTTACTATAAAGCTAAGTGGAATTCGAGTGATAAACACACTCCCCACTGCAAACAAGGTTAACAGCAAGTAGCTCATAAAGGAGTTAGCAAAAAATACTATAATAACAAAGAAAAAAATAATCGATATTTTCGTTCTAGGGTCCAGTTCGTGCACAATCGACTTTCCAGGCACATACTGACCTATAACCATGGAACTGTTCAAGTTGAGGCGCCTCCTTTCAGCTTACTATTTATAAGTGTAGCAAGCTCTTGGAGGGATTGCTTTTCGTAAGGAATACTGATATCTAGCTCCGCTTCAAGCTTCGCAAGTAACTCTATAATTTCTGGCACTTCTAATCCTACTGCGTTTAATGCTTCTTTTTGACGAAACACTTCAAGTGGTTTCCCTTGCATATACATTTCACCATGGTCCATCACAATACAATAGTCAGCATAGGCAAGAGCATCCTCCATACTATGCGTAACCAATACAGTGGTCAGTCCCTTATCCTCATGTAGGTCATGGAACATATCCATGATTTCCCGCTGCCCTTTAGGATCAAGACCTGCTGTTGGCTCATCTAAAACAAGTACATTAGGCTCCATCGCCAATACACCTGCAATAGCAACTCTTCGCATTTGTCCTCCACTCAAGTCAAATGGAGAACGCTCTAGCATATCTGAGGACAATCCTACTGCCTGTAAGGATGAATGTATCCTTCTTTGGATTTCTTCTTCTGACACCCCAAAATTGGAAGGGCCAAAAGCGATATCTTTTTGAATGGTTTCTTCAAATAATTGATGTTCAGGATACTGGAATACAACACCTACTTGTTCTCGAAGTGCTTTGAGATTTGTTTTCTTCCTATCCGCCTTCAGCGAAAAATCTCCTACACGCACCTCACCATGAGTAGGAATCAACAGCCCATTCAAATGTTGAATCATAGTTGACTTCCCTGAACCTGTGTGACCTATAACGGCAACAAACGAGCCTGAGGGTATAGTGAATGACAAATTGTCAATTGCACGGTGCTCGAATGGTGAATTCGGCTGATAGATATATTTTACGTCATCGAATGATATTTCCATAATTCATCTACCAATTCATTATGATTCATAGGTTCCTTGGAAAAATCCAACCCTAGCGCTCCCAGCTCATGGGCAAGCTGAGTTACAAGTGGAGTACCTAGGCCTATCTCTTGTAATTCTTTTTGCTTCGAAAACACGTCTCGTGGAGTACCCTCATACCACACTTCTCCATCGTTCATAACAATCACCCGATCCGCATAGGTAACTTCATTTAAATCATGCGTAATAGTTACAATGGATACGTCTCGTTCGTTTCGAAGATGGCGGACTGTTTCCATAATCTCTCGTCTCCCCTTGGGGTCTAGCATCGCTGTTGCCTCATCTAAAATCACTAAGTCAGGTGCGACAGCTAGAACACTTGCAATCGCTACGCGTTGTTTTTGGCCTCCTGATAATCGGTGTGGCTCATGATTTTCATAACCATTCATTCCAACCGTCCTCAAACTAGCTTCGATTCTCTTAACCATCTCTGGACGCGGAACACCGTGATTTTCAAGACCAAATGCAACATCATCGATAACCGTAGTACCAACGAATTGGTTATCAGGATTTTGAAACACCATGCCTACCCTTTTGCGTATCTCCCAAATCGTCTGCTCATCAAGAGTCATATCTGCAACCGAGATGGTACCCTCTTGAGGAAATAGGAGGCCATTCATAAGTTTAGCAATGGTCGATTTTCCTGACCCATTGTGACCGATAATTGCGACCCATTCATTGGGGTGAATTGATATATTTAGTTTATTTAAGATCCAAGGTTGATCTTCCTGATATTGAAAAGAAACATCCTCAAACGACAAAAAATTCTCCTCCATTTCACCCCTCCTCACCTCTGCTCGATTACCCTATAATTCCATAAGCTTTCACCTACATACTAGGTTTCCCTTTATGAAAAAATGGTCTAAACGTATAAGAAAAGCGCAAGCGCCCTGCTAGCGACGTACAAACTGCGGCCCACAGGATGTGGGTTGGTTCGATGTTGCTGCACGATGCAGCGAACTTAATCGAACTTCTTCTTAATCCTTTTGAGATAAAGGAAACACGAAGAGCGCAAGCGATTCGATGTTGACTTATCGTAAGGAGGTGCAGGAAGTTTGCTA
>NZ_AVBF01000004.1 GCF_000770635.1 Pontibacillus yanchengensis Y32
AACTGTATGTCCCTTTCGAATGCAAATTAGCCTTCAAATCGAAGAATAAGAGACTATATGTCCGCGAGCATAGCATCACACTGCCTCGCAATCCATTCCTCGCTTCGTGGATACCACCATTTAGAAAACGTCCCCTTCTAATCAGGCCATGTTTCCGTTCTTCTCAATAAAAGCAAAGGTGGCCGTGGAACAAGGAGACTCCCGCCGGAGAAAGAGGTAGGCGAGACCCCGGAAACCCCCGAACTTGGGCTTGAGGAGGCTTGGAAGGGGAGGTTCGACTAAGATTGTCACATCGTGTGACAACGTCGAACGACCCTACATCGTGTAGGGCCGCCGGCAGGACGCGAGTTGTTCCACGGCCACCTTTATTCACTAAAACAACGGAAACATCTCTCTCCCACATAATATCTCGAATCCAAGTCTTCAACATAATGATGCTATTATGGAGGAACAAAAAACTATTTCTTTATTATCTCAACAACAAACTTTAACATAGCCTAATAAAAAGGCTTGGGGTAACCCCAAGCCTTCTGTGCGTTAGATAGTATAACTCTACAACAATACTATTACTTATCTATGGTCTAATAACTAAGTTTGGTTTTTTCTTCAAGGAGTGGTTACCGTCAATGAAGCGTACGGTTCCAGATTTGGCGCGCATGACTAAGGTTTGGGTGGTTGCTTTCATCCCTTTGAATTGTACGCCTTTAAGTAATTCGCCATCTGTTACTCCTGTGGCTGCGAATATAGCATCATCGCCTCCACACATGTCTTCCAAGTGAAGAACTCGGTCGATATCGTCGATACCCATGCCAGTACAACGAAGTCGTTGTTCTTCATTTTCTGGTAATAGCTTACCTTGGATTTCTCCTCCTAGGCATTTCAATGCTGCGGCAGCTAGCACCCCTTCTGGAGCACCGCCACTTCCAAGGAGAATGTCGACACCGGTGTGGTCAAAGGCTGTATTGATTGCGGCTGCAACATCGCCATCCGAAATCAACTTAATTCGAGCACCTGCTTCACGAACTTCATCGATAATAGCTTGATGTCGTTCCCGATTTAATATAATCGCTACCACATCTTCTACATCTTTATTCTTCGCTTTTGCTACGGCTTTTAAGTTTTCTGTTACGGAGGCATTGATATCCACTTTTCCCACGCATTCAGGGCCGACAGCGATTTTGTCCATATACATATCAGGAGCATGTAGTAGCTTACTATGATCCGCTACGGCTAGCACGGAAAGTGCATTCCATGTCCCCTGAGCTACAATATTGGTTCCTTCTAATGGATCAACGGCTACATCCACACGTGGACCATAGCCATTTCCTAGCTTCTCGCCGATATATAACATCGGTGCTTCGTCCATTTCGCCTTCCCCAATGACAACAGTACCTTTCATTGGAATGGTATCAAAAACGTCACGCATTGCGCTTGTTGCAGCGTCGTCCGCTTCGTCTTTTTTCCCTCTTCCCATCCAACGTGCGGATGATAATGCTGCTGCTTCTGTTACTCTTACTAACTCCATTGATAGGCTTCTTTCCATGGTTAAGTTCCTCCTCTTATCCTTTGAAATGATCCTAAACGTAACGGCGTATCTGAAGGTCCCTCAACCTTCAAACGCATACCATTATCGTTATATTGGTTTACCAATTGAGATCATCTTTGAATGAATAGTTGAAAA
Source organism: Pontibacillus yanchengensis Y32 (assembly GCF_000770635.1). Classification (GTDB taxonomy): domain Bacteria; phylum Bacillota; class Bacilli; order Bacillales; family BH030062; genus Pontibacillus; species Pontibacillus yanchengensis. The sequence continues at coordinate 1,682 of NZ_AVBF01000004.1, forward strand.
GACTTTACTCCCTCATCTCCATGGATCTTGAAGTACCCATCTCCTTTATATGGATGAACACGAAACATATAGCACCAATCTGCTGAGAGGCATGATCGACTTTTCCCTCAAAAAGTCTAGCACTCACCAGCAGATAGATGCTTTATCATTATTCTACTTTTGTGCACATGAAAGCCTGGACCTAAGAATTCTGAAATTGTTCAATCTCAGCTTCTGTCATTTTTTCACGCCAAATATTAGCGCCTAGATCTTGTAGTTTCTCGACAATGTTCTCATAGCCACGATCTATGTGGTCTAATCCAGTAATTTCTGTGACTCCGTTTGCAAGCAATCCTGCTACAACAAGCGCTGCACCGGCACGTAAGTCACTTGCTTTCACTTTAGCGCCTTCCAATACTACAGGGCCATTCACAATTGCTGAGCTACCTTCTACTTTGATATCAGCATTCATGCGACGAAGTTCATCGATATGCTTAAATCTTGCTTGATAAATGGTGTCAGTCACAACGCCAGTACCACTAGCCTGTGTTAGCAAAGAAGTAAATGGTTGTTGCAAATCCGTTGGAAATCCTGGGTGAACAAGTGTCTTAATATCTACACTTTTCAATGGATTTGACCTGCGAACAATCAATTGATCATTTAAACTCTCAATTGTTACACCCATTTCTCTAAGCTTAGCGAGCAAGGATTCCAAGTGTTGAGGAATAACGTTATCAATTAACACTTCCTCCCCTTTTGCTGCTGCCATAATTGTGTATGTTCCTGCTTCAATACGGTCTGGGATAATTGTATGACGGCAACCACTTAGAGACTCAACACCTTCAATGCGAATCACATCTGTGCCAGCGCCTTTAATTTTTGCACCCATACTAGTCAGTAAAGTGGCTACATCAATGATTTCAGGCTCTTTTGCAGCATTTTCAATGATGGTTTTCCCTTTCGCCTTCACAGCGGCAAGCATTATATTGATCGTTGCTCCAACACTTACAACATCTAAGTAAATGCGAGCGCCACGTAATTCCTCGGCACGCAAATAAATCGCGCCTTGTTCATTCGTAACCTCTGCACCAAGTGCTTCAAAGCCTTTAATATGCTGGTCAATTGGACGTGGGCCAAGATGGCAACCTCCTGGCAATCCGATGACCGCCTTTTTAAAACGACCAAGCATTGCGCCCATAAAATAATAAGAGGCACGCAGCTTTTTCACTTTTCCATTTGGTAGTGGCATTGAAATCATACGGGACGGATCAATATAAACGTCTTGTCCTTGCTTTTGGACTGTGCCGCCAATTTCTTCTAACAATTGACTTAATGTGCCTACGTCAGATATATTCGGTAACCCTTCAATCGTAACAGGAGACTCAGCTAGTATAGCAGCAGGCAATAAAGCAACTGCGCTATTCTTAGCTCCGCTTACGCGTACGCTCCCGTTTAAAGAGTGACCTCCTTCAACAAGCAGTTTTTCCATGGTGGACTCCCTTCTAATCTAGGCAAACCCATAATTTGTTACGCTTATTTTGCACAAAATTTCCATTATCATACTAGTTTTGTTTCTTCCAGTCTGCAAGAAATTTTTCAATTCCAGCATCTGTTAATGGATGCTTTACTAATTGTTTTAACACTTTTAGTGGTACCGTTGCAATATGAGCACCATGACTAGCTGCGTCTGTTACATGAACTGGGTGGCGGACGGAAGCTGCGATGATTTCTGTTTCAATTCCATGAAGATCAAATATTTCAGCGATTTGACTTACTAAGTTCATACCGTCTTGTCCGATATCATCAAGACGCCCAATAAATGGGGATACGTATGTAGCACCTGCACGAGCAGCAAGTAAGGCTTGGTTAGCAGAGAAAATGAGTGTAACGTTTGTTTTGATGTTCATCTCAGAGAATTGCTTTACTGCTTTTAGCCCTTCCAATGTCATTGGAACTTTTACAGTGATATTTGGAGCAATAGCAGCTAAGTCTTTCCCTTCATTGACCATGCCTTCTGCATCTTCTGAAATAACTTCTGCACTTACAGATCCATCTACTTCATTCGTGATTTCTTTTAAACGATCATGAAACGAAATGTTTTCTTTCGCTACTAGTGATGGGTTCGTTGTTACTCCCGCTAATACACCTAAAGCATTTGCCTCACGGATTTCTTCGATGTTCGCTGTGTCTACAAAAAATTTCATTTGTTTATTCCTCCCCATTTTGTGTGCGTTTTCAAATTTCAGAAAAACATGACTTTTCACCAGTTACGGAGAAAAGTCGATGTGTTTTCATATTCATGATACTTTAAAGAAAGCCATTCTTTAAAGGGAAAATAATAAAAGGGAACCGCCTAGGGCGGCTCACTTTTCATTTAATAGTTATGCTTTTTGAGAAGAACCAAATTCACGCATCTTGCCGATAACCGTTGCTTTGATGGCGTCACGGCCAGGTCCAAGATATTTACGTGGATCGTATAGGTCTGGTTTTTCAGCTAATGTTTCTTTTACTGCGTTCACTTGTGCTACTTGGTTTTCTGTATTCACGTTAATTTTAGCAGTACCGAAACGGATTGCTTTCTTAACGTCTTCAGATGGGATGCCTGTACCACCGTGAAGAACTAGTGGCTTATCTACAAGGCCCATGATTTCTTCCATGCGGTCGAAACCTAAGTTAGGCTCACCTTTGTAGTGGCCGTGTACAGAACCTAGTGCCGGTGCGAATACGTCAACGTTTGTTTCGTCAACAAGTTGCTTACATTCAGAAGGAATTGCGTATGCTGCTTCAGCATCTTCCACAACGATATCATCTTCTTGACCACCAACACGGCCAAGCTCTGCTTCAACAGATACACCATGAATGTGAGCAAGCTCTACAACTTTACGAGTTAGAGCAATGTTCTCCTCCAGTGGATCGTGGGAAGCATCAATCATAACGGAAGTGAAACCAGCATGAATGGCTTCAGCACACTTCTCGAAACTAGAACCATGGTCAAGGTGAATCGCTACTGGAACAGTAGTACCGTAAGAATTCATAAGCTCTCTAACCATAGCAACAACTACGTTAAAGCCACCCATGTAACGGCCTGCACCTTCAGATACACCAAGGATAACAGGAGACTGTTCTTCTTCAGCTGCTTGAAGAATCGCTTGAGCGTATTCTAAGTTATTTAGATTAAATTGGCCAACGCCGTAGCGTTCTTCTTTAGCCTTTTCTAACATTTCTTTCATTGAAACTAGTGGCATGACTAGATCCTCCTTTATGTTCTTTCACACAGAATATGTCAACTGTTCCAACGTGCACCTGTCAGTTGGCAACATTCCGTTATGTACGTGTTTTCATCAACATTAATAGCATACCAAGTCCATACCACTGGTGCAAGAACACATTGTAAAGATAGCGTTTACATCCATAAATTTCACCAAATTGACATCTTTTCCTACTCTAATAGGCCTATAATCATTTCTCTTACATCTTGTATATTAAAAGGTTTGGCAATAACACCTTTAATATTTGAGGAGAATTCTTTCCCTTCTAGTTCATCCTCTGCCAAACCACTCATGATAATAGTAGGAACAATTCTCTCTTCCTCTTCTAGTTCCTTTACTACCTGCATTCCATCTTTAATAGGTAATTTTAAATCAACCAACATCAAGTCTGGTTGGTGTTTCAATACTTGATCAATCGCTTCTTGTCCCGTTTGTGCTAGTAGAATTTGATACCCCTCGGTTTTAATAACCTCTTCTAATAGCATGCGTATTCCTGGTTGATCATCTACTACTAATACTGATTTCGTCATAATTGCCCTCCAAAAATCAAAAGTGTGTTTTCTTCTATCTATTTCCATCCCAACTATCATCTTTCTCCCTAGGAGGGCTATTTTCCTGCTTTGTATAAAAATACAATTGTTTCCAATTAGAAAGTAGAAAAGTAGGTATGCTATGCTTACATACATGATTGTTTTTATAGGAATAAGTCTTAAGACAATGCTAAGCCAATTTGCTTATATGCGTACCCTTCCATAAATGTAGAGTTTTTATATTGAACTAAAAGGAGGAGCTTCTTATGATGAAGATGCTAACCACCCAGTTAAATGGTGCATTTGAACGAATTTATGAAAAAGAGGAATTGCGAATCGAGGATGCTGCTCGTGCCCTCTCTCAAGCTATTGTGGGAGAAGGTCATGTGTATGTGATAGGGACTGGAGAAATGCAAGCATTGCATAACGAGGTAGAATCAGGACCTGAAGCATTGCCGAAGACTGTATTGTACACAGATGATGCGGAGCTTTCTCATATTGACCGAGTCATTATCGCATCTCGTTTTGCAAATGATGAAGAAGCACTAGCGCTTACGAAAAAAGTCCAAGCCCAAGATGCCCAGGTCATCCATATTTCTGCTTCAACGAAAGAAGAAAACCCAATCCAAGAGTTGGCTGACTTCTACATCGACACACACATCTCTGGTCCCATGCTACCATTTGATATGGATCGTATTGGGTTCCCATCTATTATGGGGATGCTGTATGTGTATCATGCTCTATTTGTTATTACGAAAGAAATTACGTCGGAGTATGAATAGGAATAGAGATGAAGGGCGAAATCTTATGCGATTTCGTCCTTTTTTTGATAGTTGGCATCGTGAAGTGCGGTGGTGATCTGGGCGGAAAAGGGCGGTCGCTCATATATTTAGGATCTCGATCATATATCGAGGATGTCGCTCATATTTTCAGGATCTCGCTCTTATATTGAGAATGTGGCTCATATATTCAGAATCTCGCTCATAACGCCACTCCCTTGTATGCAAAAAAGCTCAGAGTATTCTACTCTGAGCTTTTCTTTATGCTAAAACTGCTATTATTCACCTTTATATTGAATACTTGCGCCAACAAAGTCATGGAATAGGCTTTGTGGGTTAGTTGGTCTTGACTTGAATTCTGGGTGGAATTGGCAAGCCACGAACCATGGGTGGTCGCTAAGTTCAATGATTTCAACGAGGCGGCCATCTGGGCTTGTACCAGAGAAGACCATGCCTGCATCGGTCATTTGTTCACGGTACTGATTGCTAAATTCGTAACGGTGGCGATGACGTTCGTAAATGACTTCTTCACCGTATGCCTCTTTCGTCTTCGTACCTTCTGTTAGCTTACAAGGGTACACGCCAAGACGAAGTGTTCCACCTAAGTCTTCTACATCTTTTTGCTCAGGAAGCAGGTCGATGATTGGGAATTCTGTAAGTGGATCAATTTCTGCAGAGTGAGCCCCTTTATGACCTAGCACGTTACGCGCGAACTCTACAGAAGCTAATTGCATTCCAAGGCAAATACCGAAGAATGGTACTTGTTCTTCACGAGCATAGCGAATTGCTTCAATTTTTCCTTCAATGCCACGATCTCCGAAGCCACCTGGTACTAGCACGCCGTCGACATTTTGAAGTTTGTCCGCGACGTTCTCTGCAGTAATCTCCTCAGAGTTAATCCATTCAATGTTAATGTCACTATCAAAAGCATAGCCTGCGTGCTTTAATGCCTCGACAACAGAAATATACGCATCTGGTAACTCCACATATTTTCCAACCAGACCTATGGTTGTTACCTTATTCAAGTTTTTCACACGATTAACGAGCTCATTCCACTCGGTCATTTCAGCTGTGCCGCAGTCTAGTCCAAAGTGTTCACACGTTAGTTGGTCGAGATTTTGTTCTTGAAGGGTAAGTGGTACATCGTATAATGTTTCCGCATCCCCAGCTTCAATAACGGCATTTTCATTAATGTCGCAGAACAAGCCAATCTTCTGTTTCATCTCTTGGCTGATTGGCATTTCTGTACGGAGCACAATGACATCTGGCTGAATTCCTAATGAACGCAATTCTTTTACAGAGTGCTGCGTTGGTTTGGTTTTCATTTCCCCTGCTGCTTTGATGTAAGGTACTAGCGTACAGTGAATGTACATCACATTATCTTTTCCAATATCACTCTTGATCTGACGGATTGCTTCTAGGAATGGCAAGGATTCGATATCTCCAACCGTACCGCCAATTTCAGTTATAACAACATCCGCATTCGTTTCATTACCAGCGCGGAATACACGTTCCTTGATTTCATTCGTAATATGCGGAATAACCTGAACCGTACCGCCAAGATAGTCGCCGCGACGTTCTTTTTTGATAACGGTTGAGTACACTTTACCTGTTGTTACGTTGCTGTACTGACTTAAATTAATATCAATAAATCGTTCATAGTGACCTAAGTCCAAGTCCGTTTCTGCACCGTCTTCTGTTACGAAAACTTCACCATGCTGATATGGACTCATCGTACCTGGGTCCACGTTAATGTATGGGTCAAACTTCTGAATTGTCACTTTTAGGCCTCGGTTCTTCAATAAACGACCAAGAGATGCTGCTGTAATTCCTTTACCAAGAGAAGAAACAACGCCACCTGTTACGAAAATATACTTTGTCATATTTACCCCTCTTCCATTCGATGTTCTAAGGAGACTTGTGTGTCATTATCGTTCACGTACTCCACATGTTTTATTAGAAAAAATTCTATACCTGAAAAGCTCAGGGCGCCTTGGTCACCCCCGACAGGCTTAAGACAAGCCTCGAAGTGGCGTTTTTTGCCACAGCGAGGATTGACTTAAGACCCCGAGGGGGTAGGCGCTGGAGCTAGACATATATGCGCCAGAAACTTATACTTTCTATTCTATAAAATAAGAAAGGCGCCCCCGCAATAATACGGGAGCGCCTTTACATAACGATCTCAATTTAAGAGCCCAAATAAAATAATACTTATATCACTCTATAAAGTCAAGATGATTATGAATTATCGTCTTCTTTATCATTGTAATAGCTATTTTCCTCGCTATCATCGCCATCATCACTATCATCTTCTTCGTCATCATCACCAAAGACGTTATTATCCTCTTCGCCTTCAGTATAGCCGGATTCTGTTTCTTCGTCTAAGTCAAAGTCTTCATCCAGACCACTGTTTTCTTCGCCGTCTTCATCTAGGTCTAGTTCTTCATCATCTAGGTCTAGATCCTCTTCAATATCGTCTTCTACGATATCCTCTTCTTCTTCCACTTCTTTTGCTTTCTTCTTGCTCTTAGCAGCTGCTTTTTTCTTTTTCTTCTTCACAGGAGCTTGTACTTCTTCTTCTTGCTGTTCTACTGGGTACCATCGCTTTAGCCCCCACATATTAGAGCCGATTGTCATAAAACGACCATCTGTATTCATGTCAGTGTACAACTGGGCAATACGAGCTTTTTTCTGCTCCTCATTAAACCCTTTTGCTGCAGCTACCTTATCCATTAATTCGTTAAAATCTAGCGCTTGCTTTTCGTCTGATAGAATCTCATTCGCGATCTCAATCATAGACATTTCAGCAATTTCGTCGTGGCTATAGTTTTTAAAGCTCACGTCCAGCACTCCCTTTATATCAAAAATTTATTCATAAACATGTAAAGAAAACTTGCCGAGTGACAAGCCTTTGTCGCAGTCAGAGACTCACTCTACAAGGTGATAAAATCCTCTGAAAGTGTAAAAAGACGGAGAAGTTTATTACCGCTCCTCCCATACTTTTCTATTTTATACGCTTTGTAAGTATAAAATCTATAGTTATCCGAATCAAGCCTACCATACATTATAAACAATTCAATAATGTTTATGCTAGACATAAACGCTATTATTTCAGATTTTACTATTACCTTTTTTAATGTTGGGAAAACATTTTAGGCTCAATCTGGTCTAATATGGTGATTTTTATACTTTTGATTGGGTTGCTATCGGGCAGGGATTGATTGCGAATATTGGGGCGACTGTCCGAGCGAGCGCGGCTCATTCCCAATTCGCAGCTCCACCATGGGGTTGTGAGCGACTTTTTCCATTTTGGAGCGACTACGACCGGATTCCGAGCAACTTTTCCAAATTTGGAGCGACTTCGCCTGTTTTGCGATCAACTTCGCGAATTTTGGAGCGACCGCCCACGCTGGTCGTCTCGCAAATATCTGTGCTCCTACCGAAACGACCCCGCCCAAACAAAAAGGCGCCCCCTAGATGGGCGCCTCCTCTTTACATATTCCTGCGATATTGTCCGCCTACTTCATAGAGGGCGTTGGTGATTTGGCCTAGGCTTGCGACTCTTACGGTTTCCATCAATTCTTCGAATACGTTGCCACCTCCAGCGGCTACTTGCTTGAGGCGTTGGAGTGCTGCTTCTGTTTCGTCGGAGTGGTCTTGTTGGAACTCGCGTAAGGAATTGATTTGGTGCATTTTTTCTTCCTTAGAAGCACGAGCTAATTGCATGGAGTTAATGTCATCCTCTGACGATGGTTTTGGATTCAAGTACGTGTTTACGCCTACGATTGGAAGCTCACCACTATGTTTCTGACCTTCATAGTATAGAGATTCTTCTTGAATCTTGCCTCGTTGATACTGACGCTCCATCGCTCCTAGTACACCGCCACGGTCGTTAATGCGTTCAAACTCTTGTAAAACGGCTTCTTCTACTAGTTGCGTGAGCTCCTCTACAACAAATGATCCTTGTAGCGAGTTTTCATTCTTCGTTAAGCCAAACTCTTTGTTAATGATCATTTGAATCGCCATTGCACGACGAACCGATTCTTCTGTAGGTGTGGTAATCGCTTCATCATACGAGTTGGTATGCAAGGAGTTACAGTTGTCCTGGATCGCAATAAGTGCTTGTAGCGTTGTACGGATATCATTAAAATCAATTTCTTGCGCGTGTAGGGAACGACCAGATGTTTGAATATGGTATTTCAACTTTTGGCTACGTTCGTTCGCACCATATTTATCGCGCATTGTAATGGCCCATATGCGTCTAGCTACACGGCCAATCACAGTATATTCAGGATCTAATCCATTGGAGAAGAAGAAAGATAGGTTTGGTGCAAATTTGTTAATATCCATTCCTCTACTTAAATAGTACTCTACATACGTAAATCCGTTAGCGAGCGTGAAGGCAAGCTGTGTAATAGGATTTGCGCCGGCTTCGGCAATATGATAGCCGGAGATTGATACAGAGTAATAGTTTTTCACTTGTTGGTCAATAAAGTATTGCTGGATATCGCCCATCATACGTAGTGCGAATTCAGTCGAGAAGATACAGGTGTTTTGACCTTGGTCCTCTTTTAAAATATCCGCTTGCACCGTACCTCGAACGACGGAAATCGTTTCATCTTTTATCTTCGCTCGTTCTTCCGCGGAAGGTTCTCGCCCTTCTTTTTCCTTAAACATGTCGAGTTGCTGATCGATGGCTGTGTTAAAGAACATCGCCAGAATAATTGGAGCTGGCCCGTTAATCGTCATCGATACGGACGTTGTAGGATTACATAGATCAAATCCTGCATAAAGCTTCTTCATATCGTCTAGTGTACAGATGGATACGCCGCTCTCGCCGACTTTTCCGTAAATATCCGGACGCTCATTTGGATCTTCTCCATACAACGTAACTGAATCAAATGCTGTACTTAAGCGCTTCGCTGGCTCTCCTTCAGATAAGTAGTGGAAACGACGATTCGTTCGTTCTGGCGTGCCTTCTCCTGCAAATTGGCGCGTTGGATCTTCTCCTTTTCGCTTGAACGGGAATACACCAGCTGTAAACGGAAACGCGCCTGGTACGTTTTCTTTTAACAGCCAAAGTAAACGATCTCCCCAGTCATGATAGTGAGGCAAGGCTACTTTAGGTACTTTCAAACCGGATAAGCTTTCGGTGTTCAAGTCCATCGTGATTTCTTTGTCGCGAATCTTGAACGTCATTTCGTCTTGAGCATAACGCTCCTTAACCTCATCCCACTCGTCAAGCATTTGCTTATTCGCTGGCTCTAGCTTTTGTTCGTACTCTGCTGCAAGGTTCTCCATTGTTTCTTTGGAAGACTCATCTTCAATAAGCTCTGAAGTCCCCTTCACTTGATACCATTTACGAGCAAGATCACTTTGCTCTTCCGCCTTTTCATGATAATTGTGAACGGTTTGCACGATGTCGCGTAAGTATTGACGGCGTTCTGGAGGGATAATCAGGTTTTGCTTTTCAACATCTGTTACTCGTTCAAAAGGCGTCGATTCTTCCCATCCATATGCTTCATTTAATTTATCGATTAGGGCTGCAAACAGCGTGTTTGTGCCGGGATCGTTAAACTGACTCGCAATGGTCCCAAACACAGGAAATGCTGTTTGGTCTTCGTGGAACCTCATATGGCTACGCTCGTATTGCTTACGAACTTGACGAAGCGCATCTGCTGAACCTTTTTGTTCAAATTTGTTAATGACGATAAAGTCAGCGAAGTCGATCATGTCGATTTTTTCAAGTTGTGATGGAGCTCCGAATTCAGCTGTCATCACGTACATGGAAAGGTCTGTTACATCGGTAATCGCTGCATCCCCTTGGCCGATACCACTCGTTTCTACGATGATAAAATCAAACCCGGCAGCTTTCACGACATCAATCGCTTCTTGTATGGCTTTGGAAAGCTCGCTTCTGGAATCACGGGTTGCTAGGGAGCGCATATATACCCGGTCCGAGAATATCGCGTTCATACGAATACGGTCTCCAAGTAATGCGCCACCGGTTTTCTTTTTGGTAGGGTCAACGGATAGAATCGCAATTTTGCGGTCCGGTACTTCGTTTAAAAAGCGACGGATCAGCTCATCCGTTAAGGAGCTTTTTCCTGCGCCACCCGTACCTGTGATACCTAGCACTGGAGCTGCTTTCTTTTGAGAATCGAGCACTTTTTCCAGAGCGGCAGCTGCGCCATGCTCCTGACCTGCAGTATTTTCTACATAGGAAATAAACCGTGCAATGGATTGGCTATCTCCTTCTGTGAGGCGCTGTAAATCTTTTTCTACATCTAATGGTGTTTGAAAATCGCACTGCTCCAGCATGAGATTGATCATGCCTTGTAGGCCAAGTTCGCGACCATCTTCTGGAGAATAGATACGTGCTACCCCGTAATCATGCAGTTCGGTAATTTCTCGAGGGATAATAACCCCGCCACCTCCGCCATAAACGCGGATATGGGATGCTTCTTTTTCCTTCAATAAATCGACCATGTATTTAAAATATTCGACGTGTCCACCTTGATAGGATGAAATTGCAATGCCCTGCGCATCCTCTTGAATCGCTGCATTCACTACTTCTTCCACAGAACGGTTATGTCCTAAATGAATCACTTCGGCACCGCTAGACTGTAGGATACGGCGCATAATGTTAATCGATGCATCATGGCCATCAAATAAGCTCGACGCTGTCACAAAACGTACAGCATTCTTGGGCTCATACACTTGTGCTTGTTCCATACCAGTTCCTCCTGTCTATTATGCTTTTTCAGGAATCGGTAGTCCCTGAAATAAAAAATGCATTTGTCTTTCTGTGTAGCTCTCGATTGTGAAATGCTTATGTAGCATCCAACGGCGAAAGCCCCACATTTGTCCTTGAACGAAAATGTTGTTGGCGATCAGTTCAATGTCGAGATCAGAAAGTGGTTCAGGTAAGCTATGACGAATGACGTGTTCAAGTAAATTCAACATATCTCGCTCTTTTTTCAGCACATATTCCTGCGCTTCTTTTGATAAGGATTTCACTTCTTGATACATAACGACGACTTCATCTTGCATCTCATCCATTAACTGAAAATAGGACTGAATGGCACCCTTTAGACTATGTGAATTAGTGTCATTCATATCAATGGCGTCTTCCATCCGTTCTTTTACATGCTCATAAATAAAATCGCATACAAGAAAAAGAACATCTTCCTTCGTTCGAATGTATTCATATAGGGTGCCAATACTAAACCCAGAAGCTTTGGCGATCTCACGAGTCGTCGTTTTGTGAAATCCTTTTTCTTTAAATAAAGCAACTGCTCCTTTGATCATTTGATCTCGTCGCATTTTAATGAGCTTCTCGTCTTTGATTGATGAGGGTACTTTTTTCATGACTGCATTCTCAACCTCCCCCTTGCTTCCACTCCTCTAACCAAGTCTTCGCCATTTGATAAGGGTCAGCATCCGCGTCTTCCAACTGATTACGCTTTGTGTTATCGCTTTCAACAAAGGCTTCAACTGATTGCCACAGCTCTTCTCTCATTAATTCGTACACTTCATGAACGAGCTGCTGTTTTCGCTGTTCTTTACCTAAATTCGTTTCATATAGATACGTGCGATGCCGCTTCATTTCTTCCCATAACGACTCTATCCCTTTGTTTTCTGTAGATACCGTTTGGACGATAGGAGCTTGCCAACCTTTGGAGTGACTGATCATCATAAACTCCTCGAGCTGAGTCTTTAATTTTCGAACTCCAGGTAGGTCAGCTTTATTGATAATAAATAAGTCGGCAATTTCCATAATCCCTGCTTTGAAAATTTGCAGGACGTCGCCACTATTCGGCGTCAATACGACAGACGTTGTATCGACTACTTTCATAATGTCTAGCTCTGACTGCCCCACACCGACTGTTTCCACTAAAATGACATCAAACCCATACGCATCACAGACACGAATCGTATCCTTCGTCGCTCGAGATAATCCCCCTAGACTCCCTCTTGTTGCCATACTCCTTATAAAGACGCCAGGATCGGTAAAGTGGTCATTCATGCGAACCCGATCGCCCAGTAGTGCTCCCCCACTAAATGGACTGGTTGGATCGACAGCAATGACGGCTACCGTCAGTCCTTGAGCACGTAAGAAGGAAATCATCCGATTGACAAGCGAGCTCTTCCCGGCACCAGGTGAACCTGTTATGCCGATGTAATGAGCCTGCTTTTGTATCGAAAATAAATCACTCAGTAAATCGAGTTTGTCAGGATCATCATTTTCTATAAGAGTGATGGCTCTTGCTAGTGCTCGCAGATTTCGTTGTTGGATCCGTTCAGCAAGCTCGTGCATAATCGCCTTCCTCTCTACTCTTTCGTAAGCATTCGCCCGATAACTAGACGTTGAATTTCATTTGTACCTTCATAGATTTGAGTGATTTTCGCGTCCCGCATGTACCGTTCAACTGGGTAATCTTTTGTATAGCCATATCCTCCGAATACTTGCACTGCTTCGGTTGTAATACGCATCGCTGCATCTCCGGCGAAGAGCTTCGACATAGCGGAAGCTTTGCCGTACGGCTTTCCTTCTGATTCTAACCAGGCAGCTTGATACGTAAGTAAACGAGCTGATTCGATATCTGTTGCCATATCCGCTAGCTTAAAGGAAATACCTTGATTTTGTGCGATTGGTTTTCCGAATTGCTCCCGTTCTTTGGCATAGCCAACAGCTGCATCCAGTGCACCTTGAGAAATACCTAAGGCTTGAGCTGCAATACCGTTACGTCCACCATCTAGCGTGGTCATGGCAATTTTAAAGCCATCCCCTTCGTTTCCAAGCATGTTGGAAGCTGGAATCTTACAATCTTCGAAAATAAGTTCTGTTGTCGGAGAGGAACGAATACCAAGCTTCTTCTCTTTCTTTCCAAACGTAAACCCTGGTGTGCCTTTTTCTACGATAAACGCACTAATGCCTCTATGCTTGGCGTCCGCATCGGTTTTGGCGAAGACGATGTAAATATCGCCAACTCCTCCATTGGTAATCCAAACTTTATTGCCATTTAGAACATAATGGTCGCCATCTTTTTTGGCCATCGTTTTCATAGAAGCTACGTCTGATCCAGCACCTGGCTCTGACAACGCATATGCACCAAGTTTTTCTCCTTGAGCTAATTGATATAGAAATGTCTTTTTCTGTTCTTCGTTTCCGTATTTGAATAGTGGCCAGCTTGCTAGTGAGATGTGAGCGGATAGCGTTACGCCTGTTGAGGCACATACTCTTGAAAGCTCCTCGACTGCAATGACGTAGCTCAAGTAGTCCGATCCAATTCCCCCATATTCTTCCGGCCATGGAATGCCTGTAAGTCCTAATTCAGCCATTTGGTCAAAAATTTCACGGTCAAACCGTTCTTCTTCATCTCGCTCAGCAGCTGTTGGCTCGACTTCGTTTTTGGCAAAATCACGCACCATTTTACGAAGCATTTCTTGTTCTTCTGTTAATTGAAAATTCATGTCTTCTCCCCCTATTTCCCTTCGAATAAGTGTTTTCCAATGACAATACGCTGAATTTCATTTGTTCCTTCGTAAATTTCACACACTTTGGCATCTCGGAAAAAGCGTTCGACTGGATAATCCTCTGTATAGCCGTAACCCCCATGCACTTGGATGGCTTCAGTCGTAACACTCATTGCAGTTTGCGATGCATGCATTTTCGCCATGGATGCTTCTTTTCCACAATCTTTCCCTCGTGTGCGAAGACTTGCGGCATTGTACGTTAATAGTTTAGAAGCCTCAACAGCTGTCGCCATATCTGCTAGTTTAAAAGATATACCTTGATATTGAGCAATTGGCTTTCCAAATTGTTCTCTCTCTTTGGCATAGGCAACGGATTCCTCAAGAGCAGCTTCTGCAATACCTAGCGATTGTGCTGCGATACCAATTCGGCCAATATTCAAGTTCGCCATGGCAATCTTAAATCCTTCGCCCTCTTCTCCTAACAGTTGCGATGCTGGCACCTTACAGTTATCAAAGCTTAACGATACAGTACTGGACCCATTCATGCCCATTTTGTTTTCCTTCTTGCCGATTTCAAATCCAGGTGTTCCTTTTTCTAAAATAAAAGCGGAAACTCCTTTACTTCCTGCATCTGGATTCGTTCTTGCGAATACGATGTATGTATCCGCTTCGCCTCCATTGGTAATAAATACCTTGGAACCGTTAAGCATGTAATGGTCCCCATCTTTTATAGCCTTCGTCTTTAAGGAGCCTGCATCAGATCCTGCACCTGGTTCTGTAAGCGCAAATGCGCCAATATATTCACCTGAAGCAAGTTTTGGGATGTAGGTCTTCTTTTGCTCCTCTGAGCCAAAATATAGAATGGGATTGGTTCCGACAGAGGTGTGTACCGACAAAATAACACCTACCGAAGCACTCACTTTGGAAAGCTCATGAATGGCGATGATATACGATGTAAAGTCCATTCCCGCTCCACCATACTCTTCCGGAATCGGAATGCCCATCAGCCCAAGCTCTCCCATCTTCTTCACCACGTCTGTTGGATAATAATCTTCTTTATCCATCTTCTCGACAATAGGAGCGACTTCTTTTTGGGCGAAGTCACGAACCATTTTGCGCATCATCTCTTGTTCTTCTGTAAATTCTAGGTTCATGTTTTCCCTCCGCTCTTAGCTTTCGTATTGATAGAATCCTCGGCCTGATTTCTTACCAAGCCAGCCTGCTTGAACATATTGGCGTAGCAATGGACATGGACGATATTTGCTATCACCAAATCCTTCATGAAGCACTTCCATGATATAAAGGCATGTATCTAGCCCGATAAAATCAGCAAGGGTTAGAGGACCCATTGGGTGATTCATCCCTAGCTTCATGACTTCATCAACTGCTTCTGGCTCTGCCACCCCTTCATATACGGTATAAATGGCTTCATTGATCATTGGCATAAGCACCCGATTCGATACGAAGCCTGGGAAATCGCGCACTTCTACTGGTGTTTTGGAAAGTTGCTTGGTCATATCCTCAATCGCTTGATACGTTTCATCGCTTGTCTGGAGACCACGAATAATCTCAACTAACTTCATGACTGGAACAGGATTCATGAAGTGCATGCCAATCACTTGATCTGCTCGTTTTGTAGAAGCTGCAATTTCTGTGATTGGTAGCGAACTAGTGTTGGAAGCTAGTATCGCGTGAGCCGGTGCATGGGTATCCAGTTCAGAGAATACCTTTTTCTTCACATCCATGTTCTCTACTACCGCCTCGACAACAAAGTCACAATCATGGGCATCAGCCAGTGTCGTTGTCGTAGCTAAACGACTTAACCTACCCGTTTTCTCATCCTCAGTCATTCGGCCTTTTTCAACGGCTCGCGTTAACCGTTTCTCAATACCTGCTCTGCCTTTTTCCAACGCTTCCTCTTGAAGATCATTTAGCTTTACATCAAAACCAGATTGAGCAAAAACCTGTGCAATACCTGCCCCCATTTGACCTGCACCAATTACCATTACTGTGTTTATGGCCATCTATTTCTTACCCCTTTCTCTTTTTCTATGAATTGTTGTGGTATAGCTACTGTGAAAATTTTGCTAACATAAAACGTATAGAAGCGACGTTCAGCCACTCCAGCGCCTATCCCCTTTAGTCTTAAGTCAATCTTTACTGTGGAAAAGAACGCCACAATAAGGATTGCCTAAAGCCTGTCGGGGATGACCATTGCGCCCGGAGCTTTTGTCACGTCCAGCTCCAGCGCCCAGCGACTAGCAAACTTCCTGCTCCTCCTTACGATAAGTCAACATCGGATCGCTGTCGCTCTCCGTGTTTCCTTTATCTCATACGGTTTCAAAGGATGTTCGATTAAGACCGCTGCATCCTGCAGCAACATCGAACCAACCCACGTCGTGTGGGCCGCAGTTTGTACGTCGCTAATCGGGCGCCCTGAGCTTTTGTTCATTATTGCTGTGGTACTTCAATCATCACAGCGTCACCTTGACCGCCACCACTACAGATTGCTGCAATTCCGATGCCGCCACCTCGACGTTTTAGTTCGTACATCAACGTAAGGATGATGCGAGCACCACTTGCTCCAATTGGGTGGCCAAGTGCTACAGCTCCTCCATTTACGTTTACTTTATCTGGATCAAGACCGGCAATCTTACCACTTGCTAAAGAAACAGCAGCAAACGCCTCATTGACTTCGAATAAATCGATTTCTTCCATCTTCTTACCTGTTTTATCTAATAACTTGTTAATTACAAGGCCTGGCGTTTTCGGAAAATCTTTTGCCTCAACAGCTACTTCATCGTGAGCTAGAATCGTTGCCATTGGCTCATATCCATGCTCATAGGCATACTGATCAGACATTAAAAGCATCGCACCAGCTCCATCGTTCACTCCAGGAGCGTTTCCGGCTGTGATCGTACCGTTTGAACCAAACACAGGGCGAAGCTTGCTAAGTGCTTCTACCGTAGTATCCTGACGAGGAGCTTCATCAGTATCCACTTTAATTGGGTCTCCTTTTCGTTGCGGAACCTCTACTTCTGTAATTTCTTCTGCAAGCTTTCCGTCCTTGATTGCTTTCGTTGCTAACTGATGGCTTCGATAGGCCCATTTGTCCTGCTCTTCGCGACTTAATTCATATTCTTCAGCAGTCTCGTTACCGTAGTTACCCATGTGAACTCCGTTGAATGTACACGTTAATCCATCATGCACCATTAAATCTTTCACGGACTGATCACCCATACGAAAGCCCCAACGTGCTTTTGGCATAAAATATGGTGCATTGCTCATGCTTTCCATACCACCAGCTACAATGACTTGCTCATCGCCAACTCGAATCAGCTGATCAGCTAGCGTGACACTTCTCATACCAGATGCACATACTTTATTAATCGTTTCTGTCTTCACTTCCCATGGCAAGCCTGCGTGACGCGCTGCCTGTCTTGAAGGAATTTGACCTTGTCCTCCCTGAAGAACAGACCCCATAATCACTTCATTTACAAGCTCAGGATTAAACCCAACACGTGCAAGGGTAGCCTTAATCGCTGTGCCCCCAAGCTCCGAAGCTGTAATCGTACTTAAATGACCTCCTAGTTTCCCAAAAGGGGTTCTTGCACCCGATACAATTACTGTTTTAGCCATGTTTATTCCTCCTCATTATTGATAACGCTTTCACATTGCGTCAAAAGAATGCTTGTCGATGGACAAGCTCTTCATGCAGGTATAGGCCTGGTTGCGATTACTATTTTTTAAGAAATTGTTTTGATTGAACGCTCGCTCAATATACAATCATTAGGAAAGTGTACGGACCCCCTGTACACTTTCCTTGTTTCGACATTTATGCCGATTTATCCTCTTTTTCATCTCCAAAAATCGAGCGTGCTAAGATTTCGGCGATGTCGTTGGTGCTGACGGTTTCTTCTACTTCTTTCGCTTTTGTACCATCACTCAACATCGTTAAGCAGTATGGACAACCACTTGAAATCGTTGTTGGAGAAACATTTAATGCTTGCTCGGTACGGGCTTCGTTGATACGGTTACCGGACTTTTCTTCCATCCACATCATACCGCCACCGGCACCGCAACACATGCCGTTTTGTCGATTACGCTGCATTTCGACGACGTTTACACCTGGAATCATCTTCAGAATATCACGAGGTGGCTCATACACTTCGTTGTAGCGACCTAGGTAACAAGAATCGTGATAGGTAATCGTTTCATTTACATCGTATTTTGGCTGTAATTTGCCCTCTTTCACAAGTTCGGCTAATAGTTCTGTATGGTGATATACTTCCCCTTCAAAGCCGAAGTCAGGGTATTCTCGTTTGAACACATTATATGCGTGAGGGTCAATCGTTACGATTTTTTTCACGCCATGCTTTTCAAAATCTTTAATGTTCTTCTCAGCAAGCTCTTGGAATAAAAACTCATTCCCAATACGGCGTGCTGTGTCACCAGAGTTACGTTCTTTGTTTCCTAGAATGGCGAACTTAACGCCTGCTTTGTTCATAAGCTTGGCAAAAGACATGGCAATCTTTTGGCTACGGTTATCGTAAGAGCCCATGGAGCTTACCCAGAATAGGTATTCGAACTCTTCGCCTTCTTTCTCAAGCTCCTTAACCGTTGGTATGCGAACGCTTTCATCTTCGTCCTTCCAATTTTCACGTTCCTTCTTAGACAGCCCCCAAGGGTTACCTTGACGCTCAATGTTCATCATGGCACGCTGTGCTTCCTGATCCATCTTACCTTCTGTTAAAACTAAATAACGGCGAAGGTCGATGATTTTATCTACGTGCTCATTCATAACAGGACAAGCATCTTCACAGTTACGACATGTCGTACAGCCCCATATTTCTTCTTCAGTGATGACATCGCCAATTAAGGTAGTGCTTTCTACATTTTCTAAGCTAGCTGCTGTTTCTTGTTGGCCTTGGCCTTGAGCGGCTCGAGCCATTTGTGCTAGCTGATTTCCTTCTGTATTGGAGAATGCACCCGCTGGAACCCATGGGGATTGACCTGTGACAGCTGCACCTTTTTCTGTTAAGTGATCACGAAGGCGAATGATTAAGTCCATCGGAGATAGCATTTTTCCAGTACCTGTAGCCGGACAGACATTGGTACAACGACCACACTCTACACATGCATAAAGGTCAATCATTTGTAGATACGTGAAGTCTTCAATCTTTCCTGCTCCGAATGTTACGTTTTCTTCATCTTCTTCTTCTAAATCAAAATTAATCTTCTCTAACTTACCAGTGCGCTTGTCCTGGTTCATGAATACGTTTACAGGACCGGCTAATAAGTGAGCGTGTTTAGACTGAGGTACATACACTAGGAACGTTAGTAAAATTAGTAGGTGCACCCACCAGCTTAAGAAGAATACAACAGCAGCTGCGGTACTTCCCATCCAGCCAAATGCGGCAGCAATTGCGGAAGCTACTGGTTCTGTCCATGTTCCTTCTTCCCCGTGCCAGATAAGCTCCATTCCATTACCAATAAGTACGGAGAGCATTAACCCGCCAATAAAAATAAGTACAAGACCCGCTTTGAAGGATCGTTTCAAACGAACAAGCTTTTCTATATAACGACGATAAAACGCCCAAATGACGGCAACCACGATCATTAGCGTTACAAGCTCTTGGAAAAAAACAAATCCAGAATATAATGGACCAAATGGTAAGTGAGATCCCGGCGCCAATCCTTTTACGATAAAATCAATAGCACCAAACTGAACTAGAATAAATCCATAGAACATCATGACGTGAATCGCGCCTGATTTTTTATCCTTTATCAATTTTTTCTGACCAAAAACGTACACGATTAAGTCATTCACACGTTTTTTCAGTTGTAAATCAAAGTCAATCTTTTGCCCTAACTGAATATACGCGATTCTGGTTCGCACTACTCGAACGAATAGATAGAGTGCATAAACCGTAATTGCTACAAACAAAACCCAGTTCACCAACAGCAAACCCATCTTCCTTCCCCCTCCATATTTCTTTAGTTAAACCCCGATGTACCTTCCACCATAAAATCGTTCCAACAACAAAAATTTTCTGAATTCTATACTTTAATATTAATAATGAATGAACATTCAGTCAACAACTTTCCTACATAATTTCATGTTGATAATTTACCAATTCAGGGAATGCTAGTAGAGTATATCTTTAGAAAGGTTCTTATAGCGCGGAAAGGAGACGCTCTCATTTGTACGTACTTATTGTAATTATATCGATTATTTTTTTCCTAGCAGTTCTACTTTTCTTAGATTATCAATTAGGAAAACGAAACCATATTAAGAACCTTCGATTTTTAGACTTCGAACCTACAACAGGAGATTATAACCTGTACACAAACGGTAATCAGTTGTTTACTGATTTGTTCGAGGACCTTCGAAATGCCAAGCAGCAAATCAACGTCATGTTTTTCATCGTGAAAAATGATGATATAAGTCATGAACTGCTTGAATTGTTAAAAAAGAAGGCCCGAGAAGGGGTGCGAGTTCGGTTAATGGTGGATCGAATTGGAAGCTTTCGAATCAACAAGGCTACCATTAAGCAATTGGAACAAGCAGGGATAGAATTCACATTTTCTTCTACTCCGAAGCTTCCATACCTGTATTACCGAATTCAACGGAGAAACCACCGAAAAATCACCATCATCGATGATGAAATAGGATATGTTGGTGGCTATAATATGGGTCGTGAATATTTAGGACGTGACGCGGAGCTAGGCAACTGGCGCGATTATCATCTAAGGTTGGTTGGACATGTAGTGAAGGATCTGCAGCTTACATTTTTTGATGATTGGTATCTAAATACTGGTGAAAAGTATGACAACATCTCAGAACCTACAACAGAAGGAAATAAAGAAGTAGAAATAACGTCAACAGATGGTGGGCAACTGGAAGATGTGTTTATGACGTTGATTCAACAAGCTAAGGATGAAATTTTTATCGGAACACCATACTTCATCCCAAGCGAACGGTTGATGAAGGCTCTACTTGAGGCAATGGACCGTGGTGTAGATGTAAAAGTTATTGTTCCTATGAAAGCCGACCACCTTTTTGTGAAAGAAGCCGGTCTTCCCTACTTGTCCAGAGTCCGGAAAGCTGGCGGTGAAGTCTTCTTTTTTGATTTAGGCTTTTATCATGCCAAGGTTATTATTATCGATCAAGAACTATGTGACATTGGTACTGCCAATTTTGACCGAAGAAGCTTGTTTTTAAACAAGGAAGTCAATACGCTTATCTTCAATAAACGCTTTGTCGTTGATTTAAGGCTAGCCTTCTTGCGCGATGTTCAAGATAGCCAACCGTTTGATGACCATTACACTCAATTATTTAATTTTGGGACAAAAATTCGGATAGGGTTAGCTTATTTAGTACGGCCTTTGTTGTAGAGACTGCTAGTAGCGCGGGTATGCAGTGCTAGGACGCTACGCGGGGCGGTCAGATTGTGGGGCTTTGGTGATGCTAGGACGCTGTGCATGCGGTCGCTCATATATTGCGATTGTCGCTCTTATATTAGGAATCTCGATCATATATTGCGATTGTTGCTCTTATATTCGAATTCTCGCTCATATATTGAAAAAGTCGCTCATAACACGCCCTCACCCTACTTCATACGGAGCAGAACCAACCCTGTTGTCAAAATGAGATGTTTAAAGGAGTATGAAAATGAGAATTCGATTTGGCTATGTCTCCCACACCCTATCTTTATGGGAGGCGGTACCTGCCAGAACATTAACATTTAAACGATACAAGCAATTAAGTAAAGTGGAGCGAGAAGAAAAGCTTCGTGACGTGACATTGGCGAATTTATACAATACCAAGCGGGCGCTATGGTTCAATCGAGCAGCTGAGATTCCTCTTTATCGCTTATCCTCCTCCATCGTACCACTAGCTACACATCCGGAAGTACTTTGGGACTTTCAATCTCCTTTTAAGGAGCATTGGAAAGAGATTGGACAAATCGTTAAAGACGGACAACTGCGCATCAGTTTTCATCCTAATCAGTTCACGGTGTTTACAAGCGATAAGCAGCACGTCACCGAAAACTCCGTACGAGATATGACGTATCACTATCAAATGCTTGAAGCGATGGGGCTTGAGGATGAAGGGTTTATCAACATTCATATCGGTGGTGCTTACGGAGATAAGACCTCAGCAATGGAGCGTTTTAAAGACCAAATCCACCAGATGCCTGATGAAGTAGGAGCTCGAATGACAATCGAGAATGATGATAAAACTTATACCAGTCAAGAAACCTTGCAAGTGGCCGAGGAAAAGAACATTCCGGTTATGTTTGATTACCATCATGAGCAGGCGAATCCAAGTGAAATTCCGTATGAAGACCTTTTGGAGCGACTGTTTAACACATGGCAGCACACCGATTATCCGCCAAAAGTTCATCTATCTTCTCCTAAGAACGATAAGGAATACCGAAGCCACGCGGACCGGATCGACCTCCAATATGCTCTCCCCTTTTTGAAGGCATGCAAACAAAAAACGGATACGTTGGATGTCATGATTGAAGCAAAAGAAAAAGACCTAGCCCTCCTACAACTTGTAGAAGAGCTGGCCTCTATCCGCGGCGTAAAGCGAATCGCTGGTGGGGAAATCGAATTTTAGTCTTTATTTGAACATAGACTCAAGCATCGGTGACACCATCGTGTACACCTTGAATCCAGCATAAATCCCAACAATCCCCATCACCCCTGCAAGTGCTGGTGGGGCTGGGATAGGTAATTTAAATAGCGCAAACACAAATCCTACTATAAATCCTGTTATGAGTGCTAAAATGATTGTCTTCACTTTGTTGCCTCCTCTTTCTATGTAAGCTTCACCTACTATTGTATGCGATTTCACTAGTATCATAAATATTTTTTGTGGAGAGCGGGCTGAGATGGACGTAAAAATGGGAGCTCGCTCCTATTTGGAAAAAGTCGCTCCTGTTTTTTCATTCTCGCTCCTATTTCGGAGAAGTTGCTCCTGTTTTTCGATTCTCGCTCCTGATCTTAAAAAGTCGCTCCTGATTTTCCATTCTCGCTCCTAATTCCGAAAAGTTGATCCTATTTTTCGATTCACGCTCCAATTCTCCAAAAGTCGCTCAGACCACCAAGAGCAAAAAACAGCTCCCAGCATCATACATGCTGGGAGCTTCATTCTTTTTACATACGTTCTGGTGCAGATACACCAATTAACTTCAGTGCATTTTGAAGTGTTTGACGTGTTGCTTCCATTAACGCAACCCGTGCTCTCGTGCGTTCTGGCTGGTTTTCGTCGACTACTTTTTCTGCGTTGTAGAAGCTATGCAAATCAGATGCTAGGTCGAACACATATTGCGTCACGCGGTGTGGTGTGCGTTTTTGTGCTGCGTCTGCAACGGTTTGAGGGAAGTCTCCTAGACGCTTCAGAAGTGCTTCTTCTTTTTCAGAATTTAAGTGAGATGGATCGATGTCTTCGGTAAGTTCGAAGCCTTTTTCACTTGCCTGACGAAGCATCGTGCAAATACGCGCATGTGCGTATTGTACATAAAAGACAGGGTTGTCATTGGATTCAGATTTCGCTAGATCCATATCGAAGTCTAGATGAGAATCGCTGGAACGCATAACGAAGAAGTAGCGCATCGCATCAATGCCGACCTCTTCCATTAGTTCACGAAGCGTAACGGCTTTACCTGTACGCTTACTCATTTTCACTTTTTCGCCGTCCTGGAACAGGTTAACCATTTGGATAATTTCCACTTCTAGCGTATCTTCATCATAACCTAGAGCCTGGATAGCAGCCTTCATACGTGGGATGTAGCCATGGTGGTCGGCTCCCCAAATATTGATTAGCGTCTCGAAACCACGGTCCAGTTTATTTTTGTGATAAGCGATATCTGGTGTGAGGTACGTGTACGTATCATCATTCTTAATCAGCACGCGGTCTTTGTCATCACCAAAGTCCGTTGAACGGAACCATGTTGCACCGTCCTGCTCATAGACATATCCTTTTTCACGAAGTGTTTCCACGATAGATTCTACTTTACCTTCAGTGTATAGGGATGTCTCAGAGAACCAATGATCAAATGGAACACGGTACTCTTCTAGATCTTGTTCTATTTTGTTCAGCTCGTACTTCAAGCCGTATTCACGGAAGAAAGATAGTCGTTCATCTTCTGATTTATGCTTCCACTCGTCCCCGTACTCTTCGACGAGTTTTTCACCAAGCTCGATAATATCCTTGCCGTGGTAACCATCTTCAGGCATTGGGAAGTCGTCCCCAAGTGCTTGCATGTAACGAGCCTCAACGGAAGTCGCCAGGTTATTAATCTGGTTTCCTGCATCATTAATATAATATTCTCGAGCTACGTTATAGCCTGCTTTTGCCATAATGTTGCACATTGCGTCTCCAACAGAAGCTCCTCGAGCGTGTCCAAGGTGAAGTACACCTGTCGGATTCGCAGATACAAACTCAACCTGAACCTTGTGACCATTTCCAACCATGCTAGAACCATAGCTTTCGCCAGCTTTTAGGATGGTCGGAACTAAGTTAGTAAGGTATTGGTTGTCCATGAAAAAGTTAATAAACCCAGGACCTGCGATTTCCATTTTATCGATGGACGCTTTGGTTGTATCGAAATGTGCCACAATGTCTTCAGCGATTTGGCGAGGTGCTTTTCTAGCTACTTTCGCTAGTTGCATGGCCATATTGGTAGCGTAGTCGCCGTGATTTTTATCTTTTGGTTGTTCCAATACTACTGGTGGTAGCTGGCTTTCTGTTGCCAATTCAGCTTTTAAAACGGCTTGGATAATTTCATCCTTCAGCCTTTGTTCTGTTTGTTCTACAATATTCATGATTGGCCCTCCTCGTTATAACGTAATGATAAACGATGCCCTTGCTTGTCCTGTCCATTCATTTCTAAATCATAGCTGATCATCAGCTTACCCTTTATCTGATCGGAAGATTCCTCAAGCGAAATGGATTTCGTCGTTGTTTGCATATGAAATTTACCATAAGGATGGTAATACACATTTTCCGTTATGGCGTTCTCACGGAACACTTGATTCATACGAACGGGTCCGGTCCGACGTACAATCACTTTGTCCGGGTGGATCGTGACTAAATTATCGATAGGTTGCTCTTCATCATGATGCTCCGTAAAACGTAAAATATAAGCATTGCCTTTATGAATAAAATCACCTGATTCTTCTACAACAATCTCATCTGTTTGGTCTTGGTTCTTAATTTCGGTCACCAATTTAACCTGTATCGGCGTGCGTTCATCTGACAATTCGGATGTCACCTCTTTTTACGATTTGCAAACGTACAATGTCCTTAACTTAACCATTATAAGAATTCCACGTCAAAAATACAATAGATGGAGGTTAGGTAGTAGCTTGTAAATGATGGTTTTTGCTTTAATGGATTAAATGAATAGCTTACATTATTCCATAATCGATGTATAATCTTGAAGACTTGGATTCGAGATGAATTGGATTTCTGTTGATTGGGTGAGAGAAAAAGATGGGCTCTGGAGCGACTTTTCCTGAATTCGGAGCGAGTTTCAAAAAATAGGAGCAACTTTCGAAATATTGGAGCGAGAATTCAGATATGGGATCAACTTGTAAAAAATAGGAGCGACCGCGATTTTTGCGACGTTCAACTCACTGGCTGGGGCCGGATGTGCGCACGGGTGCCATGGAACCCTTTGCGAGCGAGTTTTCGAAATTAGGAGCAAGTTTCTGAATATAGGAGCGACTTTTTGATTTTTGGAGCGACTCTCGCCAAATTCCGAGCAACTTTTCCAAAATAGGAGCGACCCGCCCCACTTCCCCTTCCTGCCCATGTTTCCGTTCCTCCCAAAACAGCTAAGGCTCAAAAATAAATAACGGCTCGCTCCAATAAGCTAGCCGTTTTGATAGTAGGTATGTTGTTGTAGTTTTTGTAATTCTCGCAAGGGTAATCTTGCGAAAAAGTAATCGCTTTGCTCGTTTAAGAGGCGATAATGGGCTTTTTGTAGATATAGTTTGTTTTGGGTGGCTTTTCCTAAGTAATATTGCTGAAATGGGGTGAGTTCTTCAAAGCTTTCTAGTATTTCGATGCCTGTTTCCACATCTCCATTAACAATCGCCACGTGGGCTTTTTCTGGAAGGTACGATGTTTCAATGCCTTCTGCCCTTTCATTCACTGCTGCAATAAACGGGATGGTTCGACTTTCTATTAATTGTGTGGAAAAGCTGTCGTTGCGTCGTTTTGCAATCGAACGTGCTTCGTTGATATGAAACATTGCTTGTTCATAGCTCTCAAACACATAGGTTTCCGCAAGCTGTATGTGCATTTGTGTTTTTTTAAAGAGATTATTCGATCGATTGATAAACGTGTACGCATATTTTCGTCCAATTAATAGCTCATTTCTGCGCCAATGATATTGAAACACTAATTCATAATAACGATCGGTAAACATGTCTTGTAAAAAGCTCTGTCCCATCCGCTCTAGATGGGATTGAATTTGCTCCAAATACGCTCCCAGCTTTCCAAATTGATGCAATTCAAAATATGCATAAATCATTAGGAACGTAGCTAAACATTGTAAATCCGGGTCCATGAAGCCTTTCTTCTTCACCTTATCCATGTATTCATATGGGTCAGGTCTATTTTTCAGACGATCCAACATGACGCCATAAATCCACGCCCATTGGTGATTTATTGGATTTTCAGATTGATGATTTTTTTCAATCAAAGAAGGCAACTCTGTAAAAAAACCATTCCAGTACAAGAACTCAAGACCTAAACGTTTATTCTCATCACACGTGGTTATAAAACAATACTGCTTCACTAAATGTATGGCTTGGGTCTCTTCATACAATACAAACAGAATCTTGTTCATATGATATAAGGACATATCAAATTTCCCGTTGGTTACTTGCTTTAACCTGCTATAATCCTGGTGAGTAACCTGTTCATCCTCATCTATAAAGTTTTGTTCGTTATTTGTCATCGTAACCACCTACAGTGTAATGGTGTTCTGCGTTTTGATTCGTTGCAGTTCTTGGAATGGTAGCATTGCGTAATAGTAATCACCATATTCATTCATTAATCGACGGTAAGAGCTTGTCAGCAGTCTTACGCTTTGGGTCGCTAATCCTAAGTAATATTCTTGAAAGGGCGTTAGTGATTCAAAATCATCCAGAATCTCTTGTACTTTTGCAGTATCTCCACGAGCTGCAGCAAGATGTGCTTGTTCTGGAAGGTCTGTGGTTGTTACCCCTTCCATTTCTTGATGCACAGCGGAAACAAACGGATATAGTCTTGTTCTTATCGCATCACGAATACCGAATTGGTGATGATCTGCTATCTTCAAAGCTTCATTCATATGGAATATGGCTTGGTCGTAATCTGTTATGGAATAGGATTCTGCTAACGCTACATGAAGGTGGCATTTTTTGAATGAGGACATGGTTTTATTCAAAGCACGAAAGGCATGCTTTCTAGCAATAATGACCTCATTTCGCTTCCAATGATAGTAAAACTGAAAATCCTCTAAACGAAGTTGAAAATAGTAGGATAGAAACGGTGAATCGATTCCACTTACCTGGTCAACTAAGCGTTGATAGTAATTTCCAAACTCGCCATATGCCAATAAGTCGAAGTAGCTATACTGAATCAGAAAAGTCTGGAGCACCTGTGCCCCTTCATCTAAAGGAGTAAGCTGTTTAATTTGTTGAAGTGTAAGGTTCGGGTCTGGTTTCTTTGCGATTCGATTCCAAATCAGTTCATAAATAAATGCCCACTGCTGGTTCGTTTGGTTTGAGGATGCTTTATTTTTTTCAATCATGTCCAATAATTCTTGAAAAAAAGCGTTCATATACATATATTCTAATGCGTGGCGTTGCTGTAAATCACAGTTCGTTTGTAGACATAGGGCTTTCATAAGTTGGGCGGTCACTTCAGCATCATATTGGACAGAGAACATACGTTGGACATTCTGAAGGGAAGCTTCGACGCCTTCTTGCAGAAAAGGAGCAATCGCACGCTTCACATCTTCTTCGGTCCACTGGTGCCATTGAATGGTTGAGCTATTATGTTGTGGTTGAATCATGTAACCATCCCCAAAGCATAAAATAGAAAATCATGATGAGATCTTTATTCGTTCATATACTATTAAGTTTAACATAGCTGTTTGTGTCATCACCGATTTAGAAATAAATACCATTATACCATTAACGTAACTTCTCCGTACAACCTTTATCTCATGCTCGACAACCACGTCAGTACATGCTGAATCTGTTCATCCCAGTATCCCCACTCATGGTCGCCGGGGCCGAATTCGGATGTATATTCTATAGACGTTTTCTCGACTTGCTCTTTGAAGGTAAGGTTATGGTGAAAAAGAAAATCCTCCGTCCCACAAGATTGGTAGATAGCAGGCTTCGATCCATCAAAAGAATCCACCTGCTTCAGCAGCCACAGCGGGTCATCTGCTGTTCTAGCAATAGTTCGATTACCGAAAATCAAATCGAATTTGTCACTACCTGTCTCGCGCACTTCTTTCACATAACTAGCAAGATCTGTTACCCCCGATAAAGTTGCCACAGCCTTGAAGGATTCCGGCTCGGATAAGGCCCATTTAAGTGCGCCATAACCGCCCATCGACAAACCAGCTACAAACGTCTCTTCCCTTTTGGTCGTCAAAGGAAAATAAGCATGAACGATGGAAGGAAGCTCTTCAGTGAGGAACGTCCAGTATTTTTTCCCATACATCATGTCTGTGTAATAGCTGTGATCCATCCTCGGCATGACGACAGCAATCCCATGCTCCTCGGCATAACGCTCGATGGAAGTACGACGCGTCCAGGTGGTTTCATCGTCGCTGTAACCATGAAGTAAGTAGAGAACCGGAAAGGGTGTGTTATCGTCAGGCTGCGGTAGAATGACTTGTATGGAAGTTTGAATGTTCAGCACCTCTGAGAAAACGTGGCAGGTGATGTGAGCCAAAAGATCGCCTCCTTCTTTTTTCCATGACTTTCAGTAAATACTAGGCGGTCAAAATAGCATCGAAAGCGTATCTTAAGGCCGATTTCTAACCATACAAATCATGCTCCCTGTTTATTCACCTTTCAGTTTCCGTATCTCATTTAAAGGCAACCTGGCAAAGAAATAATCACTTTGCTCTTGAATAAACCGATTATAGGACCGCTGCAATAAATCTATATTTTGTTCTGCTTTCCCTAAATAATATTCCTTAAATGGGGATAGGTTGGTGAAGGAACGTAAATAGTGAATAGCTTCTTCAACTTCCCCTCTAGCAATGGCAAGATGCGCTATTTCTCCCTTATCCTTAGACGAGATACCTTCTGCTTTTCCATAAACACTAGAGATAAAGGGAATTGTATTTTGTGTGACGAGGTATTCCAAGTCTTTAAATGGACAGTTTTTGGACAAGGACAATGCTTGGTAAGCGTGATACATCGCATGCTCATAGCTTTCAAATATATATGTGTAGGCTAGTACATTGTGAATTAGCCCGACTTTATAATCATTATGAAAATGATTGATTAATCGAAACGCATATTTTCGCCCGATTACTAACTCATTTCGTTTCCAATGGTAGTGAAAAAGGACTTCATCGACACGAAATTGGAATAACTCCTTTAGAAACATGTTCTCCATATTTCGGAGGTATTCTTGTACATCATCGAGGTATAAGCCAAATACATTATATCGGTGAAGAGCATTGTTGCCGTATATGTTCATTAGCATTTTTAAATACGCCATATGATCTTCAAGAGGATGTATGGTTGCAACTTTTGCTAAGAAAATATTTGGGTCCGTCTGATCACGATATCGTTCTAGTAATAGTTGATATACCCATCCCCACTGCTGATTTACCTCATGGGGTGAGGCAAGATTGATATTTATTAATTTAGGAAGCTCATGAAAAAAACCATTTAAATATAGATACTCTAATCCATATCGCAATTCACAAGGAGTAGTGGAGTCCAGTATATACTCCTTCATTTTGTGGATGGCTTCCTGATTTGAATATGTAGCTTTTAAGTGCTTATCCATTAAGAATAGCGAGTTGCATATAGGATCTAGGTCACTATGTACTCCATGGTTCTCCATTCTCTTACATTCATCCCTTTCAAACTATATGCTAGCCCTGAAACGATGCATGATATGTATGAAAGGCTAGTTTCCTTTAGTAGGATGTGATTTCCAAATGACATTATTCGGAAAACCAACTTCCTTTTTGTCTGTATGGACATTATTGTCGACTTTTTCGAGAAATAGTTATTATGCCCAAGCAAAGATTTGGAAATATGCTGGGACATTGCTACCTTTCCATTATCCTTTTCCATCACATAAAGGTCAAATCATTTCCAGAATTAAATGAATAATTGAAATATGCCATACTTTACAGGTTTACACAAGTATACATGTTTCTTGGGTGGAGGGTTGATTAACAGATACAAAAATAAAACTTCCTGAAGGGTATTCCATACCTTCAGGAAGTCATCCATTACTTCACCCAGCCTAATAGCATCTCTCGAATACATTTACTGGCTGTGATTTGGGTTTGTTCTGTTGGGTCGTAGGCCGGGGCAACTTCAACCAGGTCTGCGCCTACAATATGAATGTTCGCTTCAGCTAACATGTGGATGGCCTCCAATAATTCTTTAGAGGTAATCCCTCCTGCTTCTGCTGTTCCCGTTCCAGGTGCGTAGGCAGGGTCTAACACATCGATATCAATCGTTACATAGACATTCCGATTTTCAAGCGACGGTAGTGCTCTTTTTAGCGGCTCTACCACGTCATACTTGGCCATGTGCATGCCGCTTGTTTTGGCGTACTCAAATTCCTCTCTCATTCCTGATCGAATACCGAAAGAGTACACATTTTCAGGACCAATCAACTCGCATATTTTCCGAACAGGTGTCGAATGAGATAATGTCTCTCCCTCATATTCCTCTCGTAAATCAGCATGAGCATCAATATGGATGAAAGCCATATCTGGATATTTTTCATACATTGCCTTGATAACTGGCCATGTAACCAGGTGCTCCCCACCGATACCTAATGGAAATTTATCTTTGTCTAAAATTTGTTGGACATAGTCTTGGATCATATCCAGGCTTCGGGCAGGGTTGCCAAACGGGAGTGGGATATCACCCGCGTCAAAATACGAGACTTCCTCTAGATGTTTGTCTAAATAAGGACTGTACTCCTCTAGACCCAGGGATGCCTCGCGAATTCGATTGGGACCAAAACGAGAGCCCGGACGAAAGCTTACCGTCCAATCCATCGGCATGCCATACATAACGACATTACAATCCGCTACCTCTGGACGACTCATGATAAATACTTTGCCTGAATATGCTTCATCAAATCGCATGCTTTTCCCCCTACTCTGTTAAATCTTTAACGAATTTCGGTAATGCAAAAGAAGCTTTGTGGAGCTCCTTCGTATAGTATTTTGTGTCCAACTCGTGGAAGCGTTCCTCGCTAACCTCTAACGGATCATGTTGTTTACTGCCTATGGTGAACGTCCATAAGCCGCTCGGATAGGTTGGAATATTCGCTGTATAGAGGCGTGTAACTGGGAAAATTTCTTTTACGTCACGAAAAACCTGGCGAATAAGGTCCGCTTTAAACCACGGATTATCCGTTTGGGCTACAAAGATACCATCCTCTTTAAGGGCGTTTGAAATGCCAGAATAAAATCCTTTTGAGAACAAGCTCACAGCTGGTCCAACAGGTTCTGTAGAATCGACCATAATGACGTCATAGGCCGCTTCACTCTCAGCAATATGAATGAACCCATCAGCCACCTTCACTTCGACACGTGGATCATCCAGGTCCCCAGCAATTTCAGGGAGATAATGCTTCGAATACTCAATCACCTTCCCATCAATCTCAACGAGTGTAGCTTTTTCGACACTTGGATGCTTAAGAATCTCGCGAATCACGCCGCCGTCGCCACCACCTACAACAAGGACGTCTTTTGGATTAGGGTGCGTAAATAATGGAACATGCGCGACCATTTCATGATAGACGAATTCATCTCGATCTGTTGTCATCACCATGCCATCCAGTGTCAGCATAGTGCCCCACTCTTCCGTCTCCAGCATATCCAGTCGTTGATAATCTGTCTCTTCTGTATGATAGGTTTGCTTCACCTTCGCCGTAATTCCATAATTCTCGGTTTGTTTTTCTGTGTACCAAAGATCCATTTCATTGCCCCTCTCGTTATTTAAATGAACGTAACCATTCACTATGTATTGGAATCTATTGTTTAATCATACCATGCTCTCAAATCTTTCAAACAATCAAATTACAGATAATCTCAAAAAAAGTGGGATGGGGGGACAGGTCCCTCGTCCCATTTTTTGGGATGAGGGACCTGTCCCCCCATCCCACTCCATAGGTTTAGAATCTTGTTTTTTAGCCATACTGGTTAAAAAAGCACGTTGATTGGGTATGGGGAGATGATCGAGTATGGATAGAATACTCTCTACCTTCAAGCGCACTGGTCCCTGGAAATGGATAACGATCGGGATGGTTTCTGTGACAGGGTTAGGCTTAAGTGCGATTGCGGGAGTTTTACTCTATTGTTATCTATTAGGGGCGCCCCCTCTAAAAAACCAACAGAATACGATTTTCTATGATGATAACGCTCAGGTCATAGGTGTGGAGCATGGTAGTGAGAACCGCTACTGGATTGAGTTAGATGAGATGACCCCTGCCTTTATTCAAGCTACGATTGCGACTGAGGATCGGCGCTTTTATGAGCACTTTGGCTTTGACTTCAAGCGAATTGCAGCAGCTATTTACCATGATATCCAATCTATGTCGAAAGCTCAGGGCGCGAGTACAATCACGCAACAATATGCGCGTAATCTTTACCTATCCCATGAGAAAACGTGGACGAGAAAAATAAAAGAGGCTCTTTATGCGGTACGACTTGAGATGTTTTATGATAAGGATGAGATACTAGAAGGCTATTTAAATACGATCTACTACGGTCACGGTGCCTACGGAATCGAGGCAGCTAGTCGGTACTATTTTCAAAAAGATGCTCATGAATTAAATTTAGCTGAGTCAGCTCTATTGGCCGCTATCCCAAAAGGCCCCTCTTACTATTCCCCTTATACGCACATGGAGAATGCAAAGAGACGGCAGCATCTTATTCTAGAAAACTTACAAAAGACAGACTATATTACGGAACAGCAAAAAGTTAGAGCACTACAGGCATCTCTAGAGCTTGCCCCTCAAGAAGAACAGTACCAGAAACAAGTTGCTCCTTATTTTCAGGATGTGGTGATGAAGGAAGCAGAGCAACTTTTACAGTTAGATGAGGAATCAATACGCGCTGGAGGCTATCATGTGTTTACGAGTCTTGATACGGACCTACAAAAAGAACTCGAGACCATCGTTGAAGAGACGATTCCTAATAGCACGGACCTCCAAGTAGGTGCAATGAGCATGGACCCGCAAACGGGCGATATTGTAGCGATGGTGGGTGGTCGTGATTATGAGGAAAGCTCATACAACCGGGCTGTTCAAGCCAAACGTATGCCAGGCTCCACCTTCAAACCGTTTCTTTACTACGCAGCGTTAGAAAATGGCTATACACCAGCTACTACCCTGATGAGTAAGCCAACCTATTTTGAATTAGAAGATGGCAATGTATATGAGCCTAGCAATTACAACGGGTACTATGCGTATGAACCGATTACACTTGCTCAGGCAATTGCGTTATCCGATAATGTGTATGCTGTTAAGACGAATGTATTTTTAGGTGAAGAAACGTTAGTAGAAACAGCTCAACGCATGGGGATTTCAGGCTCCTTACCAGCTGTTCCATCTCTCGCACTAGGGACTGCCTCTGTCTCGGTTCAGGAAATGGTCGGAGCGTATAGTTTATTTGCTAATGGGGGTAAGGAAGTGACGCCTCAAACCATCCAACGCATTACTGACTCCCACGGCCATACCGTTTATGAACGAAATGAGGAGGCTGGGGAGCAGATCATCGATGAAGATAATGCTTTTGTCATGGCTCACCTTATGACAGGAATGTTCGATGAATCCTTGAATGACTATAT
The DNA here is from genome assembly GCF_000770635.1 of Pontibacillus yanchengensis Y32. Taxonomy (GTDB): domain Bacteria; phylum Bacillota; class Bacilli; order Bacillales; family BH030062; genus Pontibacillus; species Pontibacillus yanchengensis. Next base: position 35,810 of record NZ_AVBF01000004.1, read on the forward strand.
GAAGGTAACCGGTTCATCCATTACGGACAAATTATCGCGCCCGTTCGCTGGTAAATCGGGCACTACTCAGACAGATAGCTGGATGATCGGGTTTAGTCCAGAATTAACGACTGGCATTTGGACTGGCTATGATCAAAACAAACCTATTGATAAAGTAAAAGAACATCAATATGCAAAAGATATTTGGGCTGATTTCATGGAAAACTCCCATAAAGATCTCCCATATGATCAATTCACTCCAACAGATGGCGTAGTGGGTGTGTACATTGATCCTGATAGTGGTCATTTAGCAACACCATACTGTGCACACCACCGATTAGCTTATTTCGTAGAAGGAACAGAGCCTTCAAGCTACTGTGAGCTTCACCTGCCAATTGATGAAAACGGGGAACGTCAAACCCCTGAAGAAGTGGATAAGAAAAAGAATAAAGGTGGTCTGAAAAACTGGCTGGATATTATGTTTTAGTCCAAAAGACCCGAAAGCTATCATGCAAATGTGTCTGATTTTTGAATAAATTACGAAATTCTTGAGGTTTGCTTTGGAAATTTGTAAAATATGAAGCACATGGTTTATTCACATGTTTACTAGGACACAGAAAAAGGCCGGCTACCCACACAGTGCCGGCCTTTTTCTAATTTAAATAGGGATTGTAAATATTATTTTAAGTTATAAAAAATCCGAACTATAATTCGAAAACCTCTTTTTAGGATTCGAAATAGCTCGGATTTCTTTCTATATTTATTCTTTCTTAATATCATTCTGCTTTAGAACTGGTAATTATAGTTTTGTCTCCCAACTCTTCACAATTTTTATGAACTATACTCAGATTGCACTTGTACATGTTCCTTTTCATTTTTTACGTTTAATCCAATTACTAGAATAAGCACCAGTAATCCTACGGCATCAGTGAGTAAACCAGGATAAATTAACAACATTGCGCCTATACCTGATAGAATTCGTGCCCATATAGGAACAGGTTTCATAAAGTAACCTTCTGCCATGATGGACAAGAGTAACACCCCTATGACTGATGTGATCGTAATTAAGATAATATTCATTAATGTGGCGTCAATCATTAACATCTCATGAGAAAAGACGAACATGAATGGTACGATAAAACCTGCTATGGCTAGTTTCATTGCTTGAAAGCCTGTCTTATTCGGGTCTCCTCCAGATATTCCTGCACCAGCAAAGGCGGCTAACGCAATAGGAGGCGTTATATTTGCAAAAATACCAAAGTAGAATACAAACATATGAGCCACCAATATGGCTGTTGTATTTGAGCCTGCTAGCTCTTGATATAAAGGGAGCTGTAATAGAATAGGCGCAGCCATTGTACTTGTAATGATATAGGTTGGAATACTCGGCAGCCCCATCCCTAAAATAATGGCGGTAATCATTGTCAGGAATAGTGTAATGACAAGTTGTATAATTGGGCTCTCTACTGCAGCCCCAATACCTACTATACTGTTGGCTATTTCAAGTGCTACCCCCGTCAATGAAGCAATTCCAACTATGATGCCAACTGCTCCACAAGCTACAGCTACTGGAATCGTTGTTTTTGCACCATCTTCTAGAGCCTCCATACATTCCTTCCATCCTACTTCTTCTGACTCTATTCGTAAACGTTTCCTCCATACATTAATGACAAGAGGAATGGCAACGATTAAGAGAAGCTCCCACCAATCGCTACGCACATTATCTAAGGTACTTCCTGTAATTAGAGCTGTAATCTGCGCTTGGAATATTAAGAATAAGGAAACAGCTGTAATGATTGGAAGCATACGCTTAGAACCAGATATGACAATCGTAGCTATAATAGCCCAAAATGCCGCATAAAATGGAGTTTTTCCAGTGAAGAGTAAGTATAACAATACAATCATTGGAAAAATCAAATGACCTCGCTCCATAAGTACTTCTTTTAAATTTGGTAATTCACTCTTTGGTAGACCCTGTAATCCTCTTTTGGCAGCTCTAAAATGAACTTGTAATAAAACGCCAAGATAGAATAGAAGTGCTGGAATAATACCTGCTAATATGATAGTTGTGTAGGGGACATTTAAGTTTTCGGCCATAATAAAAGCAGCTGCTCCCATAATTGGTGGTAAGATTTGTCCACCTACACTAGCAGCGGATTCCACGGCACCAGCAAAATTCTTTTTATAGCCTATCTTCTTCATCAATGGAATGGTAAATGTACCTGTTGTAACAACGTTCGCAATCGCAGCTCCGTTAATTGATCCCAAAAAACCACTTGCAATTACTGCTACCTTTGCAGGGCCACCCTTCGTATGTCCTGCTACTGCAAGAGCTAAATCATTAAACAGCTGCCCCATACCTGAACGTCTTAAAAAAGCACCAAATAGGATGAACAGAATAATATAGCTTGCAGATACCCCAATGGCTGTACCTAATACACCTTCTGTTATAAATACCACTTGAGAAATAATTTGCTTTGATACTGTAAAGATAATTTCCGGGGTGAGCTGTGGATAAATGGAAAGCTTCACATAAAAACCGTAAATAAGAAAACCAAAACCTAGTAATGTTAACCCCCATCCTGTCACTCTTCTAGTAATTTCAAACAATAGTAGTAGCACTAACAATCCTATATAAAAATCCATAGTATTGATTTGACCACCAGATTGAATAATCCTCTCTGCAGTAGATAACATATAAATGCCAACAAACAATGATATCCCTGCTAAAATGTAATCGAAAAAAGGAACTCCTTTATCTTTTGCATCTCCTTTTCGGACAAATGGGTACAAAAGAAATCCTAATGTCATGAGCGTATATAAATGTATACTGCGTTGCTTGATATCCACTAAAGAACCAGCGTAAGAAGTGTATAAATGAAATATCGATAATAAAATGCTTAATACTGTGATGGTTAGTGCGATATACTTCCCAAAATTCATTCTGACAGAGCTTTCACGATCATATTCTTCCGCTGAATATTCCTGTTTCTCAGCCATTCTCATCACCTCATTCTTGTTGAAACCTTCAGCCAAATAAAATTAGCTAGAGACCTCTCTTCTGTTCTTATGTTATAAGCTTCTTGTTTATCTAAATGTATGGTTTCGTTCCCATAGATAAAACGATGCTGTGTAGTTTTACCTGTTCTTATAAATAGTTCATCCCCTATCTTCCTACTAATCCCAGTCATATACACCCAACCATTTTTAATAAATGTATTATTTCCAGCATTACTCGGTACTCCAGCGCCGAATGTCTTAAATCGAGTAGAATCAATATAGATGGTAGTTCCTTTCACCTGGAACATTTCTTCCCACTCTTCCTTTTCGACTGAATGTTTCCACCTAACCGAAAAATCTGTTTCATCATGATAAACAAAAGTTCTTAGAACCCCGTTGTAATCGTGGAGGGTAATAACAGAAACAGAAATGAACCATAATATCCCTATTAGTAAAACTGTTATTGGTAGTAGAAGTTTATTTTTCATGGTATAAAAAGGGCACCAAACGGATGATGCCCTTTTCCCCTCCTTACTCTTCTAGCAGACCTTTTTCTTTATAGAATTTCTTAGCACCTGGATGAAGAGGGGCAATCAGCCCGTTACCACTTTCATCACGGTTGATTTGCTTTAAAGCTCCAACAGAAATTTCGTCAGAACCAAGGTATTCGTAATATCGCTTTGTTAAGTCATATACTAAATCCTCGCTTAAGTCTGGAGATACAATAAGCATATTCTGAATTCCTACAGTTTGTACTTTAGAATCAAGATTGTATTTAGCTTCTTCCCCAGCAGGAATTGTATAGTCTTTATAGAATGGATATTTTTCCTTTAAGCTTTTTGCTATATCTCCTTTAATTTCCACAAATTTAACATCCTGTTGTTGCATTAAATCAGTGATATTACTATTAGGTACTCCAGAAGTGAAAAAGGCAGCATCTAGATTTCCATTTTTCATTTCTTGAACACTATCCGCATACCCAGTATGTGTAACTTTTCCAAGATCGTCATATGTTAAATCTACTGCTTCTAACACCTTTTGAGCACTTTGCTCCACACCAGATCCAACTTTTCCAACTCCCACTTTCTTACCTTTCAAATCCTTAATAGACTCAATTCCACTACCTTCAAGAGCAACGACTTGCACGACGTTTTGATACATCCCCGCCATAGCTTCTACTTTTGTTTCATTTCCTTCGAATTGTCCATTACCATTTAATGCACTGTGCGCTACATCACTCATTACAATGGCCATTTGATTTAGTCCATCTTTTATATTCTGAATGTTTGCGACAGAAGCACCTGTTGATTCTACAGTTACATTTCCTACAGATTCACTTTCTTCAAAGATTGGCTTAAGTGAACCTCCAATTGGATAGTAAGTACCAGATGTACCTCCAGTACCGAATACTAGTGACTGTGCTCCACTATCACTTGAGCTTCCCTCATCGTTTCCATTTGCTTGGCTATCACTACCACCACAAGCAGCCAAAATCATAGATAAAGCTAGCATCATTACTAGAATTAATTGTTTTTTCATAATGAAACCCCTCCGTTTTAATTTTCTAACTTTTCTATATGTTATCGCTTACATGTTTGAAGATAAATATTATGAACATATTGAACATTTTGGTCTTTTTGGTCTTAAGAATAAGCGAATTCTCACGTTACCCTTTTAGAAGCTAAAAACAATAATTTCACTAACTCATTCCTTTTTTGTATTTTAATAAAATCGGAAATTCAAAACATGGAAAGCAAAAAACCTTCCTATGATTTATACATAGGAAGGTTTCACACCATTTTATAGCGATTTATCGGTCGACCAACGCCACCATATTGAATATCAATTTCCACTTGACCATTTTTTTGTAAATAATCCAAATACCTTCTAGCGGTCACTCTTGCTATGCCGATATGATCTGCTGTTTCTTCTGCAGAAACAGGTTGAACTTGTTCAGTTAAAAAGGAAAGAATTTGTTTTAGCGTTTGCTTATTTAATCCTTTCGGTATTGATTGCTCTATATCATTATCTTCTCGTGTTGGTAATTTTGTTGAGGAAGGAGAAAGGATATCATCTATTTCTTGCTGTTTCATATCTCCTTCTCCTGTTAAGTGAGCTTGAAAATTTTTATAATCCAGCAAAGCTTGTTCCATTCGTTCATATTTAAATGGCTTCACTATATAATCAAATGCCCCATTCTGCAACATCCAACGAATGCTCCCTTTGTCTTTCGCTGCAGTAATCACAATTACATCAACTTCAATCTTATCAGCTCGTATTTGCTTGAGTGTTTCCATTCCATCCTTTTCTGGCATATAAATATCAAGAATAATTAAATCGGGATTTTGCCTTTTAGCTAGTTCTAAACCCTTTGTACCATCAGAAGCGACATCAATAACTTCAAAACCATCTACACGTTCAATAAATTGCCGATTTACTTCTTGTACCATTGGATCATCTTCCACTAGCAAAACCTTTTTAGTACTATTCCCCACCACTAACACCTTCCTCTTCATACATTGGAAATGTCAGAACAAAGCTAGATCCTTTTCCTGGGCTAGAGATTACATCTATGGATCCTTTTCCTTTATGAACTACATTATTGACGAGGTACAAGCCTACTCCAGACCCTTTTTTGCCCTTTGTTGTGTAACGTTTTTCAAAGATATTCGCAACTTTTTCATCTTCTATTCCTTCCCCGTTATCTTCCACTTGGAAGGTACATGTCAAGTCGGATTGAATAATAGAGATATGAATAAACCGATCTTTATGATTTGTAGTATCAAATGCATCAAAAGCATTTTCTATTAAGTTTCCTAATAGTAAGACTATATCGTGCTTATCCAATAAAGGAGGATAATCTTCTAAAATGCTATACTCGTCTATCGTTACTTCAATTCCTAACTCTTGCCCTCGCATAACCTTACTAAGTAATAATCCAGCTATACTATAGTCATTCATCCGCTCCACCAGAAATCTTGTTAACTCTTCTTGGCGTTCTGTTATATCAAATACAAACTCTAACGCTTTCTCTTTTTGATCCAACTGAATTAACCCTGAAATCGTATGCAATTTATTTAAATGTTCATGGTTTTGAATTCTTAATGCCTCTACAAATGCTTTAACGCCTGTTAGCTCTTCTGCTAATTGAGTAACGTCAGTTCGATCTTGAAAAATCGCCAATGCTCCAATCACTTCTTCGTTCACAAAAATGGGGACACGAGTACTCAGCACTACCTTCCCTTTCACTCTAATTTCCTCATTGTAAATAGGCTGACCATTTTGTAAAACGGCTGGAAGTCTAGAATCCTCGATGACATCCTGAATAGGTCTTCCTGTTTGAGAAGCAGATATATCTAATAGGTTCTGTGCTTTCTCATTAAGGAGAGCAATCCTTCCTTCTCGATCTATTGATATAACTCCATCATTCATGGCGTGAAATGTGGCGTTTCTTTCTTTAAGAAGTTGTCCGATTTCATGTGGTTCAAGATGATAGGTTTGGCCTTTTAAATGATTTGCTAGCATCCATGAACCAAACACTCCAAATACTGAAGTTAAAAATAATATAAGTAAAATTTCATTTTTCATCCCCATGATTACCTCTTGTAACGTTGGGATAACATTACCTACAATCACCACACCGATTTGCTCTTGCTCCTCATTCATTATAGGAACAAATGCTCTAATCGCTGTTCCAAGCTCTCCTTCTCCTTTTGAGGTGTAGCTATGCTCCGCAAACGCGGGTCCTTCGTCTTTTCCTGAAGATATGGTCCCTAACTTGTCTTCTACAGGGTGGGAAAAACGGATTCGATTCATATTTAGTACAACGATATAATCAGAACCGTTTATTGTTCGTATCCTTTCAACGATAGGATTTATTTGTTTCCAACCTTTGGATTTTGTCAGGTTATTTTTTACACCAGGTAAATTAGCAACGGTTCTACCTGTAATCATAGCACGCTCCCCTAGCTCTTCTTCTTTGTTGTCAATCGTATTACCTATTAAGATAATCCCACCAATCACAATAGAAAAAAGAACAATTCCAAATGAGAGAATCGTAATTTTCCACCGTATCGGCATACGGTTCAGGGACATAATCATCGTCCTCCCAAAAATATTACACCGATTGTACCACCTTTAAATATGTATGATACACTATTGAAAACGTTCTCGATAGAGGGGTGTGACCATGAAAACCATTTTGCCTATTACTCTATTCATATTTACTGGGATAGCTACAGCCTTATTTATTGGATTTGATTTAGGGAATACCTCTGAGACAATCGCCCAAGATGATGAACAAGAAGGAATAAAAGAAAATGTTGTGATTAACTTTAGTCATGTTGTAGCTGAAAACACCCCAAAAGGCAAAGCTGCTAGAAAATTTGCGGATTTAGTAGAAGAGCGTACAAATGGAAAAGTTAGCGTTAAAATATTTTCAAATGGTTCGTTATATAATGATCAAAATGAATATCAAGCGCTAAAAGATGGAAGAGTTCAAATGATTGCACCTGCCACCTCAAAATTGACTACTCACTTCCCTGAATGGCAAGTATTGGATCTCCCATTTGCGTTTCCTTCGCACGAAGCAGTTTGGGAAGCTTTTCAAGGGGAAATAGGAACTACCCTTTTAGACGACCTACATAATACGGAGATAAAAGGATTAGACCTTTGGTACAATGGTTTTAAACAAATTACTACCAACGAAAAAGCTATTCTTTCTCCTAGTGATTTTAATCGAAAACATTTTCGTATTATGCCAAGCCCTGCTATTGAAGAGATGTATAACACCCTAGAAGCCAGCACAAGCACTTTTCCTTTTAACAAAACTTATAAAAATTTAGAAGTAGATTTTATTGACGGGCAAGAAAATACAATATCTAACATATACACAAAAAAATTATATAAAGAACAAAGCTCACTCACCCTTAGCAACCATGGATATTTAGGCTATGCTGTATTAATAAATAGGGAATTCTGGAACAACCTTTCATCTGAAGTACAACAAGTGATAAAAGAAACGCTTACCGAAACTACCGATTGGGTGAGACGCCATTCGATTGAAATAAATGATTCATATAAACGAAAACTAGCGTTAAACTCTAATTTAGACATACACTACTTAACAAACCAAGAAGAACAAGCGTGGAAAGAAGCGATACAGCCTGTTTACGAAGAGGTTGAATCAAAAGTGGGACAAGATTTGATGAACGAGGTTTATAGATTAAAAGAAAAGTATGAACAATAAACAAGGAGAACTTAGTTGAACAAGCAATAAATGGTAACCCCTGCAAGGGCTGTCACAATTAGATTCATCCTAATACATAAAAAATGGGCCCATTTTTTAGGAACTATTATAGAAACTATTTGTTTTAATTACTTTCTTGCATTCAAAAGCCTAAGATTCAAGTAAAAACCTACTTATAACTTTATACTTTTAGAACTCATAAAAATGCCTCCACCCGCTAATTACGGGCGAAGGCATCATCTTTTTTACACATCTAACGCTTGTTTCAACTCATCAGGTGAGTTGTTCCACATATCTTCGCTGTGCTGATGCAGAAATTCCCCTAATAGACGCTTTGATTCATCGTCCATCTGCTCCACCACAACTTTTCCTTTCATCGATTTATCCATATTGTTCACATGTTCTGGCATGGATTTATAGCCACGGCGATTTTCTTTATCGACGAGCATTTCACAGCCAGCTACACCTGCATAGTAAGGACCGTTTTCATTATGTTCTACTGTTACCCATACAAGCCAATACAACGTTGGGTTGGGTACAATACTTTTGTCCGGCTTAAATTTCACACGCTTTTCCACTTGGCTTCTGGCGTGTAGCGCCCCCATATCTACTTCTGCTGTTCCAGCTGATGGGCAGACAAATACAGGCGAAATGTTTTCTAAGCTTAACGTACCTGCTCCATAACCGCCATGACCATCGGTGGAATCATCATTAATGATAGTAAACTGGTTGTTCTTTTTATTGGAATTGGATTGATCAGATGATGACATCTTTTCATACTCCTCCTTCATTACACCGTTTATTTTATTATTCTAACACACTACCAGGGCCAACATCACGTCTGCCGAAGCTACAGATTCACGCTTCTTATTTTATGCGACTTTTCGTTATCTATGAAGGGAAACGAATTGGTATCGGGTGTAGGGGCAAAAGGTTGTGGCGAGGGGGCTTTTCTCACTCTGAGATGGCTTTTGCTCTTCACATACTACTTATTCTTGGTTTAGAATACATTATGCTTGCTTCACCACTACTTTTGCTCGCTCTGAGTTGCTTTATGCTCGCTTCGATTTGCTTTATGCTCCCTTCATCCCAACTTTTGCTCGCTCCAATTTGCTTTATGCTCGCTTCATTCCCACTTTTGCTCGCTTCGATTTGCTTTATGCTCTCTTCCTCTCAACTTTTGCTCGCTCCGATTTGCTTTATGCTCGCTTCATTCCCACTTTTGCTCGCTCCAATTGCGTTATGCTCGCTTCATTCCCACTTTTGCTCGCTCCAGTTTGCTTTTTGCTCTCTTCATCTTTACTATCTCAAGTCTTCTAACACTTAAAAACACAAAAAAAGCATCCCTTGCTTTCTGGTGCAATAGAAAACAAGAGATGCTTTAGAAAATAGGTTTATTGTTGGAGCATGCGGTCAATGAAGCTCCATGCTTCTTGGAGTTCTTCTTCTGTATAATTTTGCTTACTCTTAACGGCTTGTACTTTTTCTTCGACTTCTTCTCTTGTGAGATCATCGAAGTACATCATCGTGGATACAAGTTCTAGAAAACGAGAGCTTTTGCCGTTCATTCCTTCGATGAGGCCTGTCATACGAGGGAATGTCATGTTTGGATAATGCTCTAGAAACTCTTCGCCACCCTCAGTCAGGGCGTAGCGATACTGGGAGTAATTGCTTTTCTTTTCCCACGTTTCTTGTAGGAATCCAAGGTTACATAGCTCTTCCACACGTAATGTTAACTCCTCTGAGTATGGTCCATAAAAGTGGAATTGATAGCGTTCTTCAAATGGGAAGCCAGCCTTCTTTAAAATATAAATCATTTTCTGCAGTCTTTTTCTTCCTACGACTTCATCACACTGCGAAAAAAACTTAACCAATTTGGCGTGATCATTCAACAAAACGGTTCCTCTCCTATCCGTACAAGATTTCCATAATTCGCTTCTTCGTCTTACTTCGATTGGATAACCCTTCGATTAGGTCTTTTGGAAAATATAATTTATGATCCGTTCGTTTTTTCCCTGAGATAGCCTCTACAATCTCTGATTTTCTGGAGAGTTCCTTCAGCTCATTGTTTGGTTGCAATAGATGAATAGGCAAACGCTCTCCATCTTCTCCAGGTCGATAAAAATCATATGGTAAGTCCGAGGAGGAGTCTACAACCAAGTAGTATTCAGGGTCAATCCCAGCTTTTTGAAATAGCTGATGAAGTTCCATCCATTCACTCATGTGAAGATTCGGGTTAAATTCCACATACTTAAATAGGTGACGATTGACAAAACGGTCACACAAATCGCTCAAGATGGGATCTTCTTCTTCTCTCCAGATTTGGAAATAATATAGCGTAACTGCTTCATCGAGCTTCAAATACGCTTCAAGATCAGCTTCCCCTTTGAAAAAGGAAGTGAAGTGATAAGGCTCAAGGAAAAACGTATAATCATTTTCATACAGCTCTTTCGCTCTATGTAGAATCTTCGTCAAAATCACTTCAGCACTACGTGTTACAGGGTGAAAGTACACTTGCCAATACATTTGATAACGGCTCATGATGTAATCTTCCACAGCATGCATCCCGCTTTCTTTCACAACGACCTGGTCTTCCATAGGGCGCATCACACGAAGGATTCGCTCCATATCAAAGTGTCCATAACTAACGCCGGTAAAATAAGCGTCTCGTTGTAAATAATCCATGCGGTCCGCATCAATTTGACTTGAAATCAAGCTAACAACCAGCTTATTTTCATACGTTTTATTAATGACGTCGGCAACTTTTTGAGGAAAGGACTCTTCTACTTTTCGTAAAATGGCATTTACTTTTGTGTCCCCTAGTATAATCGCCCTTGTATAATCCTCATGATCAAGCTTGAACACCTTCTCAAAAGAATGGGAAAACGGACCATGTCCTAAATCATGAAGGAGTGCAGCAGTTAGGCATAACAACCGCTCCTCGTGGTTCCAATAAGGACGATTTTCAAAGTTTTCGATAATCCGTCTCACAATCTCATATACACCAAGGGAATGATTAAAGCGACTATGCTCCGCTCCGTGGAACGTCAAATACGAGGTCCCAAGCTGCCTCACCCTACGTAAGCGTTGAAACTCGGGTGTACCAACTAAATCCCAGATGACACGGTCACGAACATGGACATAGCGATGGACAGGGTCTTTAAAAACCTTTTCTTCATGTAATTTTTCGTCTTTATACGCCATAGATAAATGCCCTTCCTCATTCGAGATATACTTTTACTTATTATATACGAAACATTCCAAATCTGAAACATGTAGAATTTTTTAACCTTTTCCCTATTTTAAATAAGAAAAGCGCAAGCGCCCGCTTAGCGACGTACAAACTGGACGGCTCCGTATGAGATAAAGGAAACACGGAGAGCGAAAGCGAACCGATGTTGACTTATCGTAAGGAGGAGCAGGAAGTTTGCTAGTCGCTGGGCGCTGGAGCTAGACATATAAGCGCCAGAAATTTATACTTTCATCCTATAAGGAATTTTAAACCCTTTGAAAGTGAAAAAACACCTTGACTTATGGCAAGGCGTCTGTATCATTCGCTAACATCGTATCCAAAACTTGGGAGCACAGGCTTTCACACTATCTACTTTTTTTCGCATCTTTTTTTAATTTGGATTCGATTTTGTCGATTAATTCATCTTCACTTAATGCAGAAACAGGTCGATTATTTACAAACGTAAACGATTTCTTTCTCCCTGGTCCACAATAGGATTGGCACCCTACTTGCACCTCTGCATCGGGGTCAATCTGTTCTAGGCGAGGAAGCAACGTTTTGATATTAGTTGCCTGGCAATCATCACATACTCGAAATTCGTTAGCCACTATGCTTCCCTCCTTACCTATTCCGTTTGATAAGACTAAATGGTATTGTACAAAGAAATAGGTTCGTTTGCAAGGTGTTCCTTATCTATTGTATCAAGGAGAAGCGATGATCAACATGGCGCATCATTCCTTCTATGCCATTTGAATATCCAGACAAGTGTGAATGTTATCTCCACCAGACTTTTGTCCATCATTTTTGGTATAATAGAATGTAATGCAACGAGATAAAGGAGAACGGAATATGCAAGATATACATCATTTATTACGCCCATCTACATACCGTTTTATCGATCAAAGCGAAATGGGGTCGACCTTTTCTGCCCTTCAATCCTTTGCAACGGATGATACTCTTGCCATGTCGGTAGGAAAAGGTGACTCGCCTACGACTGCACGCCTTTGGGTCCATCACAACACGATTGTGCTCGGAATTCCGGACGCGCGACTTCCTTATATTGGTGAGGGGATAGACTATTTGAAGGAACAGGGATTCCAGGCTATTGTTCGTAATTCAGGTGGACTTGCCGTCGTGTTAGATGATGGCGTGCTGAACCTGTCATTTATTTTTCCAGACGCAAAAGAGGTCAATATCCATGACGGTTACGAAGCAATGGTGCAGTTTATTAAGCTGTTATTTCAAGAAGAAGGCTTTCCGATTGAAGCATTCGAAATCACTGGCTCCTATTGTCCCGGTACGTACGATTTAAGTATAGAAGGGAAAAAATTCGCCGGCATTTCTCAGCGAAGAGTGAAAAATGGCAGCGCGGTACAAATCTATTTGTGCGTAACAGGAAGTGGTCAGGAACGAGCCGCATTGCTACGCCACTTTTATGATATTAGCAAAAAAGGGGAAGAAACACGCTTCGCTTACCCAACTATCGAACCGGAGACGATGGCTTCCTTGGAAGAACTTTTTCAAAAAGAACTATCCGTGCAAGACATTCGCAACCGCATGCTGTATAAGCTACACGAGTTAAGCGGTCATATTGTAACAGACCCTTTATCCAATCAAGAAATGGCATGGTTTGAACAACGATTCGAACATATGGTGCAACGCAACGGAAAAGCACTGGATCACCTGGAATAGGTGCCAGTGCTTTTTTTGTATGGAGGGGGCTTTGAAATGGAGGGGCGCTTTTGATTTTGAAATGTCGCTCCTAAATTCTGATTCTCTCTCCAATATCCTAACACTCGATCTAACCCCAATTTCTCGTCCGTCATCAAAAATGTCACCACTAATCCATCAAAAAAAGCCCAGCCACATTAGTGGTCTGGACTCTCTTCCTATCATTTATTTTAAAGACTGAGCTGCTGTGATAATGGAAAGCTTGTACACTTCATCTGCACTACAACCGCGGGATAGGTCGTTTACAGGTGCATTTAGTCCTTGAAGTACAGGGCCTACAGCGTCAAATCCACCCATGCGTTGTGCGATTTTGTAGCCGATGTTTCCTGCTTCTAGGCTTGGGAATACGAATACGTTCGCATCTCCGTTTAATTCGGAGTTCGGTGCCTTTTTCTCTGCTACAGATGGAACGAATGCTGCGTCAAATTGGAACTCACCATCAAGGGTAAGGTTTGGATTTTGTTCTTTGGCAATTTGAATCGCATCGGTTACCTTTTCTGTTTCAGGTGATTGAGCAGATCCTTTTGTGGAGAAGCTTAGCATCGCAACTCTTGGATCGATGTCGAATAGTTCCGCTGTTTCCGCACTTGCTAATGCGATTTCTGCAAGATCCTGGCTGTCTGGAGAAATGTTGATGGCGCAGTCAGCAAATGCATACTTTTCATCGTCTCGAACCATGATGAAGATACCAGATGTCTTCTTGATGCCTGGCTTCGTTTTAATGATTTGTAGAGCTGGACGTACGGTGTCAGCAGTGGAATGCGCTGCACCACTTACAAGACCGTCTGCTTTACCCATATAGACAAGCATCGTTCCAAAGTAGTTTCCGTCCAATAGAATTTCGCGTGCTTTTTCCTCTGTTGCTTTGCCGTTACGACGTTCCACAAAGCTTTGTACCATCGTATCAAATTCTTCGTAATTGTGAGGGTCAAGAATATCTGCACCGCTAACATCTACATTTAAATCAGAAGCCTTCTGTTTCACTTCATCTTCATTTCCAATTAATACAGGTGTGATATAACCTTCCTCTGCTAACTTAGAAGCTGCTTCTAAAATTCGTTCGTCTAAACCTTCCGGAAGTACGACACGCTTGTTAGAACCGCTTAATTTATCGCGTAAAGAATCAAACAGATTGCTCATATTTTATCCCTCCATCAGTGTATCTGTTATATATGATAAATCGTTTTGTGTTTAAATGAAAGTCAAGACATGCCTATACAAAAATGTCTTTATTTTCACACGATTGTTAAACAATCACTAATAACGCTTTCCTATACCGTTGTTCCCGCTTCCACCCTTTTCTAAGCGTTTCCTAATTGGTTAAAACTTATGTTATAGTTGACACAGTTGCATAAAAGAAACATTCGATTTTTACATGTAAAGGAGCGAATCATAATGCCAGAAGCAGCTACTACAATGGAAGGCTGGTATTGCCTTCATGATTTACGCACAATGGACTGGACATCCTGGAAGCAAGCTTCTAGTGATGAACGAGAAACAGCTATACATGAATTCAATCAACTTCTAGATAAGTGGAAGGATACAGAGGATAAGAAAGAAGGTAGCCATTCCTTATACACTGTGGTTGGCCAAAAAGCTGACTTTATTATGATGATTCTTCGACCAACATTAGAAGAATTAAATGAAATTGAGAACGAATTTAACAAAACGAAGTTAGCTGAATTTACGACGAAAAGCTATTCTTACGTTTCCATTGTAGAACTATCTACGTATATGGCGAAAGGTAAGGACGTGGACAATGATCCTGAGATTCAAGCCCGCCTTAAGCCAATCCTACCTAAGTGGGATTATATCTGCTTCTATCCAATGGACAAGCGTCGTGACGGGGAAGACAACTGGTACATGCTACCGATGGAAGAACGCAGCAAGCTAATGTATTCCCACGGCATGATCGGCCGTAAGTACGCTGGTAAAGTACGCCAAATCATCACCGGCTCCGTTGGTTTTGACGATTGGGAATGGGGCGTAACGCTATTCGCACACGACCCACTTCAATTCAAGAAACTCGTTTATGAAATGCGCTTTGACGAAGTGAGTGCTCGTTATGGCGATTTCGGTTCTTTCTATGTAGGTAACTTATTGAAGCCAGAACAGCTTCCACAGTTTTTACACGTGTAGGCTGAGGAAACAAGGAACACATGAAACGTCTAGGGATACTTTTCCCTAGACGTTTTTTATTGATGCTGATGTATGAAAAAGCTTTGTTATTTCATATTATTTTGTTGGGCAGAAATATTCGATTGCGCACGAGTCATTTGCTGCTCATACTGTTCTAACCGTTGTTGTGCATCAAACAACTTCATATTGGATTGGTCATTTGACTTTGTTGCTTTGCCTTGAGCCTTTTGTACTTTTTCCTGCAATTCTTGTAGTTTTTGTTGGGTTTCCTGAATCTGCTGAGGATCTCCACTATTTTGAGCTTGTTGTACAGCATTTTGCATCTTGCCGTATGCTTCCATAATTTCACGGATTTCATGTTCGTTTTGTAGTGTCATACTTCCGCTACCTCCAATATTAGATTTACATCTATTTTGCGCAGAATCACTTTAATCTACTCTATAGAATTTGCGGGCATAGCTACAGTTTTAGTTGAACCTCCCCTTGATCTTGATCTTTGCAGGATAGGTAGAAGATTGCTCGATGATAAAAAAAGATTGGGGTATCCTCTCGGGATATGCGTGGCTTTCCTTTTGAATGCGTGGCTTTTCTCTCGATATGCGTGGCTTTCCTCTCGATATGCGTGGCTTTCCTCTCGATATGCATGGCTTCCCTCTCATTATCCGCTTCTTTCCTCTCGTTATCCGCTACTTCCCTCTCATTATCCGCTTCTTCCCTTTCGTTATCCGCTTCTTCCTCCTCTTTATCCGCTTCTTCCCTCTCGTTATCCGCTTCTCCTCTCTTGTTATCCGCTCCTTCCCTCTTGTTATCCGCTCCTTCCCTCTTGTTATCCGCTCCTTCCCTCTCGTTATCCGCTCCTTCCCTCTCATTATCCGCTTCTTCCCTCTCATTATCCGCTCCTTCCCCTTCGTTATCCGCTTCTTCCTTCTCTTTATCCGCTTCTTTCCTCTCGTTATCCGCTACTTCCCCTTCGTTATCCGCTCCTTCCCCATCATTACCCTCTCCTTTCCTCCCAACAGCTTATATTTTGTTCATAATCAGCATTTTGGTACATACACATGGTTCTAAGAGGATTGTGAGTAGTCGTAAGGAACGAATCCTCCTTTAGGGCATATGCTGATGTCAGGTTAAAAAGGGGTGAACCTATGGCCGTCGTTCCTTATATTCAAAGTGATTTGAAGTTGCTGGTTAGCCCTATGCGAGCTGAAGGTGATGGGAAACTTGGGATGCTGATGGTAGGTAAACACCGGCGTTACGCGTGCGGGTAAACTGCCTCGATTTCAAAGACATCAGTCGTCGATCTATCAAAGCCCTGGAGGATATGAGGCGACCCAGCTAGCAATTCACTATGGTTCTTCAGACCAGAAGGCGATTGTCCTTTGGGCAATCCATTATTGGCCGATACAAATCTCACTGTTTCTAAACCCATTACGTTCTGAATGCCCTAAAGCGTTTTAACATCTGAAAGGAGTGCATTGAAGAATGACACCTACACATCAAGGAGGCTCATACGGTCAAGGGAATAACCCTTATAGCTATGGGCAATATCGTCAACAAGGTCAAGGGGGGCAGCCTATGATGTACCCTTATCAAAGTCAAATGGCGACCCAACAGCAGATGCCACAACAAATGCAACAACCGAAACCTCAACAGCAGGGACAATTTCAAGTTCCTCCATTCCCACAAACACAAAGTCCTGGCTACACCAATTTTCCTGGAATGCTACCAGAAGAAGAATCCTATATTGAGAATATCCTGCGTTTGAATAAAGGGAAGCAAGCAACCGTTTATATGACCTTTGAAAATAATGAGAATTGGAATGCTAAAGTTTTTAAAGGCATTATTGAAGCGGCAGGAAGAGACCATATCATCCTAAGCGACCCCGAAACCGGAATTCGTTACCTGTTACTGATGGTTTATCTTGACTACATTACCTTCCCAGAAGAGATTAATTACGCTTACCCATATGGTGGGAACACAGGTAGTAGCCAGCGATAATAGCAACCGTCTCTTTTAATTGTTTGCAGATTTTCTGATCCCTTTCATCAGAAAATCTCGCATTTTATTCTCTTTTCATCATTACTATTAAATGTTCAGCACATGTTCATGAATAATCCTTTATCCCATATGTTTTGCTGATGTAGAGTAATAGCTTTTCTTCCACTCGACGAAGAAAAGTATGAATCATAGAACAAAAGCGCAAGCGCCCGGGTAGCGACGTATATGCTGCTGCCCACACGACGTGGGTTGGTTCGATGTTGCTACGTGATGTAGCGAAATTAATCGAACTTCCTCTAAGTCTTTTGAGATAAAGGCAACACGAAGAACGTAGTGATTCGATGTTAACTTATCGTACGGAGGCGAGGGAAGCATACTAGTCGCTGGGCGCTGGAGCTGGACGTGGCCGCATCACTTTTTTAGTTATACACAAGCATTGATTTTATAATTTCCTATAAAGAAAAAAGGAGTATCCTCTATGGATACTCCTACTCTTCTATTTCAACTGAATCGAAAGGAGTGCATGTCGTTGCAGCATCCTTCTCAAAAATTTGTACAGCTTCAGTTCGTTATGCTAGGTGTAGCATTTTTATTTGGTATTATGTTTTTTATTAAAACGAGTTTTGCGTTCTTTTTGCTGTTTGTATTTTATGCCCTAGCATTCAGTCTTGTTTTTGAAGGCTTAGCCCACTACTCCAGACAGGAAATGCTTCCGTTTATCGAGCAAGTCATCCGTGCTTTATTCATCGTCATATTCGCTACCATCTTATACTTTTAAAGATACTTTACTACAGCATATCCAAGCAACACCCAACCGATTAGGAACGATACGCCACCTAGTGGTGTGATCATCGCAAAGGTCTTGATGCTTGTTACACTATAAATATATAAGCTACCCGAGAACAGGATAATTCCGACTAAAAACGCCCAACCTGCAGCGCCAAGGTTACCTGTTATTTTACTCATTAGTAATCCAACGATAAACAACGCCATTGTATGGAACATTTGGTAATCGACTGCTTTTTCCCATGTTTTCAGCATTTTCTCAGATACTTTTCCTTCTAACCCATGGGCACCAAATGCACCAAGCGCAACGGAAATAAACCCATTTACAACGGCTATAATTAAAAACAATTTCATGCTCGAACTCCCCTTTTTCTATCTATTGCTTCTTAAAAATCAAATAATGACTCTCCGTTTGCTTCCTCATGATTAATGGAAGGCTCGCTCTTCGGAGCTGGTTGAGGTGATGGAGAGGCCGTGGGTTGTTGAGACTGTGTTGATGTCATCATTTGCTGAGCGGCTGTAGATGGTTGCTGCATCGTTTGCATGGATGAGATGGATGCTCCCTCATCATCTACAATTAAATCACCCAATAACTTTACCGCTCGGACATGCTCTTTTACCTTCTCTGGATGTTGCTTCACCAGATTGGCCTCCTGAAGCTCCTTCATCATTTTTTGTAAAATTTGATCGTATGAAACAGACATGATGTTATCCTCCTTACGCTTGCTTTTCAAATAGCTCTAGTCTTGATTGTTCACCGAATACAATGAGTACATCACCTGTATGGATATATTCATCAGGATCAGGGTTTCGTATAAATTGCTCGCCTCGTTTTATACCAACAATCGTGATCCCATAAATCGCTCGAATATTAAGTTCTTTAATACTTTTTCTATGCCAGACGGAGCTACTGGATACCACAATCTCCTCTACATTATAATCCTCATAGCCTGCATGTAAAATAGTATCTATATATTCTATACTAACTGGCTTCAAAATAGACAAGGCCATACGTCTTCCACCTAAATGAGATGGATTGATTACGCGGTCCGCTCCAGCCCGTTTTAGTTTCTCTTCACTTGCTTGTTTCTCCGCACGTGCAACGACTTGGAGTCTATCATTTAACCCTTTTACCGTTAAGGTTACAAACACATTATCAGCATCATTGGGTAATGTCGTCACGAGTCCAGCGGCTTTTTCCACGCCAGCCTTCAAAAGCGTTTCATCATCTGTTGCATCTCCAGTCAGAAGTAGCACCTGATCATCCAGATGACTTTCCACCTCTTCGTTTCGATCGATGACTACGACTGTATGATCATGTTTAAGCAGTTGTTCATAAACCTGCTCTCCCACTCTACCAAACCCACATAATATAAAGTGATTTTCTAATCTGGATAGCTTCTTCTCCATTTTTCTCATCCTTGCTTCTTTTGAAAAAGTGCCTTCAATAATCGTTGCGGCAGTAATACCTAGACTATAGGTGACAATGCCAATTGCTATCGGAATCAACGCGAGTGTAAATAGCTTCCCTCCAAGCGTTGAAGGGACAGCATCACCATATCCAACCGTAAGAACCGAGACAACCGTAAGCCATAAGCTATCAAAAAAATCCAGATTCTCTAAGAACATATATCCTATCGAACCTATCAGTATTAAAAAGGTAGATAACAGAAATATAAGGATTAAGCGCTTTTTGACCACAATGAACAATCCCCTATGTACTTTTTTCTAGTATATCAGATTACTACCACAAACGCCTGCTGTGCTTGCTTTTCTTCCTATTATATTATTACAGCAATAAGAAAAGCACTGGCACACCATATAGAGGTGCTCCAGTGCTTTGGACTACCGATTTGCAGTCGCTCCTATTTCTCAAAAGTCGCTCCTGATTTTCGATTTCCGCTCTTATATATTAAAAGTTGATCCTATTTTTCAAAAGTCGCTACTGATATTGTAAGAGTCGCTCCTAATCGCCTACAACAAAGACAGCAGCCAACTAAGCAATCCAACCGACTGTAGGAAAATAATGATGATTAATAATGGTGCAACGAACTTAATCAAGCCATACCATACAAATCGAAGTTTGGACGTTGCCATATCACTTGCTTGGAAAGCTTCGTCCTTCTTCCATTGCCAGCCTACAAACAGGGCGATGACTAAGCCTCCAAGTGGTAAGAAGATATTCGATGCAATGTAGTCCATCGAATCCATGATATTGTTCTCCCCAATGATCGTTACACCTGACCAGATGCCCATTCCAAGGGATACAAAGATTCCTAATACGAACATGATACTTCCAACCAAACCACTGCTGAACGTACGGGACCAATTAAATTTACGAGTGAAGTAGGCTACAGGTACTTCTAGAATGGAGATTGCAGATGATAACGATGCAATCGATAAGAGTAAGAAGAACGTAAAGCCGACGACATTGCCAAACGGCATTTCTGCAAATATACCTGGTAACGTGATAAACACAAGGCTCGGCCCGGAGCTTGGCGAAATACCGAATGCATATACAGCTGGAAAAATAACGATACCTGAAATGATGGCAAATACCGTATCCATAATGCCAATGCCAACCGTAGCAGACGGTAGAGATTCTTTTTTGGATAAATAACTTCCATAGGTCATCATGCCACCCATCCCGATACTAAGGGAAAAGAAAGCCTGTCCTAACGCCCCTAAATATACAGAAGGTTCTGTTAAACTACTCCAATTCGGTTGAAAAAGGAACTTCAGCCCTTCCATTGCTCCATCTAAAGACACGCTATAGATCGCTAGAGCAATCATCATAACCGCTAACGCTGGCATAAAGATTTTGTTCGCTTTTTCGATCCCCTGCCTAACACCGGTAAGAACGACTGAAATCGTAAGCACCATAAATAATGCATGCCAAAACAGTGGCGTGTAGTTATTGGAAATTAACGATTGGAACGTAGCTCCATATCCTCCATTTGGGAGTACCCAGAATGTGCCGTTGATATAATTCCATAAATAATATAAAGACCAACCCGCAACAACACTATAAAAGGACAATATTAAAAAGGCACTTCCAATACCCATAAATCCCGCTAAATACCATGGTTTTTTTGGTGCTAAATTCTGATAAGCCCCAACCACATCTCCTTGACCTTGTCTACCTATACTAAACTCCGAAAGCAAAACCGGAATTCCGATTAGAAAAACAAAGCCCAGATATAGAAGTAAAAAGGCACCTCCACCATTTTCACCAGCTACATAGGAAAAGCGCCATATATTACCGAGACCGACCGCAGACCCCATAGCCGCAAGCATGAAGCCTAGCTTTGATGCCCATTTTTCTCTTGCCATGTCCCATAACCTCCTTACGTATCAAATACTCATCACTATAGCACATAATCGCGCTAAAGAATATATGAATTCTGAAATTTCAATTATATAACAATTGGGTTTTATCACGTAAAAAAGGGATATAACCAGCCGTTATACCCCTATAAAAAAACCGTATTTCTTCTATTATGTTCAATAGCTGTACGATAGATTCATACACCTTATCGAGAGGGAAGAAAAGCTTGATACAGTGTCTCTACAATATCTTTTGTCGTCGCATACAAATACATCTTCCTCGTTAAAGGAGCTTGCTGGAGTTTTAAAAATACAACTCCGATATGTGACGTATTTTCAGCTAATAATCCCGGTATGTAGGCTACCCCATCCCCTAAATATGCGTAGCCAAGCATTTCATAATAGTTCATCTCTTTAATTGGTGGGGATTGGTCAGCTTGTTTCATCAGCTGGAAAACTTGTTGATACAGAAGTGTTGAGGATGGTGTGAGTAGCTGAGGGTATTGAAAACATTCCTCCATCGTAATGCTTTCCTTTTCCGCTAATGGATGAGAAGTAGATACGGCCACATAAATCTCATCATGAAATAGGAAACGGGAATAGAGACCGTCTACTTCAGGTGGATCAGGCAAGATAGCTGCATCGATTTTCTGCTTCTGAAGCAGTGGCAACAAGTCTTTGCTGTAATCCTTTACGATGGTCACTTCTACAGATAACTTCTTTAATCGATCTAAGTATTTGGGCAACAAATACGTACTAATAGAGGGGATGGATCCAAATCGTATCTGTTGATCTAGATTATTTTGTTCCACCTTGTGAGCAATGGCCGTGAAATGAGGCTCCAGATCCTCATACAGCTTTTGACCCTTTTCGGTTAATTCAATCCCTTTATGTGTACGATGAAATAAAGCAAAACCAAGTTGCTCCTCCAGTAACTTCATTTGCTTACTCAAAGCTGTCTGGGAGATAAATAGAGCTTCAGCTGCCTTGGTCAGACTATTTTGTTTACACACTTCGATGAAGTAATTTAATGATTCTAAGTTCAATTATGCTCATCCTCAAAAATCTTTTTATTATGGTTGGTGAAACAATGTTTTATGTTAAATCGATTGCTTATTTACTCGGAATGAATATTTGTTTTATTGGTGCAGCGCTCATGGTCAAAGCCAACTTAGGCACCGGAACATGGACAGCTTTCTTTGCGGGACTTGAACATCAATTCGGTCTTACGATTGGATTCTGGTATGGATTTATCCAATTTATCTTAATCTTTGTAAATGCGTGGCTATTTAAACGTAAGCCGTCCTTATCCCCTGTACTTCCTTTAGTATTAGAAGCACTCCTGTTTGATTTTTGGTTAGAGATTGTGTTCCAATCCTTCACAATGGGAGGTCACTTGTTTATCGAAAAAGTTGCTGTGTTCGTACTCGGCCTTGCCTTAACGAGCCTTGGTGTTGCCATCTATATGACAGTAGGGTTCCCAAATGCACCACGAGATGACTTGTTCTTGGCCATCAGTCAGCGATTTCATAAAAGTATCCGTTTCGCACAAACTTCGATATCTTTTGTAGCCACAAGCTCTGCTTTATTACTTGGAGGACCTGTGTTTATCGGAACGTTTATTTCGTTATGTTTTTATGGCCAACTGATTCAATTTTGGACACTTCTCTCTTCTAAGACTTGGCGAAAACTCAGCCATACCCTTGCATAAACACCTATCTTTTCACATCAAATGTAGAAAGGCTAGTAGGTTTTTGAGAAGTTGGTTTCTTTTTTGATTCAAAATGAAAGCAAGGAGATCCTGAGACCTTCAACACATAGGCTGATGGGATTTCCTTGGTTTTAAATCCGTATGCTTTACACCCTCTTGGAAATTCGGGATTCCACGTTGTGTAAAAATGTTTACATTGAAAGCAGTTTCTTTTTGTCATGCTGCCCTCCTCCAAAATCGTTCTCTAGGATAGTGCGTTGTGCTACAATGAATGGAATATTACTTAAAAGGACTGGTCGTATGAAGCACTGGTTCGCACCTGAGGTAACGAATCCTTTTCATATATTTTCTGCAAGCCATTTTTCAATGATTAGCCTTTACTTCATCGTACTTCTCTTCTTTTTCATAGCCTATAAACCTTTGCGGCAACAAAAAAGGCTTTACACATTTACAAAATGGACACTATTTACACTTTTGCTCGTATGTGAAGTTGGTTACACCACCTGGGCGTTATCCACAAACACGTGGAATATGCGAGAACACGCTCCGCTCCATTTATGCGGTATAGCAGGTATTATTGGGATGATTGCCATCCTATCCAACAGCAAAAAGCTAATGCAAATCCTGTATTTTATTGGTATTATACCAGCTTTTATAGCAATCCTAACACCAGAATTAATTTATGGATTCCCGCATTTTCGATTTTGGAAGTTTTTCGTCCATCACATGACGATATCGTTAACAGGAGTATTTCTTATTCTCACATCCCAAGTTAGCATCACCTTCCGCTCTATGGTCGAGACGTATGCCTACTTGAACGTATATGCCGTATTTGCGTTTTTCTTGAACATGACAATTGGAGCCAACTATTTGTACCTCTCTGACACCCCAACGGTTAACTCACCACTTGATTTACTAGGAAGTGGTGTCTGGTATTATATCAACCTGGAATTGCTATGTATTGGCGTGTTTCTAGGTATGTATCTCTTGTATAAGATGGTGGAGCGCTTATTCAGTAGTAATTCGCCAACCTATTCTCATGGTAAAAAGACCAGCTCGTGATGTGTAATTCGGTTCAGAGCATAAACTTATTTGCAATAATTTTTCTGTTTAAAATAAAGATTGATAGAGCACCAAAAGCAGTACGATTTATTAGGACCTAAAACTTTATCTTTTTTCAAGGTATAGTGGAATTTAATGGTAAAATAGTGGTGAAGTGATTGGTCTGTTTATTCAACATGTGATTTAGTTGAATAAGAAAATATCATTGGAGGTGCCACCTTTTGGAACAAAAATATGGCAAGCTCTCTGTTACATTATTATTAGTGACCGCTATATTCTATCCATTAATGGTAATGACTCAAATTGGCACAGCTGGACTTGTTAATGGATTACTAGTTGTGGGTGTTATTGGTGCTTTCATAACAGCACTCATTAGCAAAAAAGGAACATGGAAGACAATTGGTTTAGTGGTTTCTTCTTTAATCATCGCCATTTATTTAGCGTTGATAGTTATGTATTGGTTTGCTTTTTAACAGGTTAGGTATGCTGGTTATAATAGATAATACAGTTCCAAAGTATGTGATATGCTTTACTAGGTTTTGCAAATTTGGAAAACACAACTAGTTCACATCATATTATACTAACTGATAAAAACGCAGAAGATACTCAACCTCTGCGTTTTTGTGTGTTATTTTGTTATCTGACTTTTAGCGATTTATTATTTTTCTTCTCAAAACCGAACAAATAACGTGATGGGTGTTGTTTTTTCTAGGTAAGAAAGACGTCTTCTTTACTTCCGTCAAATCACCCCTAGTTCCTCACGAAAGAAAAAACGGAAGAACTAAATACAGAACGGCTGCCACTCCTGCTGAAATAAGCGCGGGCTTCAGTTTGAACTTGGCATAGCGCACAGCATTAAGGTTCAGAATACCTGCTGTTGTGTTGTTATTGTCGCTTAGTGGGGATGAAAATGCGCCAAATGTTCCACTGGCAAACACCGCACCTATTACAATTGGTAACGAACTACCGGAAACACTTGCGATCGATACGCCTACTGGCATTAATATCCCCCATGTCCCCCATGAGGATCCGATGAAATAGGAGAGACTGCAACCAATGATAAATACTAGCACTGCTACAAAGGAAGCCGGAATCCACTTTAGGGATTCCGAAATCGTATCTGCGAAATTCAGTGCCTCTGATCCTTTACTTAATCCCCAAACCATCGCCAGCAGTAAAATAACGCTCATCATTTCGTTTCCACCTGTTACGAGTTCATTCATTTGCTTACGCAATGGATGAGACGTAATTTTCAGGTACACCACAAACCAAACAATTGATAAAACAACGGCTATAACCATTGCATCCAGCACACGTGAATTAATGAGTGCTTGCCATCCTTCTTTTCCTTCTTTAATGCCAAATACGTACATCAATACAAACGTTAGTAAAATCACACTAGCCAACGGCAAAATAAGATTCCACGGTTTTGACGGAAGATCTTTCGCTACAGATGGATGACAGTCCTCCCATTGATCATCGTCATCATCTTCTTGCTCCTTTTTCGCATCTTCTTCAGGAGTATTTTCCGCTTCAACAGCTTGTTTCTTGGAACTATGAAAAAAGCTAAGATAAAAGCCAATTAAGAGCATGGCAATCGCAAAAAAATTAAACGGAATACTCTGCAAGAAAAGCGTATAACCATCCCCTTCTAATTTTGTTTGATCAAGGGATAGCTCAATCACAGAGGACATGTACCCAACGAATGCTGTGGCAATAGGAATCAGGACAATAAACGGAGCAGCAGTCGTTTCAATGACAAAGCCTAATTCCTGCTTACTCATCGGTATTTTTTTAATCATTGCTTTCATGACAGGCGCAATCGTAACAATACGGAAACTAGGAGCACTAAAGGTACCTAAAGCAGAAATCCACGTTAATGTAAACGCACCCTTTTTCCCCTCAATCCGTTCGGTCGCAGCCTGCACAAACCCTTTGATGCCTCCAGATATTCGAATAAGTCCAATTAACGCAGCAAACGCATATAAAAAGATAATAATTTTCAGGTTAGCCTCATCGGTGAGTCCTCCAATCACGAACTCCAACGCCTTCGTCATCCCACCCAACACTTCCGGCTGAACTAGGTAACCAGCAACAACCACCCCCAAAAATAAACTAGGAATCACTTGTTTTGTTGAAATGGCAGCTATAACGACAATAATAAATGGAATTACCGATAACCAATTCATGTACATTTTCCTCATTTCTGAAATACTCTTGTTAGCTTGTGATAAATGAGTGGATTTATGCTTGAATGGATAGGGAGATATAATTTGTAAGTGCGATCATGTAAAATGAGAAAAAAACATTGTTATAATCTACAAATTGGCGAAATTCTTCACTCTTACAGAAGAATTTAATTAGCAAAACAAAATGATATATAGGTTATTTTTCCATAGTAGACTATACTGAAAGAGGGTTATTATTTATTGCGGAGGTGGATGAAATGGGGTTAGTTTATATTGGGATCTTTTTTGCTGGTCTAGGTGTCTTCTTCGTTGGACTCGCTGCATTATGGGGAGTTACGGTGTACAATAAGAAAGAAGAAAGTTCCTCGGAAAATAAATAATATGCTACGCGATCCATCCTTCCAGTTGGGAGCCAGCAAACTCCCCATAAGAAAATGCTAAGATATAATCTTAGCATTTTCTTCTTTTATGTACTTAGGTGAAGCTAACTGGGAGCTAGTAGTCATTTAGGTGTTTAAGATAGATCCAGCGAGCGAATTTCCATTCAGATTCTGTTAGTTTTCGAAACAGCTTCATTTCAAATTGCCTAACAAATTCCTCAAAGCTTATGTACATCCTTTAGAACCTCTTTCCTGAGCTAGCTCTTTTTGTTCCAATTAAGACAATATGACTATATTATTGCTTTAATTTTATAAAAAGTCAATTTCACTACGAAAACGTTAACAATTTTTACAAGAGCTACATATGTACCTAATACTTCTTTATAAAGCACCATATGAAAAAGCTGGTTCAACAATGTAAGTATCTTATCTTCTAAAAATTCTTGTTCCTTTGAATGAGAATATGTCCTCTTTTTCTCATCTTATATTATTATGCACTCCTCCTAAAAAATTTATTCACTATGCTATAAACCTATTTTATTATACGATCTCAACACTATACGCGAGAAGAATATCGTCTATTATTCTATGTTATAGTCCAAAAGAATTATTTTTAATACAAAAAATAACAAAAATGACTATTATATCCATCTATACACGATAGATTTACGAGAATATAGTAATAGTACATCAAGAAGAAGGGAGGGAATTTTATGGCGAACAATTGCATTAACCCTTGTACTTGTTCTGATGGAAATGGTCCAATTCCTTTTGAAGTGTCAACACAGGTAAACAACTGTGTTAGCGGAATTAGAGAAGAAGGTATTATCGTTAATCCTTGTTTACTAAATAATTGTAAAGCTGGCTACTGTATTAAAGAAGACGTACCAGTTGAAATCTGCCCTGATGAAACGCTGAGATGTAATCTGAAATTCTATACTCTTACGTTTAGTGGCGATGGTGAAGTGACGTTCTCAGTCCCTGTTACAAATGGCGAAACTTGTGAAGTGCCTGAGGCTTATACACTTTACGATCGCTTCGATATTGGTCAGCACGTTTTCCACTACTGCAGTGAAGTATGCTGTCCGGAAAATGGCTGTGATTTAATTGAAGTAGAGATTACAGAAGCAATACTTGATCAGGAGACAATGCAAATTATTCTTAGAGGATTCTATCGTTTTAATAGACCTAATCTAGGATAATAACTCCACCCCCTTTTGGAGAGAACAAGAAATCCTTCTCCCCTAGGGGGTTACATAATGGCTTATAATAAAAATAAATGGAAGAGACTTGAGCACTTTACTCAGTCTCTTCCTTCTTCTATTTCTCCAACCGAAAGAATTCTACTATCTTTTTTATATATCTGGAAATAAACGATTTTTTTGGATGAGGTACTTTTTTGGTAGGCTGGTCATTGTTAATACTTGTTACTGTTACATAGTTTGTGTTTTCTGTATCCATTACTTTCACTTTATTTCCACAACCACATCCACTTTTAGTTACTACCTTTTTCTTTTCCATGAAAAAACCTCCTTTTCTATTATCATATTTCAAAAATTTGGATATGTATGGTTGATGAACTAGAATGGTTAATTTTGCTAAATATGCGGAAAGAGCAACAGGAGGGGATGTTTTAGTTACTGATATAAAAAATAGACTCCCACCTGAGTGGAGAGTCTATTTTTTATACTTATAGTCATTCCGCGTTAAACTAAATAAGGAGCATACACAAACACAATAATAAAGATCCAAATCACATCGACAAAGTGCCAATAGTAGCTAAATATCTTTTGCTTATCTCCATAGATAGAGGATGGAATTCGATTAAGCTGAATGGCTAAGAGAAGCATCCAGCCGATTCCGAAAAGTACGTGCGCGGCATGTAGGCCTACTAAAATATAAAACGATGACAAAAAGATATTCTGCGTGAGGGTGAATCCTTCATGATAATAGGTTCTAAACTCATGAATCTCCACTCCCATAAACGCAAGTGCAAGTAACACGGTGGCAGCTAACCAAATAGCAATGCCTTTTGTATTCTGTTTTTCTGCTGCTTTTTCTGCAAAGTGAATTGTTCCACTGCTAGATAATAGAAAGACAGAAGAAATAATCAACGTACGTGCTTTAAATACTTCTGTTGGTGTTGGATTGACTGCGTCTTGCACAAAGATGAAATACGTAGCAAAAAGCGTAGCAAACATGACCAGCTCACCAACTAAGTACAAAACAAAACCCAGCTTTTTGTCTCCTGTTAAATCGCTATTATACGTTGTCATGAGCCTGGTCCTCCTTTGCTTTTTTCGTATGTTCATCAGTTAGTGCACGCAGAACGAAGAAGCCAAGGATAGCAATACCTAATAGAACTTGTAACCACGTCACATGGTAGATAAAGGCTAGCGAGAAGAATAGCATGAAGCTTCCCAACATGACCGGCTGCCATGATACGACGTCAATTGGTGCAGTTCTTGTTTTACTAGCTTTTGGCAATACTCCAGCGCGATGTAGCTTGGCCTCCCACACTGGATCGTGCGAAACTACTTGAGGTGTCGTTTCAAATGGATGCTCTGGAGCTGGTGATGGAACGCTCCATTCTAATGTGCGTCCATTCCAAGGATCATCTCCTGCTTTTTGTGGTTTTTTAAAGCTTTTATAAAGATTCCATACAAACACAGCCGTTCCAATTCCCATCAGGAAGGCACCCAATGTACTGACAAAGTTAAAAACAAACACATTGTCTTCTGCCGTGTACGTGTACACCCTTCTCGGCATACCGTTTAATCCAGCGAAGTGCTGCGGGAAGAATGTGATATGAAATCCTATTAGGAACAACCAAAAGTGCAGCTTCCCTAATGTTTCATCCAACGTAATGCCAAACATTTTCGGGAACCAATAGTAAATACCTGCAAATGCTCCTAATATCGTTCCGCCGATAATAACGTAGTGAAAGTGTGCCACAACAAAGTACGTATCATGATACTGCAGGTCGGCTGCAGCTGCTGATAACATAACCCCTGTCACGCCACCCATTACGAAAGTTGGAATGAACCCAGCCGCAAATAGCATCGGTGTGGAGAAACGGATGACACCTTTTCGCATCGTAAACAACCAGTTAAAGATTTTAATACCTGTTGGCACTGCAATAAGCATGGTGGTGACGGCAAAGAAGGTATTCACAAGAGCGCCTAATCCAACCGTAAACATATGGTGCACCCAGACCATGAAGCCGAGCAACCCAATAATCGCAAGAGCTACTACCATAGAGCCGTAGCCAAATACACGCTTTTTCGAGAAGGTTGAAATGATATCAGAAAAGATACCAAACGCCGGTAATATGATGATATACACCTCTGGGTGACCAAATATCCAGAACAAGTGCTGCCAATAGATTGGATCTCCTTCTGGTCCTGAGAAAAAGGATGTTCCAAAGAAACGGTCAAACATTAAAATGTACAGCGCAATCGTTAGTACGGGAAAAGCAATCAAGATTAAGAACGATGTAATCAAGGTAGACCATGGAAATAATGGCATTTTCATTAAGGTCATGCCAGGTGCGCGATGACGAACAATCGTCACAATCATATTAATTGCAGCTAGAATCGTCCCTATTCCTGACACCTGAATACCGAATATATAATAATCATTTCCAGCTGAAGGAGTATATGTATCTGTCGATAAAGGAGCATATAACGTCCAGCCTGCATTTGGTGAGGCTGTCATAAAGAAGCTCATGTTAACGAGTAATGCCCCAGCTAAAAACAACCAGAAGCTTACCGCGTTCAAATAAGGAAACGCCATATCCTGTGCCCCAATTTGTAACGGCACAGCTACGTTCATTAATCCAATAAGCAACGGCATGGCCACAAAAAAGATCATAATGGTGCCATGGGTCGTGAACGCCTCATTAAACTTCTCGCCTTGAAAAACCCAGAAATTATTATCTGGAAACGCCAACTGTACTCGAATGATTAACGCCTCAATACCAGCCCTCATAAAAAATAAGGTAGCAGATAGTAAATAAAGTACACCAATTTTACGATGATGGGTTGTCGTCGCATACTCTCGAATAATTGGCCATTTCTTAGCTCGAGTGATGAGAATAATACCCAAAATGGCCGATAGAATGAGCATCACCCAAGCACCGATGGTATCTGATGCCATATAAAACTTCCGTCCAAATAAATCAGCTATCATGAAAATCCCCCTCTACTCCAAATTCTCCTTTTCGTTGTTTAACCATTGCTGATAGGCCTCTTGTGTTTTAACTTCTGTCGTAAATCGCATTTTTGCATGATCGACTCCACAGAATTCAGCACATTTTCCTTGATAGGTGCCTGTTTTTTCGGGAGTTAAGATGAGACGTCGATCCTCTCCAGGAACTACATCTCGTTTCCCTCCCAATCTCGGAATCCAAAAGGAATGAATGACATCCTTCGAGTTCAAGTGAAAGACTACAGGACGGTCTTTAGGAAGAACGAGATTATCAACGGTTTGAACCTCTCCCTCGTATGTAAACGTCCAACTAAATTGTTGAGCAGTTACTTCAACATGTACGGCATTAGCAGGATTTGACTTAACTTCAGCTGACATGTCATATGTCATTCGTACAGTTGGAACCGCCAACACGATAAGTAAGATAATCGGTAATACGGTCCACGTTATCTCAAATGCCTTATTTCCTTTCTCATCTTCCGGAATGGTATGTTTGTTTTCTTCTGTTTCCCTGTACTTCCACATGAATCTAGCAAACATAACGAAAACAACTACAAGGACTATCATCATGAGAAAAAAGCTAAATAGGATTAAAAACGACTGATCTCGAGCCGTTTCACTTATAGGGTTAAAAACACGCATGCTACACCCAGACAGGAACAGCACCATACTTGAAAATAGAAACGACAACTTTTTCATTGATTCCCCTCATTTCTACTTAATTCGTTTTCACATATGTTGGTCTATTACCTCTTAATTTCCAAGCTGAAACATATGCAAAATTATAGGACAAAAGTACAGGCGGCCGTTTAGCGACGTACAAACTGTTTTGGGGGAAATGGAAGTTCTGGACCGGGGAGGTTTGATTAAGACCGCTGCATCGTGCAGCAACATCGAACTGACCTACCTCCTGTAGGCCCGCATCATGCAGCAACATTGAACCAACCTGCGTCATGTAGCCCGAAAGAAAACCCGAGGTGCTCAAGCGTTCAGTGTTGACTTATCGTAAGGAGGTACTGGAAATTTACTAGTCGCTGGGCTATAGAGCTAGATGTGTGAGTGCAAAAATGAAAACTTTTTACTCTTATATAAATCAAGTAAAAATTGTATTTTACTTTAGAATTGATAATTAATATAATAATTGATAGATTTATTCCCTAAACCGAGGTGTGTAGTTTTTATGGTGCAATTAAGTCATTTTCACTACTATCAAAAGCAAATCCAAACCAATTCTAAGCAAGTTTCGAGTGAAATGTATCAGCTTCTGCAGGAACGGTTTTCCAACTATCTAAAGCCTCAGTCCGATCAGGAAGAACATGATACCATCCGATTCCTCGACAACCTTGTTCAATCCATTGTGGATCATCTTTTTGCAACATCGGAGGATCTTCAAGAAGTGAGTGATTGGGGAGAAAAAGTTGGGGAAGAAGCAACGAAGTATAGTTATCATCAGAGTTTATCTGATTACTTAACCAAATTCAGCGTATATAAAGAAGCGTTGTGGACCTTCATCGAAAAGCAAACCTCAGGTACGCATGCTTCTTTTCAAAACATTATTCAAGTAATTACGCAAATCGACACGATTTTCAACCATTTCATTCATGGGTTTAGCCAAGCCTATACGAAAGCGGAGAAACAACGTATTGAGAATTATGAAGAAAAATACTTAAAGCTATCTACCCCAATCGTCCCTATTATGGATCATGTAGCCATTCTCCCTGTTATTGGAGAGATCGATGAAAAACGCGCAAACGTACTTATTGATGAGACGCTCCGAGAGGCGAATAATTTAGATATTGAGTATCTAGTCATTGATTTATCAGGCGTCTATAATGTTGATGAGTTATTTATGAATCACTTGCAACGCCTGCTAGATTCATTGAAAATCTTAGGTCTACACCCTATATTAACGGGCATGCGACCTGATTTAAGTATGCGCGCCGTTCAATCAGGACTGAATTCAGGGCAGAATAATGATGTCCTAACAAAATCAAGCCTGAAGCAAGCCGTTCAAATGTTGAGTGAGTAGAGAGAAAACACTGCCAGGCTTAAGCTTGCAAGTTTTAAACATTAAACGTAAAAGGCATGTGATACTGAAATCACATGCCTTTTTGCTATTCTTCACCCTTATGAAGTTCTTCAAGCTTTTTCACTCGTAATTCAAGCTGTTCATATTCTTCTTTCGTGACGAATCCTAATTCCTTAATCGTATCACGGAAATAGTCTTGTGATTTAGAGTTCCATT
The DNA here is from genome assembly GCF_000770635.1 of Pontibacillus yanchengensis Y32. Taxonomy (GTDB): domain Bacteria; phylum Bacillota; class Bacilli; order Bacillales; family BH030062; genus Pontibacillus; species Pontibacillus yanchengensis. The sequence continues at coordinate 69,046 of NZ_AVBF01000004.1, forward strand.
GTTTGTTTTGTTCCTCGCCTTTTTCTTTAAAGGAATTGAGCATATCTCTCGCTTCACCCGGAGAAATCTGTCCTTTCTCAATCAATTCATCCAGCATCTTGCTCGCCTTCTCTTTGCCATTCACTGCTGCACCTAGCCCAATAAAGAATCCTTTTTTCAATAAGTCACTCACTTTTATTCCTCCTATCTTTTGTTATGGTTTGAATGGTTCGAAAATGAATAATCGCAAATAAAATCATCCCTAAAAAGCCTACGCCACTAACACTAAAGCCCATATATACTGTTACATCTGGTAAATCAGGATAGTTTACTAAGAGATATCCACCACCACTTGCAAAAATCACAAATGATAGAAACGCATAAAACAAATAGTACTGATGAAAGAGCCGATGCTGTTGCTGGCGTTCTTCAAAGGCTCGCTGATGTTCGCCATCGGTTAAGTATTGATGGAGGGCCTTTGGTAAAGATAGTAATGGTTTGGCTGAGTCCTTCAACACCTCTTTATAGATAGATGCGTCTGAGTCATTGCCTGATACCCATTCTTTAATGACAGGTTTTCCCCACTTCATTAAATCAATGGATGGATGAATAGAAGTTAATACGCCTATTACAATTGATGCCGCTCTTCCTAAGAAGGCGTAGTCAGCTGGTAGTTGAATTGGTTGGTCTTTCACAAATTTTTGTAGATCATCTAGAATTTGATTCAGCACATCTTGGTCGAACTTTTCAAAGTTCCCTTGGAAGTACATGTCGGACATCTCTCGTAAAAGCCGCTTCACTTTTTGTTTATTGGCGTGAGGAAGCAAGAAGTTCATATCCTCAAGCGCATGTATGACCTTATCGTAATCGTCTAAGATAAAGCCTTGTATCATCATGCGAATATAGCTTGCATCTTCCTTGTTAATCTCCCCGACCATGCCGTAATCAATCATGACAATTGTTCCATCTGAACGAAGCATCAAATTACCAGAGTGGGGATCAGCATGAAACATTCCATCAGAGACGAGCTGTTCTACAAATAGATCAAACACTTTTTTGGCAATATGTTCTCGATTTAGTTGATGCTCTTGGATGAAGGCCTCATCGGTCACTTTTACCCCTTCGATCCATTCCATGACTAATACTCTTCTTGTTGACAGATAATCATAGTAGTTAGGAATATATACACCTTCAAAGTCTTTAAAACGTTCCTTGAAATAAAGGGAATGCTTCAACTCCTTTTTAAAATCAAGTTCTTTACTGACAACTTGCACCAGCTCTCTATAAAGTTCACCTAAGTCAGCCTTTTTTCCAATGGATGACACACGAGAAAGGATCCAAAACACAATCCGCATCGCTTTAAAATCGGTATGAAAAATCTGACCAACCCGGTAACGCTGAATTTTGATTGCTACTGTTTTCCCATCTTTCAAGGTTGCCTTATAGACTTCCCCAATCGATGCAGAAGCTACAGGCTCTTCGTCGATCTCCTCTATGTATTCATATAAATCGTCTCCCCAATCCTCTTCCACAATTTCTCTCGATTTATCAAAAGGGACAGGCTCAACACGATCGACCAGACCTTCTAATTCTTTAAGAAATACGGGTGGAAGAAGGTCGGCACGTGTACTTAAAAATTGCCCAACTTTGATGAGTAAGCCTTCGAGCTGCAACGCTTTTTGGCGATACTCTTTTGCTTGCTTTACGAGTAGGGACTCCCATTTCTGCCTCGTTTTCTCGTCCCATATTCGATTTGTTTTTTGAAACCAGAAAATTTGCCATAAAAATTTTACAGCCATGGATACTATAATAGTTATGCGATAAAGTGCTGTATATTTCAAAAGTTGAGCTTCCCCCCTCTTCATTGCTATATGTTATTTGTACCCGAATTTTCGCCTCGCAATCCTATCGATTTACGTCGTCACTTTTTTGTAACGATTTGTTCCTGTATGCTTGTGTATAACTATTAAAAAATGAAGGGGCCGCGTCCAGCTCCAGCGACTAGAGCTTTTGTTATGTTACAGTTAGCTCAGTACATTAAGTGAGGAGATAGAAGATGGAGATTAAACCATTAACACGAGAAGAGCTTACCGATGTTAGTTATTGGTTAGCTTCTTTAAACCAAACCGATCATCATTTCATAGCTTGGCTCGAATCTGAACAAGCTGCTATAGAAGAACAGCTTTCGCAACTCCTAAGCATTGATATTCCTCTTGCCTGGGTATCGAAACAAGATGGAGAGATTAACGGGTTTATCGGTGTGCTACCTTTTATGGATCAATGTCTAGCTCGATTGCTAGGACCATTCACTACTTGCTCTGATGCAGAACAATGCTTAGAAGCGCTGTGGGAAGCCTGCCTTCCAACGATTAAGTCTCATGTATCTGCTGTAAAAGTTGCTTTTTACAAGAAAAACGAGAAGCTTACTCACTTCGCAGAAGCACATAATTTCCATTGCTATAATATAGAGAAAACACTACTGCTACATAAGGACAATTGGGAAATTGGAGAGGCATCTACTTCTGGTGTTGAACCTTTTAATGCTGGAGATTATCGGGAGGTACATGCACTTCACCCTTCTGCAGCCTTCTACACATTGGATGAAATGATCTATCTTCATCAGCACGACTCACATTTTCACCTTTGGGTTTATAAAGATGAGCAACGTGTCAGTGGCTATGTGTTTTTGGAAGAGATTGAAGGAACCGTTGAGGCTGAGATTTGTTTTATGAATGTAGCCAAGCAGGAGCAAAGCCAAGGAATTGGTTTCAACCTGCTAACCTATGCTTGTGAACATGCCTTTACGAACAGTAACGTCGAACTGGTTACCATCTCCGTCCGAAACGAAAACTCCGGGGCCGAACGATTATATAAATCATATGGATTTGAAGAAGGTCCGACGATTTATGCTTATGAGAAGGTTTTTTCGTAGGTAGATTGCTTGATGTGTGGGGGGGCATGCGATATGCGTGGGTCGCCTCTCGATATGGGTGACTCTCTTCTCGGTATGCGCGGGTTTCCTCCCGATATGCGTGGCTTTCCTCTCGATATGCGTGGGTTTCCTTCCGATATGCGTGACTTTCCTCTCGATATGCGTGGGTTTCCTCTCGATATGCGTGACTCTCCTCCCGATATGCGTGACTTCCTCCACGTTATGCGTGACTTCCTCCACGTTATGCGTGACTCTCCTCCCGATATGCGTGACTCTCCTCCCGATATGCGTGACTCTCCTCCCGATATGCGTGACTCTCCTCCCAATATGCGTGGCTTTCCTCCCGATATGCGTGACTTCCTCCACGTTATGCGTGACTTTTCCCTCATTATCCGCTCCAACTCCGCCCCCTAATCCATAAAAATAAAAAAATCGCATGGGCTCTCCCATGCGATTCACATCCGCCTATCACTTACTCATCCCAACTTCTACCGCCTTCTCCACAGAAAGCGTGTACCCTTCCTCATTCACATAAATCGGTACATCTTCCCCTTCTTGCAATGTTAGCTTTACCTTGTCATTTTGTACTTCTACAAAGATAGGTTGCTTTCGATATTGAATATGGAAGGCGTAGCGATTCCAGTCTGATGGCATTTTTGGATTGAGATGGAGGCCGTCTTCTTTGATGCGTAAGCCTGCAAAGCCAAAGACAATCGACATCCACGTTCCACCCATATTGGCCATATGTAAGCCATCTTTTGTGTTGCCGTGGGTGTTATCCAAGTCAAGGCGTGCTGTTTCGATAAAGTAGTTATATGCTTTGTCCATTTCTCCTAGCTTAGCTGCCATAATACTGAAAATACACGTTGATAAGGAAGAATCATGAGTGGTGATTCCTTCATAGTATTTGTATGACTGTCTGATTGTCTCCAAGGATTGGTCGTCCTCTAATAAAAAGTGAGCCAGGACGGTATCTGCTTGTTTACATACTTGATAGCGATATAACGTCAATGGATGATAATTCAACAACAATGGGAAGTTTTCCTTCGGTGTGCTCTCAAGATCCCAGACTTCCTTTTGAAGAAAGGAGTCGTCCTGAGGGTTGATGCCTAACGCTTCATCATATGGTAACAATACTGCCTCAGCAGCTTGTTCCCATTGCTGTATTTCCTCATCCTTCAGTCCAATTTTCTTGGCTAGCTGCTGGTACACTCGTTGATCGTCATCTTGTAGACGATGCGCTAGTTTAGCAACCCACGCTAAGTTATGCTTCACCATCGCATTGGTGTAGTAATTATTATTGATGACACATGTGTACTCATCAGGTCCTGTCACATTGTTGATCAGAAACTGGCCATCCTTCGTGAAATGGCCCATGTCCATCCATAGACGTGCTGTTTCTACTAGTACTTCGAGTCCATATTCTTTTACAAAGTGCATGTCCTCTGTTGCATGAACATATTGAATGTAGCTATACGCGATGTCAGCGCTAATATGATACTGTGCGGTACCTGCTGGGAAAAAGGATGAACATTCATCACCGCTAATCGTTCTCCATGGGAATAGTGCTCCTTGTTTATGGCCCATTTCACGCGCTCTTGCTTTTGCATTATCTAAAATGGAGTAGCGGTAGATCAGCAGTTGTTTGGCAAGCTCTGGATTGGTCATTAAAAACACAGGGAACATATAAATTTCCGTATCCCAAAAATAATGGCCTTCGTAGCCTTCCCCGGATAATCCTTTTGCCGAGATATTGCTATGTTTGTCTCTCCCTACGGATTGCAGGAGATGGAATAGGTTAAAACGGATGCCTTCTTGTAAATAGGTATCCCCATCAATCTCGACGTCACTTTTACGCCAAAAGGTATCCATGTAGTTTTTCTGAGATTGCTGTAACTCTTCAAATGTAATGGACCTAAATCGTTCCCGTAATGTGGTTGCTTCTCCTACTAAGGACTCCCCATGTCTGAGTGTATCCACATATATATTCCATTTTGAAAAGGTAAGAGGCTCCCCAGCTTTTCCTTCAAAATGATGTATATACTCGATGCAGCTTCCCTTTTCATTTACGGTGGTGTTCGAGGATTGGTCAGCTTGATGATAGCTTAAGCAAGCGGTTTTAAGCTTAGACGTTTCCGCTTCGTTGATGACATATCCATAATCCTCATTTGCAGACGACTCGACTGTGTGGAGGCGCTTGCCCTCTCCCCCAGCTACACGTGGGTCATTGGCGTCTGAGAAGTTTGTCACGTCTCCATCAATCGTTGATACAATCGTAATCGAGTCCGTAAAATTGACTGGTTCCACTATTACGCGCGTAGCGAATAGCTCCCGATGAACAAACGAGACCACTCGTTCAAAACGAAGCTTCACCTCTCTTCCTCGAGGAGATTTCCAGTGAACCACTCGTTCAGATGTGCCTTTGTCCATATGGAGATGTCGTTCATAGCTTAGAAGTTCTCCCTCTGTAATGGTGAACTTTTCTTGATCTTCTCCTACTAACACGACGATTGTTTGACTATCTATAACATTTAACATTTTTTGTTGTGTGGAAGGAAACCCATACAATTTTTCTCCATATGGGATGTCGATTATATCGTGAAAGGCATTCAAGTACGTGCCTCGTATGGTAGGATAGGATGGCCCATATGATTCCTCAAAATTTCCTCGAACGCCTATATAGCCATTACCGACGAAGAATAAGCTTTCCTCATTCAGTAAGTCGGTATCTTTTACAGATTGACTGCTTACTTTCCAAGACACGTATGATCTCTCCTTTTTCATGCTATTACATTGCTTTTGCATTCGCTATTATTCCTTTACTCCTCCGCTCGTTAAACCAGACACAATTTGACGCTGGAAGAAGAGTACGATGAGTAACGTCGGGATGGTAACAATGACGGTTGCAGCTGCAACTTCACCCCATAGAATTTCAAATTGTGTTCGTAAAAAGGATATCGCTACCGGAACGGTGTGATATTCAGACTGTGAGTTGATGGTGATGGTCAGTACGAATTCGTTCCAGGCGATAATGAAGACAATAATCGCTGTAGTAAATACCCCTGGTGCTGCTAGTGGAAACACAATTCTAAATAACGTTTGAAATGGTGTTGCCCCATCCATGCGCGCTGATTCCTCTAATGCTAATGGAATTTGATTAAAGTGTGTTACCAAGATCCATACTGCCATTGGTAAGGTGATAGAGGAATACGGTAATACAATCCAGTAACTGTTTGCCCATCCTAAATCAATAAACAAATTGTAAATCGGACCAATGACGATCATTTGCGGGAACATTGATACAGCTAGGACGAGGCCTAGAAGTACGCTTTTCCCTTTGAATTCAAAGCGGGATATCGCATAAGCCGCAAATGTGGCAACTAAGATAATGTAGACCGTTGTTGTAAAAGATACGATCAAGCTGTTCCAAACAGCTCTTAAGATTCCTTTATCTAATATGACGCTCGCATAGTGTTCAAGCGTCGGGTTTTCAGGTACGACACCAAACGCATTATCGCCAAATATTTCTCCTGAACTTTTAAAGGAGGTAACTAATATCCAAAAGAACGGGAAGACCACAACGACTAAGTAAAACGTCAGCAGGAGTAAAAAAGGCCATTTGCTTTTCGGTGCATCTGGATGATTAGGTTGTTGAGCCATGATAAAACCTCCTTTAATTTTTCTCCATTAAGTTTGTGCCTAGGACACGGACAAATATGATGGCTATAATCGCTACACAAACAAACATAATCATAACGATGACGGATCCATATCCGAAATTGGTCTGTCCAAACATAGCCTTATAGGAGTAAATGGACAACGTCTCGGTTGATCCACCTGGTCCTCCGTTCGTTAATACATAAATCAAGTCGAAAACTCGGAAGGCATCCAACGTACGGAACAATAGTGCCACCAGAATAGATGGTTTCAGTAACGGAAGTGTGATACGGAAGAACTGCTGAAATTTACTTGCCCCGTCAATGGAACCTGCTTCATATAATGATTTCGGAATCGTTTGTAATCCTGCTAATAAAAGGATTGCCATATAAGGTGTTGTCTTCCAAATATCCGCTAAAATTGCAGCTGACATGGCACCTGTTGCGGTTTGCATGAGGTCATTGGCTTCTGCAATCAAGCCTATATCGGCGAATATTTTGGCGACAATACCATAGCCTCCATCATATAGGTAACTCCACATTAATGCTCCAACGGCTGTTGGGAGAGCCCATGGTATTAACGACGCCGTTCGGATGAATCCTTGGCCCCTCATCCCTTTATTCATAATTAACGCCATACCTAAGCCAAGTACGAGCTCAAATGCGACAGATACAATGGTAAATACAAACGTATTGATAAATGCTGTATGAACCCTATCGTCGTTAAAGGCTTTAATGTAGCCTTGGAATCCTATAAAATTAGACTCTATTAAACTATTATCAAGGTCTTTTACAAGCGCAGGTAGCTCTTGCTCTCGTTGTAATTCGTATTTTTCGGATAACGTTTCAATTGCTTTGCTGGTTGTGGTGTAGCTTTCCTGTATATCAGTTTTAAGTTCGTTATCAATTTCAATAACGCCTTCTTTTCCTTCTAACTGGGACGTTACGTTATTCAGCTTTTCCACAACCTGCTCAACGGTTTGCTTATCCTCTTCTGCTGTAATGTCACTTCTATCTAAAAATCGTTCTACGTAAAATGCCGTCTCATTGTACACGTCTACATTAAAGCGTTCATTTAAATAAAGGCCGGATTTCGTTTGATCATTCAACTGATAATCAAAAAACGTGTACGTAAAGGATTGAACAACGGGCCAAAGGGAAAAGACGCCAATTAACAGGAGAATCGGAAGGATAAAGAGAAACTCCCTTAGTCCCATTTTCTTCATGGCAATGCCTCCTTTTTTAATGAGTAAGGTATCGATTTCATAATGTATGAGTTGACTAGAACACCCTAAAATAAAAGGGCTCTACTATGAATAGAGCCCTACTGTTTCTTTGTCACGGTGTACGCTTATTCTTCTACAGCGCCATCAATTTTGTTCACGGCATCCTCTAATCCTTCACCAGAGCTCAAGTATTTGTGCGTGGATACTTGGATGGTATCCGATACTTTTGCGTAATCCGGAGAAACAGGACGAGAAATAGTTGATTTTAATGCTTTTTGGAAAGGATCCAGTGTTAATAGTTCGTTGGAATTCAATACATCTTCATCTTCTAGAAGCGGGTTATACCCTGGAAGATATCCACCCTCTGTGGACATAATTTTCTGTCCTTTAGGTCCAGCCATAAACTGAATGAATTCCCATGCGCCCTCTTTCTTTTCAGAGTTAGCATTGATACCTAGTAACCAACCACCAACAGAACCTCCGTTTGGAAGTGGTGCAATGCCTACATTCTCCATCTTCACTTTCGCGCCGCTATCCTCAGGGTTCTTCAGACGGCCGAACATATAAGGCCAGTTACGAGCGAATACCGCATTTCCGTTTTCGAAAGCAGTATGTGTTTCCCCTTCTGTGTAGTTCAAGATATCGTCTGGAGTCCAAGAAGCTTCTGTAAATTCGTACATTTTTTCAAGGCCTTGCTTGGTATTTTCAAATTGATTTGTAAATTCCGTTACATTTACCGTCAAACCTTCGTATTGCTTGGATTGATACACAAATCCAGTTTTTGTTTCATTTTTACCAGCATATTGCTCTGCCATTTTCGCAAGATCATCGTAGCTATAATCGCCGGATTGAAGTGTCTTCGCATCTTCTTCTGAAACGATGTCCTTACGGAAGAACATAAGCCCTAAGTCTGGGAAGAAAGGTAATGTATATTGTTTCGCTTTATAGTTTCCTGCTGTCATAGAACCAGAGTTGAAGTTATCGTATTCAAGCCCCGCTTCATCCATTTTCATGTCGATTGTTTCCAGGTAGCCAGCACCTGCGAATTCACCAGCCCATACAACGTCCATAGAAAGAACATCGTATTCACCTGAACCACTAGATAAAGAGGTTAATAGTTGATCGTGCATTTGTTGAGAGTCGTTCGTCATTTGCACCCATTCAACTTTGTACTTATCCTGACTGTTATTAAATTCTTCAATTGCCATCTTCGTTGCAGGAGTATTATCATTTTGCGCTGCGAATTTAATCGTTGTTGTCTCTCCAGAAGAATCGTTAGCGCTTTCATCATTGCCTTCACTAGTGTTATCTGTTTCCTCTTCTGTACCTTCATCTGTCGATTGACCGGAATCTTCTGCGCCATCGCCACCACAAGCTACTAGAATACTAGCCGCAAAAGAAAGCGTTAACAAAAACATGAACCATTTTTTCATGCCATTGACCTCCTTGATAAGAATTTTTTATCTTGATTGACTTGATTTTATTGCGAAATCGCTTACAATTATACTAAAATCTTTTAATAATTAGTAAAAATTTATGTTTGTGGGTGACTTTATGAGTACGAGTATTAAACAATCGATGATTGATCAATTTATGCAAACACGCATAAATAATCGCGAAAATAACTATCTCCACCCTTCTTATTTGCTTGAAAAGCAATTACTAGGTTCCATCTCTCAAGGGGATGACGAGAAAGCATTAAAAATTTTAACTAGCATTAATCATGACCAACGACCAAAATTAGCCGATATTCCCATAAGATCTTTGAAAAACTCGCTAATTTGTTCCTGCACACTTTTTACTAGAGCCATTATTCAAGGTGGGGTTCAACCAGAAACCGCGTTTACGTTAAGTGATGCTTACATTCGTGAAATTGAAAACGTACATGACCAATCACAATTAGAAAAAATGGAATACGACATGCTCAAGCATTTTATTATTGTCCTTAATGAGGAAGAAACACTACCTTACAGTAAAATTGTCAATCAAGCTATTACGTTTATTCATGACAACATACTAGAGGACCTAACATTAGACATGATTGCGGAGAATAGTTATGTGAGTCCTAGTTATTTATCTCATCTATTCAAAAAAGAAGTCGGTATTTCTATTGTGCAATTCATTAACAAAAAACGAATTGAAGAATCCAAATACTTTCTCCTACATACCTCTACTTCCATCTCAGATATCGCTTCTTTGTTTTGTTTTTGCAACCAAAGCTACTACACATCCTTGTTCAAAAAATACATCGATTTAACTCCGAAAGAATTTCGTGAACAGCATATGCAGCCCGTTATGGGTTAAGAAAATCTTCCTGCTATTCAAGATTGGTAGCAGGTTTTTTTATGGTGATAGAATGGAAATAGATAACTAGACAAATAGAAATGTTAAGTGAGGTGCCAAAATGAAGAAACACATTCAACACGCATTGGAACACATAGGAGACACGTCCAATATCGATACCATCAAACAAGTGGGTGGTGGCGATATCAACCAAGCCTACTACGTCCGTACGAAGCAACAGGAATATTTTATAAAAGGCAATCAAGGTATTCCCCCTCACTTCTTTCGTGTCGAAGCAAAGGGCCTTCAGCTTATGAAGGATACACAGACCGTTCGAGTACCTGAAGTGTATTACTATGATGAGCCTGCCTCTAAACAAGAACAAGGTGTGTTAGCTCTTGAGTGGATTGAAGGAAATAAAGAGCGGGATACAGAAGAACTTCTTGGCCGGCAGTTAGCTAACATGCACAAACACTTTGGTAAGGCGCATGGATTTGAGGAAGATACGTTTATCGGTTCATTGCCTCAACCAAATGGCTGGTATGATAACTGGGTGGATTACTACCACGATAGTAGATTAGTATCGCAATATAACATCGCAGCGGAAAAAGGAGTCCTACACGGAGGACGGAAGCAGCGGTTACAGAAAGTCATGGAGCGTCTCCCGCAATGGGTCGATACACAAGCCAAACCTTCCCTGCTCCACGGAGACCTTTGGGGTGGCAATTGGATGACAGGCCCAGAAGGAGAACCAGTACTAATAGACCCTTCTATCTTTTACGGGGACCATGCATTTGAGATTGCATTTACAGAGTTATTCGGCGGCTACTCTGATACCTTTTATCGAGCATACAAGGAACAGTTTCCACTTCCCGCTCACTACGAAGACAGCAAGGATCTCTATCAGCTCTACTACCTTCTCGTTCACTTGAATCTATTCGGAGAGATGTACGGTGGATCAGTAGATCGGATATTAAAGCGTTATGTAGATTAATAGAAGCAGTGGGTGTCCGTCTTTTTGGGACACCCTTTTTCATGCTCCCCTCCTTCACCTTACATTTTAACCAGGAAAATCCAATCTGAATTGTAGAAAAATATTCCATGTATGAATCTTCCTAACTAGTGAACGTTTGTGTTCACGCAGGCATTATGATTTATATTTATACACTTCTATTAATTCTTCCTTATTTGTTACGAAAAAAGGGTTAAGAAGAGGCACTACTCTTCAAATAATTTAACCCTTTAAAGGAGGAATGTATGATGAACGTAAAAAAGATTACTAGTTTTGCTTTAGCTGCAAGCATTGCGATTTCCCCCGTCTCTTTTGTCGATGCTGCTTCCAATGATCAAATAGTGGATTTGAAAAAGGTAAGGGAACAGAACACGGAAAAAGAGGATTTCGTAAAAGGGGAAGTCATTGTAAAGTTTAAAGACAATGCAAAAGATAGCTCTGCGAATCAATTAAATGTAAATGGGAAAATCAAAGAAGATACGGATGAGGTGGATTCGAACTTTCGCGTTTTAGATGTAGAAAACGTTGAAGCGGTCGTGAAGGCTTTAAATAAAAATCCAAATGTGGCATATGCGGAGCCAAACTACAAGTTCCAATCTACATTTACTCCTAACGACTCCTTATACCAACAATACCAATACGAACCTCAAAGTACATACACAGATGATGCTTGGAACGTTGCCAAAGGGACAAGTTCTCAAGAAATTGCAGTCATTGATTCCGGTGTTGATTACAATCATCCAGATTTGGACGGAAAAACGATTAAAGGGTATGATTTTGTAGATAACGATAATAATCCAATGGACGAGAGTAATCATGGGACTCACGTAGCAGGAACTGCAGCTGCTGAGACCGATAATGCAACTGGCATTGCTGGCATGGCTCCTAATACCTCCATCCTAGCTGTACGTGCATTGGATGCTCAAGGTAATGGCTCGCTTGCTGATATTGCAGACGCTATTGTGTACGCTGCTGATCAGGGAGCTGAGGTAATCAACCTATCACTTGGCTGTAATTGTGATACGACTACATTAGAAAACGCTGTAAACTATGCTTGGGATAAAGGGTCTGTTGTTGTAGCTGCTGCCGGTAATGATGGTGTTTCGACGACGTTTGAACCAGCATCTTACGATAATGTTATCGCAGTAGGTGCTATTGACCAGAACAATCAAAAAGCCTCCTTCTCTAACTATGGGACTTGGGTTGATGTAGTCGCTCCTGGCGTAAGCATCGCCGCAACCGTTCCTAACAATGGCTACGCGTATATGTCTGGTACTTCCATGGCTGCCCCGCACGTTTCCGGGCTGGCTGGAATTCTAGCAAGTCAGGGACGTAGCAATACTGAAATCAGACAAGCCATTGAACAAACGACCGATCAATTATCTGGTACTGGTGTTTATTCTAAATATGGGAAAATTGACTCGCTAGAAGCTGTGAATTACTAAGAAAAGCCCAGCACCTACATTCGGTGCTGGGCTTTCAATTTATTCCTTGTCCTGACTAGTAGCCAGATTATCAGCGCTTGCCGCAATCTCATTCATATAGTTACTGATTTTTTGATTATCTTCATTTAAATTTTCGATAGTAGCACTTACCTCTTCCATGCTTGCTGTAGATTGTTCAATGATCGAGGCTAATTCATTCGTAGAAGCTTCCACATCTTCTGAGTGAGATTTCACATCAACGAAAACCGTTTGAAAGCCCTCAATACGTTCCTTGAGTTGTTGAAGCACTTGTCCAACTTCCACAAATGTCTCTACTACTTCACTCGTTGAGGTAACACTGGTATCAATTTTTTCAATACTATTTGTTAATTTGTTAGAAGCTTCCTGACTACGCGCATTCAAACTATGAAGATTATCTGTAATTTTTACGGTTGCATTGGCTGTAACGTCAGCTAGTTTACGTATTTCATCTGCCACAACCGCAAATCCTTTACCAGCTTCACCAGCTCTGGCCGCTTCGATGGAAGCATTTAATGACAGTAGGTTCGTTTGTTCGGTAATATCTTTTATATCTTCTGTCAGGGAATTAGTGTCTGCTAATTTATTGGTCAGTTCTTCGTAAGTAGATTGAAGTTCATGTACGAATGTTTTTAAATCCTTCATTTCTTTCTCTAACGTTTGAAGCTTATGTTGGCCTTGGTCAGATGATGCTGAAATGGCATTGATTTCATCCTGTAGTTGACCCAAGGTTTGACTCATTTCGTTAATGGCTTCCATCGTACCGTTTGCATTAGATGAAATTGATGTAATTTGCTCACTTTGACTTTGACTACCTGCAGCCATTTCTTGAACCGCTGTTTTCATCTCCGTTTGCGATCCTAGATTCTGTTGAACTTGTTCGTTAATCTCTTGAATTCTTGATGAAATAACATTTAGGTCCTTCTCCATTGCTTGATTCTGAGCTTCTTTTTGTTCGCTCTCTTCTTTTGCTAGATTGATGTATTGCTTCACCACGGCAAATTGTTTGTTATACATAAAAATAAGTACGGATAATAAAACCCCGACAAGTAAGTACACTAGCAGGTACGAACTAGCCATCTGTTCTAGCAATTGCGCTTCCTGCCCAGTAGCAGTTCGGATGCTCGCAATGGTTAGAAGTAACCCTAGCGTATAGCCCAGTGCAAATGTTTTCCCTTTTAAAGGGACCGCAGAATAAACAGCTAAAAAGAAGAAAATCATTAATGCACCTACACTACCGCCCTGCGTGAAAATGGCAACGGCACCTGCTAAGTATGGTAGTGGAATGGCAAGGTATTGGAATAAGGTCTCTTTTTTCCATAAATAATGAAACACAATAAAGAGAACCGTTATGATGATCGCTTGTCCTCCATTGATAGCGACCTGGAACATGTCACCTGTTTGTAGGTAATAAGCTACCCCTACAACCATCGCTATCAAAAATGTAATCAGCATTAGCTTATTTTTCGCTACGCTATCCGCTCTTTTCATATCCTCGATCGATTTCAAGTCAAACTCCCCTCTCTATGAAGCTATACCATCTAGCATTTATATCGACTACACATACAATCGAGTTTATGTTTGAGTAAGAAAATAATATATTTTTTACAATTGAAATGGAGGTCATGCAATTATCCTTCGCAGCCCTAGGCAAAAGAAAAAGCACATGAACGCTGTCCATGTGCTACATATTTACGAGGAAACCCCATGTGTTTCTTCTACTTGTTGATTTGATTTTTTTGAATTCATAAAGAACGACGTAATCAACATTAGAGCTAAGAAGATAATGACGACACTAAAGCCACCAACTTTACCAAATATTTCAGAGGCAAGTCCGACAATATAACCTGCAATACCGCCGCCAATACCTGCGGCAATGTATATTAGGCCCAGTGCAGAGCCACCTGTTTTTGATAATTTCGTTCCAAAGGCTGTAGCTGTTGGGAAAAGGGTAGAGAAGAAGAAGCCTGCACCTGCAAATAGATAAGGGAAGCTATTTGCAACGAGGAAACTTAGTCCTACCATTAATAAAGAACCTGCAGAAAAGATAATCAGGATCTTCCGTTCATTCACCCATCTTGTTAGATAAGCAACTCCTAACCGACCAGCCATAAAGAAGATAGAGAATACAGACAGAATCGTCGCAACCATGTCCTCTTTATTTGCCGTAGAGATGCCACCTAAATCAAGAGATTTCAAATAGGTTGGGAAAAAGTTCATGAAAGACACTTCAGCTGAAACTTCAAACATTAAGAAAAACAGTAGAAACACAAACTGCGCATCCTTCAACATCGGAATAAATGATTTCAAATTAATCTTCTCAACCTTCCCACTTGGAAACGCTACAGATGTAATATAGATGATAACCGCCACAAGAGATGCAGCAATTCCTATATAAAAATAACGCCAAGACGCAAATTGGAACATAAAGTTAAGGAATTGTGGAAAGATTACCATTCCTAAACCATATACCCCCATCGCGAAATTAAACATTTGATTTTGTTTCTCAGGATAAGCTGCTGGAACAATCGCATTCGAGGCGACCCCAAGCGATCCTAATCCAAAACCTACAATCATATAGAATCCTAGGAAGAAGAGAATGTTCGGTGCCAACCCTGTACCTAAGAAGCCAAGCCCCATAATAATCGAGCCAATAATCGTCATCAGACGTAAACCTTTTTTATCAGTATAATATCCGATCAGTACACTTGCTAACGTGAAACCTAGCTGGAATATAAAAACGACAAGCCCAAATTGGCTCATATCAAGACCAAGGTCCTTCTCCACCTGGTCTAAAACGATTCCTTTTGTATTTGTAACGCCACCTGATATGAACTGCGTGAACATCAGGATGATTAAGGCATGAATACTCTTTCCTCTCGACATAATTAATTCCTCCAAAAATTTTAATACTATTCAACGATGATATGTGTCATTTGAAGGGATTCCCAGCTATTATTTTACTAAAACGATAAAATCCAATGTAAGCGTTATTTTATTAATATAATATTGAAAATGAGTGGTTATGCCTATACCTGGCTGGAGTCTCGTCTTCCACTGCCACCTCCTGCGATGTTGGGAGGGCCGGAAACATAGTCAAGAAAGAGAATTGGGGCTGGTCGCTCCTATTTTGGAAAAGTTGCTCGGAAAATGAACGAAGTCGCTCCAAAAATGAGAAAGTTGCTCCTATATTCAGAAAGTCGCTCCTGATTTCGAAAACTCGCTCGCAAAGGCCCACCAGTGAATTCGAGCACACGTGCGACAAAGCCAAACATAAAAAAAGAACCTACCACAGGCAGGCTCTCTTCTCTCATGTTAATCTTATTACGCGTAAGCGCGTCCTTTTCCTGAGTCGCTAATTTCTATCAGGTCTTCCGGGTAAGGCTCAAAGTACGTTTGTTGCATTAAGTAGTCATTTTGGAAGCGTATCACCCATGACTTTAATATGCTCAACACAGCGCTCAATGGTATTTTTTCATCATAGAATTTATTGAGTTCCTCCATAAAATAATCTTTCTCCCCTTTTGTCAGATCGTTTTTAAAGTACCCCATAATATGCTGACAAACGTTTACGTTCGATTTCCTACTCGGGAGCTGACGGAACATCCATTGCAGGTGCTCTTCGTATTCTGTAAACACTTCTTCTACTGGCTTCTTATCCGCATTGGCTGTAACTCTTCCCATCGCCTTTAACGTTTTTTGATTATAGGCCATGAAGAGGTATTTGTTTTTGGAATGGAACTCGACAAGAGTTTTCATGGAAGGTTCTTGCTTTCGCTCTCGAAATTCAGCTAACGTGAACAGTTTCGTAAAGAAATGCTCTCGTATTCGATAGTTTTTCAATCTTCCTTCTTCTTCGATAGCGAGCCCTGGGAAGTACTCATATACATTTTGGGCAAATAATCCTTTTGTCTTTCCAACTACCGGAGATTTCTCTAGTTTATCGTACACCTTCACATCTTGCGTTCCACATGTTGGCGAACGATTTTTTAGTAAGAACCCATCTACATCAGACAGTGCTTCCAGGAATCCTTTTGAGAAAGCGTTCATGTCTTCCGTAAGGTCTTTCTCTGTTGAAGGCTGGACGAGTCTCTCTTCATCCCCTTGTCTAACAATACGAATGATATCTCTTGGCACTCCTAATCCTATCTCCATTTCCGGACACACAGGCATGAACGTGACGTGAGGTTTCAAACGCTGCACGACTTTATCTGGAATTAACTCCCCGTTGTACCGAACATGATCAAATTCTAAGCATTTACTAACGACTACCTTTGGTGTTGCAAACGAACGCATACAATAATCCCTCATTTATAAACAAGTTTCTTTCATTGTAGAACCTTTTCCCTATTCCTTCTAATTTCAATAGTCTCAGCTTTCCCAATTATGTTTTTTTTAATGAGATTGCTTAATTGATTCGTTACAATAGATATAAGCGAATAACCTGAGGAGAGCGTTTACAATGGCGGCAATGACACCCGAACAACACTATAGGAAACAAACGAGCACCACGCATCGAAAAAAATGGGGACAATACTTCACACCACCGAATATTGCTAGTCTCATGATCAGTTGGATTGCTGGGTGTAATCCTTCATCTGTGCTGGATCCTGCTGTAGGATTGGGGATTTTCCCTAGCATGTATCATTCTGTAGATGAGGTGGCACATACAAGTTGGGACGTCTACGATATTGATGAGGCTATGGTGCAGTGTACAAAAGATAGACTAGATTCATCTGAAACCATCCACTTTCATCAGGCAGATTTTTTAGAAGAAGATTGGGAGCAAATGTATGATGCGGTTATCGCCAATCCTCCTTATTTAAAAATGTCCACTCACCAACATAAACAAGCTATTCTAAGCAACTTTGAAGAGCAACTTGGACTTCGCTTGCCCGGAAATACGAATATGTATAATCTGTTTTTATTAAAAGGGCTTCATCAATTAGAAAAAGGAGGGCGAGCTGCATTCATCGTTCCATCCGAATTTTTGAATGCGGATTATGGAAAGAAAATAAAGCAGTATCTACTCGATCAAAAATTACTAAAGTATGTCGTGATTACGGATTTCCAGCAAAATTGGTTCGAAGATGCTATCACAACATCGGTTATTTTATTATGTGAACGGAACTCCTCAAATGACCCGGTGGAGTTTATTAGTATGTACTCACAAGAAGATTTACCCAACGTTCATACATACATAGCTGCTCAAATGGACACTACTCAGCCTTTAGGAAAGCGTTATTCCTTGGATACATTAGATGCTACGAAGAAGTGGCGGAGCTATTATCAGCCTTCCATCCTTCGTGGTCTGCAACATGTAAAACCATTCACTGAATTCGGTTATGCAACCAGGGGCATTGCAACAGGAGCGAATGATTTCTTTTGCTTGAGAAAGAGTGATATTCAAGGTCGACATCTTTCTTCTTCCTATTGGATACCGTGTATCACAAAGGCCCAACAAGTAAAAACACCCTTTTTCACGAATGAACATTGGCAGGGATTGTTTGAACAACATGCACCTGTCACGTTGCTCAATCTTCAGCCTGATAAGATGCTTGATGATTCCATTATTAACTATATTCAGTACGGAGAAACACATCAGTTTCATCTGCGATACTTAACGAAGCACCGCTCTCCATGGTATAAAGCTGAAGTTCGGGATCCAGCTCCAATTTGGTTTCGGACGTTCAATCGAACGAAATTACAGTTTGTCCGTAATGAGGCAGGAATTGTCCATCTAACCCCTTTTCATAGTATTTATATCCATGAAAAGTACCAACAAGACATACCGATTATCATGGCCTACTTCCTCACAGATATTGCGGAAGAAATTCTAAAAGAAAGTCGTCGCGAATACGGACAAGGCTTAGTGAAATTCGAACCGAATGACCTTAATCAATCCTATGTATTTGATTTCGATATCCTAACGAAACGTGAAAAAAACGATATTCGTCATCTTTATGACCAACTAAGAGAATGCCCATACCTTTCAGAAGAATGGGAAATCTATCAATCTAAATTGAACGACTATTTCAAGCATCTCTTAGCTACAGAATGAGACGGAGGGACTGGGATGGGGGGACAGGTCCCTCATCCCATGTATAACTATTCATTACCATAAATTTTTATTAGATTTTTGTGCGTGTGTGTATTAAAATGAATAGCGTTGCATACTTATGATGCCCTTATTTAGGAGGTACTTCAACATGAATCAAAAGAGCAAATTCCCGTTTAAAACGACTGATCATATTAAATTTATTGTTCCTTCTTTACTTGGAATTCTACTATTTATGGTGCCATTTCAAGTAGAAATAGAAGGAGAAGAAAGCTTTACGATACCTGTTGCGTATTTTGCTGAGTTACTTCAGGTACGTTTAGCGGACGAGCTTTCTGCTATTATGACAATTATTATCACGATTACAGCGATAGCCACCATCGTTGTCAAAGCAATGGGCGGGGATCGCTTAGCGAAGTTTCCATTTTTCCAAGGCTTATTCGATGTGTCTGCCATATGGACATTGGTCCGTATTTTAGGTGCTATCTTTGCTATTCTTACCTTATTTAAAACCGGTCCTGAGTTTATTTATTCAGGTGCTACTGGTGGTTTGTTATTAGATAGTTTATTACACGTGTTATTTACTGTATTTCTATTTGCAGGATTATTCTTACCGTTATTACTAAATTTCGGTTTACTAGAGTTTTTTGGCACGATGTTAACCGTGATTATGAGACCGGTTTTCAAGCTACCTGGAAGGTCCTCTATTGACTCCCTGGCATCCTGGCTAGGCGATGGAACGATTGGTGTTCTTTTAACAAGCAAGCAATATCAGGGAGGACATTATACGAAAAGAGAAGCAGCGATTATAGGTACAACCTTCTCCGTCGTGTCGATTACGTTTACGCTTGTAGTGATTGATGAGGTTGATCTCTCCCATATGTTCCCTGCCTTTTATGGAACGGTATTATTATCCGGGGTGATTGCTGCGATTATTATGCCGCGTATCCCGCCGCTTTCCAAAAAGGAAAACACGTATATTACAGGCGAACAAGGCGAGCCAGAACCGAAATCCCCACAGGGCTATAACGTCCTCACCTGGGGTTATTATAAAGCACTAGAAAGATCGAAAACCCAAACAAGTGTGAAGGATTTCTTCAAAAACGGCGCGCAAAATATTTTAGATATGTGGATGGGTGTCGCTCCAATTGTCATGGCATTAGGGACTATAGCCCTTGTGATTGCAGAATATACACCTGTTTTCAGCTGGCTAGGCATGCCATTTATTCCATTGCTTGAACTGATGCAAATTCCAGAAGCAAGCGCCGCTTCGGAAACCATTCTAGTAGGCTTTGCAGATATGTTCCTACCAGCACTGATTGGCTCTTCTATTGAAAGCGAGATGACCCGCTTTATTATCGCAGCCCTATCTGTAACGCAGTTGATCTATATGTCAGAAGTCGGTGGCCTATTGCTAGGTTCAAACATTCCAATCAATTTAAGAGAATTATTTATCATTTTCCTAGAACGTACGATTATTACGCTACCGATTATCACGCTCATTGCGCATATGATTTTTTAGTAGATTATATTATAAAAAGCTCAGAGAATATTCTCTGAGCTTTTTATTTATCTCGCCGTTTTGTATAAAACATTGCATATTTTATGGCCTTTTATTTTACTGTTTATTTTAGATTCGTGCTCTTTATTAGAAGAATGGAGTGTAAATGCTTAATAAATAGAATATTAAAATCAGTAACAAAACAATCAAAGAAACTTTCAGAGACTCAATATATCTTTTTTCTTTTCTCCTTGATTCAACTAAGAAATCGAGAGCTACTTTAAGTATTAAAACACCTAGTGCTAAAGGCAACATGTACATTTTTGTTTCTGTAGCCACAGTAACTACTCCAATACAAATAAGTATTATTCCCACAATGTTATCTTCGGTTTTTGTCGACAAACTTTTCGTTTTATTCATGTAAATCATTTCCTATTTTATATTTATATGTTATGTTTGATCTTATTCTTCAACCTACAACGCATTCTATAGTCGAAGAAATAATTAGTTGTTGTCATTTTCAAGTTCATAAACTCTCTTTTTAAGGTTTGTAATTTCAGCATTTAAATCATCTGTTGGATTTTTGCTTCTTTGTGTTACTCTTTTAATAATCAATATTCCTAGGCCAATAAATACTGCGAGTATTAAAAGTGCCAATATTAATCCCGGAATTCCGATACTGGTAATCATAAAATGCCCCCCATATTTAACACATTTTCAGATTAACATAAATATCCATTCTATTTTAGTATTATTTTTCTACTTTAGTTCTTAAATAAAAGAGCGCAACCTCTGTTATTACAGATTTGCGCCCCTAATCATGAATCTTTGATTTCAAGATATTATAAAACTGCCTTATTATGAGACAGTTTTATGAAGTTCAATACTAACCTCTCAATTTTTCCTTAATTGGAAGAACCCATTCAGGTAGCTCATTGCTTTCATATGCAATGAAGTTATCATAAGCCTCTAAGACAATTTCACCGTTAAAATTACTATTGTCCATCACTACTAGATTATCTATTAAAGGCAAGTTTTTAATTAGGTTTTCTTTTGACTTCACATGTCTATTAAGGATGTCTTCCGTGGGAATATGATGTCCTCCATTTTGAACTCGCAAAGCAACTCGTTTAATATTCTGTTGAACATCTTCTAATCCAAGATAAAACATCGTTATTTCGAAACCATTTTCTCGAGCCATCTTGATTCTTTGTAAAAATGTTTTTCCTGAAAGTGTCGTTTCTACAGAGAAACTCCTCTTATTTTTGATACAATCTTTGGCTAATTTGATGGCTGACCGACCAGCTTCTGCCCTCTTCGACTCAGGGTTAGATTGATCTAAATGTCTCGCAATTCCGTCTGGATCTATATTCGTCTCAATACCAATCTTGTCTATAATTAGATTTCGTATTGTGCTTTTCCCGCTTCCGTTGTTCCCTGCAAAAACATACATTATGGGTTTGTCACTAGAGCTCATTTGATTCTTCCTGTCCCTCTCCTGTATATGGCTTCACTTCACCATTAGGGAATTCTTTGACTAAACCATCTTTTGTAGCATAAACAATGTAGGTATTGTTTACTTTAGCATCTATTTTAGCTCTTTCTCCCGTCATTTTAGCCCATTGATCAACCCAACCATACTTTCTTTTACTTGAATTTTCGTTGTGTACAAGCATAATTAATTCACCACCTAAAACATCGTTATTCTTAATTTTAATTATATCATATGATAAAAACCATGCCATTTTCATACAATTATCTCAAATTCAAGTCTTCCAGATTATGGCCCTTATCTGGAATAAAGCCTCTTAATAAAAACGAATAAATATACCTTCTCATTCATTTACTCTCGTATATACTCTAATCCAAGTCATAAATGGGACTGATAAGAAACCTTTTAAATCTTTTGTATGATTTCCATTAAATAGTTACAACTAAATCTTAAATAAAAACCCCAATTTGAGGTCTGTGATAGTTCATCGTATAATAAAATCAACCATGAATTTCAAGTTTCAAAAAAGGGGGTACCTTGATATGAGTTTAGCAAATGACGATGTAGTTACAAAAAAGGAGTTCTTTCAGATGAGAGAACAAACAGAAGAATTGTTAGAATATATACATGGACTTGTATTTATGAGTCCATCTCCTTCAACCATTCATCAACGAATTTCAAGTCGTTTACATGCAACATTATTCAATGCTTTGGATGGCTCAGAGTGCGAAGTGTTTCCTGCTCCTTTTGATATTGAATTAAAGAATGATGAAAAAGACACTTCTCAGATCATCATCCCTGATTTATCAGTAATTTGTGATAAAACGGGACTTAATGAACAACGTTTTGTAGGTGTTCCTGATGTCATTATCGAAATTATTAGCCCCTCAAATCAATCACATGACTTAGTAATAAAGCTAAACTTATATATGGATTATGGAGTAAAAGAATATTGGATTGTAAACCCCCTATTGAACACAATACAACTCTATATACTGGACGAAGAGGGAAATTATCAGCAACAAAATGTGGTTAAAGATTACGGAGTGGTTCAATCAGAGGTCATTAAGAATTTCAATGTCCAAGCTGAAGAACTGTTTTCATACTAAGAAGTAGCCTTGAACGGAAATCATTTGGGCGTTTTGCTCCTTATTTATAAGGAAAAACATTTTATCAAATTTCATAAGCATACCCCAATAACAAAAAACCACCCTTCCAGTATGAACTATCCATACCTTCAGGGTGGTTTTTATTTATAAAAGGGGGAGGGAGAAAAAAGATTAATGTACATTGGTCTTCCAATGTTTATAATCATGGATGGCTATTCCAGCGTAGCCACCATGGTCGTTAAACTGGTTTTCCAGCTTGTCTAGCTCGGTTGCCATTTGACCTGGTTCGTTTCCATGGAAGGTCGTATGGCTTCCTTCTGACGTATCGATCACGTTCACTCCAACAATGACGGATTTGTTGTGTTGGTGAGCTTGATCGACTAATGGTGTGACGATGCTTTTAATTCCGTTGGTTCCTTCTGTATAATCGCGATAAGCCATAATCGTGATTGAGTCTAATTTATTCAACATCCATTCACTGACTTTCTGCGAGCTACCAGGAACGTTCAACTTATGAACCCAAAATGGAAAATCACCACTTACCGCTAACTCTGTGTTAGCCTTTGCTTGGTCCACTACAGATGCGGTATTCATCAGCCATTGTTCGATGACTTCATTCTGATCTTTTTTCCATTCAGGAAGAAGGTACGGTTCTACATCTAAATGAATACCTTCAAACTTCTGTTCTTCCGGAACAACACGGTTGTAGTTTTTTACTTGGGATACAAACTTGTCCAAGCTATCTTGATTCTTTGTTAATGCCCAAGTAGGATCTCCTCCGAGGGCATAAACGTTGATGTCTTGTTTACTAGCTTCTTTAATAAACGAACGATACAGCTTAGGTGAAAACTCGTTAATGCTTACATGAACGTAAATAAGGTTCACATTTTGCTGTTTCGCAAACGAAATTGTTTTTTCGGGGTTTTCCTGTATTTGTTCTACATCCCATATCCATGTCGCTTTCACTTCTTCTTTTCCACCACCCATAAATGTAGTTGTGGTAAGAATACCTAGACTAATGAGTAGTACCATGATGATGGTTATTTTCCTTCGATGTTGAAGGGTGTTTAGGAGTGCTTGTTTTCGATCGTTCATAGAAAAGCCCTCTCCTTTGAACGGGAAGTATAGCTACTGCATCATTCATTCCCAATCGGCATTTTGCATAAGTCATTGGTCATAGAGAAATTAGAAATCTTTGTTTTGTCTTCCGCTTCAAAGTCAATTAGATCTACGTCTGGACCAATAACACAGCTAGAGCCAATTTTCGTTTTACCACGAAGGTGGACTCTTGGTTCGATTGTCGTATCTTGCCCAATGGTCACATCGGCTTCGATATAAGCAGTAGTTGGGTCTGTAATGGTTACTCCGTTTTTCATATGAAAATCTAGAATTCGATTACGAAGGATTTGCTCAGCATTGGATAACTGTAGGCGATCATTCACGCCTAGTCCTTCCTCTACATCATCTGTACTACTAGCCGAGATAATATTTCCTTCATTTTTCAAGATTTCAATTACATCTGGTAGGTAGTACTCACTTTGATTATTGTTCGTACTCACCTTCTGCAAGGAAGTGAATAACTGCTTGTTATCAAAACAGAAGATACCAGAATTGACTTCTTTGATAGCTAGTTCTTCCTCTGAAGCATCTTTTTGCTCAACAATACGTTCCACTTGGCCTTGCTCGTTGCGAATAATACGTCCGTATCCAGATGGATCTTCTGTATTCATCGTCAAAATAGTAGCTGATGCATTGGTTTCTTGGTGATGCTTCAGGAGTTCCTCTAGTGTTTCTTCCGTCACTAGAGGTGTATCTCCTGTAATAATTAAGGTTGTTCCTTCTTTTTCTGCTAGTTGTCTTTCTGCCATCTTTACAGCATGAGCTGTTCCTAGCTGTTCATTTTGCATGGCATAGCTAACCGTGTCACCTAGTTGCTTCTTGACCATGTCACTTTTATGACCTACAACCGTTACGATTTGGTTGAAGTTTAGATTCGTTAATTTATCTGTGATATGCTGCACCATTGGTTTGCCACATACAGGATGCAACACCTTTGGCAGGTCTGATTTCATACGAGAACCTTTTCCTGCAGCTAACACGACGGCAAATGTTTGTGTCATCGTATCCCCCCGATAGGTTTGTCATTCTGTTCTACACTAAATCTATACTGATTGCCTTCATAGCCTCTACTGATTTGAGCGGCCGTATAAGGGCTTTAGTGAATCAATTACTTCATCGATAAGCTGTGCATCCTGGACGATTTCTTGATTTTCGACTTTTTGGTTAATTCCTTGCATGATTCCTAGTAATAAACCTTCATCTAACATCTCTTCGCGTCTTCTTTCCAACGTCTTCGTCATGCCATGCACTCGCTTTCTATCCTAGTATTGGGGTTGATTATTCTACCGTTACACTCTTAGCAAGGTTTCTTGGCTTATCAATATCCTTACCAAGTGCTAGAGCTGTGTAATAAGAGATGATCTGCAATGGAACTACGGATAGTAGCGGTGTTAATAGAGATAACGTTGCTGGAATATAGCACGTTTCATCTACATATTGATAAATCTTCATGTTGCCTTCTGTTGCTACACCCATAACCTGTGCACCACGTGCTTTTACTTCTTCAATGTTACCTAGCATTTTCTCGTACACTTCGTCTTGCGTTGCAAGAGCGATTACTGGAGTTCCTTCCTCAATAAGCGCTAACGTTCCGTGCTTAAGTTCGCCTGCAGCATACGCTTCAGAGTGGATATAAGAGATTTCTTTTAGCTTTAAGGAACCTTCTAAAGCTACAGCATGATCTAATCCACGACCTAAGAAGAATACGCTCTTGGAATCTTTAATAGATTCTGCATACCATTGAAGTCCTTTTGTATGCTCAAGTCCTTCTTCGATTTGAGATGGAATCGCCTGAATTCCTTTTACAAGTTGTTCACGATACTCATCAGAAATCATTTCTTTCATTTGTGCAACATAAGCACCTAGTAGATAGAAAGATAGAACCTGAGTTGTATATGCTTTCGTAGAAGCTACCGCAATTTCTGGTCCAGCCATAGTTAGGATGACGTTATCCGCTTCACGGGCAATGGAGCTTCCTACAACGTTTGTAATACCAAGTACTTCTGCGCCTACTTTTTGACTTTGACGAAGAGCAGCTAATGTGTCAGCTGTCTCACCAGATTGGCTCACAACGATTACTAGTGTGTTCTCATCAATGATTGGACGACGGTAACGGAATTCCGAAGCAATCTCTACAGATACTGGAATGCGCGTTAATTCTTCAATCGCGTTTTGACCGATTAGTCCCGCATGATAAGCTGTACCGCAAGCTACAATATAGATTTTGTTCCAATTGTTTACTTTGTCAGCTGTCCAATCAAGCTCTTGGAAGTCTACTTTATTGCTTTCTTCATCAAAACGACCAGTCATTGTTTTTTGAAGCGCGTTTGGTTGTTCAAAGATTTCTTTCAGCATGAAGTGATCGAAGCCATTCTTCTCCGCTTGCTCCATGTCCCAATCCACTTTGAATACGTCACGCTCAATTGGATTAGCTGTTTCTAAGTCTAATAGAGAAACGCCTTCTCTTTTTAGAACCGCAATCTCGCCATCTTCAAGGATTAGCATATCGCGTGTATGCTCAAGAAGTGCTGGAATGTCAGAGCTAATGAAGTTCTCGTCTTCCCCAACACCTACGATTAGCGGGCTTGCTTGGCGTACAGCATAAAGTGTGTCTGGATCATTTTTTGTAACAACGCCTAGGGCATAAGCACCTTTTAGCTTTTGAACGACTTTTTGGATAGTAGAAATCATTTCACCGTCGTATAGTTTAGAGAATAAGTGAGCGATAACTTCAGAATCTGTTTCCGATGTGAATGTTACGCCATCTGCGATTAGCTCTTCTTTTACATCTAGATAATTTTCAATGATGCCGTTGTGAACGACTGCGAATTCTGTTTCTTCATCCGTATGAGGATGAGAGTTTTCGTTAGATGGACGACCGTGTGTTGCCCATCTGGTATGACCAATACCTAGTGAACCTTGCTTCGGAGATTCAATCAGTTTTTCTTGTAAATTATCTAGACGTCCAACTGTTTTTTCCGTTTGGATGCACTCTCCATCACATACTGCGATTCCAGCAGAATCATAACCTCTATATTCAAGTTTACCTAATCCGTTTGCTAGTATATTCTGTGATTCTCTTGCTCCAATGTAACCAATGATTCCGCACATAATGATTCATCCTTCCTTGTTTTATAAAATAGTAGTTTTGGTTAACCCTCTTTTTTCACAATGCTTCTATAAAACTATTATCTTACAGCGCTACTGAATCCTGACGATCAAATACCTTTGAAGACGTACCAAGTTTATGAATATGCTGTTGATCATAGTCTTTAAAGGCATTACGAGTGTCCACAATTGGTACACCTAGATTCGCTAGCTGATCATAATCGAAATCACCATGATTTGTTACAAGTACCATGCAATCATATTGCTTCAGTTGATCTTCGATATACGGTACGGAATGAACAACATCTCCACTATCATCAATGAAGCTTTGAGCGTGAGGATCTAAATACTGCACATTCGCTCCATTTTCTTTGTACAATTCGTATAGATATAGACCTGGAGATTCACGTAAATCTGCCACATTTGGTTTATAAGCCATACCAAGAATTAAGATGTTCGCACGGTTGATGGATTTGCCATCAAGGTTTAACACCTGAGATGTCTTGCTTACGACAACATCTGGCATGTTATTGTTGATCGATTGTGCTAGATCGATAAACTTACTATAGAAACGGTATCCTTTTGCCTTCCAAGATAGATACATAGGATCTAACGGGATGCAATGACCGCCGATTCCTGGTCCTGGCTGGAACTTCATGAATCCGAATGGCTTCGTTGCTGCTGCATCGATTACTTCCCAAACGTCGATATCCATACGTTCACACATCATTGCAATTTCGTTCACGAAAGCAATGTTGATACTACGGAAGGTGTTTTCTAGTAACTTAGACATCTCGGCTACTTTTGGAGAAGAAACAGGTACTACGTTGCCAACATAATGGCTATATAGTTTAACGCCTAACTCCGTACATTTTTCTGTTGTTCCACCGATGACTTTAGGCATGTTCTGCGTATTATACTTTTCGTTACCTGGGTCTACACGCTCAGGAGAGTAGCATAGGAAGAAGTCTTTCCCAGCTTCGTAACCCATTTTCGTAAATTCGTTTAGAATTAATTCTTCTGTTGTGCCAGGATACGTTGTGCTCTCAAGTGTAATCAGCGTACCTTTTTTCATGTGTGGCTTAATGCTGTTGATGACACCAGTGATATAGGAAGTATCTGGATCTTGGTTTTCGCTTAGTGGTGTTGGCACACAGATACTAATTGCGTCTAATTCTTTAACTGCCTCATAGTCTGTTGTAGGAAGAAAGCGATTGGAAGAAATCACTTCTTCCATTTCTTCATGGGAAACGTCCTGAATGTAAGAATGACCTTTCTTTAATTGGTTAATCTTATCTTCAGAAAGATCAATCCCGCATACTGTGAATCCTGATTTCACCATTTCCACTGCTAGCGGCAGGCCTACATAACCCATCCCTACTACTCCAATATTTGCTTTCTTCTCATCGATTTTTTGAATTAATTGACTATAAAAATTCATTCTAAATCCCTCTCTTTACTATGAATTATAGTTAACAGAATCAAACGAACGGTACATATTGCTAAAGAACCAAACTAGCTTTACATAGAATGTTCTAATAATTTTTTCATACGAGTTTCAATTTCGATTAAGGAAAATGGCTTCGTCATATACTCGGAAACGCCAAATTCAAATGTTCGCTTCATGTCTTCTTCTAAATGCTTATTCGTTAATACCATAATCTGCGTGGCAGCTTCGGAATCGCGAACCTGATTGATAAATTGATATCCGCCTAAAGCAGATAGGTTAATTTCGGTGATGACTAGTTCAGGTACGATTTTTTCGAATTGATTTAATCCCTCTTTTCCATCCTGAGCAGTGTGCACATCATATCCTTTCCCTCGTAAAAAGGAGGATAGAATTTCAAGTACACTTTCATCACTATCTACCAGTAGGATGGAACGGTTGCATTGCTTGCTGGGACGGTCATATTGAAATAGTTCAATCGTGTGTTGATCTTGAGGCTTGTCCATCATTTCCCAAATCATACTGAACAGCATCTGCTCCGCGTGATCACTACTTTCTGGGAAACTCCCTACTAGAAGGGAGCCCTTTAGACAACCTTGTTGCTCTAGATAATCTTTAATGAATAGGGAATAAAAATGCGTGTAGCCAATGTTGCAATCATCTAAAAGAATCCCAAGTAGACCTTCTGATTGATCATAACTAAACTGAGCTCCTACTTTTGGTTCCTCTTGCTCCATATAGCTTTGAAGATTTTCTAATTCCTTTTCATTCAAATCAGCGCGAACGATAATAACACCACAAGCTAATTTGCTTTCTTGATAATAATGAAGAAAATGGTTAAATGTTTTTACGATACGTGAACCGACATGTTGACTTTGTGCCATGATTACAAACTCCTCCTCATTTTTCTTATAAAGAAAAGCGTAAGCGCCTTGGTTACCTCCGACAGGCTTAAGGCAAGCCTCGAAGTGGCGTTTTTTGCCACAGCGAGGATTGACTTAAGACCCCGAGGAGGTAGGCGCTGGAGCTAGACAAATAAGCGCCAAAAACTTCTACTCTCATCCTCTAAAAGCTGTACAAAGTGTGTTAGCTACAATCCATTACGCTGATTTGTTATCCTCTGCGTTCCAGCTCGTTCTTGTCATCGTGCCCCAGGTGTTATTCTTACGGAAGTAATCAATTTGACCAAGGAATCTCCATAGGATACCTAGTTGGCGATATCCGAAGAACATTAACACGGTGTATCCAAGCATCTTGAAGAAATCTCTTACCTTAGGGAAACGCTGGAAGGCAATCTCTTCTATTAATAGAGAGCCTAATCCTAACAATGTTCCGTAGGCGATGTTGACTAAGCTAAATGCTAAGAGAATCTTCCAACCTGTCATGTCCATCATCGTGTACCCGATTAAAGCCAATAATCCTGTTATGCGGAAATACGGACTTAGCGTTTCAAATATAATGTTGTATGGAATCGTTAATAGTCCCATAATCTTGTATCTTGGTCGCATGAACATGTGGCGTCCTTCATCAATCATATTCTTTAAGTTACCGCGTCCCCATCTTTTACGTTGACTACCGAGGATCTTGAAGCTATCTGGAGCTTGTGTCCAGCACACGGCGTCAGGGACAAATTCGACTTTGTAAGGAAGCTTGTTGTCTAGCATGTGGCGGTGAAGCTTGATAATGATGTTCATATCTTCGCCAGGATAACCCCCGCGATAGCCTCCTACTTCCACAACGTAATCTTTTCGGAATACTCCGAATGCACCGGAAACGATGATTAAGCCATTCACTTTACTCCAGCCAATACGGCCACCAAGGAATGCTTTCATATACTCCACGGTTTGAAGCATCGGAAGTAGTTTCTTCGGCAAGTTCACGTCTTTTACAACGCCATTTTCGATTTTGCAACCATTAGCTATGCGGACATTTCCGCCAATAGCCACGTTTTGTTCTGGGTTTTCCATATACTTTCTAGCCATACGAATTAGAGCATCTTTTTCTAGTAGAGAGTCTGCGTCGATTGATGCAATGAGTGGGTAGTTTGATAAGTTAATTCCAGCATTTAAGGAATCTGCCTTACCTCCATTTTCCTTATCCACTACATATAAATTTGGGTAGTTTGGATTGTAATAAATGCCTCTTACTTCAGCGGTTTCTACTTTCTTCTCGATGGAAGACGGAGCGAAGTATTTCAAGTTAAATTCCTTTGTTATTACTTCGACTGTTTTATCACTTGAACCGTCGTTCACAACGATGACTTCATATTTTGGATAGTGTAATGCAAGTAGTGATCTGACGTTTTCTATAATGGTTAATTCTTCATTAAATGCTGGGACTAGTACGGAAATTGGTGGTACGTTTTTTGATCCTGATAAGGATTGATATTTTGAATAAAGGGTTCCCTTTAAGATGGAGGAAACTTTATTAAAGGAAAATAGAATGATTGTTAAATAAATTGTGTTAATGGCGATTACGTAATACATTGCGAATATCCCGTAACCAAATAGTATCTCTCTCATTTTCCTCTCCTTCCTGCTTATATCGCTTGTGTTAAGCCTTCATCTTTACCAAAGTATTTTTGATACAAGTACAATTTCTGATTGTAGCTTGTAACATGTTCGATGTTTCCTGTTTGAACAGAGCTTTCTTTCAGGTCTTCTTGAATACATTCTAAAGCGAGGTCGGCAACGGGCTGACCTTCGTTCTGAACCGTTACGTCACATAGTTTGATAAAGCCTGTTTCGCCAAGCTTCAATAGACTCTTAGCACAGGTACGGGCTACAATCTTATCCGAATCCTTAACCCCCTCTCGCAACTGATCAGCAAATTGAACAACTCCAGAGTCTCCAATCCATTGCGCTACAAATGCCCGAACGTCTGAATCGTTAAAATGAAGCATCTTCTTTATATCATTTGATGTCCAAGCACCAGATGTAATCAGGAGTTGCACAGCGTTCATACGAATTTCTTTGTCTTTGGCATATACATAGTTTCGAACGTTGGAATCCATTCCAGAATCAGTTTGATTAGATAATCCTAATAGAGCTAACTTCACAAGTTCTTTATTTTCACTAGTTAATAGTTGTTTGTATTGCACTCTTAAATCTAGTGTAGATTCGCCTGCGATATCTGCTAGTAAGTGGTAATTGTTTCGTTCTTCTTTAGCCAAGTAGGTCAGCATTTCTTTAACATCTTTTGGCTCATCAGCAGCTTGAGCAATAGAGCGACCAATAATAAAGGCTTCAGAACCTTCTTTGTTCTTCTTTAACATTTTGAATAAATGTGGAATTGCTTTTGAGCTTCGCATACTGCCAAGATAGTAGGCTGCATCTAAACGCTTAAATTCAGAGAAGCTTTTGATTCGTTTTAAGTTGAAATCAATTAATCCTAAATCATGACATAGTGTGATTAACTTATCTCGGTGCACACCAGATAGACGCTGAATCCAATCGATTAGTACTTTTTGAAGTACTTTTTTGTCGAAGTCTCCTACTTTTTGATTGGGTGTCCGTAGTCGATCTTCTTCATCAAGTTGTGATTGGACATAGTCCAGATAACTCTGAAAATTTTGCAGAGACTCTTCTGTTTTTTTCTGATTTCTGGCATTTCTAAATTTAATTCCCATGATGACTATGGTTAAGATCCCCATGATTGCCAGCAAACCATAAACAACCCAATAGGCCATTTGTAGGTTAAAAAACATTGGTTCCCCTCCCTATTTTTTGATTTCTTCTAATTGCTCAAAGGCTTCTTGCATTTCGTAATAACTCTCTTTCTTTCGTTCAGCGTACTGAACCTTAGTCCATGGCTCCCATTTGTATAACGGAAGCTCTGTAACAGGGAAAGGTTCTTCGCTCAGGCCAGTTGCTTTACTTGAACCTTCTTGTACTGTCCAAGGCACGAACTGAATTCCTTCTGTCTTCTTCGTTTTCAATTCATCCGTTTCTTGCTTGTGTGTTTCATAGCTTACAACGTTTCGTTTACTAGGATCTGAAAATCCAAGCAAAGCCCACGGAATTTTTGCCTCGATTACGTTGCCTTTTGATTGCCATAGCGCTTGAGGTTGATAATCTTTACTATCAAACTCCCCTGCCGTTCCTTTTGGCAGCTTGCCTACCTCGACTTCTTGAAAAGGTACAGAGTACTTAGCGTGTGGAGGCTCCAGTTTCAAACTTACTGGTAGCTGCCAAGGCTGGAATGTGCCGGTATCAGTCGACATCTCGACTTTTCCTTTTTCTCCTTCATATAGCTGATTATGGTAATCATAGTCAGAAGAAATGAGTACCTTGCTTTCTTTTTCCTTACCAAATCGGATGAGTGTTTCTAATCCTTCATTAAGCTTGGAGTCTTGTAGTGGCCCACCTTGCTTAATGCCACCTGAAATGGTGTTCACACCTAGATATAGATTTTCATCGTTTGGGTTAAAGTCGTCTTCTAGTTTGGCTGTAATGTACATATATCCTTCATCGTGAGTAGCAGTGATTGACTTCCAACCGTCCATATTAGGCGTAAGGTCTTGCTTTTCTTTATCCTTAAGCTTTTGCCAATCTTCTTGCTTTCCATCAATTTGAATGTCGTCCTCTTTCCCTGGATACATTCCTAATAGTCCATATGACATTTCATTTGATAGATAGTTATACCAATCAGGTCTACTGTGAGCTTCTTCAAACGACATCGTGTTCCAAGTCTTCTTGAACCATTCGTCTTGCCATTCAAAAACTAACGCTCCAGCATAATCCTCTTGATAGATGGTGTTTAACAAGTCTGTATTGATCTTGCCTTGTTGTTTCTCGGTATGACCTCCCTGGTCTCTTCCTAACGCTCCAATGTGAGCGTTACCGAGTGAGGACGGCACCCCAAATTCCGTAATCATAATCGGCATGCCCTCGTGGTAATCCTTCAACTCTCGAAGGTAGCCTTTGTAAGGGTCAACTTTTCCTTCTGCATTCTTAATGTCATTGTATTTATCAGTTAAACGGAGAAAATCTGGGTAATACGGATATGCGTGATAAGAGGCGAAATAGCCTGCTTTCCAGTTTTCGGTCTCGATATTTGTCGCATCAACGCTTGCTAAATCTTCTGTTGGTAAAGGTTCCTTTGGATGCTCTAATGGATCTGTGGTAACCCAATTCGTAAAGGTCATTGGGTGTTCCCAACCATGCTTCTTCTCTAATTCAGCTGTGTAATTCAGTAATTCAGCCAGCCATTTATCAAAAGCAGCAGCATCCGGTTTGGATTTAAAATGGTCGCCCTCTACAGGTGCAGCATCCGCATGCTGTTCGTTCGTGTTCTGAACTGTTTTTGGCCCCCACTCTGTTCCGAGGTGCCAAGCTAGTAAATACTGACCAGCATTTGCGGTATATTTTCCACTTGCTTTACCATCCTTTTCTGGAATGGTGATGTCTCCATAAACAGCACCAACTGCCCTTTTAATTTCTTCTTTGAAAGCTTTTGTTACTTCAGGTGATTGTGCATCCTGTTGCTCTTTTAGTAGATTTACTGGCGACCACACTCCCTGCATAAAGTAGAGAGGATCTTCTCCATGACGTTGATTAAATTCAACTAGGGCTTCATAAAAGACTGGTTTATGAATGGTATAAATCCGAATTGTGTTAACACCCATATCTTTTATCATGCCAAACCAACGTAAGTAATCATCCTTGGTAATTGGTAACGAGCCAGGAAACTCACCAGGTAACGTTGCGCCTAGATTTACACCTTTAATAAAAAGAGGTGACCATGAATCATTCTTATAGACTTCAATATCATTATTCGTCGTTCGAAATTTTATTTGAGTACCATCTTCTAATTCTTTCCTTTCAATACTCTCCATAGCGAACACTTTGAAATAAGCTGTACCGCCAATGGTGAGCAATAGGAGAAGAATCAGGATGCTTTTTCCTCTCTTCCAAACGATGGTTCATGCCTCCCTTATTACACATGAAAAAGTAAAGAAGATTTCCTATTACAATAGAAAGTTATGAAGGAAAAACATAACTCATTGTAATTTCCATATTTTAGAAAGAAAAATGTTGCAAAAATATGTCGAAACATTTACCTTTAAGGTGCATTATTTTCAAGTACGTTTTAACCCTAACACGGCCTTTCATGGCTTCTCATCGAAAACCGTAGTTCGGAGTTACGAATTTTCATTTCGGCGTGAATGAAATCTACCGAAAATCGCTCAAAGAAAGGGGTGTAGATGTTCAGCAGAGAAGTCACATTAGTTATGCGCTTACATTAGCACCAGTCCATTATTGCGTTCGTTTGTGAAAGCATTCACCCAGGGTACCGAAATCGAATTTCGGTACCTCCGAAAAACACGAAGTAAAATAATGTAGAAAAAATATAGTATTTTTGTCTAAAAAATACTTGATATTGAAGATTTCGGAGACTAATAACTCCCCCTTGGGGTAGTGAGGGAGCAAAACCAAAAACGTATTCTCTCTTTTTTTCATTAAAAGAGGTAAAGGTACGACGGTTTCATCTATTAAAAAAGTGGGGGAAAACTATGAACAAAAAACCGATATATCTCATGCTATTGATTAGCATTTCAATATTTTTAACAGGTTGGTCAAATCCTGAAGAAAAAAAGAATGCATTGTGGGTAGAGGAAGCCGATCTTAAAACCGAAGCAGAAGATATTATTAAAAGAAGTAAGCAGAATGGGATTAATACCATTTATCTCAAAGTCGACACCAAGAAATCCCCTTCCGCATACAAAGACTTCATCCACCAAGCATCAGAAGCAAACATTGATGTGCACGCATTAGGAGGTAAACCCTCTTGGGCTCTTTCATCCAATAAGCAGGCATTGCTTGACTTTTCTAGTTGGGTTGAGAACTACAACAATGAGGTGAACCAGAACGAACAATTCACAGGTATTCATCTTAAGATCCAACCGCAGCTTCTAGAAGAATGGTACACGAATGCTAAAACCATTCTTAAGGAATGGAAAGGCAATATACGTTTATTCAATGAAGATGTGAAGGAATCCAATACGTTAGAAACCAGTGCCTCCATTCCTTTTTGGTTAGATGAAGTGAAGACCCCAAACCAACCAGACACCACTTTTAACAGGTGGTTGATTAGCCAATTTGACCACACTACCATATTAGCTTTTCGTGATACGCTTGAAGGTCAAAACGGAGTCGTTTCCTTAATAGAAGATGAACTAGAAATTGCTAATGAGCTCGATAAAAAAATCGTAGTCGGCATCACGCTGGAAAACACAGGGCAAGATTATGTTTCCTTCTATGAAGAAGGTATTGGAAACATGAACATGCATCTAAATATATTAGAACACCACCTAAAAGAAGAACCCTCCTATGTCGGTTTCGCTATAGACCGTTACAGTCATTGGACTTCTCTTGAGGACAACACAGAAGAACATGCTGATGATCCTGAAGAAACTGATGAATCTAACGAGTCTACTAACGAAAAGCCAGAATCCGTTAAAGGGACTTATATCTGGCATGCTAGTAATCTAATTGAATCTCCTGACGAAATCCTAGAATTTGCGAAAGAAAAGAACCTTAATTTTCTTTACACCCGTTTAGATCGCAGAAAAGACTTCTCGGCTTATAAGAGCTTTGTAGAGAGAGCACATGAAGCTGGAATTGAAGTACATGCTATGGGCGGTCATCCAAATTGGGCTCTAGCAAAAGGCGAAGAACGATTAAGAATGTTTATTGACTACGTCACAACCTACAATAATACCGTAGCAGAAGAGCAGAAATTCGATGGCATCCACCTCGACATTGAACCTTACGTATTACCTGAGTGGTCTGAGAATAAAAACGGAGTATTACGTACTTGGAAAGAGAATATTGAGTTGTTTGTAGACGAGGTGAAGAAGAATTCCAAACTAGAAACAAGTGTTGATTTAGCTATGTGGCTAGACGATCATGAAGTCCCTGGCGAAGAGAACTCTTCTTTTAGTCGGTGGATGATAAACCAATTAGACCACACCACTATCATGGCCTTTAGAGACTATGCGAAAGGTGCTGGTGGAATTTTAGACGTTTCGAAAGAAGAGATGGAATTTGCGACGAACCTAGATAAACGTATCGTCATTTCTGTTGAAATGAAACAAAATGAAGCCGTAGAGCATATATCCTTCCACGAAGAAGGAGAAGAAAAAATGGAAGAGGCTCTCGAGCAAACAGAGGAACAACTTCAGAAAAAATCATCCTATAAAGGGTATGTAATACATGCTTATGATTACTGGCTGAATGCTAAGGATTAATTAGATAGAAGTCACTAGGTTACTAGAAAAGGATACAAAATACGAGATTAAAGAGCACAGTCATCTCTGTGCTCTTTAACGGTTCTACAGGTTCAGTAAAATAATGTATGTACTTCCAACCCCATTATATAAAGTAAACTGTTCGAAGATTCTAACGGAGTGATGCCATTAAAAAGTGGCGGCACTTAACGATTTGAGAGGAGGAACACAAGTGAGTGGATTAACAAAGAAAATTACAGCAAGTCTTTTAACAAGCTTATTTGTTGCAACAGCTTGGAGTGCACCATTCGCTCATGGTGAGACAAACTATCCCGATGTTTCCGAAGAGATAACAGGAAACGAAGAAATTCAGTATCTCGAAGATCAAGGGATTATTAAGGGGTATCCGGATGGTACGTTCCGCCCAGGGAATGATGTTTCTCGAATGGAAGCTGCGATTATGCTAACGAGAGAATTAGGGTTATCAACCGACAATCGCCCCAACCCTAATTTTGACGATATTTCCAAAGAACATCCCCATTATAAATATGTTGCTACATTAGTAGATGAGGGCATCATTCAAGGTACCGATTCGAATGAATTTCAACCTGACCGAAATATTAAACGAATCGAAATGGCTGCTGTTTTAACAAGAGCCTATAATCTAGAAAATGAACCCATCTCTAAAGATTTCGATGATGTAAATGGTAACCGCAAGTATGTCAGTGAAGTTGTGTCTAACCGTATATCAGTAGGCTTCCCTGACAATACGTTCCGCCCCAACGCTTCAACTACTCGAGCACAATTTTCTATCTTTTTAGCTCGAACTATGGATAATCAATTTAAGAATTACTTATCCAACGCAAAAGAAGACCCTAATTTTGAAGAAGTAGACAATGAAAACATTCGTGGTACCTACATATGGCATGCTGAAAATGCTATTGAGGAACCAGATAAAATCCTAGAGTTCGCTAAAGAAAAAGACATCAACTTGCTTTACACTCGATTAGACCGTACGCAAGACTATGAAGTGTATAACGAGTTCGTTGAGAAAGCTCACGAAGCAGGCATTGAGGTTCACGCTATGGGAGGCCACCCAAACTGGGCTCTTGAAAAAGGCGAAGAGCGCCTTAATATGTTTGTTGACTATGTAACAAGCTATCAAAAAGCCGTACCTCCAAGGCAGCAATTTGATGGTATTCACCTTGATATCGAGCCTTATGTTCTGAAGAACTGGGAAGGAAATACAGATGACGTTCTGAAGACTTGGAAGACGAACGTTCAAACATTCGTTGACGAAGTAGAAAAGAAT
Organism: Pontibacillus yanchengensis Y32; assembly: GCF_000770635.1. Lineage (GTDB taxonomy): Bacteria > Bacillota > Bacilli > Bacillales > BH030062 > Pontibacillus > Pontibacillus yanchengensis. The sequence continues at coordinate 106,973 of NZ_AVBF01000004.1, forward strand.
TCCGATTTAGAGACGAGTGCAGACCTAGCAATATGGCTAGACGATCACAAAGCACCAGGCGAGGAAGACACTTCTTTCAGTAAGTGGTTCATCGATACGTTAGACCACACAACTCTAATGGCTTTTCGAGATACAGCCGAAGGGTCTAACGGTATTATTGATGTAGCGAAGAAAGAAATGGAATTTGCAGAAGAGCTTGATAAGGAGATTATCCTATCTGTTGAAATGCAAGAAATCGACAAAAACAAGCACATTTCCTTCTATGAAGAAGGGAAGCAAGTAATGGAAGAAGAGTTAGATGAAACAACAAGTCACTTCATCGACAATCATTCCTACCATGGTAACGCTGTCCATGCATATGAATATTGGAAAGTGGCAAAGGAATAATTGAGGGGTAATGAAACGTCTAGGGGACTCCCCCTGGGCGTTTTTTTTGTGGTTTTGTTGGATAATAGCTCCATTATGTTGAAGATTTGGGATCGAGATATTCTGAAAAGTATTGGTCCGATAATTGAAAAGTGGAGGGGGGGTTACGGTGAAACAACTCGCTTTCCTGCGGGCGAGCTGGTGAGCCTTCTCACTCGCTTCGCTCCCTCCGGGGTCTCACCAACCTCTTTCACCCGCGGGAGTCTCGCAGTTTCCCCTTCACCCCATCCGGGTAATGGCTATCGGACCCGCGGCTAAATGTAGTACCTCTCTCACCGAACAAGATGTTCATATCTTTAGTGAACACCTTCATTTGGCACACCAGACGTACGAGTTGTAGACTTTAACTCAGAAAAATACCTCATATACTCATAACTGGCCTTGTTTCCGTTCCTCCCAACAATAGCAAAGGTGGACAGTTTAGAATGGGGGGGTTTTTTGAATGGTGGTATTCACGAAGCGGGGGATGGATGATGACACAAGGTGATGCTGTGCTAGCGGACATATAGTCTCTTATTCTTCGATTTGGAGGCTATTTTGCATTCGGAACGGACATACAGTACGCTATTCAGCCTAAATCACCTTCATGTAGTGTGTTTTTTCACAAATAAGGTACCATATGTCCGTCAGCCTCTCCAAAAGAGGGTTTTCGCAGTAAATAAGAGATCATATGTCCGTCAAAAAAGGTTTCCTACTTATTGCCGATTCCGATCGCAACATATCGGCCCCTCCTCGACTCCAAGTCCTCAAAATTATACCTTTAAAACGGAAGCCCCCCTCCCTATCTCAACATTTCACTAAAAACATAAAAAGGACCAAACCCATAAGGTTTAGCCCTCCCCCTCTTTATTCATCGATATCTTCTGCAATAATCCCCCACTGTTTGGATTTCAGTACTGCTTCTGCGCGGGATTTCACTTGTAGTTTTCGGAAGATTTCGGTTAAGTTGTATTCGATGGTGCGCTGACTTTGGTAAAACTTTTTAGCGATTTCTTTGTTACTTTTCCCCTTAGCAACTTCTTGCAGGATTTCTTGTTCTTTCGGATTGATAGATACATCTGTTGCTTCTTCTACTACTTCCGCTTCTTGAGAGGAAGTAACGGGTTCTGATTCTCCAACTTGTACCTCTACTCGTCTAAGTTGCTTAAATAGAGAAAGTGGTAGAATCACCTTCCCAGCAATTACACATCTGATATACATAATTAATTGGTCACGTGGTTCTGTCTTACTAATAAAGCCGGAAACTCCAGCTTCGACTAATGTATTAAAATGAGGTCCAATATCGTAACCAGAATAGATTAGTATAGGTGTTTTGATTCCTAATGCACGAACTTTTTTGATGAGTTCAATTCCATTCATGCCAGGCATGCGCAGGTCAAATAACATAAGCTCGTATTCGTGTTGTGGGACAAGCTCTAAAGCTTTTCCTGCTGAATCTACTACCGTCACTTCCATATCCTCTTCTTTTTCAATCATTAGTTTGGTTCCTTCACCAACTGAAGGGTGATCATCTACTAGCAATATTCGTATCATAAAGGTCCCTCCACCTACATTACTTTTCGTTTACCTAGATGTCTTTTTTAAAAGTAAAGAAAGTATAAGTTTCTGGCGCATACATGTCTAGCTCCAGCGCCCAGCGACTAGCAAACTTCCTGCCCCTCCTTACGATAAGTCAACATCGAATCGCTACCGCTCTTCGTGTTTCCTTTATCTCATACGGAGCCGTCCAGTTTGTACGTCGCTAGCAGGGCGCTTGCGCTTTTCTCATGAGAATGCAAAATAAGAATTTGAATTAGAAGTAGTCTGAAGAACAATGGCCATTTCAAATCCACCCTCTTCTGGTGAATAAAACTCCACATTCCCTTGCAGACTCTTAACACGTTGCCTAATGCCATCTAATCCCATACTCTCTGAATGACGTTTTTTCAATTCTTCTCTCGGAATACCAACTCCATCATCTTTATAGTTCAACACAACCATGCCCCCTTCGCTTTTCAAATCAAATTCAACCGTTGTTGCTTGCGAGTGCTTGGTCGCATTGTTAAGCAATTCTTGTACAATACGGTATATTGCCAGGGATTGCTCATGCTCTAATTCGACGCTAAATTGTTGGGCATTAAACTCTACACTGAAATCACAACGCAAACGATAATGATCAATTAAATAGTTTAGTGCTTCGACAATGCCGGATTCCTTAAGAAAAGGTGGACGTAAGAAGGTACATGTCTCTCTAATTTGCTGAACGACGTCCAACAACCCTTCTTTCACCTCTGTTAGTTCTCCAGTCACATGATTAGGTATTTCTCGCTCCTCTAACAGTTCCTCTACTTTTCGATACCATACGAGTTGTTCTTGAAGAGCAGCATCATGTAAATCGGAAGCTAATCGCGCACGTTCTTTCTCTGACAAATTGAACAATAATCGCAGTAACCAAAAAGGTGCTTCACTATTTTGATACATAGATCGCTTCAGTTCTTCCGTAACTCCTTCAATCAGTTGGAAATTTTCATAGACTATACTAGTGTAATGGACAAGTGTCTTCAGCCATCTATGCTCGTCTTTATTAAATGGGGTATGATTCATTTTCTTATCAATCCAAAGAAGATGTAAGGAGTCATTCATCTCACTAATCACATAACATAGCCCTTTATCTACTTTGAAAAATTCACCCGTTGTTTTCACATTTGCCTTCTCCACACAGTGATGACTAATTTCCTCTTCAGGATATTGGTGGTCTCCTTTTACTAAATGAATGACAGAGTGACCTTTTTGACATTCTAATAAGGAGACACCATTGACGGGAAGCACCGTTTTCACTTCACGTATTAAGCGTTCGTCCAACTCTTCTCTTTTTAATATTTTCGAAATATCCTTCGAAAATTGGTCTAAACTCAATTGGTAGTTAACCTTTTCACCAAACACTCTCGGTCTTATATTCAGTCGTTCTTCAAAGTAGAAGAAGGCAATAAACGTGACAAAAAAGATAATAACCAAACGGATCCATTGGACAATCGAAAAGCTCGTCAATATTGTAAGTAAGCTAACAATGATTACCGTTAAGATGCTAGCAATAAAGGAATAATAGCGTAATCTACTATTTATGAAATCAATATCAAATAGTCGGTTTGTTAATACTTGATAGACAAAGAACATTGGTAAGAAGATAATGCAAGCAGCCGTTACAGCTGGCGGTAGTAGATTCACTCCAAAGAATGTACTAGGAATGGCAGTAAACACAATGAATGGAAGAAACGAGACTACTATTGCAAATATCGTATTTTGGAAAACTGGTTTGTGTATTGTATTTCGAAATCGGAAATAAAAGATTACTAAAATGGATAAGCATAATACAATTTCGTAACTGAATAAAATTAATTGTCCATGACGGATATAGGTGTAAAACCCACTTATAGGTAAATACAAATAAACCGTTTCGATAACGACAATCGCTGTATTGATGCTATATAGAAAATAAAGAATGTTAGGTTGAAGCAATTTAATATGGTACTTGGAGAAATACACATAATAAAAATGGAGCAAAAGTACCGGAATCATTAATAACGAAATTCCATTCACAAATCTTGCAAGTAAGTCCGTTCTAGCCGAGGCAGCAGCACTTAAATACCCAAATCCTACAGCCAGGAAGAAGGCAATCAACAATAAAGCTGTGGAGTCCTCTTTTTTTCTGGCGTAAATCAATGCAGAAAACGAAAATAACACAGAGAAAGCCAAGAATGGGATGATGCTATGGTAAATAAGCGTTTCTGAGTAGATGCTATTTTTCACTGTGAAATGTTTAATCTCTTGATCACGTTTAATAACCAACTCCTGTAAATCCCCTAACACACCGAACCGTTTGAGGGGCTTATGAGAACTAGGAGGTTGATCGTTGACTCGAAGTATCACGTCCCCCTTTTGTATATCGTTGATACTCCCCCATCCCATTTCCTCGACATTTGCCACAACCCACTGCCCTTCACTACTTTGCTTGGCACTGATGCCTGTATATGACTTCGTAAAAGTAACAAGTAATAAATACAATGCTAATAAGATGATAATGGAGGTGAAAAGAGTTGTGAGTATTTTCTTATTACGTATAATTTCCATTTCAATACCCTTTCCGTCCTATAAATATAAGTACATAGTGTAACCGTACTACTTCATGCAGTGCATGAAACACCCGAACATGGTCTATATTCATTGTTTTGTCATAGGTCAAAGGAAACTCTTATAAAGTGAAAAAAATAGCCAGAAAGCTTCTGGCTATTCGTTCATTGCTATAAGGTTCCGCCTTATTTCCAGTAAGTCATGCCTTTAGAATGATCTTGACTCCCTGTGGTAAATACATCTTTAATTGCCGCTTCTTCTGTTTCTGAAACCCCGATTAAGCTAAGTTTCCCTTCTTGAAGCTTCTCAACAAGATTTGGGTTGTTCGTTAGACTTTCAACAATTTTCTGTAGCATGTAAACTACCTCCATTAATAATAGTTTTATAACCTTCGTTAAAACCTGTACATCACTGAATCTGTGTTTGTCTTTTCCTTATTAAAAAACCTAGATTTCTTCAATCAAGTCTTGGAGTTTCTTTTTCAATCGCTCCTGAGCAGAGATTTCTTGGATTTTATTACTTGCTTTTCGTTGATAGACACGTTTAATCACTTCAGCATATTTCAGTGCAGGTGATTGTTGTATCCAAGTGAATATCTCCTGTTTGTGATCAAGGATGAACTCCTTATCAAGCAACCCCTGATAGTAGTCATGTAACCATGTGTTTTCGAGCTCTGTTTGCTGTAAAAGCTTTAGGATAGGGAGTGTCTTCTTTTTGAAAAGCAAATCATTTTTTGTATCCCATCTAGATACATCTTCTAGATCATTTGCAAGCTGTGCAGCTACCCCAAAGCTTGTACTATATTCTTCTACAATGTGATGTTGTTGGTTCGTAGCAAGAGAAGTCCCCACCAAACACGCACAAGCCATTAACGCTCCAGACTTCGATTCAACCATTTGCAAATACTGCTCATCTGTCTCAATTGCATCCTTTAAATCTACATGCTGTCCACTAACGGCTTTTAACACTTGAGAATAAAGGTATTGAATAGCTTGATGTTTTTTTTCTGGCTCGTATTCTGCTTCTTCTAATGTCTTCATGCTTAACATCAAGAGCCCTGATGATATATTCATCGCCATTGCATGAGGGACTTGGCACCAAGGTTTCTCACTTGCATCCTGGTCCTGTAAATCATCAAATATATCCAAAGACAAAATCAACAGCTCCACAGCAGCTGAAGGATAAAGGACTAGCGCCTCTTCTTCCTCACTAAACATATGAAAGTGTAACTGAGTTAGCTTCGCAAAGGAAAAACCCTCTTCTTTTTTATAACGTATAAAGCTACGTGCCATTTCTGTTATTTCAGATCCACTTAAACCACGACTAACTACACCTTCCATCACTTCTGCAATTCTCTGATCTACATTAGATGAACCTTTTTCCATTTTCCACTTCCCTTTACATAAATCCGCCACTTTCCTAAACCCTACTTCTAAAATAGAAGAAAACGTACATCTTGCGCTTACCATGTCTAACCCCAGCGACTAGCAAACTTCCTACTCTTGATATGGAAGGTTAGTACGCCACTAAACACGGTCGCTTGCGCTTTTCTATATTTTTTAATAGGGAAAAAACAACACTCGTTCATTACGAGATTTATATGAGTATAAAAATGTACGCAAGCAATCACCATAATTGGTGGTATTGATACCATTCGTAATCTTTACACAAAATTAGACTATCACACTGAAAAAATGAAGAATAGGTATTAAAGTAACAAGAGCAACATACGTAACAAACTTGTAATATAAGGCTTTTGACTTTATAAGTGACTATTCCCCATCCATTTATTTCATATTGAGGTTATGATTATTCGATTTAGTAGGACAACTTTCCTTATCTGAATCAGGTACTTTGTACGGATACGCCGTGCTAAAAATGTCGAAATTTACAGAGATTTAATATTTTAAGCAATAAGTAGGTTGTATTGTTACAAACTTTAAATCGTAAGCGGAAAGTAGGAGACATTATAGGGATAAAGCGGGAGGCTAGTTGTTATAAGGGGGAAATTAACATGTTTTACTTTGTTCTCCTTTTGCTCCAGCAATTACTAGCAATAAAAGGGTTTAACCTTTGTTACGATAAACATTGTGCAAATATTTCACTCTTACTATTGTTTACAGCATGACTTAAGGAGGTTGCTACATAACATGTTTACATCAAAAGCATTTGTAAAGAAAATCACACTTGCCACTTCGATTTTTAGCCTTTCAGCCTTTACTACCGCACATGCAGAAACCATACAGGTCAACCAAGGGGATTCCTTATGGAAAATTTCACAGGAACATAACACAACGATTGCTCGCTTGAAACAAACTAATCAATTAGCTTCACCTCACATTTATCCTGGACAGGCATTAACCATACCTTCCACTACACCTGAAACCTACACGGTTCAGCCTGGGGATTCTTTATGGACTATTAGTCAGACATTTAATCAATCCATACAGGACATCAAGGAAACCAATAACCTTCATTCAAACATCATTTATACCGGCCAAACGTTATCCCTACAAGAAAAGAGCGATGTAATACAGGGGTTAGTTGCTACTGCCAAGCAATATATAGGTGTTCCCTATCAATGGGGTGGGGAATCGCCTGATGGATTTGATTGTAGCGGCTTTTTACAGTTTGTATTTCAAAAACAAGGGATCTCCATTCCTCGTACTATATCCACCATCTATCCTGCCGGAACGGAAATACACACCCCACAACGAGGCGACCTTGTCTTTTTTGAGACTTATAAAGAAGGTCCTTCGCATGCAGGAATCTATCTAGGGGATGATCGTTTTATTCATGCAAGCTCCTCACAAGGAGTTACGATTAGTTCCATGAATAATGTTTATTGGGAACCAAGGTATATTGGTGCTAAAAAGTATGAGTAGCGTTCGAGGTATTGTGCTTTAACCTTTTAAAAGTGAGAGGGGATCAGTGGGATGCTGGGTTATGAGCGAGTTTTTGCATTTATGATCAAGACTCTCAATTTATGAGCGGGATTTGATTTTTATGATCGGGATTCTCGATTTATGAGCGGGATTTCAATTTTATGAGCGACCCCCTATTCAAAAGCCCCACACCAAGCTAAAACAAGCAGGATGAGTGCACTCATCCTGCTTGTTTGCTTATGCTTCTAATTTTTGTAGAAATTTACGGGCTGTTTCCAGACTGGATTGAGGATTCTGTCCTGTCACTAAGTTTCCATCTGCTTCAACGTGTACGGTATAATTCGGCTCCGCCATAAATCTTGCACCTAGTTCTGTTAGTCGACTTTCCAGCATAAATGGCACTAGAGAATCTAGTTGTGTATCTTTTTCTTCTTCATCTGTAAAGGCTGTTAGACGCTTTCCATTAACAAAAGCAGTGCCATCCTTTTCTGTGATTCCAACAAAACCTGCTGGTCCATGGCAAACAGACCCAATTAGTTTATCATCATACACAAATGGCTGTAGTACCTTTTTCATGGTTTCATTATCAGGGAAGTCCACCATTGTACCGTGTCCGCCTGGTAAGAATACGCCTACATATTCCTCAGGATTAACTTCATCAAGGGATGTAGTCGATTTTAACGGCTCCATTACACCTTCCCAATCCTCAGGGATGTCACCTGAAATACTGTTAGGGTCAATTGGGATTTCTCCCCCAGCTACACTAGCTACTGTTACATCATATCCAGCTTGAGTGAATTCCATATACGGTTCTGCAAATTCAGATAACCAAAGACCGGTTTTATGATCATCACCTAACCAGCCTGCACTTGTTACAATCATTAAAACTTTATTCGCCACGTTTTACACTCTCCTTTGATGAAACGTGTTATGTGCTACACGGTTAAATTATCACAAAAGCCGGTTGTTTAAACCTAGTAAATGGAAATATCACTTCGACGTACTAGACCGAAACCGCTGAGGTAATGGGATATATTTATACATTTCTACTAAAGGTTCTATTCGTTTTGTTATAGTCCATGTTGAGAGGAACCACGTTAGTAGAAGAGCGACGACGGCTAATCCAACTAAATCTAAAAAGGAACCTACATGAAATACTTCAAATTCTCTAAAGAAATGGATGAAAAAGCCGTGCATGACATACACATACAGTGTTCTCGTTCCAAGCGGAGTCCATTTGTATGACTTCGAAGGTATCCACGCAAGTACACTTAACGTCATTAAGATGCTAATGGCATAAACACCTAATCTAATTACCCCTCCCCATTGAGGCATGTCCATTACTTGATAAGACTTGGAAGAAAGGAACCAATCAATAGAAAATGACGGAGTCAAAAACAAGCCTATAGCTGTTAAAACCATAATGACCAGTCCAATGGTTCTAAAGCTTGTATGGCAAATCATTTTCAGTTCCTTTTCACTAAACCAATAGCCTAATAGGAAAAACGGGAAGAATACGATTGTTCTCGACAGGCTAAACATATGGCCTATTGGATCAAAGTAGCCTACCACAATCCCCATTATCACTGTAATGGATAAGGCAGCATATTTAGGAATCTTGCTGAACCATTGTAAAAGCAAATGCCAGCAAAACAAACTCACCAAAAACCATAATGCCCATTGCGGTTCAAACGGTAAATTAAGCCAATCCCCTTTCCCAATTAGAAAGTAATAAATGGTATAGAGACCCTGAAAGGCCATATATGGCAATAATAACTTTTTCATTAAGTGAATAATGTAATCTTTTGACTTCTTTGCTTTAGCGAAATAACCTGATAAAAATATGAATGCAGGCATGTGAAAGGTGTAAATCCAATGATAAAGCACATCAATCGGTTGATGGTTCTCTGTAAACGGTTGAATCGTATGACCGAATACAACCAGAAACATTAGTATCCACTTTGCATTATCAAAATACACTTGTCGTTCCATGATTGTTCACCCTCTCATGTTCTTCCCTATATCTCTTCGATGATGAAAGAGGGAATAGCTATGTTGTTACTAAAATGTAAACTCTATGTAAATATCACGATATTGTATAACCGTTTTGCAGGGAAGTTAATCTACATATTTCTTCCTTTTTCGTAGGCTGTGTTAAAGTTTTGTGTTGATATAATAATGAACAAGTTTTATGTTCCTCCATAATAGCACCATACTCTTGAATATCTGGTGTGGCTGGACCCGTTACGTTTGTGAGGAAGGGGCTGCGGTGAAATGGTTCGCTTTCCGCGTAGGAACATGCGAGCCTCCTCGTTCGGCTACGCCTCTCTGTGGGGTCTCGCATTGTCCCTTCTTCCGCAGGAGTCTCACCATTTCCCTCCGCCCATCGGTATGTGGGATAACGGATCCATCGCAGTTAGTGCTAGGTTGAGTATAATGATGTTATCAGATTGGGTGAATTCCCAACGAATCAACCACTCATCACCAAAAATCCTTACTCCATATTATGATTCTCACTTGAATAAGACTATTTTGATTAGTTGATTCCAGAGTCAACACTAAAGTATAACGAGCCAAAAAACAGAGCCAAAAACAAAAAATTTTTGCCCTATTGTTTACATCTCCATTTAAGCATGCTATAGTGAACTTACTAATTGTTGTTCGTGATCATGATGAAAGAAGAAAGTTCTTGAATGAAATGCAGAGCAAGAAATAGTAATATTATCGTGCAACACGCACTTGGAGGAATAAACATGAATCAAGGTACAGTAAAATGGTTTAACGCAGAAAAAGGTTTCGGTTTCATCGAAGTAGAAGGTCAAGACGATGTATTCGTTCACTTCTCTGCCATTCAAGAAGAAGGTTTCAAAACTCTAGAAGAAGGTCAAACTGTTACATTCGACATCGTTGAAGGTAACCGTGGACCACAAGCTGACAACGTAGTTAAGAACTAATTACGTTTATTAGCAAAAAAAGCTCTTCCCTTTTGGGAAGAGCTTTTTTTATGTGTATGGGAAGGCGGTTTCTCTTTCAATGGATACTGATTTCCTACATCAAGACGTCTTCTTCCCTGATGCTGTCTCTTTTTCATCTGTTTTCTTGTCTGATGTTTTCTTCGTGTTGGTTTTCTTCTGAGTAGTTTTCTTTTTGGTCGTACCTTTTTTACCCTTGTTTTTATCGAGTGATTTTTCTAAAGCTTCCATTAGATCTGTTACATTATCAGGCGTTGGCTTCGGTTTAGCCGTCGTAACATCTTCATCATTTTTCTTCGCTTCAATGAGTTCCATTAACGATTCTCTGTAATCATCTTTGTATTTCTCTGGATCAAACTCTGCTGTTAATTGATCGACTAGGGTTTTGGCTGTTGTTAGCTCTTTTTCTCCCAAATCCTCTTCTTCCGGAACATTTGGCACATCCTGTACATCTCTCACTTCATCTGGATAATGGATGGTCTCCATGATAATTGTATTTTTATACACCCGAACGACAGCCAATTGTTCTTTCGAGCGAATGATAATTTTAGCTAAGCCTATTTTATTTGTGTCTTCTAACGTTTTTCGAAGTAACGAATATGCCTTTGAACCTCCCTCGTTAGGGGAAAGAAAATAGCTTCTATCAAAATAAATCGGGTCAATCTCTTCTAGCTTCACAAAATCCATAATCTCCACTGCTTTGTCATCTTGCTCTTTTTTCAAATTATCTAAGTCTTCCTTATCCAAAACGACAAACTTGTTCTTCGCGTATTCATACGCCTTCACAATCTCTTCATTTTCCACTTCCCGCTCACAAACTGGACAAGTCCGTTCATATTGTAATGGCGATTTACATTCCTCATGTAATTGACGTAACTTAATGTCCTTATTTTCCGTGGCAGAATGGAGCTTAACTGGTATATTAACTAACCCAAAACTTATCGTACCTTTCCACATCGTGTGCATACAGCTCACTCCTTTTCTATGTATCATTTGCAACTTCTATACAATTATGTTTGTTGATTAAGCTCTATCCTGAAATCACTGTGGATAAATAGATATCTGTTAAAGTTTTGTGTTGATTTTGGAATCAATTAATCAACATAGCCTTATTCAAGATAAGAAGCATAATCTGGAAGACTTGGATTCGAG